>NZ_AP022834.1:2222708-2963611 GCF_013394385.1 Kocuria sp. TGY1127_2
GCAATACACATTGCCAGTGGACGGCCAACGGAATCGACGGTCCAGTGGATCACCAGATTTCCCAGGACCACGTGGCCGATGTACAAGGAATAACTGATCGTGCCGAACCATTGCACGGGGCCCAAAAGCAGAACCCTCGTCTTCCGGCGGGCGACGACGGCCAGGAATATCAGTACCACACCGAGCACCCACACACTCTCGGTCCAACCGTGCAGGGTGGCGTGCATGAGTACCGCGAACGCTCCGCCCAAACAGCTGAGAGCCCAAAATTTGCCGGCATCGGGACCGGAACTGTATCTCGCCCGGAAGGCGAACATTCCGGTGATAAAAAACGGTGCCCACTGGACTACAAAGACGTTGAGGAGCATCTTGACCGGCGCCCAGACGAGCTGGGGGTCGAGGCCTCGCGAGTATCCCCCGAAGACGAGGGCAATGCAGAATGCAACCAACAGCCAGATACCAGAAATCCAGTAGAGCAGTTTGTCGGTCAACCTGCACCGAGTGATCCAGAGAATCACGAATACCAAGATGTAGAACTGCATCTCAATAGCCAGCGTCCAATAGACCTCGTCCACGTTCGGGACCAGAAATAGACGCTGAACCATCGCAAAATTCAGTATTCGGTTGACCCAACCGATGTCGGTATGGGGAACGGCGAATGCCACTGACAAAACAATTGACTCGCAGAGGGCGAGCCAGTAAGCCGGGTACAGCCTTGCGGCTCTCGATATGACGAAATCGCTAGGCCGACGAGATGTGCATCCGCTCATGAGGATCACAAATCCACTGATCAGGAAGAAAAGCTGAACCCCATAAGCGCCCCAGTACATATCAAAGCGAAATGGCTCACTCGCGACGTACTTGGAATCGTACCCGCCTGTGAAATGACTGAATACAACGAATAGCGCCGCTATGCCCCGCAGACCGTCAAGTTCCTTGAATCTATCCCGCACGGTGGAGTCCCCTATTTCTCGAAGGGCTCGGTATCCAGGCGGCCTCTTTCCGCTGGATAACCCCTGTCGGGACACCTGCATAGGTGACCGGCATGGCAACCGGCGATCCAGGAACGACGGTTCCGACGCGAACCATCAGCACACCCATGAGGAATTCGAATAAATGCAACCTGCCGGCCGATGCTGTAGCCCGGTCTGTCTGCCGGACGATGCCCGCCTCGAATGGAACCACCACTTCCGGCGACTTCTTAGATCCGGTCATTTGTTCGCCTCATTGAGTCACTCGGCGGATAGAGCTTCGTGATGGAAGCGGTCATAGTCTTGAGGTTAGGCAATGGCCGTGCGCCGGAGTCAGGCGTGGAGCCAATGACCGGGTAACAGCCTCTCATTTTCTCCACAAGATCATCAGTCGATACGGGTGAAGCAAGAGTGTCTCCGCCCACGATCTCCCGGTTCCCACCGACATCATTGGTCACCACAGGAACTCCGGCTGCGACGGCGTCCAAGAGAGTGTACGAGTAGTTCTCCCACTCGGAGATCTGCACCAGAACGTCCGCCTGAGCTAAGGCCTGGTACGGTTCCACGAAACCGGGAAACGTGACAGCCTCCTCCAGTTCCATTTCGCTCGCCAGGGCCTCGAGGTCGGCTTTCAGAGGCCCCTCCCCTCCGACAACGAGCGTTGCTTCACGATCAACCTCGTGAACCGCGGCGAACGCACGGATCACCGTATCGATGTGCTTCTCAGGCGCCAACCGGGAGAGCGTCAGAAATCGCGTTCCCTCGCTTGATTCGTGCTTCTCCCTGTGGTGCCCGACGGCCTTCTGGACCGCGCCGACGTCGACCCCGTTGCGGACCACGTGGACATCACGGGCATGCCATTTCGCCTCCATGACGCACTTGGTCGATTCGCACACGGCGATTGCCCGGTCAGTGATTCTGAGCCGGCTCGAGTGAACGATGTTCATGACTTTCGCCCGCACCGGCGAGGGTTGGTATGTGGAATCCTCTGGTGCGATTCCGTGTTCCGTCGTAACCAACAACGGTGCTGCGGAGGTCCCCGGCAAACGACCCATCACCTGACGGAGACCCACAACCGTTGCGGACACGACGTCCGCGAAGGCCAAATGAGAATGTACGACGTCAGGTCGAAGCCGCCTGATAGCACGTTCGAGCGTCCGGGCCGATCTGAGAAGGCCGAATTCGGTTCCGAACTCATCGGTCTCCACGTGCGAGCCTTGGGCACGAAGTCGCCGGGCCAGCTCACCGGCGGGGCAGAGAACGTGAAGATCCCAACCCGGCAGACCCGCCCGTGCCACGTCAAGGACGTGGCGGGCCACTCCCCCGATATCCGGGACGGGGACGAGCCACAATGCTCGCGGCCGAGAATCTACTAAAGCCACTTTTCCAAGCGCTCCCATGTAGCAGTGGAGCAGCTTTCCCCATTGTTCACATGCCCCTGCCATATTTCCGGAATCAACGAGGCGGCCCGCATTCCAGTACTCGCTGCGGAGCCGAACCGACCGTTGGAGTCACGCCGAATCACTGTGCACTCGGGTATTGCGCGCGGACATGCTTCAGGAGAATGATCATCGACCACAATGATCTCGGGGGGCTGCTTAGCCGAAGGCCTCATCAGACGAAAGAAACCGCACCAATGCCAATGTCGGTTGTGGATTTCCGCAATGAGGAATAACTATCGAAAATGAATTCACAGAAACCTCGTTCCGAGGTTGAATTCATGGATTCCCCGGGCCGCTGAGCCAACGGTAACGGGCTCGTCAGCCGTCCGTGTCCCCCACACGGGCAGAGTTGTCATCGCTTTGTATCTCCCCCAAATGATCCAGCTCTTCTTCGGCGGCCCAGGCCGATAGACCGGGCCACCGGATGAAGTTTAGCCCACGCCGCCGAAGAGGCTCGTGACCGAACCGTCTTCGAAGACCTCCTTGATGGCCCGGGCAATCAACGGCGCAATCGAAAGCACCGTGAGATTCTCGAACTGGTGCTCCTCCGGGACCGGAAGCGTGTTGGTCACGATGACCTCGTTAGCACCGGACTTTTCCAATCGCTCACAGGCAGGTCCAGAGAAAACCGGGTGCGTAGCGGCGATGATGACGTCTTTCGCCCCTGCCTCCTGCAGGACCTTGACAGCTCCGGAGATCGTGCCGCCAGTGTCGATCATATCGTCGATCAGCACGCAGGAGCGGCCTTCGATATCCCCCACGACCGTCTTGGAAATAGCCTGATTGGGGACCGAAATGTCGCGCGTCTTGTGCACGAATGCCAAAGGTGCGCCCCCGAGCAATTCCGACCATTGTTCCGCCACGCGGACACGGCCGGTATCCGGGGACACGACGGTCACGTTATTCAGATCCACGCGAGTCTTCACGTAGCCAACAAGCAGCGGGATAGCCATCAGGTGATCGACCGGGCCGTCGAAAAAGCCCTGGATCTGCGCCGTGTGGAGATCAACGCTCATAATGCGATCCGCACCAGCGGTTTTGTACAGATCCGCGATCAAGCGAGCCGAAATGGGCTCACGGCCCTTATGCTTCTTGTCCTGCCGCGCATAAGGATAAAACGGTGCAATAACGGTAATCCGGCGAGCCGAGGCGCGCTTGAGAGCATCGATCATGATGATCTGCTCCATGAGCCACTGGTTGATCGGCGCTGGGTGGGACTGCATCACGAAGCAGTCAGCACCACGCACGGAATCCTCGAACCGCACATAGGTCTCACCGTTGGCGAAGTCGTAGGCCGAGGCGGGGAGCAAATCGCACTCCAGCTCCTCGGCCACGGACTCCGCGAGCTCGGGGTGGGCCCGTCCTGTCACCAGGACCAGCTTCTTCTCCCCTGGGTTGGTCATGGTCTGGGTCATGGACTAGCCTTCCTCGCCGCTATTTTCAGCATCTACACCGCGTGACTTCCGGGCGGCTTCCGCCGCTGCCGTGCCCGCACGTTTCTTTTCGACCCAGCCCTCAAGATTGCGCTGGGGAGCTTCGTTAATAGCCAACGCGCCCGCCGGAACGTCCTTGCGGATCACCGTTCCGGCGCCCGAATAGGCTCCGTCGCCCACCTGAACGGGGGCGACGTACATGTTGTCGGAGCCCATGCGGACGTTTGAGCCGATTACGCTGCGGTGCTTGTTGACGCCGTCGTAATTGACGAACACCGAAGCCGCCCCAATATTGGAATTCTCGCCGATTTCCACATCACCGGCATAGGTGAGGTGGGGAATTTTTGAGCCGGCACCAATATCAGCGTTCTTGGTCTCGCAGAAAGTGCCGATCTTGCCGTCCTCGCCGAGAACGGTCCCGGGCCGGAGGTAAGCGAACGGTCCCACGATTGATCGGGGCCCAACGCGAGCACCCGAGCCATGCGTGCGAATGACGGTTGCGTCTTCACCGATTTCGACGTCGGTGAGCGTGGTATCCGGCCCTACGGTCACGCCGGTCTCGATCACGGTCTTGCCGTGCAACTGGGTACCGGGAAGAATCGTGACGTCGTTGGCGATGCGCACCGTGGTATCAATCCACGTCGTTGCAGGGTCCACGATGGTTACGCCGTTACGCATATGATCTTCGGCGATGCGCTGGTTGAGAACCTTTCCGAGCTCAGAGAGCTGGATTCGGTCATTCGCCCCTTCGACTTCCCATCGGTCGTCGATCGTCAATGCGGAGATTCGACGACCGTTTTCCCGGGCAATGGACAAAACGTCCGTGAGGTATTTCTCACCCTGAGCATTTTCCGTGGTCACGGCGCGCAGGGACTCGCGGAGAGCTTCGGCATCGAAAGCATAGATTCCCGAGTTGACCTCGGTCAGAGCAAGTTGTTCGGGGCTGGCATCCTTGGCCTCGACGATGGCGGTGACCTCTCCGCCTTCATTGCGAATGATGCGTCCGTACCCACCCGGTTCGTCCAGGTTGGTCGTCAGGACAGTGGCAGCATTGCCCTGCTCCCGGTGATACCTGGTCAGATCACTGATCGTGGAAGATGTCAGGAGAGGAACATCACCATATGTGACGATCACGGTACCCTGGATGTGCCCGTTGCCGAGGTCATCCAGTGCTTGCACCGCGACTTCGACGGCCCGGCCAGTACCCGGGACGTCATCCTGGTCGACGATCAGCGCTTGGTCATCAAAGGCGCTGACGTGCTCGACCACACGTTCCCTCTGATGGCGGACCACAACGGCCAAATATTCGGGTGAGAGTTCGCGAGCGGTCGAGATCGCATGTTCAACCATCGACCGGCCACCGATCGAGTGCATCACCTTGGGCAACGAGGACTTCATGCGGGTTCCGGCGCCCGCGGCCAAGACGATGACCGCTGAGGGCGCTTCCTGAATACCAGAGGTCAAGAGAGTAAGACTCCTTGCTGTGGATGCTGCCAGCGCGGGTGCGCCAACTCGTTCCGCCTCTAGGATTCGAACCTAGACAAGCGGCTCCAAAGGCCGCTGTGCTGCCATTACACCAAGGCGGATCACCCGTCGGGGTCACATGCCCCACGAACGGTTACCTATCGTATCAAAGCATGCGACCGGTTCTGTCCGCGAGTCGGTAACACGTAGGCTAATGCTCGTGGCACATCTACTCGGCGGCGAATCGCTCTATATTCAGTTTCCTACCCGCACCGTATTCGAGGGAGTCACGGTCGGCGTTTCCGAGGGAAATCGCATCGGAATCGTCGGCAGGAACGGTGATGGCAAGTCGACTCTCTTGTCATTGCTTGCCCAGCGGATCACACCCGATGCAGGACGCGTCACGATTCGTTCCGGCGTCCGCGTCGGGTATTTGGACCAATCCGACGTCCTCAACGATGACCATTCCGTCGGGTACGCGTTGGTCGGAGACACTCCGGAGTACGAATGGGCGTCCGATCCAAAGATCCGAGACATTATTTCCGGTCTGGTTCAGGACCTCGACTGGTCGGCTCCGGTCAATTCGCTCTCAGGCGGACAACGACGACGGGTCGCCCTCGCGGAACTCCTCGTGGGCGATTGGGATGTCCTCATGCTGGATGAGCCGACCAACCACCTCGACGTCGGGGCGATCACCTGGCTCGCACAACACCTCAAGAACAGGTGGCCGAAATCTCAAGGCGGACTCCTCACGGTCACGCACGATCGCTGGTTCCTGGACGAAATCTGCACCGACACCTGGGAAGTGCATGACGGCATGGTGGATCCCTTCGAGGGAGGCTACGCCGCCTACGTCCTGCAACGAGTCGAACGCGACCGCCAAGCAGCCGCCGCCGAAGCCAAAAGACAAAACCTCATGCGCAAGGAGCTCGCGTGGCTCCGACGAGGCGCGCCGGCCCGCACGTCCAAGCCGAAGTTCCGCATCGATGCCGCCAATGAGCTCATCGACGACGTCCCACCGGTTCGTGACAAGGTCGAGCTCTCGCAAATGGCCGTTTCACGACTGGGCAAGGACGTCGTCGACATCGAGGACGTCTCCGTCTCCTATCCCCTGCCCTCCGGCGGGGAGAAGTCCGTGCTGAACCACGTGACGTGGCGAATCGCACCAGGTGAGCGCACGGGGATCCTCGGAGTCAACGGGGCCGGTAAATCGACATTGCTGGGACTCGTCACCGGCGACGTCACACCTTCGGACGGTCGGGTCAAACGCGGCAAGACGGTGCGGGTTGCGACGTTGACGCAGCAACTGGACGAGCTGAAGGACGTTCTGCACGAGCGGGTCTCGGAAGTCATCGGCCGCAAGCGGACCAGCTATATCGCCGATGGCAAGGAGATGACGCCCGGTCAGCTCCTCGAACGTCTGGGCTTCACGAACGCGCATCTGTCGACCCCCGTTCGCGACCTTTCGGGCGGTCAAAAGCGCCGTTTGCAGCTCCTGCTGATCCTGTTGGACGAGCCGAACGTGCTGATTCTGGACGAGCCTTCCAACGACTTGGACACGGACATGCTGGCGGCCATGGAGGATCTGCTGGATACATGGCCCGGCACCCTCCTGGTGGTCTCCCACGACCGTTACCTCATGGAGCGAGTGACGGACCAGCAGTATGCCGTCATGAACGGTTCTTTCCAGCATATGCCCGGTGGCGTCGACCAATACCTCGAGCTGCAGGGCCGAGCCGAAACCGTGAGTCGGGAGAAGCGGGCAACTGCCGCGTCCGAGGCCACCGCCGCCTCACGCACGGACGCTACTCATTCCGGAGCCGAAATCCGCGAGGCCCAGAAGGAGATCAAAGCGATCGACCGCAAGCTCTCAAGGCTGAGCGAGACCAAACAGAAGCTCCACGAAGAAATGGCCGCGCACGACCAGTCCGATTACGAGGGCCTGGCCGAATTCGGCCGCAAGGTCCAAGAGATTCAGAACGAAGTCGACGAGCTCGAAATGCGCTGGTTGGAGCTGTCCGAGATCGCAGGGTAGACGACGCAGAACCGGAGAAGAGGCAGCAAGCCAGCGTTGACCGTAGACCCGGATACCCGAATTCCAGTCAATAAGAGCTTCCTTGCCGCCACATCCAGGCGTCTTGCGGCAATCGGTGCGGGGTGCGCATAACCCGGTAGCCTCTCCCCTGCGAACCAGCACCGTCGGTAGGCGAGTTCTAAGACCTATACCGTCCGAAATCTCCACCCGGCCGAGCTAGCGCTCCACGCTGGGTTATTCCGCGCACCCTCATCCTCGGTCTTCTCGGTCCACGGGCGCGCCACAGGCCTGCTCGAACCATGAGCGGAAAGGTCTGTTCGGCTCATCGGCGGGATCTCGTGGCTCGTCCGTGCTGTGCCAATCTTTTCCTCAATCGGCAATCCAATGTCACCCTGGCCTCCGAATACCTTGTGTAACCCGGCCATGAAGCCCTTTCGACGAATCGATCAGGCCAATGGCACTCACACAATTTATGGAGCACAACATGCCGTTAACCGCCCTGTTCACAGCTGCCGGTAACGTCCTGCAAACCGCCTTGGACCACCTAGCGCTCACACAATTGACGCTCGTCAACGGCCCGTTAGTGGATTTTGGGGGCCTCCTGAACGGCCTACAAATAGGGCAGTTCCAGTAATAGTGCCTCGACCTGCAACCGAATAACCGATTTTGGAGTATATCCGTATGTCACCTGGGACGGCTCAAGCCAATTTTCCGCTCACCAACCATGAGCGGATGAAATTGACGCCCGCTCAGTACGGTATTTGGTATGCGCAGCAATTGGACACCCAAAATCCTCATTACCAGATCGGGCAGTACCTCGATCTGGACGGGACCCCGGATCCCAGCGTTCTCGACATCGCCATAGCGCGATCCATGCGAGACATCGACGCGCTGTCCATGCGTTTCCACGAGGACGACCGTGGTCCTTTCGCGACTATAGAGCGGCCAGAACCGCTGGCCGAGGTTCTCGACGTCGTCGACTTGCGCCACATGGGTCAGTCAAACGCGATAGAGCGAGCCAAAGAGCGCATGGACCAAGAAATGAACACCCCCAGGGATATGACCGGCCCCGATCTCTTTGGAACCACCGTGTTCGAATTGCCCAACGGCCGATCCATGTTTTTCCTCCGCGTACACCACATCATGGCCGACGGTTATTCAGCCGTGATGATCCTGAAGCACCTCGCTCAGGTCTATTCGGAGATTTCCCAGAAATTCTCATCCGGGCAAATCGATGAGAAAACCCTGAGGGACGACTCCCGTGCGGCAGGAGAAAATCAGCGCGTATTCCCGAGCCATGACGATTTATTGGAGTCTCTGGACGAATACCAGAATTCCGACCAATACGAAGAAGACAGGGATTTCTGGCGCGAAGAATCGAGCAGAGACGTTATTGCGGAGGGACTGGAAGGCACGGTCAATGGTGTCGCTCATGAGGTCACCCGAGCGACGATTCCGCTGTCCTCTGAAGAGAGTCAACAGCTCCGAGACCTCGGCAGGGATCTGCCCAAAACCATCATCAGTATTATTGCGTTGTATATTTCGCAGCACACCGGACAGGGACGCGTCTGCCTAGGCTTGCCCGTGACGGCGCGTTCGGGACGAGTGACCAAATCCACCCCGGCGATGCTCTCCAACGTCCTGCCGCTCTTCGTGGACACTTCAGCCTCATTGACTCTCGAACAACTCTTTGCGACCACGGGAACGGTCCTGCGCAAAGTGCTCAAGCACCAACGTTTCAGGTTGGAATCGTTGGATTCCGCGCCCCCTCGTACCGGCCCGTCGGTGAACCTTCTCCCCATGATCGGTGATCTGCGTTTCGGTCAGATCACAGGTTTGGTTCATATCCTCTCGACGGGGCCCGTCAACGACCTTTCAATAGTTCTTGCGGGGTTGGACAGCGCAGCAGCGGAACCAGCGCTGATTCTCGAAGGCGATGCGCAGTTGTACTCGCCCGAGCTCCTGGCCGAGCACGGATCAGCCTTGCGTGATTTCATTGCCCTCGCCCTGCGCACTGCCCAGGACGACGTCGTCGGGCGGATGCGAAGCACCGATCCCCAAGGGACCAGCGAACTGTTGTCACAGGGTCAAGGACCGGCCCAGCGGGTGGAACCACGGCCCGTCATGGACTCGTTTGCAGAAGCAGCCAGGGCACAACCACGCCGAACCGCGGTTACCAGCCCGGCAGGCTCGCTGACCTTCGGTGAGCTGGAATCGAAGTCCACCCAATTGGCACACTATCTGCGCAGTTCGGGTCTTCACACGGGCCAACCCGTGGCGGTGCGTATTGAACGCGGTGTACTGCTGCCCTTACTCATCCTTGCTGTTCTGAAAGCCGGCGGTGCCTATGTGCCAATGGACCCGGAGTACCCCACTGAACGGGTCCACGGAATGCTTGAGGACGCGAACCCAGCCCTCCTTCTGACCAGCCAAGAACAGGCCTCTGCGGATCGTGAGTCCGGCGCTCCCTGGGATCTGCCGACCGTGATCGTGGACTCCGACACTTCATGGAAAGACCAAAGCGCCGATGCTCGCGGTCTGCCTCGGGTATCTGCCGACGATTTGGCCTATGTCATCTTCACTTCGGGCAGTTCCGGTCGCCCCAAGGGCGTCGGAGTCGGGCACCGGTCCCTAGCAAACCTGCTCTTACAGCACCGTACCGAGTTGTTCGACCCGACTGCGCACAAACTTCACCGGCATGCCCGGATAGCCCACACTGCCGGCTTGTCCTTCGACGCCGCATGGGACCCGATGTTGTGGTTGTTCGCGGGGCACGAGTTGGTCATGGTCGATAACGAAACCCGCAGGGACCCGCAGCGGCTGGCACAGCACCTTCACGATCTGCGCATCGACTTCATTGAAACCACGCCCACCTTCGTCCAGGCCCTGTTGGATACGGGACTCTTCGAAAGCGACGGGCACCCGACAACGGTGGCCGTCGGCGGCGAAGAGATCAGTGCCTCACTGTGGGACC
Source organism: Kocuria sp. TGY1127_2 (assembly GCF_013394385.1). Taxonomy (NCBI): domain Bacteria; kingdom Bacillati; phylum Actinomycetota; class Actinomycetes; order Micrococcales; family Micrococcaceae; genus Kocuria; species Kocuria sp. TGY1127_2. The sequence goes on from NZ_AP022834.1 coordinate 2,233,028, forward strand.
GCTTGGCCGCTTTGAACAACACCACGGCTTTGAATCTGTACGGCCCCACCGAAGCAACGGTTGACAGCATGCTGACCGTCATCTCCCCGGGGGAAGAACCCCATCTTGGCACGTCGGTAGGCAACTCCAGGCATTACATCCTGGATGCCAACATGAACCTCTCTCGACCTCACGCAACAGGCGAACTGTATCTGGCCGGCCTCAACCTGGCCCAGGGATACGTGGGGCAAACCGGGCTGAGCGCCTCCCGTTTTGTGGCGGACCCCTTCTGGGCGGATGGTTCCAGGATGTACCGTACGGGCGACCTCGTCCGACGTCGCCCCAACGGCACAATACAGTTCTTGGGGCGAGCCGACGATCAGATCAAGATCCGGGGGTACCGGGTCGAGACCGGAGAGATAGAAGAAGCGCTTCAGAATGTCCCCGGAGTCGCCCAGTCAGTCGTGCTGGTCAGCAACTACGGCGAAGACGTTCGGCTGGTCGGATATCTGGCGACCGGGCCCAGAAGCGATACCAAGATGTCGCTGGATGTCCGAACCGTCAAAAATCACCTTCATTCGACTCTGCCCGGGTACATGGTCCCAGCCCAGATCGTCATCGTGGACGCCCTCCCCCTGACCTCCAATGGCAAGCTCGACCGTCAGGCCCTGCCCTCCCCGGAAGCAACGGAACCAGCCTCGACTCGGGAGGCACGGACTGCTTCAGAAATGGAACTGGCAGAAGCGTTCGGACAGATCCTGGGCCTCCCGGCCGAGTCTGTCGGAGTGGACGAGGATTTCTTTGCCGCCGGCGGACATTCATTGTTGGCAACTCAGCTGGCGGCACTGATTTCGGACCGGACCCAGGTTCCGGTCGCGGTACGAGACATTTTCGAGAACCCGACTGTTCGGCGCTTGGCGGCACAGATCGAGGGTGCCGAAGCTAGCACTGGCACGCCGGCTTTGCAACGAGAGGAGCACCCAGAGACTATCCCGGTTGCACCGGCCCAGCGACGCCTGTGGTTCCTCAGCCAGCTCGAACCCTCGTCAGCGGCATACAACGTTCCCGTTATTCTGCATTTGACAGGTCCCGTCAACGTCAGGGCTCTCAAGGAGGCCTTGTCGGACGTCGTCGTCAAGCATGAGCCGTTGCGCACTGTATTTCCCTCGCCCGAGGGCGAGCCGATCCAGCATGTGCTCGACGGAGAATCAGGACGGCCCCGGCTCACGAGCGTAGAGATCCCGCCTCAACAGCTCGACCACGTCATACACGAAGAATCAACGAGGCCCTTCGACATCGCCAACGAAGTTCCGTTGCGGGCCGTGTTGGCAAAAACTGGAGAAAATCGCCATACGCTGATGGTGGTCATGCACCACATCGTCACGGACGGGTGGTCCCTCGCACCATTCGCCCGAGATTTGTCCACCGCATATTTCACGCGGAATTCCGGGAAGAATGACCCGCTCGTTTCGCCCACAATCAGCTACTCGGATTTCAGCTTGTGGCAGCGGAAACAGTTGGGTGACCCCGCCGATCCTGAGAGCACGGCTCACGAGCTGGTGCGGTTCTGGGTATCCGAGTTGCGCGACATGCCTGAGGAAATGGCTCTCCCCCGGGATCGGCCCCGGGCCCCGGGCCTGACAGGTTCTGCGGCCAGTGCGGCCGACCACGATGCCGAAAACCAGAGCACCTCGAACGGCGTCGGGGAGTTGCTGTTGCGAATTGATGCCCAGCGGCATCACAACCTACGAAAAATCGCCGCCGAGAATCAGAGCAGCCTGTTCATGGTCCTGCAAACGGCCGTCGCGGTCGCGCTGAGACAATACGGGGCCGGCGACGACATCGTTTTGGGCACCCCGGTCGCCGGACGCACCGATCCGCAGGTCGAGGACCTCGTGGGGTTCTTCGTTAACACGATAGCTTTGCGCACGAGATTTGATCGGGACCCGAGTCTTTCCGAGGCACTCCAACGTGTCCGGGAGACGGATATCGCCGCGTACGCCCATCAAGACCTCCCGTTCGACACCGTGGTCGATGCGGTCAATCCGCGGAGGGACCCGCAACGGCACCCGATTTTTCAGGTGCTGCTCACGATGCAGAACACTCCGGCTGCCGCAGTGGACCTTCAAGATATCGAAGTGACCGTACCACCCCAACGCGTCAGCGCTGGAGTCAAAGCGGATTTGCTCTTTGATTTCAGCACCCCGGATGGAGAGTCCGGAGACATACATGCCGTCCTGGGGTTTGACGAATCGCTGTTCGACGAGTCCACGGCCCAACGCATCATGGATGCCGTGGATCTGGTGTTGGCCACGCTCGTCGAGCATTCGCACTACCGGCTCTCCGAGCTCACGGCTCTTGACGCCGAAACCACGAGTTGGATGGAGAATCTCTCACACGGTCTGAGAACGCCCGCTCATGAATCTGTCTTCGAGTTATTCGAAAACACCGCACGGCAATACCCAGGGCATCTTGCGGTGGCGGATCGCTCCGAACACATCACCTATGTCCGGCTGGCCGGGGAAATCCGCCGTGTAGCGGCTGCACTGACGGCCCACGGTATTCAACGCGGTGACGCAGTGTTGATCGCTCTCCCACGCGGCGTCGGTTCCATCATTGCTCTGCTCGGTGTCGTGCGGTCCGGTGGCGTGGCGGTCCCTATAGACGTTACCTACCCCGCGGCACGCATTGCTCGAATCGAAGAGGCCTCAAAGCCTCGGCTCATCATCACCGAAAGCAGTGACGCTGCTCCGCTCGTGCCGGAGGCGGGCAGTTCCAGTCTGACGGTTCCATCACGGCAGGTAACCATAGGTGACCTGCGCGACAGTGACGAGACGACTTTGCCTCCCATGCCTTCGCCCGAGGACGTGGCATACCAGGTGTTTACCTCGGGGACCACCGGGGCTCCGAAAGGGATCCAAGTCCCACATCGGGCCCTGAATAATCTACTGACCCAACATTACAAGGGCCTCGTCGGAGCTCACCAGCGCGCGGTGGCTCCACGATTGCCTCGCGTCTTGCACGCCACGGGTATGGGATTCGACGCGGCCTGGGACCCTGTTATTTGGCTCATCTGCGGGGCTACCCTGCTGATTCCGACCGAGGCCCAGCGAGTGGATGCAGAAATGATCCTGGATGCGCTCGCTCGAGATTCGGCAGCACCGGCTACCCCTCGCCGTGCAGAGGCTGATGCGAAACATCGAGCTGAGGATACGAGCGAGGTCTTCGACAAGGTCGGTGGCGCGGACATTCTGGAAACTACGCCTTCCTATGCGCAACAATTACTTGCGCTCGGCCTGGAAGCTTCCGTGGAGGCCCAAGGGAAGCAGGTGACTCTCGCTCTCGGGGGCGAGGCCGTATCCGATTCCTTGTGGGCACAAATCGCCGAGGCTCCGTCCATCCACGGCTGGAATCTCTACGGGCCCAGCGAGTTCACGGTTGACGCGTTGCTGGGAGAAATCGCTGGTCCCCACCCGCATCTGGGCAAGCCCATCAACAACGTGAGCTATTCCGTGCTCGACCATACGTTGGCACCTGTTCCTCCGGGCGTCGAAGGAGAACTGTATCTCCACGGGGATTCAGAAGCTCACGGATACGTGGATCGGCCGTCCGAGACCGCCTCGCGTTACGTTGCGGATCCCCGAAGCAACGGCACACGGATGTACCGCACCGGCGACGTGGTGCGGCGAAAGGCCAGCGGAGCTTTGGAGTTCCTGCGACGCGAGGATGATCAAGTCAAGCTCCGTGGTAACCGAGTCGAAGTAACCGAGGTGGAATCCGTGCTCCAAGACACGGAGGGCGTCCAGGCCGCGGTCGTACGCCTTGTCACTCCGGGGGATTCCGAAACCGCTCAATTGGCAGCGTGGATAGTGGGCGAAGGGGACCCTGAGGATATTCGCCAGCGGATTCTGGCTCAACTGCCCAACTACATGGTTCCCACACGGATCCAAAATATCGCGTCAATTCCACTGACCTCTCACGGAAAAGTAGACGTCGCTCGTCTCCCCCGGCCCCAGACCCATCACGGGGCTTCCCTTCCACAAACGACAAGGGAACAAGCCGTATGTGCCCTCACGGCACAGGTACTCGGCGTGGATGCCGTCAGCCTCGACGACGATTTTTTTGCCATGGGCGGTCATTCACTGTTGGCTGTGACCCTGGTCGGTCGACTCAAAGACGAACTCGGCCTGCAGATCCCCCTGAGGGAGGTCTTCGAAGCGCCGACGCCCTCGCAATGGCTGACTTCTAGCGGACCAGCCTCACCCCACGCAGCCATTCGGGAAGGCAACATACCCGCCGAGAGCGGGTCAGCGAACATCCACCAGTCGGCTGGATTGGGTGCTTGGGTCGATGCCCACCCGCGGGATCATGCGACGGAGGTGCCGCTGACTCTGGGGCAATCGCGATTGTGGTTCCTCAACCAACTGCACCCTGAGTCTCCGGAATACAACGTCCTCCTGCGTGTCAGGCTCGAGGGCGACTTGGATACCGCAGCACTCACCGGAGCGATCAGCGATGTCGTTCAACGTCATGAGATTCTTCGAACCACATATCCGAAGGTCGCGGGCAACCCCGTTCAACGCGTGCACCAAGTGCCCGAGGATCTGGTCAGCGACCGGCCGCTGGACTACGGCTCAGGCTTCGACCTGGCAAGCGAGCTTCCGATCCGTGCCGCTGTCGTGCCCACCGGAATGAACACCTGGCGCTTGGAACTGATCATCCACCACATCGCAACCGATGGGGCTTCCCTGCGACCGTTGACCGATGATCTTTCTCGGAGCTACAGAGCCCGGGAAAGCGGAACGGCCGGCGTGCAGTCTCGGAAGGACCTCCAGTTCTCCGACGTTGCACGCCGTGAGGCCTCTGATCAGGCACAGCTTACCCGCAACGGCAGGCTGCAGCTTCCGGACCTGAGGCGTTGGGTCGAGCGCTTGGCCGGAGCGCCCGCCGAACTGTCCCTCCCGTCTTCGGGCGCTCGCCGCAACAGTGCCGAGCAACCAGCGGACCAACTCCATTTCGAGATGCCGGCCACGCTGGCTACCAGCCTCGCCGAGGTGTCCACCGCCCAGTCTGCGAGCGATTTCCACGCATGGCTTGCCGCTTTGGCCACCTACCTGCAACGGATAGGCGCCGGCGACGACGTCGTGATCGGAGCGCCATCAGCCGGCCGCACAGACCCTGACGTCGCGGACCTCATGGGGTTTTTCGTCAATACGCTTCCCTTGCGGATCAGGACCGACCCTGAGGAGACCACGTTTGCGGACGCCGTCGCCGCGGCGAGAGAAGTGACGCTGGAGGCTCTGGAGACAGAGGACGTGCCGTTTGAGCAAATCGTTGAGGCGCACAACCCGGAGCGCCAGCTCGGACGTCATCCCTTGTTCCAGACCATGCTTTCGGTCGAGCAACCGGTCGAGCTGACGCTGGATCTTCCCGGCGTTACCGCAACCGCCCTGGAATCAGAAACCACTGGCAGCGCCAAGGTCGATTTGTCGTTTACTCTCCGGCCCCGAGCTGACAGGACCGCGGTAGACGGAGTGTTGGAGTACAACAGCGCGATGTTCACGCCCAATGCGGCTCGACGGTTAATAGATCAATGGAGGACCTACCTGGAGGAAGTCACCACGGACCCGGACAGGAAAATCAACGCCGTGTCGTTGGACGGAACCGCGACGGCCTTGGCCCCCTGGCCAACCGAGGAATCCGCAGTTTCCGTGGTGGAAACGTTCGCGGAGACCGTCCGAAGATTACCGCAAGACACGGCGATCGTAGCCGGATCGAGGTCGATGACTTATGCGGACTTGGACGAACACGTCCGCAGCCTCCGGAAAGGCTTGCAAGCCCACGGTGTGACTCCCGGGGATGTCGTCGCGATATGCCTTCCCCGGTCGATCGATACCGTGGCCGTCCTGCTGGCCATCTGGCAAGCCGGCGCGAGCGCATTGCCCGTGGACATCACCATGCCGGATGCGCGCATAGCGGAAATGCTCACCCGTTCCGGGAGCAGTCTGGTCCTCCGCACCACGGACTCGTCCAACGAGGACGCCGCATCATCCGGAAGAGGTCTCGGCAGTGTCTTCGACGCCGGCTCGACGTCGTCCTCGACAGACGCTGCAGAGCGTACCTCGCCCCGGTTGATTGACGTGGCAGAGCTTCTTGACCTTCGGCATCGAGTCCCGGTCTCTGAGCCCCGCAACCTTTCGAGTCAGGACCGGACTGCTTATACGGTCTTTACCTCCGGAACCACGGGCAAACCCAAGGGAGTACAAGTTCCACAGTCGGCCCTCTCCCGCCTGCTTGCTTCACATCGCTCTACCGTCTTGCCACGGCAGGGTTCCGGGAGAAAACGGATGGCGCACACGACCGGAGTAGGGTTCGATGCCGCCATGGATCCGGTGCTCTGGATGATTTCGGGCCATGAGTTGCACATGATTGACGATTCCACGCGCCGCAACCCACAGTCATTGCTCGAATATTTCGCCCAACACCACATTACGGCTTGGGAAAGCACTCCCAGCTACATCACCGCTCTCACCGGGGATCAAGACCTGCAAAAATACCTCGACGGGCACGGGCTCGACGACCCGTTCGTCTTGTTGCTCGGTGGTGAACCTATAGACCCGGGACTGTGGACGTGGCTGAGGGAGCGTCCCTCCACTCATGCGTGGAATCTCTATGGTCCTACTGAAGCTACTGTCGATTGCCTGGTCGGCGCCATCACGGAGGCGCCCTGTCCATATCTGGGTCCGCCGACAGGTGCCACTGCGGCGTATGTCCTTGACGAACGCCTGCGGCCCGTTCCGGACGGTGCTGTAGGCGAGCTGTGGATCGCCGGTGCACAGCTGGCTCATGGATATCTTGGTGATCCCCAAGCAACCTCCGCGGCTTTCGTTGCCGACCCGTTCACATCCGATGGCAGCCGTATGTACCGGACAGGAGACCTGGTAACCGTGCGTGAGTCGACCGAGGATGATCAACCGCGCATCAGGGTCCGCGGTCGCTCGGACAGCCAAGTCAAGATCAGAGGCTATCGTGTGGAACCGACGGAAATTGAATACGTGCTACGGTCCAGTCCGTTGGTCTCACACGCGGTCGTCCGGGCTCGACCTTCGGCCCGGGGCACGGTTCTTCTCGCTTGGGTTGTTCCGGATGCCGGCAAGCGCCCAGAGCGCACCGATTCCCAGCTCGAAGTCGAGCTGATCGCTGAGCTCCGTCGCCAGGTACCTGACTACATGGTTCCCGGCGCCGTGAAAGCGATCGACGAAATTCCGTTGACCCCCAACGGCAAAATCCATGATCAGGCGCTGCCGGAGCCTCGTACCCGCGCTAGCGTGGGGCGTGCTCCTTGGGGGCACGCTGAACGGGTCGTTGCGGCAGCCTTCGGCCACGTCCTTGGCACAGAGCATATTGCTGCAGACGACTCGTTCTTCGAGCTCGGAGGGCATTCTTTCGTCGCTCAGGCGGCAGTCGATGCAGTGAACAAAGCCCTACGGACTGAGCTTCCAGTTCAGGCTCTCTTCCAAGCACCGACCGTAGAATCCCTGGCAGCTCTCGCGGACTCGGGCGAAACCTCTTTGCAGAAGAGTCTCGGTCCGGTCCTGCCGCTACGGGATTACGGTGTAGGCGAACCGCTCTTCGCGGTGCATCCGGCCAGCGGCTTGAGTTGGTCTTACTCGTCCTTGATGACGCATTTGAGAATGAAGAGACCGATTCTGGGTCTGCAGATGCCGGGGATCGCACCAGAGCGTTCGGAGGAGTTCGAACCCGTGTCCGCCGACGAGTTGATTGACAGTTACGTTCGTCGAATCCGCCAAGAGCAGTCCACTGGTCCTTACCACCTCGTCGGATGGTCCTTTGGAGGCCGTCTCGCGCAGGCTATTGCAACCAAACTTCAGAAGGACGGCGACGAGGTGAGAACACTGGCGGTACTGGATGCCTACCCTTCGTCGGATTCCATGGCCAGGCTGACCGACCGAGACGACATGTGGCGCGGCTTCCTGTCGGCCAATGGCATCACGGACCATCTCCCTCGGGAACTGTCAGCTGGCACGGTCCGAGAATGCTTCCGGCAGCACGACCACCCATTCGGTTCGTTGCCCGAGGAAACCATGGAACTTTTGCTCCAACGCTTCCATCGCGCCGCGAGTCTCCTGGACGAGGCGGAGATCGATACCTTCTCGGGAGACATGTTGGTCTTCGAAGCCACGAAGGACGTCCCCGGGGACAGGCCGTCCCCGGATGATTGGGGCCCCTTCGTCACCGGTGAATTACGGATCCGACCCGTTCCGGTTACCCACGGTCAGATGCTCAGTGAGCACGCGCTGCAGGTCATGAGACCGGATTTGGATCTCAACTTGTGTGTCACGGAGCCGTCTTTCTAGTGAACCAACATGCCTCTACCGCCCGGATCTTTTGAGAACGTGCCGATTGCGCACATCGTCGGATCGGGGCCCTGACGCGAAAAACAACCCAAATATTTGAACAGAGGAGCAACAACATGACGAATCCTTTCGATCGCGAGGACTCGAGTTTTCGTGTTCTGGTCAATGATCTCCAGCAGCACTCGCTGTGGCCGGAGTATGCAGAAGTGCCCCACGGATGGGTAGTGGTCTTCGGACCCGCGCCGCGTGCTGACTGCCTGAGTTATGTGGAGAAGAACTGGAAAGACATCACTCCGCAACCGACCTCCCCATTGGGCGAATCATGATTTCCTTACGCCAGGTCACCAAAACGTTCGGCACGTTTCGCGCTCTGGACCGGGTCAGTCTGGAGGTCCCTGCCGGTACGATTCAGGGTCTGCTTGGACCGAACGGCGCTGGTAAAACGACGATCGTGCGAATACTGACCACTTTGTTGGTTCCGAGTTCCGGAGATGCATACATCGATGGCAAGGACGTGAATCGACAGGCGCAAGCGGTACGAGCTCGATTGGGTGTTTCAGGGCAGTACGCAGCTATTGATGAAAAGCTCACTGGCTTCGAGAATCTGCAGTTGGTGGGAGAGCTTTATGGAATGGCGCGACGACAGGCACGTTCGAGGGCCAAAGAACTTCTGGAGCAATTCCGGCTCGATGACGTTCCCACCGGCCAACTGGCGGGGTCCTACTCAGGCGGAATGAAGCGCAGGTTGGACCTGGCCGGGGCCATCGTTGCTCGACCGAGGGTGGTCATCCTGGACGAACCCACTACGGGCCTGGACCCTCGTGGACGTCGCGATACATGGCAGGCTATCTCCGCTCTGGCATTGAGCGGAGCAACTGTGCTGTTGACGACCCAATACCTTGAAGAGGCTGACGTGTTGGCCGATTCCATCGCGGTCATCGACAGCGGTCGGATTGTGGACCAAGGTACCTCTGAAACGCTGAAAGCCAAGGCCGGAGGTCCGAGGATCGACGTCCGGTTCTCCCCTCAGCAAGCTTTTGGTCCGGTCCGGCAAGCCTTCGCCGAGTGCGGCTTGGAGGGTTCATTTGATGAGAAGGCACTCAGCGCCACGGCGCCAGCGCCTCTGGGCACTGAGAGCCTCCGTTCCGTACTCCGTATGCTGGGCAATCGCTGGGTGGACGTCACCGAAGCGGGACTGCGTCAACCCACACTCGACGAAGTATTTCTGCAAATAACGGGCAAGCCCACCGACGCGCAGTCTCCCGCTGACACCCTCGGCGAAGACCCTATTCGAAATGAGGTCCTTTCATGAGTGCTCTCGCAGCGATCCGCGACGGCAAAACGATCGCTCGCAGGAACCTCACGACTCTGAGGAGAACTCCAGGCGCCCTGGTTACCGGCTTCGCGCAGCCGATCATCTTCGTACTGATCCTGGCTTTCGTCTTCGGTGGGGCCCTCGGCGGGAAGGACTACCGGGAGTTCCTGATCGGCGGGATACTCGCTCAAACCTTGACGTTCAACTCCTCGTTCACGGCCGTGTATCTTGCCAAAGATTTGCACCAGGGCATGGTCGATCGCTTCAGGGTCCTGCCGATGTCGAGAATCGGTGTCATCCTGGGTCGAGTCTGGGCAGATTTGATGACCAGCATGGTGTCGATCATGATCATTCTGATATGCGGAACGGCTATCGGCTGGCGTATCAACGGCGATCCCCTGCACATTGCCCTGACCCTGTTTTTGCTGGTTCTGTACACATTCGCTATTTCATGGGTGGGAGCCGTTATTGCGATGACGGCCCGGAGTGTCGAAGTCGCCCAGAGCCTGGGTCTGCTGTGGCTCTTCCCCGTCTGTTTCATATCCGGAGCATTCGTGTCGGCTGATATGCTGCCTGCCTCCTTGCAAGGCTTCGCACAGTGGAATCCCGTGACCGCGGTCGCCACGGCGGCCCGTCATGGGTTCGGAAATGTGCCTCCGGAGAACTTCCAAGTTGCCACCGGCTGGCCCGCCCAGAATTCCATGTTGTATGCGTTTGTGTGTTGTGCCGTAATCATCGCGGTCTTCGCGCCTATTGCCTCGGCACAATATCGCAGCATCAGCCGTCGATGATCACAATCCTGCGGTTCGACTGCGAAAAATTGGCTCGGGGTTCTTATCCCTGGGGCGGCCTGTCCCCCGACGAGCTGGAGGAGGCTGCCTCTGCGGAGGATCGGGAATATGCGGGCCGGCGTCGTGATCCATTGGACCGCTTCCGAACGCTCAGTTCACGGGCATCGCTGCGCCTGCTCGCCGCTCACCTGCGCGGCCAATCCTCACGGGAGGCACCGATCCTGCCCATTGATCGTTCATGCCACCGTTGCGGGGGCCCCCACGGACAACCATCCGTTGCGGGTCTCAGCTTGAGCACATCCAGCTCAGCATCCTCCGTGTTGGTTGGGGCCGACGCTTCGGAAGCCCCTCTGGGCGTGGACGTCGAAGCGGTTCCCCATGACTTGTTTGCCGGCTTCGACGATCACGTGCTGCACCCTACTGAGAGCATGGCCTGCGTGCGAGCAGGTCGGTCGACTGCAGATTCGCAGTCCGCACGCCTACGTAGCCGTTTGGCGGTGTGGGTTGCCAAGGAGGCGGTGCTGAAAGCCGCCGGCATCGGTCTGGAGCATCCCATGAACAGAGTTCTCCTTGAACCTTCGGACAGGACGACGCTCTGGAGGGACAACCAGCTCACAGGCGAACTGATGTGGCAGCTCGTCACCGAGGCTCAGAGCCCGAATGTTCGAGGGCTTTTCGTGTGCCTTCTACCGTCGGCGGGCGGTCCGGTGAGCGCCGTGGCGACCAATGCGCCCGCGGATGTCCACGACATCGCCCAGAACTTGTTCCAAGGTCGACGGGCCTCTGTGGCCCCGGAACTACGGTCTACACCAAATGCTTCGTCGAGGTCTCCGGGGCGTACTTGATGGTGAAGAGCAGACCGATCAAGAGCACGAGGGCCAGGGCAAACATCGACCACGAGATGCCCCAAGCCGTCAACATGATGGGCAGAATGAAAGTTCCCGCCGCGGAAGCGATTCGGCTCAGAGCATTGAGCAGTCCTACACCGGTCGCGCGCAACCTGGTGGGGAACAACTCGGCCGGATACACCTGCGTCAGGTTCGACGCCGCAGACATCACGAAGGTGTAGACGACGAACGGGATCATGAGCACGGCGACGGAGCCGTCGGCCAGCAGACCCAGAAGCACGAGCGAAACCGTGAGGATCAGGAATGAGATGATCGTTGCACCTCGCCGCGAGAATTTCTGGACGAACCACAACCCGGCGATCCCGCCCAAGAGGAGGAAAATGTTCAAGACCACTTCCTGCACGTGCCCGTCGGATACCTCGAGGTTCTCGAAGATCGTCGGCATGAACGTGTAAATGGCGAAGTAAGGAAGGACGAGCGCGCTGTAGAACACAATGCCGAACCAGGTGTACTTCGCTTGACCCGGGGCAAAGAGTTCGCGAAAACCATGGCTCTCCTCGGGACTGGCGTTTGCGGCCAAATCCGTCGCCGAGATATCTGCCTTGAGATATTTGCCGACGATCTTTTGCGCCTCCTCGATACGACCCTTGCTGATGAGCCACCCTGGAGATTCGGGCGCACCGATTCGGACCACCAGGACGACGAGGGCGGGGATGGCACCGCTGGCAAGCAGTACTCGCCATGATTCTTCCCCCGTGAGGAAGAGACTTCCCAAGACGTTGGCGGCGACGTATCCGACGGTCCACATGACGGTCAGGGAAGACAACATCATGCCGCGAGACTTCCTCGGAGAAAATTCCGAGAGCAGCGTTGGTCCGACGGCGTAGTCCGCGCCGAGCCCGAAGCCAATGATGAGGCGCAGAATGAAAAGGCTGAGAAACCCGTCGGCCCAGAACTGCAGGACCGAGGCTACCGTTATGATCACGAAATTGAGGACGAAGACGCGCTGACGCCCGATGAGATCGCCGACGCGGCCGAGGACCAGACTGCCGAAGAACAAACCGATGAGCGCGGAGCTGGCCAGCAGTCCGGATTCGAGACCGCTGAGGGACCAGCCCGCTGTCAGGGCGGGCAAGAGGGCCCCGATCATCCCCAGGATGTACCCATCCGTGAAATTGGCACCGAAGGTCATGACGGTTACTCGGAGATGAAATCTGTTGAAGGGGATCTCGTCTATGGCCTGCGTCGTGGGTGCGTCCGATATCTTTACCATTCGAATTCCTGATCGCTCGTCCGGGCCCGCTACAATTCAGCGGGAAGCTATGTGATGCTGGCCAGTTCTATTGCGACGAGGTTCGCAATTTCCTGGAAACTTCGGAGGCCGCATGCTGCAGAAGTGCCCCGCAGCTTCTGGTCTTCTGTTTGGTCGATCTGTAGGTGGGGACCAGGATGCTCATGGCCGCAATGGGTCTGTCTCCTCCGTAGACGGGTGACGAGATGGCCGTGACGTCTTCCTCGACGATGTTCTCCGAAACCAAGTAACCCTCCTCCGGGGTTTTTCCCTGGAGGACGCTTCCGGCGGCGGATCCTTGCACGGGGATCGTGTGGCCGACCCAGCTGACATGCCGCACCGAATGGTTTCCCTCGACGATGCTGATGTACAGGACCGTGTCACCGTGTGCCTCGACGCTCAGGTAGACGGATTCGCCCGTCTCGGCCGCCAAATCCTGCATAGGCTGTCTGGAGAGCTCTGCCAGGGAATCGTCGCTGAAGGCTTGGGCACCGACTTGGATGAGACGAACCCCTGGTCGATAAATCCCGGCATCATCCCGCGTGAGCCATTTGCTCGCCTCAACGGTCCGAAGCAGCCGCAGGGTGGTGCTCACCGGCAGTTCCGCTTCGCGCGCAGCCTCGGCCAGCGTCATCGCGCCCTTGTCGCAGACGATCCCCAGCAGATCGAGGGCTCTCTCAACGGTTCGGGTCGAAGTCTCGGCCATGGGATCCTCTCGGTCTCTTGGGTGATCCGGGTAACAATTTTATCCAGTGAAACATTAAAACCGTCTAGTGAAAACCTTAAATTTGAGGCAGACTGTGCTGCATGCGCGAAAATGAGCAGTCCGATCTCCAGCAATTTCGAGGCGAAGACCATCAGGAATCCGACCATTTCGGTCATACGGATCCACCCGTCCAGGTGGACGGAACCGGACTGAGAATTGCCGATTTCGACAGGATTGCCAATGGTGCCGGGGTTCGTCTCGCACCGGATTCCCTTGACCGGCTCCGTCGGCAGCACCGACAAGCCCGTGAGATCAGTGAGCGGCAACCCGTATACGGCCAGTCCACGGGTGTGGGTGCAAATCGGTTCGTCGAGATAGACGAGCATGACGGCGAGCACGGCCTGCGACTGCTCCGGAGTCACGCCGCCGACGCCGGTTCCGACGTTCCCGCGGAAACGGTCCGAGTTATGTTGGCGATTCGCTTGTCTCAGCTCGCGGCGTCCGGAAGCGGGATCAGTCCGGACGTTGCCCAAGGCCTGGAACAAATGCTCCGGGACGATGCTTTGCCCATTATCAGGACCATAGGAGGCATCGGGACAGCCGACTTGGCGGCATTGGCCTCCACTGCACTGGCTTTGAATGGGGAACGCTCAACCACAAGGCCATTGTCCGTAACCGTGTCCTTCGGTCGAGACAGCGCTTTGCCGTTCATGAGCAGCAGCGCGCTGACATTGGCTCGGACGGCACGCTGCTTGGCGCGGCTGCGGGAGCTCGAGCGTTCCTCGCGCGTTGTCGCTGCTCTTTCGGCCACGGCTGTCCGGGCCAACCGGCAAGCTTTCTCGCGCCAAGCAGGCCGCGCCGCCGTGCTTCCCGCGGTGGCCCGGGTCGCGGAAGAAATGCGTGGTCTCCTCGAGGAAGAATCGGAGCCGGCCCGAATCCAGGATCCATTCGGCCTGCGCGCCTACATACAGTCGCAGGGTGCCGTGGTGGAAGCCATGGACCGACTGCTGAACCTCGTCGAAGTCTTGACCTCGACGGCCCAGGAGAATCCGCTCTTCGATTTCGAATCACTAAGCGCAGTGCACCACGGTGGATTCCACCAGGTTTCATTGGGCCTCGCCACCGACGGGTTGAACCTCGCCTTAGCCCAAAGCGCGCCCCTGGTCATGTCCCGCATCACCATGCTCCATGACCCGATGTACACGGGTGCGCCTTCATTCTTGGCCGACGGAACGGATGGCTCCTCCGGCCACATGATGCTCGAGTACATCGCAGCCAGTGCCATGGCGCAGTTGAGAAATACCGCCCAACCAGCATCGATAAACACCGTCGTGCTCTCGCAGGGTGCCGAGGAAGACGCCAGTTTCGCAACTCAAGCGGTCGATCAGCTCGAGCGGGCCGCGGACAGCTACCAGATGATGCTCTCCATCGAACTGCTGTCCGCGCACAGAGCCCTCGATGTGCTCGACAGAACGACATCTTCCCCGCTCAACCGCGCGATACTGCACATGCGGGAGGTGATCCCCGTCGTCACCGCAGACCACGACCTGCGCCCGGACATCGACTCGGCCAGCCGAGCACTCCCGGGTCTGGCTCACGGGATTCTTCCGGAGGCCTGAAGGCCTCTTATTCCGTCCGTCGCCCTGCCTCAATTCGGCTTTCGTCACGGCCCGCGTGCGTTGTGGATCATCCGGCAGATAGCACACCAAGGGCTGCTCGTCGTCAGAAGAACAGAGACAACAAATAGGCGAAGATCAACCCGAAGACGGAAACCAGGGTTTGGACCATCATGTGGGTTTTGGTGGCCTGCCCAAGCGTCATGCCGAAGCTTTCTTTTACAAACCAGAACCCTGAGTGGTTGACCCAGTTGAGGCCGATGGTTCCAGAACCGATGGCTATGACTATGAGCGCGGTATATGGATCCGAATATCCTTCGACAAGCGGTGCCAGCACTCCGGTGGCGGCGACGATACCCGCAGTGGCTGAACCGGTACAGAAGGACAGAAGTAGGCCGATGAACCAACCCAGGAAAATCAGGTTCAGCTCTAGGGACGAGGTGATATCAACAATGGCGTCACCGATGCCTGAGTCCTGCAAGGCCTGGTTGAACGCACCCCCGCCTGCGACGATCATGACGACGCTAGCCACAGACCCCATACTGCTGGTCAAGGATTTACGGATCTGCTTGCCGGAAATCTTCGCCTGGTAAGCGACAACCACGGATGCGAAGAGGACACCGACCAGCATGGAGACCGCAGGATTACCAAAAGCTTCCGTGATGGTGTCCAGACGAGAGTCGGGGGCAAAGAGCAAGACCACGGAGTTGACGAGCATCAAGATGACCGGAACCAAGATACACACGACCGCCAGTCCGCTAGGCATGCTTTTGACCGGCGATACCTCGACGACCGCCGTGGCCACCTCTTCCGAGGGTTGTGCTGCCACCGACCCTGTTGACTTCTTGGACGATTCAGCGGCAAACGCTTCTTCGAGGTCCGTGCCGGTGAATTGCTTGACGAGGTGCTCTGGCGGCTCAAGTTTTATATGGGGTGCGACGAGTTTGGCGTAGACCGGCCCCGACAGTATGACGGTCGGTACCGCACATACCAGCCCGAGCAGGATGGTCGTGCCGATGTTGGCTCCGAGCCCGTCGACGGCGATGACCGGACCTGGATGGGGCGGGACCATTCCGTGCAAACAGCACAGCGCGGCGATGGCCGGCATCAAGATTCTGAGGTACCACATCTTTGGGCGACCGGACTGGACCTCAAGGCGCAAGGCCACTGAGTAGATCACCGGCATCAGGACGACCAGCCCGACTTCGAAAAACATCGGAATGCCGACCACAAAAGCGGCCAGAGTAGTGATCCATGGCGCAGCCCTCGGGGAGCTGTGGGAAAGAATGGTGTCCGCGATCTGGGCTACAGCCCCGGAGTCTGCCAACAGCCGGCCCAACATCGCTCCGAGGAAGATCACGATTCCGGTTTCGCCCAAGATGCTTCCGGCACCGTCTGTCAATGTTTTCGGGATCTCACTCAGCGGTTCACCGGCAGCCAGCGCCGTCAGGAACGCGACGACGACTAGTGCCAGGAATGGATGCAGCTTGGTGCGCCAGTTGATCAGAAAGATCAACACAACGATGGCACAGAGCAGGACCGCGACAAGGTATGCGGGTGTATCAGTGATCATGAACACACCGTACAGTCGAGTCCACTTGTTGGCTAGAGAATACTACCGAATCCTTACATACAATTATTAGTACTGCTGTATTCTCTTGGTTCGCTTAGTATACGCTTGTACTTCAATAGATACAGGCTCGTCATGAAGGGTGGTAGACAGTGTCCGGGACGGAACAAAAGTACGAGGCAGACGTGATCGTCGTCGGTGGAGGCAACGCGGGTTTCACGGCAGCCCATGCGGCGGCCAAGAACGGCCGCCGAGTACTTCTCTTGGAGAAGGGCCCCAGCGACGATTCTGGTGGCAATAGCTTCTACACGGCCGGCGCAACCCGGATTACGCATCAGGGGCTCGAAGATCTCAAGGATTTCATTGAACCCGACGCACGTCACGCAATGACCACGGTCCCGCCGTACACTTCTGAGGACTATGCCGCCGATCTTGATCGGGTCACGGAAGGTCGCAATGACAAAGAACTGACCAAAGTGCTCCTCGACGAAGTCACCGAAACCCTACGATGGTTGCATTCGCTGGGACTGAAGTACCGGCTGATGTACGAACGCCAGTCGTATCAGAACCCGGACGGAACGTATCTCTTCTGGGGCGGGTTGCACGTCGGAAACGTCGGCGGCGGTCAGGGTCTGATGGCCGACCACACACGTGTTGCGGGCGAACTGGGTATCGAGATCCAGTACGGAGTCCGCGGGAAGGAACTGCTCACCGAAGACGGCAGTGTAATAGGCGTGATGGCAGAGGTCGCAGGGAAGGAGATCAACTACTCGGCCGAATCCGTCATACTGACAGCCGGCGGTTTCGAAGCTGACCCAGAAATGCGCTCCCAGTACCTGGGCCAACGGTGGGGTCACGCTAAAGTGCGTGGAACGCCCTATAACACTGGAGACATGCTCAACGCGGCCCTGGCCGTTGGGGCCGCACGTGG
Source organism: Kocuria sp. TGY1127_2 (assembly GCF_013394385.1). NCBI lineage: Bacteria > Bacillati > Actinomycetota > Actinomycetes > Micrococcales > Micrococcaceae > Kocuria > Kocuria sp. TGY1127_2. The sequence goes on from NZ_AP022834.1 coordinate 2,250,453, forward strand.
CGGCGACTGGTCTAGCTGTCACTCGGTACAGTGGGACGCCTTTACTCCCCACAATGAGAGCAATCGGGAGCTGACCAACAGGCTTACCCGCCAGTCCTATCCTCTGGGCATACTGGTCAACAAAAACGGCGACCGCTTTCTCGATGAGGGCGCTGACTTCCGCAATTACACCTACGCCAAGTACGGCAAGCGCATCCTCGAGCAGCCGGATGCCTTGGCTTTTCAGATTTTCGATGCCAAGACCCGTCCGATGCTGCGTGAAGAAGAATACGAGATGCCTGAGATTTCGGAGGTGACTGCCGAGACGGTGGGCGAATTGGCTGAAAAGCTCGGTATCGATCCCACCCAGCTCCAAAAAACCGTCTCTGATTTCAACTCCCGCATTAACGTCGACGCCGATTTCGACCCCAATGTTAAGGACGGCCGCAGAGCTGACGTGGAGCCGCCCAAAAGCAACTGGGCGGAGGAGATCGACACTGCGCCGTTCTATGCCTATCCGGTCACTTGCGGTATCACCTTCACCTTTGGAGGTTTGAAAACCGACACCCATGGCAGAGTTCTCGACCAGCGCGGGCAACACATCAAGGGACTCTACGCAGCAGGAGAGATGCTCGGCGGGCTCTTCGCCAACAACTATCCTGGGGGTTCTGGCTTGGCGGCCGGTTGCGTCTTCGGCCGCAGGGCCGGACAGATCGCGTAGCGAGACCAAACGACTCCCCTGTATCCTCAGTCCAGACGACGACCGTGCTGCGGTCGGTCGGATCGTTATGGACTTGGGTTTCCGGAGACATCGAACAGACGAGGGAAGAAATGGCACGAGGGGCGGCGAACGGCTTCGATCGCAACGCTATTTTCGAGCAACTGCGTCAAGAGATCATCGAAGGAACCTTGGAACAAGGCTCGCCCTTGAAGGAATCTCCACTCGCAACCCGGTTCGATGTCTCCCGCACCCCGGTCCGAGACGCATTGATGCGGCTGGAACAGACCGGTTTGGCGGTACGGGGGAATCGTGGGCTTGCGGTGAAAAGTATCGATCCGCAGTCGGTCGTACAGGTCTATCGGCTTCGTATTCTGCTCGAAGAAGAGGCCGCCGGACAGGCAGCAGAGAACCGAACGTTCAATGACGTGATCAGCTTGCAGGCCCTCATGTCTCGAGACAAGGAAGTGGATCAGGAAGACGAGCAGGCTCTGGTCCGTGCCAATCTGGATTTCCACGAAGCCGTCTGGCAAGCGACGCAAAACAACCTACTGATCTCATTGCTCAACGAAGTCACAGGCCAGGTAGTACACGCTCCAAAATCTACGCTTTCGGTCGGAAATCGCTGGAGCGAAGCGCTGGAAGAGCACGAAGCGCTGGTGAAGTCCATCGAAGACCGAGACATTGCCTCGGCACGCCGGATAGCCCGCCAGCACTTCGAACAAGCCCTGCACATTCGGATGAGCCTGCTCAGAGAATCCGTACGTCAACGCATCGACGGTTAAAAGGATTCGGCGGCGTCGGTCGTGCGGCCGCTGGGGCGCTGGCACAAGCGGGAGCATGTGTGGTCCTCGCCGTCCGCTAGATACGCCGCGTCCAGTTGCGTCGGCACTCATCGTCGATGACGGCGTGGTCCGTCAGGCCGCTTGCTCGAATTCTGCCTTCATTGTCGTCAACGTGCGTTGGATGTTTTTCCGTTGGAAATCCGAGAACGGCTTGCCGCCGGTGACGGCTCGGTCGAACACACCGGCCAACCAGTCGGGCCACTTCGTTCGCTGATCAGTCCAGGTTTCGGTGACACGCGTGCCGCCGTCGACTTCTTCGAAATCGTAAGCCCACCGGGCGATCCCGCCGCGCAGAATGGGCGAACGAGGCCCAATCTTGCGCACTTCGAAGGCAAAGCTCTTCCCCGGTACGGATTCGGTCACGACGCACTGGGTGATCCAGCGGGCCCTGCCGCGATGGTTGGTGCCGTTGAAAACCTCACTATCGTGCAATGGCCGGCCACCCTCCGGTCCCACGGCCCCAGTATTCTCCGGGCTCCATCGGGGCATCTGCGTTGGATCAGCGACCTGGTTCCAGATCGTCTCAGCTTCTGCTTGGATCACCACGCTGTCGCTTACCTGCATTGTGCGGTTCATTCGGGTCCTCTCCTCAATTGACTCCACACTAGGCCGCCTTCCTCGGAGGTGTATACCTCGCCTCCCGGATAGCGTGCTGGAGAAAGCAGAGGCACCGGGGGTCGGACGGCCAACCGAGCCCTCGTACGCGGCTCTCTGCCTCTCAGCGAGCCCCACCTGCAGGGTCACGGCTGCTCGATGGCATGGACTTTTCGGGGCGCGGTGCTCATACTGACCGCATGGCTATTGATCCAGACTTTGCGCCCGATTTACTGCCCGATGAGGTAGCTCTGCTGGTTATCGGCAGTGGGCCGGCAGGGATGACCGCGGCGCGGAGCTATACCGAGGGCGGCGGACCCGGAACGGTTCTGATCGTCACCGCCGACACGGACCCGCCCTACGAGCGACCCCCACTGAGCAAAGAGATGTTGGCCGGCGAACAGGCAGTCCACCCGCAGCCCATCGATGAGGATCCGTTGCCTGATCAGGTTATGTTGCGGTTGAAGTCCGAGGTCACCGGCGTGGACCGCGAAAGACGCACGGTGCACTACGACACCGTGGACGGGCGGCGCAGCGTTCGGTACTCACGGCTAGTGATAGCGGTCGGTTCCCGGCCAAAGGCGCTGCCCGGCGCCGACGACGACGCCCAGGTCTATCTGCTGCGCTCGTTGCAACAGGCCCGGGAATTGGTGGACGCAGTCGATGCAGCCCGCTCTGCAGTGGTGGTCGGGTCTGGATTCATCGGCTGTGAGGCGGCAGCATCTCTGGCCGGTCGCGGCGTACAGACGACCATGGTCACTCCGGAAACCGCCCCTCAGGCTGCTCGACTGGGGCGGACTGCCGGAGACCGTGTGAGCGTCTGGTTGCGGGAGGCTGGGGTCGAGCTCCGCACGGAGGTGCAGGTCGAGACGGTGCGCGCGCCGTGCACGGTGCATCTGGACGACGGTACGGCGCTCACTCCCGACCTGGTACTCGCCTCCGTCGGGGTCGAGCAGAACGGGGACATGTTCGCCGATGCCGGGTTCCGTGTCGAGCAAGGCCGCCTGATCGTGGACGAGCAATTGCGTACCGGCCCAGCGGAGTGGGCGGCCGGCGATGTCGCACAAGCCCAGCACGCGGTGGCCGGGCGGCAACTCGCCGTCGAACACTGGGGAGACGCGCTGTCTATGGGAGAGATTGCTGGTCGCAACGCCGCGGCGGCAAGCACGGGCGTCGGAGAGCCACGAGTATGGGACGCGGTTCCCGGATTCTGGTCCGTCATCGGCGGGCACACGCTCAAGTACGCGGCTTGGGGCGACGGATACGCGACCGACCACCCGGTCGAATACGAGAACGGCTTCACCGTGTGGTACGCGGATAGGGACGGTACGCTCGTCGGAGTGCTGACGCATGAGGCAGACGCGGACTACGACCGCGGCAGCGAGCTGATCAAGCAGAAACGCCCAGTGCGTGAGGTCGCACGTTGAGGTCAAGGACTCGTGAGCCTGCGGTCTGTCCTTGGTCGCATCCCCTGCGATGATGCGCGGACCACACACGAAAAGCGTTGGGCCGGTCCGCTCCTCCCCGTACCGCTTGGCTTCACCGTGCAGACCAGTGCTATCGCCTTCAATTCGGCTCCGTGAGCATACGCTACAGTCACTTTTCATCAGGGCAAGCCCCCCCCGGGAGCCCGCTCTGTTGATACCGATGTATCAGCGTGCTCTGTGGCCAAACAGAGTCTCGGCGGAGACAGGCTTCATAACCTGCCTTCCCGCGCGTAGTGTGCGGATATGGGACTTCAAGACTTGAGAAGCTTTGGAACCGGGCTCGCCGCAGGGATCGGATCGGCGCCAGCCGTTCTGATGGGCAGAACCGTGGAGACCACCGTCAGGACAAGCAGGGGCAATCCTCGAAACACCGAATTCTCGACTTGAGCTCGAACCTGCTTCAGAAAAATATCCTTGAGGAGCTCCTCCACGAACGCGACCGCCGACTCGGCATTTCCACACCGCACCAACGTGACAAACGCCAGGACATTCCCACTCCAGAGGTAGCTAGTGAGGCGAACTCCTGGCAGAGCGGGCGCACCGTGCAAACGACTCTGCACCAGGTGGATCTCAGACGGTAGGCAAGACCCGACGAGACCCCATTCAACCCCACGAAAGCGAGAACACCATGGTCAGTTCACAGGACCTCACGCTCGAAGAAAAGGCCCAGCTGCTCAGCGGCAAGGACTTCTGGACCACCAAGAACATCGACCGAGTCGGTGTACCGTCCATCATGCTCACGGATGGCCCCCACGGCCTCCGCAAGCAGGCCGGCTCCAGCGACAACCTCGGTATCAATGAATCCGTTCCCGCAACTTGTTTTCCGCCCGCCGTCGCGCTCGGGTCCGCATTCGACCCCGACTTGGCAGAACGGGTAGGCCAAGCATTGGGCATCGAAGCAGCCATTGAGGACGTCTCGGTACTTCTGGGCCCTGGCGTGAATATCAAGCGTTCGCCCTTGTGCGGCCGTAATTTCGAGTATTTCTCCGAGGATCCTTACCACGCGGGGACAGTTGCCGCGGGGCTTGTGCGAGGTATCCAGTCGCAAAACGTCGGTGCTTGTCTCAAACACTTCGCGGCGAATAATCAGGAGGAAGACCGCATGCGGGTTTCCTCAGACGTCGACGACCGCCCGCTCCGGGAAATCTACTTCCGCGCTTTCGAAAGAGTCGTCAAAGAAGCCAAGCCGTGGACCGTGATGTGCTCCTACAACAAGATCAACGGCACATACGCTTCGGAACACTCCTGGTTATTGACGGACGTGCTGCGGGAGGCCTGGGACTTCGATGGAATGGTGGTCTCCGACTGGGGTGCTGTTCACGACCGTGTTGCGGGCGTCAAGGCGGGAATGGATCTCGAGATGCCGTCCTCGGATGGCATTACGGATGCTCAGGTTGTCGACGCGGTGCGTGCAGGCCGGCTGGAGTCAACCTGGGTCGACCGGTCGGCCCAGCGCGTTCTCAATCTGGTCGAAAGGTCCGGCCGGTGGGTGAAGCCATCGGGCCCGCTCGACGTCGAGGCTCATCACCGCATCGCCCGCGAGGCCGCCACGCGGTCGGTAGTCCTGCTCAAGAACGACGGCCAGACCCTTCCCCTGGAGGATGGACAGAGCATCGCCCTCATCGGGGAGTTCGCACGCACCCCACGTTTCCAAGGCGGCGGTTCCTCTCATATCAACCCGACCCGTGTGGACACGGCTCTCGACGCTTTCCGAGAGAAGGTTGGCGAGCAGGTCGACTTCGCGCCGGGTTTCACCTTCGACGGGAAAGGTTCCGAGGCGCTTCGCGCCGAGGCCGTGGAACTCGCTCGCACAAAGGACGTCGCGGTCGTGTTCCTGGGACTGCCCGACGCCGCCGAATCCGAGGGCTTCGACCGAACAACCCTCGATATCCCGGCCGATCAGTTGGAACTCCTGGACGAGGTCGTTGCGGCCAATCCCCGAACCGTCGTCGTGCTCTCCAACGGCGGCGTCGTGGCTCTGCCCTTCGCAGATTCGGTTCCCGCCATTGTGGAGGGCTGGTTGCTCGGCCAAGCAGGCGGATCGGCGGTCGTGGACATCCTGACCGGCGAGACTGCCCCTTCAGGACGCCTCGGCGAAACCATTCCCTATCGACTCGAGGACACCCCAGCCTTCGGGAACTTCCCCGGGGAGTTCGGACACGTCCGCTACGGGGAGGGAATCCACGTCGGCTACCGCTGGTACGACAAGAGGAATTTCGAGGTAGCTTTTCCTTTCGGGCATGGGCTTGCCTATACGAACTTCGAGTACGGCTCCCCCACGGTTTCCGTCAACGACCACGACGACATCGAGGTCCGCGTGCGTATCACCAACACCGGCCAGCGATCCGGCCGTGAGGTAGTGCAGGTTTATGTCGGACCGGAGAATTCAGCCGTTGATCGCGCTCCTCGGGAGCTGAAGGCTTTCGCCTCGGTCGAGGCCGCTGCCGGCGAGTCACGCGACGTCGCCCTGACGATCGACCGGGAGGACCTCGCCTACTGGGACATTCGGGTCGACCGTTTCGTCGTCGAGGCAGGCGTATACCGGGTCGAGGTCGGAGCTTCCAGCCGGGACATTCGAGGCGAAGCCACCGTAGAGCTCAACGGCGACGAAGTACGCCTCCCCCTCACCTCGCAGTCGTCGCTGGCGGAAATCCTCGCGCATCCGACCGCTGGTCCCACGATGCGAGAACATCTGACTACCTTCTTGGGTTCGACCCCGGACGGCGCTGCGTCAGGAGAACAAGACATGGAATCACTGATAGGTTCCCTCCCGGTGGGCCGGCTGGTCAGCTTCGGCATGCCGAAGGAGCAAGTCAAGAAATTGATCAACCTGGCCCAGCAATAATCCGCTTTCGGTGCCGGCGACCCGGCAGAACTGAGGCCGGCAGACCCAGCGGCGTCAATGGTTGCTGAGACTTCGGCGAGTTGCGAGGAAGGTCAGGCGGCTGCGACCTGCACCTGCACTTCCGGAACCGGGCTCAGTCCATCCGTGTCTGGGCCGCCTGGGCGATACGGATGAACTCGTGGATGTTGAGCCGCTCGCCGCGCAGTGAGGGATCGACGCCTGCGGCCTCGAGAATTTCCCCCGAGAGGGCCGAGGAACCGGCCCACCCGGCGAGCGCTGCGCGCAATGTCTTGCGGCGTTGGGCGAATGCGGCGTCGATGGCCGTGAAGAGGACTCCACGATCGACCTCGGCCAGTGGCTGGTCCCGGCGGGTGAATGCGACGAGGCCCGACCGGATCTTCGGCGCAGGCCAAAATACGTTTGTGCCGATCACCCCGGCCTTGGTGACATCGGCGAACCACGCTGCCTTGACGGAGGGCACGCCGTAGATTTTGGATCCGGGCTGAGCGGCGAGCCTGTCGGCCACCTCGTCCTGAACCATAACCAAGCCATGTTTGATGGAGGGGAACCGGTCCAATAGATTCAGCAGAACCGGTACCGCAACGTTGTATGGAAGATTGGCCACGAGTGCATCCGGTGTTTCGGGGAGCTCATGCACTTTCATCGCGTCCGAAAGCACCACATCCAGGCGAGCTGCGCCCTCGGGCCGAAAACGCTGAACGGTTTCCGGAAGCTGCCGTGCCAAAGGCGGATCAATTTCCACGGCGACGACGTGCCTCGCGGAGTCGAGAATGCCCAGGGTCAGCGAGCCGAGGCCCGGCCCAACCTCAAGGACCGTCTCGTTCGGCTGGATCTTGGCCGTCGCAATGATCCTGCGGATCGTATTCGGGTCGATCACAAAATTCTGACCGAGAGTCTTGGTCGGCCTAATACCGGCTCGCTCCGCGAGGTCTCGGATCTCGGCGGCACCCAGAAGAGCTGTTTCCATCACTTCACGAATTCTACAGGCGCATGAGCATGGCTTTATCAGTCACGGGAGAATCCGGGGATGCCCCATGAGCCGTAGACGTCCATCGAGTTCTCCCGGATTTGCGTGCAGAGGTCCGCCAGATGCTCTTCTCTCCGTTGAGCCATGTATCGAACCGTGTAATTGGTCATGTATGAGGCGTTCGGACGTCCTCTGTATGGGTGCGGGGTCAGGAAGGGCGCGTCGGTCTCCGCGAGGAGCAGTTCTGCTCGGGCACGTTCCAGGGATTCTTGGACTCCGTGAGAATTCTTGAACGTCACGGTTCCGGAAAAGGACATGTACCAACCGTTTCGGTTGCACACGTCGGCCAGTTCCGGCCCACCGGAGTAACAGTGAAAGACGGTACGCTCGGGGGCGCCTTCGTCCTCCAGGATTGCGACGACGTCCTCATGCGCATCACGGTCATGAATTTGCAGGGCAAGTCCTAGTTCCTTGGCCATTCGGATGTGCCGCCTGAAACTGTCTTGTTGTGCCGCGCGACCGTCTTCATCGGTCCGGAAGTAGTCCAGGCCCGTCTCGCCTATGGCCCTCACCCGCTCGGAGGCCGCCATGGCTTCTAGTTCGGCGAGGGCATCATGGAGCTTTCCGGCTTCAGCCAGACGGGGCGCTTCGTTGGGGTGGATCGCGACCGCGGCCAGAACACGTGCATCGGCCTCGGCTGCGGCAACGGCGTAGGCGGAGGAGGTGAGGTCGCAACCGACTTGCACGATAGCGCCGATTCCAACGGCTTCGCCCGTATCGAGCGCATCCTTGGCCGAGATTTCGACTTCTCCGTCCAGGAGGTCCATGTGCGTGTGGTCGTCGACGACTGGGGAAGGAAGCGGTTCGGGTGCGGGCGGAAACACAAGGTTGCGAGAGCGACCGTCGCCGCCGGCGGTGCCCCTTCGGCGAGTTCCTTCCCCGGACTGTTCCCCGGTGATCCCCGTGTATCTCTCAGCTTCGTATGCCGGCGGCGTCTCTCCGGTGACGACCTCGGGACGGCGCATGGGATCGGTCCACAAGGAATTCATCAGGTCGACGGCGTCGGGGGCAAGTTCTCGCCACGTGGCGTTGGGATCCGTGCACATGGGTGTATCTTCTCCTGAAATGTCTGGAGGTGGAGTGATTCTATTCTTCGCCCTCGGAGCGTTGGGAAAGCACCGCTTCGTACAGGTCGCGTTTGCTGACGTGGTGCGAGGCGGCCAGTTCGTTGACGGCCTGCTTGAGCCTCATGCCGCCCGCGACGAGTGCCTCGACCTCGTCGGTCAAGCTTTCAGGGCTTTCCGCCTCGGGCTCGGGAGCCCCTTCGACGACGACGGCGATTTCACCACGCACCTGGTGCTCATCGGCCCACATGAACAGTTCTCCGAGCGTTCCGCGAATGACTTCTTCGTGAAGTTTGGTGAGTTCACGGGCGATCACTGCCCGCCGCTCGTCGCCGAAACTCTCGATCAGCGCACCGAGCATGGGCGCCAATCGGTGCGGGGCTTCATAGAAGACCATGGTTCGGCGCTCGGCAAGGAGTTCGGACAACCTGGCCCGGCGTTCGGAGACCTTTCGCGGGATGAAGCCTTCGAAGACGAACCGGTCCGATGGCAGGCCCGATACCGCGAGCGCGGAGAGGACCGCCGACGGTCCGGGAGCGCAGGAGACCGTGAGGCCCTCCTGAACGGCGCGCTCGACGACGCGGAACCCAGGATCGGAAACCGTGGGCATCCCGGCATCGGATATCAGAAGGACCGTCTGTCCGGTGTGGACGGCGGTGACGAGCTCTTCTGCACGACGGATCTCGTTGTGCTCGTGGTTGGTCACAATGCGTCCGCTGACGGTGACCCCCAATCCGGAAGCGAGGGTACGCAATCGCCGCGTGTCTTCGACCGCGACGACATCCGCGCTGGCGAGATACTCCTTGAGCCGTTCGCTGGCATCTTTGAGATTTCCGATCGGGGTCGCCGCGAGGACGAGCTTTCCTTCGTCGGCGGGCCTGAGGGCTTGGTTGGTTTCCGGAGTCGAGTTCACTCATCCAGACTAGCCGTTGCCGGCCCAGAGGTTGTCGCCGGACGCCGACGCTGCCGGGCCGGGCCCTCCATTTCCCGGTCCTGGTGCTCCGGAAGTTCGTAACGGATCTTGTTCTTGATCTTCAGAACCGGCGTCGAGAACCGGTCGCAGACATGGCGGTAGGCTTCAAACCGTTCGGAGAGGACGCCGCAGAAAAAGCCTCGTAGTAGCCGTAAAAGACCGGCTGATAAAGAGTAGTGTATGGCCTCGGCTCACGCGGAGAGTTCCTTGCCCGTACAGCCCGTCGGCACCACGGCTGAACTCCCCGGCAATAACTGCGTCTTTACCCCCGCTCACGACGTGTACGCGGTGCGGCACCGCGACGTGTCGACGACCGATCAGTGTATCCGGCAACCAAGACACCGCTGTCAGGTTCTGCAAGGCAACTTGTTCCCTGTCTTTACGGCGGCTCCCGTAGCATAGGACGAGTGAGAACCACCGATACAGCGACCCCGGATTCTGGCTCCAAGACCTCCTCGGCGCGCCGTTACGGCAAGAACGGCCCGAGGTTTTCGCCCGGCGCATTCCGGCTCGATGCACTCCTGGACCGTCTGCGCGTGGCACCCGTGGCTCTGCCTCGGTATTGGTGGGTTGTCCCAGCCCTGGTGATGGTCCTGGCCGCGCTCCTGCGACTCACGAGCCTGGCGCATCCGAATGCCATGGCTTTCGATGAAACCTACTACGCCAAGGACGGCTATTCGCTGTTCCACTTCGGCCATGAAAGGCAATGGTCCAAGGACGCGAATGCGTCGTTCATCGCCGGGAATCCGGTCCAACCCTCCGAGCAAGCGGAATACGCGGTTCATCCCCCGCTCGGCAAATGGATGATCGCGCTCGGCATGCTGTTATTCGGTGACGACAACCCATTGGGGTGGAGATTCGGGGCAGCACTGTTCGGAACGCTCTCGATCGCAGTGATCATGTGGGTCGCGTGGATGATGTTCCGCTCGATCACGCTGTCCAGCATCGCCGGCTTCCTGATGGCGATCGATGGCCTTCACATCGTCCAATCCCGCCTCGCGCTTTTGGACATCTTCCTAATGTTCTGGTTGTTGCTCGCCTTCGCGTTCCTGGTGGCCGATCGCATATCCGCCCGGAGAAAACTCGCGCGTTTGGTGAGTCAGTCCCGGGGTCGGGGGCCCTCTCAGGCCCCATCGCCCGCATTTCTCAAGTACGGTCCCTGGCTCGGAGTCCGATGGTGGCGGATAGCGGCGGGAATCTCTTGCGGCGCAGCGGTAGGGGTTAAATGGAACGCGCTCTTCTTCGTCGCGATCTTCGGAATCTTGACTGTTCTCTGGGATATTTCGCCACGCAGGGTCGTGGGAATACGAAGTTGGTTCACCGGCGCGCTCCTCAAGGATTCCTGGCCGGCCGCGATATCGATCGTCGGAATCGGGCTGGTCACCTACCTGATCACGTGGACCGGATGGTTCGTCTCCTCGGACGGATTCGACCGTCATTGGGCTGCGGAGCACCCGGGCGAAGGCGTCTCGTGGCTGCCGCCTGCCTTGAGAAGCCTGTGGGCCTATCACGAACAGGCGTACAGCTTCCATACACACCTCGATTCACCGCACACCTACATGTCACCGGCGTGGCAGTGGCTGATTCTGGGACGGCCGACTTCCTACTACTACGAGTCGTACGATTCCGGACAAGCCGGATGCTCGGCGGCGCGGTGTTCGGAAGCGATCCTCAACGTCGGCAACCCGTTGATCTGGTGGGCTGCGGCCGCCGCCATGCTGTTCGTGTTGATCTGGTGGATCATCAAGAGGGATTGGCGCATGGGAGCCATTTTCTTGGTGTTCGCGGTCAGCTACCTCCCTTGGTTCGCGTACCCGCATCGCACGACTTTCTACTTCTACGCCTTGTCCTTTTTGCCGTGGCTCATTCTCGGCTTGACGGCTGTACTGGGCCTGGGCCTCGGTCGACCGGGTGATTCGGTGCGACGCCGCCGACTCGGCTTGGCCGTCGTCGGCGTCTTCCTGATCGCGGCATTGCTGATCACCAACTTTTTCTGGCCGATTTGGACAGGTCACATGATCCCGTATGACCACTGGCGATGGCGTATGTGGTTCGATGCCTGGATCTAGTCCGAGGCTTTCCTTCCACCGGAACAGGAGGCATGAGTGACCAAGCCCGGAACCGAGACTCCTCATGTCCTTGCCCACGCGGCAGCGACCATTCCCTATGGGGTTTTTCGTGCGCACCGGGAACTTCGCACGGTCGGCGTCGGCGGAGACGCTCGCACGCGGGGTATCTCCGGGTCGTCCTCACTGGTTTCCGCGGGTGCGGGTACGGCGGGCCTCGCAGGGTCCGGAGAGGCTTCAGATGTAGATGCCCGGCTGATCAGCAGAGGTGCCGCCATCGGAATATACCGTGCCCAGCAGCTCACGAGGGACATTGCAGACGGCGCTGATCTCATCCTCGCCATGGGACCCCCACCGTCGCTCATGGATTCTGGACGAATGGTCGGCCGAAGCGCACAAAACGCATCTCCTGAATCACGTCGCAGCTCGATTGCCCTCCGCGCCCTCTTCAGATTCCGACGTCGATCCCGCCCTGCGGATGCGAAAGCAACGGGGTCCGGGCCCGTAGGGAAGATGCGGTCAGGGATCCATTCCGCAAGGGACCGGAAGCAGCCTGCCTCGCGGTTTCCGGCATTGAGGGGGGGCGTTCAGAATCTTGCTCCCCCGGCTGGAGCCCTGGGGTTCGGAACGCGCTCAGTACCTGCGGCCCGGAAGGGGTTAGCGGCTCAAACGCTCGCGAATCTCCTGCCGGTCATGAGCCGCCTTGAGCGCCCGTTGCCGCCGGAATGCGGTCGGCCATGCGCTGATGAGAAGCACGGCGCTGACGAGGATGCTGAAGAGACCGATACCTACCGCCGAATCGACCCAGAACTGCTCCGGGAACAACCGGATCAAGCTGTCCGAGACGCGGAAGGCCCAGTTGCCGCCGGAGAAGAAGATTTCATGGAATCCCGTGAAAAATGATTCCCAGCCCAGGGCCCCGAGTATGCCGAGCACGGCCAGTACACCCAAGGTCAGCCACGCGCCCCAGAAAATGCTCTTTCGGATCGCTCCTGGGGCTCGGAGACGGAGACCCTTCATGCACAGTACCGCGATCAGAGAGAATACCGCGATGACGAGGAGAGCCCACAGCATCACATGCTTGACATCGGTCATATGGGAGACCTCCGCCGGGGTGAAGACCGAGTCGCCGTCGGGGGTGGCCACATCGGCCAAGTACCGGGCGGGTGCGAAATTCAGGATGTAATTCAGTCCGTAGGACCCGTAGGTCATTCTGTCTTCCGTGGAGAATCCGAAGGAATCCCCCGGGAATCCGGGGCGGTGGTATTCGAACCACAGGAAAACGGGAGTCGCAATCAACCGGATCCCGACCATCAACGTCGCCAGAGGGACGGCAACCGCGATGACTACTTGACGCAACCGCAAGGCCTTGGGCCGATCCTCCAGCGCCGCCTCACGCGCAGAGACCCTATCGGTCTTCTCGTTCCCATCTTGCGCACGATGCCCCGATCTCGAGGGTGCACTCACCGCGCCGGAACCGGTTGCGGCCTTGCCCGGTACGCCAGGCGACGAGGCCGTCGACCCGCTGTAGGAGGGCTGTGCCGTCTCGGTCGTATCCGACTCCGGAGAGGCCTTCTCCGCGGAGGTTTTCGGAGCGACGTCGGCTTTCACCGCTGGAAGGAGATTGTCCCAATCTTGTTGCGGAGACTCCGCCCAGGGAGTCTCATGATCATCGGGGCGGGAAGGGACGGGCATGCTTCTCCTCACTCAGAATGCGGCGCCGGGCCGCGAAGTACGCCACGGACCCAGGCCAAACTGGGCTACCGTGACGTCATTGCGGTCGGAATCACCAATTGCCGTGCCAGCTGGTGTCCGTGTAATTCTCCCAGGGAATGTTCCAGTCACCGTATCCATTATCCGGATTGGCCTGGCCGTATCCCGTGTTCTGGGTTTCCACGACGTCGCCGACGGTGAAAGTGTCGAAGAAGAACAGTGCGTCATCGGGCAACAGACCGATGCAACCGTGGGAAATATTGGCCACGCCCACCGAGCTGTATGCCGAGGGCTCGGCCTGGTGCACAAACGCACCACTGGCCGTCAAACGGTTGGTGTTCGTGGCTTCGAAGGGTTCGTACCAGTGTTCGTCGCCCTTCTTCAGCCCCAAAGTCTTGGCGTCGAATTTGTACTTCTTGGACTGCTCCATGATGACCAATTTTCCGGTTACGGACGGCCAGTCCTTGTCCCCCAAAGTCACCGGCGCCTCGCGCACGAGCTGGTCGTTGACGTACATCTTCATGGACTTGGTGTTGTTGTCCACGAAGGCATAATGCTTTTCCGCCGTGTTGAAGGTGACCTGGTAATTCTGATTACCGATCTGCCCGTTGCCCAGATTCTTGCCGAGAATATCCGCGTTGATGGTGACCTGCGAACCAGGCGCCCAGAGATCCTGCGGACGATACCTGACCATGGTGTCCGAGTACCACCGGAACCGACCCGGGCCGACACCTCCGCCAGTCACGGTGATGGCAGCTTCGATATCAGCTTTATTGGTTACAGGCTCCGAGAAGTCGAACTGGATCACCTGACCCGTACCGTAGGTCTTGCCGTCTCCCACATTGATCTTGGCGTCGGCTTCGTTGGCGGCGACGACGGTCGAGAATTTGCTGTTTCCCTCGTGCCTGGAAGGTCCCTTGGTCACGGTGTAATTGACCGTGTACTGCGTATCGAATTCGAAGGGCCCCTGAGCAGTCCAGGTCAGACCGTCTTCCGAGACCTGGCCCTCGACGGTTTGGGAACCGCCTTCTATCGTTACTCGCTCGAGCCGACCCTCCTCCGTGGTCACGGTGACGGGATCCACGGGATTGACTTCATCGGTATCGGCCGCAGGTTTGACAGTAACTTGAGGAGTGAAGTCATTCGACGACGATGCCGACCCCGATCCCGAGGACGGAGACGCACTCGAATCGTCGGTATTCGAACAGGCTGTGAGGATGGCCGCGCTGAAGATCCCGAGCGCGCCTCCTGCTACAGCTTTGCGGCGAGTCAGGCCATGTGGTGTTCCTTCTCCCTGACCGGCCAGGCCGCGAATTCTTCGAGGGCCGGCCGACCGGTGGTTCTGTGGAGTCGGTTCGGTCACTATGCAGTATTCCTTCCAATGTGCGGCATACAAGGGCAACCGCGTCCCCCGACGCGGACCTCAAGGCAATTATGAGCGCGGGCCGAGCCCGCGCAAGAAGTGAAGATTGGTGACGTTGTCCGGCACCGCAGGTGATTCTTCCGGCTCTTGCTGCTGCGCCAGAGCACCAGCGCTTTCCCCAGCCGGTGCCATCAACGTATCGTCAACGTCCAAACGAACTATATCCCACCCTCGTGGGGCAGTGAGCCGTGCAGCGTGGAAGGAGCACATGTCGTACGCGTGAGGCTCGACTCGGGTCGCCAGCGGTCCGATAACCACGGTGGATTCCGAATACGCGTACGTCAGGGTATAAGTTGCCTCGCGATGACACATCATGCGCGAGCACATACGAATGTTCTCAGTCATGGGATCCCAAGATTACTACCGTCGGCTGTGAGGACGGTGTGCGTAGGCTAGCTGGCGCGTTTGCGCAGACGACGGCGTTCACGTTCGGACAGGCCGCCCCAGATACCGAATCTTTCGTCCTTGGCCAGCGCATAATCCAGGCATGCTTCACTGACAGGGCATTCCGAGCACACGCGTTTGGCGTCACGGGTTGAACCGCCTTTTTCCGGGAAAAAAGCCTCCGGGTCGGTCTGAGCGCACAGAGCATCGGCCTGCCAGGCGAGTTCACCTTCTTCGTCATCCGTGCCATACTGACCGGCGGCTGCTTGCCACATCTTGAGGACGTCCGGGTCCGAGGAGAACAGGTCCACACGGTTCTCGTGGGAATCGTTCGACGGACCGGTTTTCTTCTCGCGGTCATCGGCCGCGGCGAGAAAAGCAGTTGCTTGGTCTTCCAGGGAGCTCATGGGCTCTCGACCTAAGGCGGAAGGATCGGCAGGATCGACGTACCAGTCGACTGGAACGGAAGGGCTGATACCCCTTCCATCGGAAGCGGGTGATGTGCTCCGGCGCCGCACTGCTTCGCCCATGCTCGTCCTTCCTTGCGCTCCCTGCCGCGCGGTGGTTTTGAAAATTCCACTCATAATTACAACCGTGTAAGCCGCTGACGTCAAGCTCGAATGTGATTCAAAAGTCAAGGACCGACGCTGTTTCCCAACTCACGCCGCATGTCGCGTTCGTCTCACATGCCGGTAGACTCGGCCCATGACGCACACGCCCTCACCCCAGAATTTCGCGAATCTGGAGACATTCAGTCGTTCTCTCGCCTCATCCTCGAGGCCGGCGCTGATTTGGTACGGGCCCGATTCCGAGCGGATCGAACTTTCCGGCAAGGTCACCGAAAACTGGATTGCCAAGTCGGCCAATCTCTTCGTGGATGAGCTCGACGCCGCTCACGGGGATTCCTTGGACGTTGCGGCACCTCCGCACTGGAGGAGTATAGCCGCGACCCTCGGCGCATTGCGCGCAGGATGCGTGGTGAATTCGGATAACGAGGCATCGACCTTCTGGCTCGGTTTCGACGTCGACGATCGCGCGGCGGAGGCGGAGACCGCCGTTTTCATGGCCCGCGGCGCCCTGGCCATGAGCTACGACCAGGAGGTCCAGCAGTGGCCGGATGATTCGCTCGACTACTGCGCCGAGATCAGATCCTTCGGTGACCTTTTCGATCCGATCGATGCGGTCATGGGGTCGCACAGAATCGGCCGCGCCGTGGTGAACGGCGCCTACCAGACGGTGACACTGAACGAGTGGCTCGAACTCGCCTCGTCGTGGTGCGACCGGGTTGCCCAAACGGACGACGACCGCCAAGGCATCATGGTCGATGCGGGCAGCCAGCCGCTGAACTTGGATTTCTTGGCACGAGTTTGCGGGATCGTGGCGGCCGGGAAGGCACTCGTGCTGGTGGATTCCAGCGTCGGTCGCCACGAAGAGCGGCTTGCCACCATCGCCTCTGAGGAGAAGGCAGAATTCTTGGACTGAACAGGCGGGGCAAGTCTCAGGGCGTCGGCGAGGAACCGGATGAACCTCGCCCTCGCGAGCGCCGCACGACCTCGTCCGCGTCCAGGGTTCCCGTCACAATCTCGGTGGCCTCGGTGACGAACCGGCCGACTCGTTCTTCTCGCGTCATGTGAGCCTGCTCGTCCGAGATTTCGGCCTCGTTCTGTCCGCCGTAGACCCAGAATCGGTAAGCGAAGTATCGAACGATCGTGCCCAAGACGGTGCCGACAATTGTTCCGGATATGAACGAGGCCTCTTTCGAGGTCAGCCCCAAGATATAGAACGTGAACATCACGCAACCGGATTCGACGGCTATGCCGATGAGGTTGACGACCGCGAATTGAACGGCCTCCCGAACTTTGTTGTCCTGGCGCTTGTCGCGGAAAGTCCAGAGACGATTGACGATCCAGGAGAAGAGAGTCGCCACGACGCCGGCAATGAACTTTGCTTTGGCGTGCCCTTCGTCCTGGAACCAGGTGTTCATGAGCAGCAACGTGACAGACGCGTTGACGACAAAGGCCAACGCACCGACGATCCCGAACTTCAGGACCTCTTTCAGGAAGAGATCCCACAGCCCACGGACTTTCTCAGCAACGGTCGACACTCATACTCCACGAAATCGGGTATAGGGGACGCCGCAGCGCCGCTCGCCTCCTGTTCCAGTTGGCGACCGCGGAAGGGCGCATTCGAGGCCGAAGAATAATCGCTCGAGAAGAACCCCTACGGCTCAGAGTGAGTCTACCTGTGCGAGCCCCGATTCGAATGCACAAATCCACGAAATCTGTCACCGTGACCGAGATCAACAGGTAGCCTGAAAGGGTGATTTTTCCCAAGACTGGTCCCATTGTCGGTGTAGTAGGTGGCGGGCAGCTGGCCCGCATGATGGCGCCCGAGGCGAGTGAACTCGGTATCGAATTGCGTGTCCTCGCGGAATCGCCCGAGGTGTGTGCGGCGGCGGTCGTTCCGCGGTCTCCCGTCGGTGATTACACGGACCTGAGTACTCTCCGGGAATTCGCACGGAGTGTCGACGTTCTGACTTTCGACCATGAACATGTCCCGACCGACCACCTTCGTGCGCTCATTCGTGACGGCGTTGCGGTCCACCCAGGACCCGGGGCCCTCCTGCATGCGCAGGACAAGATCGAGATGCGCCGCGCCGTCGACCGTCTGGGTCTGCCCAACCCCCAGTGGGAGGCCGTGACGAGCCCCGACGAGCTGCGTGCATTCGGCGAGAGGGCGGGGTGGCCGGTTGTCCTCAAGACGCCTCGCGGTGGTTATGACGGCAAGGGGGTCATGCTTGTGGAACCGGCCGACGTCGGCTCCCCCGAGGTCGCCGACTGGTTTGCGAAGGCCGGTGACGCCGGTTGGACCGACGGCGCTCTTCTGGTCGAGGAAAAAGTCGATTTCTCGAGGGAACTCTCGGCGTTGGTCGCTCGCCGTCCCGGCGGCGAGACGTGTACCTGGGACGTCGCGGAATCCATTCAGGTCAATTCGGTGTGTGATGAGGTCATCGTTCCCGCCCCGGACATCGACTCTCAGACTGCCGGCTCAGCCCAGCAAGCGGCTTTGCTCCTCGCATCAGAGCTCGGCGTCACCGGGGTCATGGCCGCTGAGCTCTTCGAAACCCCTGGTCGTGGCCCCGGCTTTCTGGTGAACGAACTGGCCATGCGCCCGCACAACTCGGGCCACTGGACTCAGGACGGCTCGGTGACCAGTCAGTTCGAACAGCACCTCCGCGCCGTTCTGGATCTGCCCTTGGGCTCGACCGACCGCCTCGCTCAGGTGACCGTGATGAAGAACTTCCTGGGCGGAGAGAACCAGAATGTGTTCTCGGCGTATCCGGCCGTCATGGCCGAATATCCCGGGGCAAAAATCCACACCTACGGAAAATCGGTGCGACCGGGGCGCAAGGTCGGCCACATCAATGTGACCGGTCCGTCGGATGAGCTCACGCGCTTGCGTCAACTCGCGCACGGCGCCGCTACGGGCATACGAGATTACCGAGCACAAGGTCAGGTCTAGGGGCCACACGGCCTCATCAATCGTGAAGGAGCACAGAATGAGCGATACGCAAGAGACCCCACTCGTCGGGTTGGTCATGGGATCCGATTCCGACTGGCCCACGCTCGAGGCGGCGGCCGATGTTCTGGAGGACTTCGGCGTGTCCTATGAGGCCCAGGTGGTCTCGGCGCATCGAATGCCCGAAGAAATGATCGAATATGGCAAGAGCGCCGAGGAGCGGGGGTTGCGAGTGATCATCGCGGGTGCCGGTGGTGCGGCACATCTGCCGGGGATGTTGGCTTCGGTCACCTCACTGCCTGTGATCGGCGTTCCCGTTCAGCTCAAAACCCTCGACGGCATGGACTCTCTACTCTCGATCGTTCAGATGCCGGCCGGGGTTCCCGTTGCGACGGTATCGATCAATGGGGCCAAGAATGCTGGGCTGCTCGCGCTCCGAATCTTGGGGTCCGGGGATTCGCGCGACGCGCGCGAAATTCGTACGGAGCTCTCGGAATTCGCCGAGAATCTCAAGCAGAGTGCACAGGACAAGGGGGCCGCGTTGACCCAAAAAGTCGAGGCACGCCGCCAGGAGCGCGACGAAGCGAATTCTCCCTCGAGGCCCCGCCGGCCGTCCGTTCCTGCCGAAGAGCAAGTCGACGACCCGCCCGCCGGTTACGCACCGTAACCCTGGTAAACACTTTCAACTTCCCCAAATTCTCCGGCAAAGCCACGTGTTTTCGCTGGTCAAACTGTAGGATCGGGTTCGATCATGACTACTCCCCCAAGCAACCAGGATCCCTCCGACCACATCGAGGCCGCACGCGGGCTGGACGAGCACGTTGGCAGCTCGCGAATGACCGACCCCCTGCGCAATCCCCGCTCAGGTGGGGCTCTCACGCGTACCAAGAGGGCTTGGTTACTCCTGATTCTGACGACCATCATCCCAGGCTCGGCCCAGCTCGTTGCAGGTCACCGAAAGGTGGGGCGGATCGCCCTGACCGTCACGCTGACCGTGTGGGTTCTGCTGATTCTCCTGCTCCTCACGTGGCTGATCCATCGCGCCTGGGTGATCGAGCTCGTCACGGGGCGTTACATGTCGCTCGTCCTGGTCATCGTGCTCGTGGCCCTGGCGATCTTCTGGGCCTTCCTGTTCTTCGACACTTTGCGGTTGATTCGGCCCGTACTCCTGGCCAAAGGCATGCGCCCCGCTGTGATCATCGGATTCGTGGTTCTGCTGTTCGTTACTGCCGGCGGTGTCGGGTACTCGGCGTATCTGGTGAACGTGGGGCGCGGGGCCGTCAGCGGAATCTTTGCCTCCGGAGCGAAGATGAAACCCGTGGACGGCCGGTACAACTTCCTACTCATGGGTGGTGACGCGGGTGATGATCGCGTCGGTCGACGCCCCGATTCGATGACGGTCTTCAGCGTTGATGCGAAGACCGGGCAGGCCGTGACGATCTCGTTGCCGCGCAATACGCAGAATGCACAGTTCTCCAAGGATTCTCCGCTCTGGGACATCTACCCGGATGGGTACAACTGCGGCGACGAATGTATCCTCAACGCCCTGTACCCCGATGTCGCCAATGATCACAAAGACCTCTACCCGAATGCCGCTGACCCCGGAGCTGAGGCCATGAAGGATGCCGCGGAAGGCATCACCGGGCTCCCCATCCAGGCCTATGTGCTGGTGGACATGGACGGGTTCTCCAACCTCATCGACGCAATGGGCGGCATCGATATCAACGTCGGTGGACGGGTGCCGATCGGCGGCGGACACGACGAGATCACCGGCGAGCCGAACCCCATCGACGGATACATTGAGCCTGGTAAGCAGCACCTCGACGGTTTCCACGCCCTCTGGTACGGACGGTCCCGTGAGGGTGCTTCGGATTACGATCGTGAGGCCCGGCAGCGTTGCGTGCAGTCTGCAATGCTCAAACAACTCGACCCCGGCACGCTTCTGACCCGTTTCCAGGACATCTCCGACGCCGGTCAGAAAATCATTGAAACCGACATTCCCGAGAACCAGCTTCCGAGCTTCGTGGACCTTGGTCTCAAGTCCAAGGACCACGACCTGATCCAGTACGGCATGGCGCCGCCTTACTTCGCAGAGGAGTTCCCGACGTATCCCGATTTCGATGAGTTCCAGTCGTCGGTTTCGAAGGTCATTCAGGATTCCAAGGACGGCAAGACCCCGGATACCAAGGCCGCGAGCGCTCAGGAGGCCCCCGGAGGTGGGGCGAATCCCGTATCGGCTGTTTCCCCGCTTGCTGTGGCCCAGACGCTGGGCCTGAGCAGCCACAACCGGACCAATACGGCCCAGGCTGACAACCTCGATGTTCAGCTTGCCGCCGACCTCACCGAGAATGGCACCTGTTCAGTCCCGTAACTCCTAAGATGGGAAGAATGAGCACAATTCTGCAGTCCGATGCGTGGGCAAAATTTCAGCGCGATCTAGGCCATGAGGTATTCCAGAGGTCGGGTGACGGTTACTCGTACCTCGCTACCTTGGAGGGCGGGCGTACAGGGCGTTACTTGTATTGCCCGTACGGGCCGATTGCCAACTCCGCGCAGGCCTTCACTCGGGCCCTCGAGGATCTCAAGCAGCTTGCCGCCAGCAAGAAGTGCCTGTTCATCCGTGTGGAACCGACCCGCGATGAAATGTTCCCCGAAGGGGCAGACCAGGTCGAGGATCTTGAGAGCCGCGGAATGCATTTCGCGCCCCGACAGGTTCAGCCGAGTCACACGTGGATGGTTGATCTCACTCAGGACGAGGACGCGATCCTCAAGGGGATGAAGTCCACCAACCGGAACCTCCACCGGAACATTCACAAAAAGGGGGTCAGCTTCGAGGAATCGCACGATCCTGCCGACATCGCAGTTCTGCTGAAGTATTTGAACCAGACGGCGGAGCGAGTGGGATTCAACCGGCAGAAGGATGATTACCTGACGCAGGCCGCGAAGTCGCTCATGCCGCTCGGCGCCGCATCGGTCTACCTTGCTCGCGTCGATGGCGAGCCGATCGGAGCGGCGATGGTCTATGATTCCGAGGACACTCGAACCTACGCGCACGCGTCGATGTCGTACGAGCACCGCAAACTCAGTGCCAATAACCCTTTGGTCTCGACCATGATGCTCGATGCCAAGAACAAAGGGCTGACTCGGTTCGATATGTTCGGCATTGCGCCGGAGGGCGAGCCGAACCACCCGTGGGCGGGGTTCACCGGCTTCAAGAAATCATTCGGCGGCTACCCCGTGACGCTTCCGGGTACGTGGGATCTCCCGGTCAACAACCTGGCGTACAAGGCCTACCGGCTCGCGTACTCGGCTCGGGAAACCGGTTTCCCGAAGGCGAAACGCTTTGTCTCTACCGCGGCCGCCCGGGTACGGAAGACGCTGCGCCGGTAACAACCGGTCGTTATGTTCTGCTCACAGGGTCTCTTCCGACGCCGGTGAGCAGAGGCCTAGACCCCGAGACTTCCCAGCTCGACGAGTCGGGCGAACTCCGGCTCGATCTTACTGAGCCGGGCCATCGTGCCTCGGTTCTTCAACCGCCCTCCGGAGAAGAACAGAATTTCGTCCGCCTTCTTGACCGTGGAGAGACCATGGGCGATGAGGATGACGGTCATGTGTCCCCGCAACGATTCGATCGTTAACGTGATCTCGTGCTCCGTCTCGTTGTCGAGCACGTCCCGGCAGTGGACGCGCCGTCAGCCAGGAGAGGATACCGGAACGGCCCGGGGACGCGGCGAAATGCTCGCGCCCCCGGGCCGTTGCGAAATATGAGTCGGAATTACCGCTGGTACTTATCCCATTTTTCGGCAATGTGCTCAGCTTCGACCATTCGCACGGTCCCGGACTTCGACCGCATGACGATCGACTGGGTGCTGATGCGGTCGCCGAAGTAACGAACGCCACGCAGCAAATCTCCGTCGGTCACACCGGTTGCAGCGAAGAAGCAGTTATCACTTGTGACCAACTCGTTGGTTGTCAAAACGGCATCCAAGTTGTGCCCGGCGTCCAGCGCCTTCTGCTTTTCTTCGTCGTCCTTGGGCGCCAGCCGGCCCTGGATCACGCCACCGGTAGCCTTGATGGCGCAGGCCGCGACGATTCCTTCCGGGGTGCCACCGGTTCCGAGCATCACGTCCACGCCCGTGTTGTCGCGGCACGCTGCGATAGCGCCGGCGACGTCGCCGTCCAGGATCATGCGGGTTCGTGCACCGGTTGCCCGGACTTCTTCGACCAAATCCGCGTGGCGAGGCCGGTCAAGGATGCACACGGTGAGCTGGTTGATGCGCTTGCCCTTGGCCTTGGCCACCAAGTGGAGGTTTTGTTTGACGGGCAGGCGGAGATCGACGAGGTCAGCAGCCTCCGGGCCGGTCACCAGCTTTTCCATGTAGAAAACAGCGGACGGATCGAACATCGAACCACCGTCGGCCACGGCGATGACCGACAACGCGTTGTTCATGCCGAGCGCTGTGAGGCGGGTTCCGTCGACGGGGTCGACCGCGACGTCGAGGGCCGGACCGTCCCCATCACCCAGGTGTTCTCCGTTGAACAACATGGGGGCTTCGTCTTTTTCGCCTTCGCCGATCACCACGGTGCCGTTGAAGTGCACGGTTGAAAGCATGTTACGCATCGCATCAACGGCCGCACCGTCGGCCGAGTTCTTGTCCCCGGCCCCTACCCAGTTGCCGCCCGCGATCGCTGCGGCCTCGGTTACTCGAACCAGCTCGAGCGCTAGGTTGCGGTCAGCCTGGTTGTTCTGTTCGTTCGCTTCCGACACAGAGATCCTCGCCTTCGAAGTTGTCGTCCGCGACGCACCGGCCTGTGGCGCGCCACGTGGTGTCCGTGGGCCTGTCTGCCCAACACGGGTGCTCTGCCCAGCTTACTTGCTCTGCCCGACGCCGGGCTCAGGTCGCCCGATATGACGAAAGGTTGTCCCTGACGAACGCAACCCTCATTCTTCGCAGGCCGAGCTCTCGTCGCTGGGTGCGACCGTGAAAGAGCCCGCGAGTTTCATGAGTCAGCTTTGAGCATCCCTCCGGCTGCGGCAGAATAGCCGGGTGAGCGAATCCAACAACGAGAATCCCGTAGATCCATCCGGCCAGCCCTCCTCGGGCAGGGACGGCACCGACGGTGATGAGTTGCCCGTCAAACCGCAGCTCACCGAGTCTCAGGCAAAACGTCTCAACACACCCGTGCGGGCCATGGTTTTCTCGATGATCGCTCTCCTTCTGATTCTCCTCCCTTTCCTGTGGCTCGTACCCAGACCGGACAACCAGTCGTACCGGCCGGATGTGGATCTCACCAAGACCGCGCAGGAAGCCAGCGAAACCGCAGGATACGCCGTCGTCGCACCGCAGTTGGACGACTCCTGGCACGCGAATTTCGCCCGCTGGAATTCCGGTTCGGCGGACGGAGTGCCGTTCTGGGAAGCCGGATTCGTGACACCGTCCCAAGGCTTCATTACGGTCACGCAGACCAACAAGGCCAACCCGACCTGGATCTCGCAGAAGACCGACAGCGCCCCGGCCACGGGCAAGACCGATATTGACGGCGTCACGTGGAGCACCCGTGTCAAACAGGACAAAAACGGTGGGAACGAGACCACCGCATACGTGGGCGACGTCAACGGAACCACACTGATTCTCTCCGGCGATGCCGAACGGGACGAGTTCAAGGATCTGGCGCACCAGTCGTTGGAGTCCCTCAAGAACGGCGATGCCACGTCACCGTCCCCAACGAGTTCCGCGCAAAGCGGCTGACCATGCCTAATATCAACTGAAGTCGTCCACTCGCGCTGGGCTGCATGAAGAAACTCCACGAAAGGGCCCCGAACACATGTCTGAGAAGCCGGCACAGATCACTCCTCAAGAAGCGTGGAAACGACTGGCGGACGGCAACGCCAGATTCGTTGCCGGCGAGTCCCACCACCCGAATCAGGACGCCGCCCGGCGAGAATCCCTGGCCGGCGGGCAGAATCCCTTCGCCGTGATCTTCGGCTGCTCCGATTCCCGTCTCGCCGCAGAGATCATCTTCGACCTCGGCTTGGGCGACACCTTCGTCGTCCGGACCGCCGGTCAGGTGCTCAGCAACGCTTCCCTCGGTTCTCTCGAATACAGCATCACGGATCTGCAGGTTCCGCTCATGGTGGTGCTCGGCCACGACTCGTGCGGTGCGGTGACCGCCGCCAAGGATTCCTACGAGACCGGTGCTATGCCACCAGGCTTTGTCCGGAACCTGGTCGAAGAGATCATGCCGGCGGTCATCGAGACTCGTCGCAATTCCGATGCGGAAGACGTCACGCTGAACGAAATGGTCCGCACCAACACGCGGCAAGTCGCCGAGCGCATGATTGACCAGTCGAAAATCATCTCGAATGCCGTGGACGAGAACCGGACCGCGGTCATCGGCATGTTCTACCACCTCAGGGACGGGAAGGCCGAGCTCGTCTTCTCATCGCACGATCTTCAGTCCTAGAGCGGAAATAGAAGCACTGTCGGCCTAAACTGGCGGTATGGCTGAAAATACAGAATTCCGCATCGAACACGACACCATGGGCGAGGTCCGAGTACCGGTCAACGCCCTGTACAGTGCGCAGACTCAGCGTGCTGTCCAGAACTTCCCGATCTCGGGCAAAACCTTGGAGTCGGCGCACATCGCCGCTCTCGCGCGCGTCAAGAAGGCCGCGGCTCAGGCCAACTTGGAACTCGATGTCCTCGACCAGGATCGGGCCGAGGCCATCCGCAGTGCTGCGGACGAGGTGATCGCGCACCAACACGACGACGATTTTCCGATTGACGTGTTCCAGACCGGTTCCGGTACGTCCTCGAACATGAATACCAACGAAGTTCTTGCGACGTTGGCCTCCCGCGCACTCGAGGCCAAAGACATCCAAGTTCATCCGAACGACCACGTCAATGCCTCGCAGTCCTCGAACGATGTTTTCCCGACCTCGGTGCACGTCGCCGTGACAGGTGCATTGATCAATGACCTCAAGCCTGCATTGGACCAGTTGGCGACGTCGCTCGAGGACAAGGCCGAAGAGTTCAAGAACGTCGTCAAATCGGGGCGAACCCATCTCATGGATGCGACGCCAGTGACCTTGGGCCAGGAATTCTCCGGCTACGCCGCACAGATTCGTTACGGCATCGAACGCATCGACGCCGCCCTCCCCCGCGTGGCCGAGGTCCCCTTGGGCGGGACCGCCGTGGGCACGGGAATCAACACTCCGGACGGATTCTCCGCCCGCGTGATCGAGTTGCTCGCCGAGGAAACAGGCCTTCCTTTGACCGAGGCACGCAATCACTTCGAAGCGCAGGCCAACCGCGACGGCCTGGTCGAAGCTTCCGGACAGTTGCGCACCATCGCATACTCGCTCATGAAGATGTGCAATGACATTCGGTGGATGGGCTCCGGCCCCAACACCGGTTTGGGCGAGCTGCGCATCCCCGATTTGCAGCCCGGCTCCTCGATCATGCCCGGCAAGGTCAATCCCGTCATCTGCGAGGCTGTGATCCAGGTTGCGGCTCAGGTCATCGGCAACGACACCGCCGTCGCCCTATCCTCGACCAATGGCGCTTTCGAGCTGAATGTGGGCATCCCGGTCATGGCCGCCAATTTGCTCGAATCGATTCGACTCCTCGGCAATTCAACACGCGTGATGGCGGAGAAGATGATCGATGGCCTGGAGGCCAACGAAGAACGCGCCCGGTTCCTCGCCGAGGCGTCTCCTTCGACCGTGACTCCCATGAACAAGCTCATCGGTTACGAGGCCGCGGCCAAGATTGCCAAGCATGCCGTTGCCCACAAAACAACCGTGCGCGACGCAGTGATCGAGCTCGGTTATGTGGAACGCGGGGAGGTTACGGAGGAACAGCTGGATGAAGCACTAGATGTGACCAAGATGCTCGGAAACCACTAGGCTTTCGAACTACGCGCTTCGGTGCGCGTGACCGGGCCGGCGTCGTCGTGAACTTCCCGAATTTCCACGAGGACGCCGGCCCTTTTACGCCCGAAACCGCTGGCAGGGAGAGGTTCGCCCACCATGTAGCTGCACGTCACAGCAGATTTATTTGCACTCATCCCCCACGAGTGCAAAAATACACTTTGTGACAGAAAGTGAATATTTGCGAGCCGAGACTCGGAGCGACGGACTCCGCGAGCGCAAGCGATTCGAGACTCGACGAGCAATCCACGAAGCCTGTTTGGACCTCGCGGAGGAAAACGGCTTCAACGGATTCACTGTCGACGAGGCTGCAACACGAGCGGGTATTTCGCGGCGAACCTTTTTCAATTACTTTGCGAGCAAGGAAGACGCGATCTTCGACATCGAGTCTGAAGAGGTCCGCGCGGTTTATCGAGAGAGGTATCTCTCGGGTGATTACCATTCCTCGGACAGTTCCGTCGTCGGGGAAATCATCCACATGTATGCCGACATTGAGCGCACTCGTTTGGACGGTTTTAGACCCTCGCACATGCGACGCGTCAGAGGGATCATCACGGAGAATCCGAAATTGATCGACCATTTCATCAAGAAGGCCGAAGCCAATTTCCAGGAACGTTCGGAGATCCTCAGACAGAGACATCCGCATTTGTCCTCCGAAGAGCGCATGATCGCACTCAAGACCGTCGAGACGGTCCGCCACCTTTACATAGAGCATCTCGGAGAGTCCACGACGTATGGGCCGGAGAGACTCATCAAGACTTACGACGACGTCGCACGCATCGGGTTCAGCCCCGTAACGGACGCGTCGAGCATGACCCTACAGGAGAAGAATTGACCAGTACCTCCGCGCAAGGCGCGGCCCCCGCGGCGGGCAAGAAGTCGCGGCGCAACCAGCAGCTTACCAACGCTGACGGTAAGTTTCTGCTGACCAAGCGAAGGATTTGGACCATCTTCGCGGCTCTCTTGGTCGCCATGTTCTTGGCTTCCATGGACCAGACAATCGTTTCGACGGCT
Source organism: Kocuria sp. TGY1127_2 (assembly GCF_013394385.1). Lineage (NCBI taxonomy): Bacteria > Bacillati > Actinomycetota > Actinomycetes > Micrococcales > Micrococcaceae > Kocuria > Kocuria sp. TGY1127_2. The sequence continues at coordinate 2,278,058 of NZ_AP022834.1, forward strand.
CTGCCCACTATTGTCGGCGACCTCGGCGGCGTCGAGCACCAGACGTGGGTCACCACGGCCTATTTATTGGCGTCCACCCTGGTCATGCCCATTTACGGCAAATTCGGTGACACCTTGGGGCGCCGCAACCTGTTCCTCATCGCGCTGGTGATTTTCACGGGCGCCTCCCTGGTCATCTCGTTGTCCACGAGCTTCTGGTTCTTCGTGATCTTCCGTGCGATTCAGGGCCTGGGCGGCGGTGGTCTGATGATTCTGGCCCAAGCGATCATCGGTGACATCATCCCCGCCAAGGAACGTGGACGCTACATGGGTGTCATGGGCTCCGTGTTCGGCATGTCCGCCGTCGTTGCCCCGCTGCTGGGCGGGTTCTTCGTGGACCACCTGACGTGGCAGTGGTGCTTCTACGTCAACGTTCCGCTCGGCGTCGTAGCGCTGATCGTCGCGATGGTGTTCCTGAAGCTGCCGTCCCATCGCCCGGAACATCGGATCGACATCCTGGGTGTCATTTTCTTGTCGATCACCACGACGTGTTTGATCTTCTTCACCGATTTCGGCGGATCCGACGCCCACGGTTGGGACGCGATCGAGACCTGGATGTGGGGCGCCGGTGCGCTCTTGGCTGGCTTCGTCTTCGTGTTGACCGAGTCCAAGGCCAGCGACCCGATCATTCCGCTCACCCTGTTCAAGAACCGGATCTTCATCGTCGCGACGGCGATCGGATTCTTCCTGGGTATGTGCATGTTCGCGGCCCTCGCCTTCATCCCGACCTTCCTTCAGATGTCGACCGGGACGTCGGCCGCGGCCTCTGGGCTGCTGATGCTGCCGATGATGGTGGGCCTGATGCTCACCTCGATCGTCTCGGGTAATTTGATCTCGAAGACCGGCAAGTACAAGGCCTATCCGCTCATCGGGACCCTGGTGACCTCGGCCGTGATGGTATGGATGACCTCACTGACGGCAGATACCCCGGTGTGGGTCATCTGCGCGATGCTCTTCAGCTTCGGCTTCGGCCTGGGACTCATCATGCAGGTTGTCGTACTGGTCGTCCAGAACTCGGTTCCCTTCACCCAGTTGGGTACGGCCACGAGCGCGAACAACTACTTCCGTGAGATGGGGTCTTCGGTTGGCGTCGCAATCTTCGGTGCGATGTTTACCTCGCAGCTGTCGACGAAGCTCGGCGATCTGTTCACGTCGTTGCCGCCGGAAGCTGCGCAAGGAGCCGGCGCTGAAGGCGCTGGTGGGAACTCTGCTTCGTCCTTGACCCCGCAAATGCTCAACGATATGCCCGATTTCCTGAGGGATGGCGTGGTTCGTGCATACGCAGAGTCGTTGGCACCCGTATTCTGGTATCTCCTGCCCTTCATGGCCTTGGCATTCGTCCTCGCGTTCTTCCTCAAGGAGATTCCGCTCCGTTCGGTCTCCGGAATGGTCGCCAGGGGCGAAGCCATTGACGGCGAAGAAGCAGAGGTTGCCTACCAAGGCCTGATGACCGGTAGTTTCCCCGTCGTTTCAACCAACGCCGCCTCAGACTCGGATGGTGCGACCGAAGAGTCAGAATCCTCGGATCCCTCCGAGGACGACACCGTCAAGGGATACAGGGGACGTCACGCCGCGCGAGTCGACTCGGAGGACGAGTCCGCCGTGCACCAGTCCACCGAACGCTAGGAAACACACGCAAAACCGCGGAAATGTTCCGCACAACACTATTCCGCCCCCCTTCTGTGTGATTCGACCCTCAAGAAGGCCCGGGGCGGAATAGTCTGTTTAAAGGCCTAGTTGAAGTGAGTAGAAGCGTGATTGAGTTAGGTCGAATCCGATCGACAAAGAATCGAGGAACATTGAAACTCGCAGAACAGATCGTGAAGCAACTGGTCGAGGCCGGCGTCCACCGTATCTACGGTATCGTCGGTGACTCCCTCAACCCCATCGTGGACGCCGTGCGCGCCACAGGCGGCGCAAAGAAAGGCGGCATCGACTGGGTGCATGTCCGCCACGAAGAAGCTGCCGCATTCGCCGCCGGTGCGGAGGCCCAGTTGACCGGTGAACTCGCCGTGTGCGCCGGTTCCTGTGGTCCGGGCAACCTCCACCTCATCAACGGGCTCTTTGACGCGAACCGCTCCCAGGCCCCCGTCCTTGCCATCGCCTCACAGATTCCCAGCGTTCAGATCGGTCAGGGCTACTTCCAGGAAACCCATCCCGACCGCCTGTTCGAACAGTGCAGCGTCTACAACGAGTTGGTCTCCACGACTGACCAGGCTCCGCGTGTTTTCTCGACCGCGATCCGCTACGCGGTCGGACAGTCCGGAGTTTCCGTGGTGACCCTCCCGGGCGACCTCGCAGATGAAGACGCCACCGCAGAGGCACCGGCCATCGGCAACCTCCGCCGCTCCCCGAAGGTTCCTTCGGATGCGACGATTGCCGAGTTCGCTACTGAGATCAACAACGCCAACAAGGTTGCTCTTTTCGTCGGTGCCGGCGCCAAGGGCGCCCACGACGTCGTCGTCGAATTGGCCGACAAGATCGCAGCCCCCATCGGGCACTCCCTGCGCGGCAAGGACTTCATTCAGTACGACAATCCGTTCGACGTCGGTATGACGGGTCTGCTGGGCTATGGTGCCGCCGCGGAAGGCATTCACGACGCCGACCTGATGATCATGCTCGGCACGGACTTCCCGTACGACCAGTTCCTCCCGGACACCAAGACCATCCAGGTCGACATCGCGCCCGAGCGCATGGGCCGACGCACCAACGTGGATCTCCAGATCGAAGGCAGCGTCCTGGAGACGCTGGAGAAGCTGCTGCCCGCCGTCGATCGCAAGACGGATCGCAAGTTCCTGGAGAAGCTGCTCAAGCGGCACGACACCATCATGAACAAGGCCGTCGGCGCGTACACCCGCAACGTGGAGAAGCACAAGCCGATCCACCCGGAGTACGCCGCTTCCCTGCTGGACCAGGTCGCAGACAGGGACGCGATCTTCACCGCAGATACCGGCATGTGCAACGTCTGGTCCGCTCGGTACATCAACCCGCTCGGAACCCGGCGATTGATCGGCTCCTACTTGCACGGGTCGATGGCGAACGCTTTGCCGCAGGCCGTGGGCGCACAGGTCGCCTTCCCCGACCGTCAGGTCATTTCGATGTCAGGTGACGGCGGCCTCTCGATGCTCTTGGGCGAACTCGCGACCGCCTCGATGTACCAGTTGCCGCTGAACATCGTGGTGTTCAACAACTCGACGCTTGGCATGGTCAAGATGGAGATGATGGTCGATGGTCTGCAGGACTACGGCGTCGACGTGCCCGACATCAACTACGCCGACGTGGCCAAGGCGATGGGTTTCCACGCGATTCGCGTGACCGATCCCCGGAAGCTGCAAAAGGCCTACGAAGATGCCCTCGCATACAACGGCCCGAGCGTCGTGGAGGTCATCACGGATCCGCTGGCCCTCTCGGTTCCCCCGCAGATCAATAACAGCATGGTCTTCGGCTTCGCGACCGCGATGTCCAAGATCGTGTTCAACCGCGGCGCGGGTGAGGCCGTTTCGATGGCCCGTTCGAATATGCGCAATATCAATGCGCTGAGGTAGAAACCGACCTCACATAACAGCGTTGCGTGAAAAAGTCCCCTCTCTGAGACCGCCTTTTTCACGCAACGCTTTTTTCGTTCACTACTCGAGGCCCTCCAAAGAAAACTCTGTACGGCCGGTGAATTCGGAGGCCGATCGAATCCGGTAACGCATCCGCTCGCTCATCTCCGGGAGGTCATCGAGGTCGGCCCATGCGACTTCCGTGGATTCCTCGTCGTTCACGCGAGCCGTTCCGGAAACGTAGCGGCATCGGAAAGTCAGATCGAGGAACTGAGCACGGTCTCCATTGGTGAAAGTTTGCGGCGGGTTGGCCTTGACCGATGCGAGGCCTTCGACTTCAATCACGACGCCGGCTTCTTCCTCGGCCTCGCGGATGGCCGTTACCGCGGGCTCTTCTCCCGGGTCCACGATTCCGGTGATGGGAGTCCACGCGCCGTTGTCCGAGCGGCGGCACAAAAGGACTCGACCTCGCTCATCGAAAATCACGGCCGTCACTCCGGGCATCCACAATGGGTCATGCCCGATCTTCTCGCGCAGTGACAAGATGAAGTCCGGTGTGGGCATGTGGGCTTGCTCCTTCTGGAGACGACGTCGACATCAGCACCCACCTTACTCGCGGTCGTTCACACCATGCTTTCGGGCAAGGCCAACCATGCCGCGGCCGAGCAGCCACCCATCCATGGGCCCAGGGCGACATGCCCATGGGGCTCGGTCCTCCGCAGAATGAGCAGAAATAACGCCCACAGGCCGCATGCGCAGAAAGTCAGCACAACGCCCGCAACCGCGTGAGGAACCGATACAAAGCCGCACACCCCACCGAGCAGCGGCGCCAACCTAATATCTCCACGCCCGACGGATCGCGGGGATAGCAAGCGCATGGCCGCATAAACCCCTCCTGTCACCAGTGCACCGAGGAACGACGTGATCATCCGATCGGCCTCGTCCGCACACCAGGCGGCCACGAAGAGCCCACCGCCCAACACGGGGTACAGAGGCCGGACTATACGCCGCGGCAGGAGGTGCTCATGCGCGTCGATCCAGCTCAACCGTCCAATGGCGAGCACGTAGATCGCAATGCAGATGCCGCCGAGCGCTCCGGCGGCGATGCCGGGGCCGCCTCTGCCCCACCACGAGCAGATCACATCGATCATTGGCTGCTCTAGGATCCGAAGCGGCGCTGCCGTCCTGCGTAGTCCCTCAAAGCGCGCAGGAAATCAACGCGGCGGAAATCAGGCCAGAGGGCTTCGCAGAAATAGAATTCGCTGTAGGCCGACTGCCAGACCATGAACCCGGAGAGCCTCTGCTCGCCCGAAGTGCGAATCACCAGGTCGGGATCGGGCTGGCCCCTCGTGTAGAGATAGCTTGAAATGTCGTCCGCGGTGAGACCTTCGGCGACGTCGGCGATATCGCGACCGGCGTGGACGGCGTCGCTCAGCAATTCCCGAACGGCATCGACGATCTCTTGGCGTCCGCCATACCCGACAGCAATATTCACGTGCAGTCCGTCCACGTCAGCGGTCTGTTCCGTGACACCCGCGACTGTCTCCGGCAGCCCCTCGGGAAGCAGATTCAGAGCCCCGACCGGTTGCAGACGCGCGATTCGGCTCTTGCCAAGCTCATGCAGAAGATCGTCAATGACCCCGATGAGGTCCCCCAGTTCGGAGGCAGGGCGCTTCAGGTTCTCGGTCGAAAGCATATAGAGGGTCACGACGTTGATTCCGAGCTCACGGCACCATCCGAGGAATTCTATGATGCGCTCGGCGCCTTTCTGATGGCCGTGTTTGGTGGTTTGGCCCATGAGGGCCGCCCAACGGCGGTTCCCGTCCACCATGACGCCGACATGGTGGGGCAAGCGTTCAGAAGGTATAGAAGCCGCCAGATTGCGCTCGTACACGCTGTACAGAGGCTTGACTAGCTTCATGATGTTCCTTTGACCCGAGAGGTTTATATGGCAGATCCCAACGTCGTTCAGCAACCGACCAAAGATCCTTTGTGGCTTAACCGTACCTTCTCTCGCCCCTGCCCGATGTGCACGTCCACAGTCACACAGGCGCTTCACGATGCACCCTAATAGACTTCACATGAACCGCCCGCGCTCGAGAGGACCCTACGCATGAGCTCGAACTCAAATCGACAAGGACCGACCGGAGGGTCCAGGCCGGCCAGTGGTAACGCGGGTTCACATCACCAGAAGTCGTTCGGGAAGAATGCCGGCCCTGCCGCTCGTGCGGCAACAGCGAAGGCTGAGGACGTCGCCACTGCGGCGGCGGATCGCTTTCACGACGTTCTGGAACGCAAACCCCTGTGGCGGGGATGGATTCACTCGTCCTTCGCACCCGTGGCATTCGCCGCAGGGATCGTCCTGATCGTCCTGGCCGGAGGCGGTGCGCGTTCGGCTGCTTGCGCCGTATTCGGATTGACCAGCGTCGTGCTCTTCTCGGTTTCCGGGATGTACCACCGCGCCTACTGGCAGGACAAGGCACGGATGGCTTTCAAAAGGTTGGATCACTCCAACATTTCTCTGGTCATCGCCGGAACCTATACGCCGCTGGCGCTGACGTTGTTGGATCAGCCGCGGACCGCAATCCTGCTCTGGAGCGTTTGGGCCTGCGCGCTTTTGCTCATCGTCTTCCGGGTTTTCTGGACCGGAGCACCGCGGATGCTCTACACACCGTTGTACGTGGTTATGGGGCTCATGGCCCTGTTCTACATGGCCGATTTCTGGTCGGTCAGTCCCGTAGCGACAATCCTCATCTGCGTGGGCGGAGTCTTCTACATCGTCGGGGCGGTCTTCTACGCTCTCAAACGACCCGTGCTCTCACCTCAAGTCTTCGGGTTTCACGAGCTGTTTCACGTCTGCACGATCCTCGGCTTCGCATGCCACTACATCGCGGTGGTCTTCTCGATCTACGTATGAGCGGTTCTAGTTGCGTCTTTCTCGGCTCGATCCCGAGTCGGGGTGTTGATCGGCATTGTGGTTCCCGTGTGCGGTCGGATCCCGGTCGGATTCCTCGACGTCGGAGGCCGTTTCGGTGCCGGCCTGCTCGGCAGCTTCTCGCTCTTCCGCCTCACGTGCCATCGCATAGTCGAAACGGTTCTTGAGGCGACGTTGTCTCCGGGTGTGGTCGAGAGCCACCAGTATGATCAGAACCGCCAACAGCAGCGTCAGCAGAAAACCCACGACGCCGGGCGAGACCTGATTTGCGTCCAGGCCCGGTTTCAGGCTCGGCGACTCTCCATCAGCGAGAAGTCCCGCGGAAAGATGCACAACGGTAGAGCTGGCGTTCATCATGAGGGTTGATCATTTCCTAAACGAGTAGCCGGAGCCTGTTTGTAGTCGATGCCCTCGGCGAAGCTGAATTCCGGAAGTTCCGTCTCAACCCGGTTCGCGGCGAGCACGTAGTCTTCATACGGCCAAATCTCCCGCTGCAGGTCGTTGGTGACGGCGAAGAAGAAGCCGTCGGGGTCGACCTGAGAAACGTGCGATTTCAGGGCCTGGTCCCGGACGTCGAAGCAATCCGAGCACGGAATCTGTGTCGTGGTCTGATGACGCGAAACCGGTGGTGCACCTTCCGGCTCAGACTCGGTGAACATCGCGATGCGCTCGGCGAAAGGCGACTCCATGCCACGTTCTTCCAGGGCCTTGTGGAAAGCCAGAAAGCGATCCACGTTGAAGGCGCGGTCGTAATAGAGCTTGAGCGGCTCCCACGCGTCTCCCTCGGCGAGGTAGCGGCGAGGGTCGCCGGCGGCTTCCCACGCCTCGATGGCGACCTTGTGCGCCATGATGTGGTCCGGATGCGGATAACCGCCGTTCTCGTCATAGGCAAGGATCACATGGGGCTGGAATTCGCGGACCACACGAATCAACGGAGCGGCCGCACGTTCCAACGGGGTCTTCGCGAAGCATCCCCACGGCAGAGGAGGAAGCGGATCACCTTCCGGCAGTCCGGAGTCCATGAAGCCGAGCCAACGGTGTTCGACCCCGAGGGCTTCTCGGGCGCCTGCCATCTCTCGGTGCCTCAGCCCTGCCAGGTCCCAGTGCGATCTCGGGTTCTCCTCGACGCCTGGGTTCAGAATCGACCCGCGCTCTCCACCGGTACATGAGACAACCATCACACGGGCTCCGCGACGCGCGTACGCGGCCATTGATGCCGCACCTTTGCTCGACTCGTCGTCAGGGTGCGCATGAACCGCGAGAATTCTCAGGCCGGTGTAGTCCGACTCGAGCTCGTGCTGCCCAGAGCGCTTCGCCTGTGTCGAGGCAGATTCTTGAGCGCTTGTCACGTACTGACACCTCATTCTTTTCGATACAGTAGAGAGTACTTCACGGTTCCCGTCCGCAGCCCCCTGCGCCTTTGCAGGACTCACACGGGCGGGCCCGCAGACTATGGACAGGTTTTCCCCAAATTGACCACTTCCACTCTAGACCAGCGATACGGCAAGAACCGTTCTGCACGTCATCTCTCCAAACGTGCATGGTGGGGCATCGTCGCCGTGCTTGTAGTGCTGGCGGCTGTATTCGTGGCGTGGCTCGCGTACGGAAACTCACAAGCACCGTCCTTCAAGGAAGTGAGCTTCGACGACTCCCGCGCTGATGCAGTCACGCTCGATTTCGAGCTAACCAAGGAACCTGATCAACAAGTCACCTGCGCCGTTCAGGCTCTCAACGACCAGCACGCGATCGTGGGCTGGAAAGAGATCACCATCGGCGATGTCCCGGCCGATCAGCTCAAGAACAAGACCTCGACCCACAGGGTCAGCCTTCGCACTACTTCACAAGCCCATACGGCGACCGTGGATTCCTGCTGGAAGTCAAGCTAAAAGATTAGTTTTCAGTTCCGTGCGTCACTAGCTACAATTGAACCTTGACGTCTCCCGCCATGGGTTTGCCCTGGCGGGTTTTATCTATCCGTTCAGACGCCGTGTGGGGAGGTCAACACCTTCCTCGCAGGAACCACCGTGAAAAAATCGCGGCCGCGGCGTCGCACCAAGGAGACATCATGTCAGAAGAAACCACCGAAAATGGCACGTGGCTGACCCAGGAGGCTTACGACCGCCTCCAGGCCGAACTCGATGATCGTGAGGGTCCCAAGCGCCAGGAGATCGTCGACCGCATCGAAGCTGCTCGCGAAGAGGGCGACCTGCGCGAGAACGGTGGCTACCATGCGGCCAAGGAAGAGCAAGGCAAGAATGAGGGCCGCATCGCCCAGTTGCGTTACTTGCTCGAGAACGCCGAAGTCGGTGCCAAGCCCGCGGACGACGGCGTCGTCGAATCCGGCATGCTTGTCGAAGCGGAAATCGGCGGCAAGAAGCTGACCTTCCTCCTCGGCAGCCGCGAGGTCGCCGAGACACTCGTGGGCGACCAGGACATCCAGGTCTTCTCCGAGAAGTCCCCCATGGGTCAGGCTATCCACGGCCACAAGGTCGGCGACCAGCTGTCCTACAAGGCACCCAACGGAAAGGACATTCAGTTGAAGGTCCTCTCGGCCAAGCCGTACTAGTCCATCCGTCCCAGACGTCATGAAAAATCCGGACCCGCTTGTCGGCGGGTCCGGATTTTTGTGGTGTAAGAGCATCTGCGGGGCGGATTGGCCCCCGCAGAGATCACGTCGTCAGCCGACGACCATCGGTGTGAAACCCTCGGCTTCCAGAGCCTGAAGCACTTCGTTGCTGTGCTCCTCCCCTTTTGTCTCCATGTCGATCGTGATGGATACGTCTCCCATTGACAGCGAACCGCCGACGCGCGTGTGGTCCACACCCGTCACGTTTGCATCGCAGTCCGAGATGATACGGGAAATGTCGCGCAGCTCCCCCGGGTGGTCGGTCAACATGATCTTGACCGTCAGGTAGCGTCCTGCAGCCGAGAGACCCCGCTGGATCACCTTCAGCATCAGCATGGGATCGATGTTGCCGCCCGAGAGCAGGCAAACGGTTGAGCCGAGGTTGCCGTATTTCTCGTTGAGTTTGCCATTCATCAAGGCGGCGACTCCGACGGCTCCGGCCGGTTCGACCACGAGCTTATTGCGCTCGATCAGGAAGATGAGAGCACGGGCGAGGTCGTCTTCGGAAACCGTGACGACGTCGTCGACGAGCTCTTTGATGATGGAGAAGGGCAACTGGCCCGGACGGCCGACCGCAATACCGTCTGCGATCGTCGAGACCTTCTTGAGCGGGACCAAAGCGTCCGCGGCCAGGGACGGCGGATAGGCGGCCGCGTGCTCGGCCTGAACGCCGATCACCCGGATCTTCTTGCCGGTTCTGGCCTCATGGTTCTTGGCCGCGACGGCCACGCCGGCCAGAAGACCGCCACCGCCGACGCCGGTGATGATGGTGTCCACCTCGGGCACTTGGTCGATAATTTCGGTGCCGAGCGTTCCCTGGCCCGCCACGATGTTCTTGTTGTCGAAAGGGTGAACGAACACTGCGCCCGTCTCGTCCGAGTATCGTTGAGCCTCGGCCAAGGCCTCGTCCACCGTGTCTCCGTGGAGGATAACCTCCGCACCGTGGCCTTGGGTCGCGGCTATCTTCGGCAGCGCAGCACCCTGTGGCATATAAATACGAGCGGTGATTCCCAATTTCGACGCCGCCAACGCAACTCCTTGCGCGTGGTTGCCGGCGGACGCCGCGACCACGCCCGCGGCCTTCTCCTCGTCGCTGAGCTGGGCAATACGGTTGTAGGCGCCTCGCACCTTGAATGATCCGGAACGCTGCAGGTTCTCGCACTTGAAATAAACCGGCGAACCGATCTTCCGTTCGAGCGCTCGAGAATGCGCAATAGGAGTCCTCTCAATGATCCCTTCCACAAGCTGGGCCGCTTGTTCTATGTCCTCGATCTGGACAGGGAGATTTTCCAAAGGGGTCACTGATCCATCCTTACTTCGGATACTGCGGTCATGGGCGGTGGCCCACTCACGACAAATTACTTTCCTGAGGACGCCTGAGTCGAGGGTGACCCCTCATCGTCCGCGTTCTGGACGTCCGGCGCATCGGCGTCGGCCGCGGGGGCTTTCGTGGAACCGTTGCTCTTGGAGAGCCTTTCCTTGACCTTCTGGGCCGCGGACTTCTTTTGAGCCCGCTGTATCTCCCAGTCAAAGGCGTACGGGGTGGTTCGAATATTGGGGTCATCCTCCCATTCCCGGTTGGCCAGGTAACGGATCACGGTGTTCACCACAGCGAGAACAGGAACGGCGAAAAGCGCGCCGATGATGCCCAGGACCATTGATCCGAGGGCCACCGCGAGTACAACCGCCAGAGGATGCAGGGAAACGGCTTTGCCCATGACGAGCGGCTGAAGAATGTGGGACTCGACCTGCTGGACCAGAAGAACCGCGGCCAGCATGATGACCGCGTTGATCGGTCCATTGGCAACCAGGGCCAGCAATACGGCCACCGCGCCGGAGACGAGGGCGCCGATAACCGGTATGAATGAGCTCAGGAACACCAGGACGCCCAGAGGGAAAGCCAGCGGCACACCGAGGATCAGGGCGGCGAGTCCAATACCCAACGCATCGACGAACGCCACGAGGACCTGCACACGGGTGTAGGAAACCAGAGAGTGCCATCCTCGGCGTCCCGCGCCGTTGACCGCCTGCCGGGCCTTTCGGGGGAAGAACTTCAACATGAAGAGCCAGATCTTCTCTCCTTCGAGCAAGAAGAAGATCAGCGTGAACAGCATGATCAGCAAACCGGTGCCGACTTCTCCGGCGGTCGAGCCGACGGCCGCCGCACCGCTCATGAGCTGACTGGAGTTCTCTTTGGCCGTGGTGGTCAGCGAACTGATGGCGTTGTCGACTTGGTCCACCGACAGCTGCAATGGCCCGTCGGAGAGCCACTGCATGAGTTCGTGATAGCCGGTGACGAGTTGATCGGAGAGCTGGGAGAAACCTTTGACCAACTGCTGACCGACCAGGGTCAAAAGAGCGAGGACCAGAACGATTGCGCCCAGTTCAACGATCGCGGTGGCTATACCGGCTCGCACTTTCTTCCCCCGAAGCCACAACACGAAGGGAGAAAGCAGCCCGGCAATCAATGCGGCCACCAGAACCGAAATAATAACGGTGCTCACCGAACGCGAGAGGAAGACGACGACACCCGCCATCGCCAAAATCACGATGATCCGCCACGACCAGGCGGCCGCGACATTGAGCGCGTATGGGATATCGGGGCCGTTCGATGGGCGCTCCGAGCCTCCGTTCTTGGCCCCACGGACTTCTGAGATGTTTTCTGCGGTCACGTTCGAACTCGAGTTCATAGATTTCATCATAGAGGTGATGGTGGTTCTTTCTCTGAAGACGACACCGGGGCCTCACCTTTCAGGTGAGGCCCCGGACAGTTTGGGAAACGTATGCGAAAAATGATTCCGCTAATTCCTCGGCATGAAGTAACTGAGGAGGCGAAGGATCTCGACGTACAGCCACACGAGCGTGACAATCAAACCAAATGCGAGTCGCCAAGATTCCTTTTGGGGAACCCCCGCGCGCAGGGCGCCGTCGATCTGCTGAAAATCTTGGATGAGGCATGCACAGGCCATGATCACGGCGAGCAAACCAATGATGATTCCCACGGGGATGCCGAAGATCGTGAAGTCACGCATTGACGAGCCGGTGAAGGCGCCGAAAATCAGGTTTCCGACGATAAAGACGAGGTAGGCGACCATCCCGATGGCCAAGACCTTCGCGGTCTTGCCCGAGATCCTGACCCCGGCTTTCGCATAGAGGGCCAGCATGCCGAGGAATACCACCAGGGTGGATACGACAGCCATCAAGACGATGCCGCCGAACTGGGACTCGAATATACGAGAGATACCGCCGAGGAAGAGACCCTCGCACGCCGCGTAAGCCATGACCAAGGCGGGTGAAGTCTTGCGCTTGAAGATCACGACCATCGCCAGGACGAATCCGATGATCCCGAAGAGAGCGGAAATTCCGCCCAAGAACCAGCCTACTGCTCCGCCGACGGCAATCAGACCGAGCATGCTCAAAGTCTTGACCACGACGTCGTCCATGGTTGCCCGCTGCATATCCGCCGATGTCGCCGCGGGAGCGTTGTACATCTGGTTCAAAGACGCGGCACTCGGCGCCTGTTGGCCGCCTTGCTGCTGGCCATAGCGGTTCTGCCCGTACTGGTCCTGCTGCGGCTGGCCAGCATAAGCATGGTCGGTTCGCTGCGCATCATTGTTCATGCGCCTGATCAGGGGATTTCCACGTCCCATGGGATTCCTCGATTCTCAAGCGGTGGTCTCCCGAGACGGCCGCACCGTGCTTGTTGCACCGGCCGAAGCATACCCGGGATTTTTTCCATTCTACAGAATGGCGCGCCAGGACATCAGGGCAATACTGGTCATTCCGCTCTCGGGCGAGAAAATGATGGCTATATCTGGTGCCCCAGGTGGGACTCGAACCCACACTGAACGGATTTTAAGTCCGCTGCCTCTGCCGATTGGGCTACTGGGGCGAGACTCACCCCGCACTTTCGCGCGAAAGTGCGGGGTGGCGTCATTGGTTGTTCCCCGATATTACGGGAACCGAAGCTGACTCAGAGTCGAGCCTTCTCTTCCTTCGGAGCGGTTCCGGTTGCCTCCTGGAACGGCAGACGCGGGGAACGCTCATTGCGGATCGGCGAGGTATCCCGACCGAAGATCGTGCCCAGCAACCAGTTCGCGGCCACGCGAGTGGTCCGCTCGACGGTCGGGATCGCCATGCCGTGGTATCCACGGTGCATGAGCCAAGCCACGGGGCCTTCGAAGGAGCGGCCCTTGATGTTGGCGACGCCCTTGTAGACGCCCAAACCGGCTACGGCGCCCAGATTCTCGTGGTAGTAGTCCTTGAGCTCCCCACCGTTGCGCGCGGCCAACAGGTTCTCGGCCAGCGTTACGGCCTGACGCGACGCGTGCTGGGCGTTGGGGACGCAGAAGCCGCCCACACCCTTTCCGGTCAGGTCCGGAACGGCAGCGTTGTCGCCAGCAGCCCAAGCACCCTCGAGGACTCCGTCGTCACCGGTGACGCGCAGGTCTGCGCCCACACGGACACGGCCGCGCTCATCGAGCGGCAATGAGGAGTTCTTGAGGAACGGGGCGGCCATGACACCGGCGGTCCAGATCAGCGTCTGAGTCTCGACCTCACCCGCCGGCGACTTGTCGCCCATGTTGATCAGTTTGCAGGTGTCTCCGTCGACCTCGCCCAAGGAGGTGTTCAACAGTACTTCGATGCCGCGCGAACGCAGGTGCGCGACCACCGACTCGGCGCGGTCCTCCGGGACCTCCGGCATGATCCGGCCCATGGCCTCGATCATCACGAAACGCAGGTCGGAAACGCGAAGGCGGGAGTTGCGGGAAACCGCATCGCGAGCCATATCCTCGAGCTCTGCGATGGTCTCGACGCCGGCGAAACCACCGCCGACCACCACGAAAGTCAGGGCACGACGACGAGCCGCCTCGTCCTTGAGCAGGGACGCGGTCTCGATGCGGTCAAGCACCCAGTTACGAACGTGGACGGCTTCTTCGACGGTCTTCATGCCGATCGCGGCCTCGGCCAAACCAGGAATCGGGAAAGCACGGGTTACGGAACCGGCGCCGATCACGATCTGGTCGTACTTGAGCTCGTATGTGTCACCGTCGTCATTGCCGCGCACGGTAGCGGTCTTCGACTCATGGTCGACCTTCTCGACCCGAGCACCCAAGATTTCGCAGTCCTGAAGGTGCTGGCGCAGCGGAACGGTTGCGTGGCGCCCCTCGATGCTGCCGGCGGCCACCTCGGGCAGGAATGGCTGGTAGGTCATGTACGGGTTTGGGTCGACCACGGTCACAACGCCGCCCGAAGCCTTGATGGCCTTCTGGATCTTGGTTGCTACGGTGAAACCGACGTATCCGCCGCCAACTATCAGAACGCGAGGGCGATCGTTCGCCACCTGGTTAAAAGACATGGTAGAAATGCTACTCCCTTAAGATGTGTGGACTGCGATGGTCTCGATTCCCCATATTGCCATCCAAAACCTTACGCCGCTATCCGGGTTTCCGCCGCTTTATTGCCTACGCCCCCAGAAATCCGTACTTCTTTGATCTCCCGATACCCCATGAGAGTTCCGGCTGCGTTTTCCCAGCCCAAGGTATTCGGCCAGGACTCGCCTCGGAGGGTGAGGCGGCGAACCCAGAATTCTCCGCAGTCTGGCGACGGTTCCAGCGGCCAGCAACCACATCCAGCCGGCAACCGCGGCAATGAGCCCGATCGGCAGCAGAAGGTTCACATGTGAACCCGGGGCCGCCTCGGGGGCGGCGACTGGATCGATCTTCTCCCCCACCGTGTGTTCTTCCGCCGGAGGATCGCTGGGCTCGTCCGTCGGATCCGCCCGACGATGAACCTTCGCCCACGCGGCGACGGAACCCAACGGATTGTCTCGGACCCCCGAGACGTCTTCGTCTCGCGTCAGAGCGGCGGTCGGATCGACGACCCCGTACCCGTATTGGGGATCACGGCCCGGCGGGCCCTGGTCCCTGGCCGTGTCGATGAGCCGCTTGATGATTTGGGCTGAGGATTCGTCGGGATACTTCTGCCTCATCAGGGCGAGCACCCCGGAGACCATCGGTGCCGATGCCGATGTACCGGACCACAGTCCATATTTGTTCTCGGGCATTGCGCCGATGAGATCCTCGCTCGGAGCCGCAACGGCGATCGAGATCCCTTGCGCCGAGGAATCCCACGATGCCTTTCCCTGGCGATCCACGCCGCCCACTGAGAGTACCCCGGGGATAGTCGACGGCGCGCCAACCTGCGTCACCCCCGAGCCTCGGTTGCCCGCCGAGGCGACCACCACGGCATCGTGGTCCTGCGCATATTCAAAGGCCTGATCCCACGAGTCCGGCCAATCGGTCTTTGACGAACCGACCGAAAGGTTGATGACTTTGGCCCCCGAATCGACGGCTTCCCGCACGGCTCGCGGAATCTGGTCTTCGACCGCGACGCCGCCGGGGTTCTGGGTTCCCAACCACGCGGAGATCGGGACGATGCTGGCTTCGGGAGCAATGCCGATCACGCCGGCGCCGTGCCCCGGCTCCCCCTCAGGAGCCTTGCTCGCATCGCGGCCTTCGTGGCCGTGCCCCGCTATCATCGACGCGACAAGGGTGCCGTGTTCGGGTTCGGCTCCGATCGGTTTCCAGCCGTCCGAGCTACCTCCCTTAGACACGTCCTTCCCCGACTCCACATTTCCCGTGAGGTCCTGGTGGTTTCCGTCCACTCCGGTGTCGATCACGGCGACTTTGACGCCTTTGCCGGTCGTTTGTTTCCACGCGGAGCGGATGCCCAATTCGTCGAGCCAGTACTCGTGGTCTCTGACGTCGTCGCCCTTGGGATGGGAGGATACGACCGGGACGGTGGGCAACGGACCCGGTTCCGCATGGGCAGACGTCACGGCCGCGACGGAGACAATTCCCGCTGCCAGAGCCGCTGCCAAGACCCGCATTCCGCGCCCGTGCCGCATGATGACTCAGGGCTTCTTCCGAGCCGCGGCGACGGACAGGGCGATGCCGTCCAGGATGTCGTGCTCGCTCGCGATGCACGTGGCAATGCGACCGTCGGTCAGTTCGGAGGTTCTTTCCGCAATACGTGCCCAAATTTGAGCGCCCGCACCGATCACGTCGACGCGGCCCTCGTGCATGATCCCGAGTTCGGAACGTTCCTGACGTGACATGTTGGTCAGGATCCGCGCGGCCTCGGAGACCGCTTCGATGCTCAGTTCGCTGCCGTGAATCCGGTCCGGATCGTATTCTTTGAGGCCGAGGGCCTGTGCGGTGACCGTTGTGACGGAGCCAGCCACACCGACCAGGCGCGTTGCGGTTCCGATCGGCACCGAGTCGAGCGCCGTGGTAACGGCAACATCGACGTCGTCCAGGAGTCGCCGAATCTG
Source organism: Kocuria sp. TGY1127_2 (assembly GCF_013394385.1). NCBI lineage: Bacteria > Bacillati > Actinomycetota > Actinomycetes > Micrococcales > Micrococcaceae > Kocuria > Kocuria sp. TGY1127_2. The sequence goes on from NZ_AP022834.1 coordinate 2,294,539, forward strand.
GCCTTCGGTCGGCGGATTAGAGCTCAGGTGCCGCTCGGTCAACCGAACGCAACCTATATTGACCGACCGGGACGCGATCACGCCGTTCTCGTCCCCCAGGACAAATTCCGTGGATCCCCCTCCGACGTCGACGATCAGGTCCCGTCCGCTGTGGGCGGCTTTGATGGTCGCGGCGGCACCGTAGAAGGACAGCTCGGCTTCTTCCGAACCCGAGATGACTTCAGGAGCGACCCCGAGCCGATCCGTGATTCCTTCGACGAAGGCATCGCGATTGCCCGCGTCTCGGGTCGCGCTCGTCGCGACCATACGAACGTGCTTGACCTTGTGCTTCTTGATCAAGGCCGCGTATTCCTCGGCGGCCGCGAAGGTCCGGTCCAGGGAAGCCTGTGCCAGCCAGCCGGTGGCGTCGACTCCCGCGCCCAACCGAACGACCCGCATTTGCCGGACGATGTCGGTGACCTTCGGGTGCGTCCCCTCCGACGGATTCTTCTCGACGTCCGCGATGAGCAGGCGAATCGAATTGGTGCCGCAATCTATAGCTCCAACGCGCATAGTTGTCCGTGCTCCTTAGACCTGGTTCGACGGTGACGATTCTTCGCGCCACGCTGGGTCGCAGGCGCATTGTTCGGGCATCCACCACTGCTCAATGGCATGCAGGGTCTCGTCCCCAAAGGGGTTGATTCCTTCACCGACGGACAGTGTATGGCCAAGCACCGCGTGAAGGCATTTGACCCGTTGTGGCATCCCGCCGGCGGATATCCCCTCGATCTCCGGAACCGGATCGGTGCCCGCTTTGACACGTACCCGTTCACGCTCGTCGAGGTAATTCTGGTGAGCGGCCTGGTAGGCCTCGGCCAGTGCTTGGTCCCGCGTGATGCGGTCCGTCATGTCGTACATCAGGCCGGCGGCTTCCAACCGGGAGGCGGCCTGCGTAATGACCGGGTGGGCCAGATAAAAAACGGTCGGGAAAGGCGAACCGTTCGACAATCGAGGTGCGGTTGCGGCAACGAGCGGGTTCCCGCAGACACACCGAGCCGGAATTTCGACGACGTCGCGCACAGTCCGCCCCAACTCGCGCGAGAGAACGAGCAGATCCTGCTGGGTCGGGTCCAGGGTGTCCTGGCTGGCGCCGAATCCGCCGGGTTCTTGAGCGGCTGATTTCTGAGTCACCGAACTCCTTCTCGAGGTGCTGCTTTCACGGATTGTGCGTAGGTCATTTCGACGACTCCGACAGTGAGGCCCACAGGTTTTCTCCCCACGAGGGCGGCGTCGACGTCGTCGCTTCGGCCGATGAGTCGTCCGCCTGGTCGCTCTGCTTATCCTTGCCCGTCACCACATACGGTGTTTCCCCGGGGTTGACGTAGAACAACCGTTCTCGGGCCTGCTGCCGGACGTAGTCGTCGTCATTCCAGCGGTCGTTCTGATCCTTGAGATCCTGTTGCTCATCCTTGAGGTGGGAAATATCCTGCTGCAAACTGTTGATCTCTGCCTGCTGGGCAAAGTACCGGTGCACCGTGGGGGCCAAAGGAACCACGAGGGCCAGGATGATCAGGAGGAGCAACACGGTCCTGCCTGAAAAAGTCCTGGCAGCTACGGGTTCCCGGGTGTCCTCGACGTCGCCCCAGTCCTCTCGCCCGATTTGATCCTCTTTAGAGAATTCCGGGTCACGGAATGCGGAGCTGCCGCGAGGCTCCGCGCGCTCGACGACGCGCTTCTGTCGCCACGATCCGAACCCCAGCGTCGGGGATTCCCTCGACGAAGATTCGGAACGGGTCTCGTACGGGTCGCCCGAGAAATGGTTCGAGCTATCCGCCCTCTTGCGACCGAGACGGCGAGCCGCGGCTGAGAAGGGGTTCTTCATAGCGATCGGACCTCTCGAAGCAGGGGAAGGAGCTTTCGAACCCTCACTCTACCGAACGACGCCCCGCCCGGAAGAACCCGGCGGGGCGTCGTCATCAGATATCCGGCGTCGATACTACTCGGCAGAGAAACGCGGGAAAGCGGAGGCTCCGGCGTAAGTCGCCGCGCCGCCCAGCTCCTCCTCGATACGCAGAAGCTGGTTGTACTTGGCAACCCGCTCCGACCGTGCAGGGGCGCCGGTCTTGATCTGGCCGGAATTGGTTGCCACGGCGATGTCTGCGATCGTCGTGTCCTCGGTCTCTCCGGACCGGTGAGAAACCATGCAACGGAATTCGTTGGTCTGCGCCAGAGAAATCGCGTCGAAGGTCTCCGTCAACGAGCCGATCTGATTGACCTTGACCAGCAGGGCGTTGGCGGCTCCGATCTTGATGCCCTTGCCGAGCCGCTCGGGATTGGTCACGAACAGGTCGTCACCGACGATCTGAACTTTCGCACCGAGCTGACGGGTGATGGTCTGGTAGCCGTCCCAGTCGTCTTCGTCGAGCGGATCCTCGATCGACACGAGCGGGTACGCATCGACGAGTTCGCCATAGTAGGCAGTCATTTCTTGGGCTGTCTTGCGGCCGCCTTCGAAGGAGTAGGTGCCGTCTTCCTTATTGAAGAATTCGGAAGAGGCGACGTCCAGAGCCAGGGCAACGTCCTTGCCCGGTGCGTAACCGGCCTTCTTGATGGCCTCGAGGATCAGGTCGAGTGCGGCCCGGTTCGAATCGAGATTGGGAGCGAAACCGCCTTCGTCACCAAGGCCTGTCGCCAACCCGCGGTCCTTCAGGACGGACTTGAGCGCGTGGTAGACCTCCGCGCCGTAGCGCAAGGCTTCCGCGAAAGTCGGCGCGCCGATCGGGGCGATCATGAATTCCTGGATGTCCACGTTGGAGTCGGCGTGAGAGCCACCATTGAGGATATTCATCATCGGAACCGGCAGAACGTGGGCGTTGGGTCCGCCGAGGTACTTGTAGAGGGGCAGGTCCGATGCTTCGGCAGCCGCACGGGCAACGGCGAGGGACACACCCAGAATTGCGTTGGCGCCCAGCTTGCCCTTGTTGTCGGTACCGTCGAGTTCGAGCATGGCGGCGTCGACCAGGCGCTGGTCCGTGGCGTCAAGACCGATGACCACCTCAGAGATCTCCTCGATGACCGCCTTGACTGCGTCCAGGACGCCCTTGCCCAGGTAGACGCTCTTGTCTCCGTCGCGGCGCTCGACCGCTTCGAACTCGCCCGTGGATGCGCCGGAGGGAACGGCGGCGCGACCGAAGCTTCCGTCTTCGAGAAGAACCTCGACCTCTACGGTCGGGTTGCCTCGGGAATCGAGGATCTGACGGGCATGAACGTCGATGATGATAGCCATCTGGATGCTCCTAAAAATCGTGAAGGATGAATTGGCTTTTCTGTACCGAGCCTAGTGAGTTTGTGGGAAATTCTGAACTGTTCCCGCACAGTGGGCCCGTTCTCACTCCCCATACTATCCAATTCCCACATAAGCACACATATTCTCAGGCATTCCCACCTGAGGAATCCACGAAATGACGAACCGCGCGCCGCAAAGCTTTTTCAGGATCCACGCCCCGTTCACGGGCATGGGCAACTACACCCAGCAGGTGTCTGCCGATCTCTTCCTCGGCGTCATCCGTGGTTCCGGGTGCCACCGACTCCGGAGAAACCTGAGTCTGCGGGCGATCATGGTCGGAGGACGCGACGACTTCGGAAGAGCGCTCGTGTTCCAGGGTCTCGACCGCTTCGGGCAACGGCAAGGATGCCTTGGCAGCCTTGCTCAGTGTCTTCTCCGCGAGCGCCAGAGCCGGCAAGGCCGGTGGTATTCCGTCGAAAGGGCCTTTCCGTTCGGGCTTTTCGGCGCGTTTGATCTCATCCCAGCGCCGGGTGAGCGTTTCGAGCTCGTCGCTAGCCAAAGTCCGTTCTCCGACGGGGCCATCCTCGGCGTCGGCGAATCCCCCGAATACGTGGGGATGCCGTCGAATCAATTTGGCATTGAGCCCTTGGATGACGTCCGCGATTCCGAAACCGCCGGCCTCCGAGGGGACTTCTTCCGCGACCCTCGCATGGAAGACCACTTGGAGGAGCACATCACCGAGCTCTTCCTGCAGAAGAGCACGGTCGACTCCGTTCGGTGCCTCGATGGCCTCGACGACTTCGTAGGACTCTTCGATCAAGTAACGGACCAATGAAGCATGTGTCTGTTCGCCGTCCCAGGGGCAACCGCCCGGCGACCGTAGGCGGTCCATGATGGCCACGAGTTCTTCGAAAGCCGCAGTCGGGGTTTCGGGTTCGAGTTCCGGCCCGTCGGGCTTGCCCCGCGGAAACTGTGATGTGGTCATGAACCGACCTCCGGGGATGTGGAATATCCGGCCAGCACGCGGTCGACGAGGTCGTTTCTTTCGTCCAAGGGCAGGAAAGCACTTTCTGCCGCGATCAACGTGACACTCAAGAAATCCTCGCGTTCATATCCGAACTCATGGGCCAGTTTGAGGAATTCGCGTGTCATCGACGTGCGGGACATCAATCTGTTGTCCGGATTGATCGTCACGGCGAAACCGAGGCTCCTCAGCAGCTCGACGGGGTGTTCTCTGTACTCTCTGGCCCAGCCGGTCGACGAATTCCCTGTCCGCGCCGTGGCCCCGATATCGCTCACACGAGGGGCAGCGTCGGTCTGAAGATTCGAACAGGGGCAAATCTCGAGCGGGATGCGCCGGTCCCTGACCCAGGCCGCAACTTCTCCCATCGAGTACAGGGAAGTCGCAGGCACCAAGGAGACATCGTGGCTATGCGGTAAACGCGCCACGTTGTCCGCGAGCGCGGCGTGACTCTGCCTGCGCGTCAGGTCTTCGACGATCCGGACCCCGTGCCCGAGCCGTGCAGCCCTGCCCTCGTGGAGAGCCTGACGTATTGACTCGACCCCGTCTGCTTCTCCTGCGTGCAGGGTAACCTGCAGGAAATGCCTCGCGCAGTAGTCCAACGCCTCGCGGTGTAGTTCAGCGGAGAAACCAAGTTCGGGACCCGCAAGGTCGAATCCGACGACGCCGCTCGATCGATTACGCACGGCGGCCCGTGCAACTTCCAGGGAACAATCGTTCTGGCGCATCGCGCAGACGATCTGACGAATCGAAATGATGTGGCCGCGGTCCGCGGCGTCCGATTCTCCGGCAACGATCCCGCGCTCTACCGCGTGGATCGCAGCATCGAGGTCCAGCCCTTCGCTGAGGTGTTGTTCGGGCGCCCAGCGCACCTCACCGTGAATAATCCCGTCCGCGGCGGCGTCGACCACGTATTCCCTGGCAACTCTTTCGAGCGCTTCGGCGGTGCGCATCACGCCGACGGTGTGCTCGAAAGTTTGGAGGTAGCGAGCCAGGGACCTCGAATCCGCTGCTTCTGAGAACCACCGTTCGAGCCGGGCCTGGTCGGTATACGGAAGCTCGTGGCCGACCTCGGCGGCCAGCTCGATCACGGTCTGCGGACGCAAGGAACCGTCCAGGTGATCATGCAGACATACCTTCGGAAGGGAGGCAATCCACCCTTCGTCATAAGCGTTGTCGAAGAGCGGCGTCACAACCTGCGCGCTCATTGCGCAGCTCGCCGGCGGATCCGTACTGTCATTCTCCGCTCAGAGGCTCCATTGAGTCAGCGCATCGGTCATGTGCTCGGGGATATTTGCTCCTGTGCGGGGGAACATCCGGAGTTCCTCGATGTACTGCTGGGCCGGAAGGCGATCCTTGTACTTGACGAAGCTTTCTTCGTCCTCGTAGGAGAACGAAACCAGCGGAGGCACGCCCGGGGTGAAGCGGAACATCATCGCGATCGGTGAGCCCGCGCCCTCTTGGTGCGAATCCGACTTGAGCTCCAGGATGTGGAGGGCCTCTTCGGGGACGAGATCGAAGGTCTTGCGCTGATCCCAGAAGCCATTGCGGCGAACGTGGGTCAAAGCGTCGTAGTAGGAGCCGAGAGCGCGCACACGAATCAACACGGTCGAGACATCGCGGGCCGTACCGTTTGCACCGAAGAGAGTCTTCTGGGCTTCGCCCATACGTTGCAGAACGTCGGCTTCCGTCAGGACCAAGTTGCCCGGTGCGAGCTGCGTGGTCGATGGCTTCTGCGGAGCGGACTGGCCGGAGCTGGAGTACGACGGCGCGACATCGGTCTGGTCTGCCGTGGACGGGACGGAATCCGGCAAATCGGCGGCTACCGCAGAGGGAGCACCGGCCTCGGGACGGTTTTCCTCGCCTTCCCAGTGGGAGTCCTCGACCACGGCGGGAACAGGTTCGGCCGTCGTCTGACCGTCTGTGGTCGCTGTGTCCGCGCCCTTATCAACGTCCTTGGCGGACGGGGCCGTCTGTTGTGTGGCCTTTTCTTCGCCTTGTTTCGAATCCTTGCCGGAATCGGCCACAGCGGCCGCGGTTCCACCAGCGGCCGCACCACCCAGGGCGGCGCCTCCTACGGCTACGCCGGAAGCCGAGTCGCTCTGTTTCTTCGATCCCTTGGCATTGGCCTCCGAAAAAGAGCTGCTCGTCTGCGCTGACGAGGAGGTCTTGGTGGCATCCTTCGAATCCCTCGGGGCATCCGTGACGGCCGAGGTCTTCTCGGTTCCAGAAACTACGGTTGCGCTCGAATCGCTCGAGGTCGTTGACTTGGCCCCAGAATCGGATCCCTCGGGTGTACCGAGGACCGAGGGCTTGGAGGACGAGGAGCTCGCCTGGTCATCTCCGGATTTGCGCGCTTCGGCATCGTCCGCCACGGCGCTGAGGGCTTCGTTACGGTCCTTCTCAACGGACGGCTTGGTCTCGTCTGAAGACTTGGCCGGGTTCGATGCGGCAGCACCAGCGGCTCCCCCGGCGACGGCGCCGGTCGCGGCGACCTTGCTGCCCTCCGAGCGTCCCGACTCCTGATTGGCCTCTGCATCGACCGAGCTCGCTTCGCCACCGCGTGAGAGCGTGGTCGGAACGGTCTGCGTGTACGCCTCACGGACCTGCTCATCCGAGTTCGGGTAGGTGTACTCGATCTCGACCGACCGCTTTCCGTTCCTGACCGAGGAAATCATGATCTCGGCGCGCCGCCAGGGTCCGTTCTCGCTGGCCTGAGCCGCCGTGTAAAGCTTGGCCACCGGGTCGAACCAGGTGGACTGGGTATCCACGGTGGTTTTGCGCTCAGGCTTTTCGCTGGGGTCCATCACGGCGGTCATTTCGTTGCCCTGCTGGTTCAGCTGGAGCGTGGCGACCCTGTTGGACTCCATCATCGTGACGATTTCGGGAAGACCATTCGTCTTCGGCAGCTCGGGGCGGTCCGGTAGGGCACGAACCTCGGAGCTCGACGGTGTTTCTTCCTGCCGCCCCGCGTCGTTCAGCTCGTCGTCTGAACGCCGCGCGGCGTCGTCGTCTGAGTTCTTGCGGAAAAGCTTGAAAGCCACGACTCACCTTGTTTTCTGCGCCCCCGTGAGGCGCCTCGAGATCTGCCTCAGTCGATCGAGGCATGAATTTTGAACCCTATTCTGCCGACAGTCTATCGAGGATCAGGCGCCTTTCGACATCGGCCGGGCCGGACTGAGCAATCTTAAAGCTGCCATTCAGAGTATTCAGGGCTCTTTCGAAGCGCTCCGGTGTGTCCGTCAGCAAGGTCATCAGGGGTTGCCCCTCGGCGACGTGGTCGCCGGGCTTTGCGTGAAGACGGACGCCCGCGCCGGCCTGCACGGGGTCTTCCTTGCGGGACCGTCCTGCACCCAGCCGCCACGAAGCCACGCCGACCGAAAGCGCGTCCAAACTCTGTAACGTACCGGTTTCGGGTGCCTTGACCACGTGTGATTCCCGTGCAACGGGAAGTGCCGTATCCGGATCTCCGCCCTGAGCCCGGATCATGTCCTTGTAGACGTCCATGGCCCGTCCGTCCGCGAGGGCCTCGGCCGGATCCTCGTCGACCCCCGAAGCGAGCAGCATTTCGCGGGCCAATGCGACGGTGAGCTCCACGACATCGTCCGGGCCACCGCCCGAGAGGACCTCGACGGATTCCTCGACCTCGATCGCGTTGCCCACGGTCAGACCGAGCGGCGTCGACATATCCGTCAACAATGCGCTGGTCCGAACGCCCGATTCGTCTCCGAGGGCGACCATGGTGCGAGCCAGTTCGCGCGCGGATTCCTCGTCCTTCATGAACGCGCCGGATCCGACCTTGACGTCCAGAACCAAGGAATCCGTGCCTTCGGCGATCTTCTTGGACATGATCGATGAGGCGATCAGGGGTATGGCTTCTACCGTTCCGGTCACGTCCCGGAGCGCGTACAGTTTCTTGTCTGCTGGGGCAAGGCCCGTTCCGGCCGCGCATATGACCGCCCCGACGCTTCCCAGCATCTGCATCATGCGCTCGTTGCTGACGGAAGCCTGCCATCCTGGGATCGATTCCAATTTGTCCAGGGTCCCGCCTGTGTGCCCTAGCCCACGGCCAGAAAGCTGGGGAACGGCGATCCCGTAGACGGCCACGAGTGGGGCCAGGGGCAGTGTGATTTTGTCACCCACGCCGCCCGTCGAGTGCTTGTCCGCGGTTGCGATCTTGCCCTTGGGACCGAGGATCGGAGAGAAGTCCAGCCGCTCTCCGCTTGCGATCATGGCTTGCGTCCAACGAGCGATCTCTTCACGCCTCATGCCGTTGAGGTAGATCGCCATCGCCAGCGCGGACATTTGTTCCTCCGCGACTACACCCCTGGTGTACGCATCCAAGACCCAGTCGATCTGTTCGCCGCTGAGTTCCTGTCCGTCTCGTTTGGCGCGGATGACATCCACCGCGTCGAATGCTTCGCTCATTGCTCTGTGTCCTTTGCTCTTCGACTTGGGTGTTCCTGCGTGCGATTCACCGGAAGGGCGTGCTCACCGGTCCGAGTAACCGGCAATGTCCTGAGGCCCGAAGGCCTGGGGCAACACCCGGTCCATGTTCCAAGGGCCCTCCGGCGTCAGAATCTGCATGTCAGGTGCGCGATGCTCGTACAGGAGCTGCCGGCAGCGTCCGCAGGGCATGATGACTTCCCCCGGCTCGTTGACGCAGACGAACGCCGTCAATTTCCCGCCGCCGGTCCGGAACAGGTCCGAAACCATGGAGCATTCCGCGCAGAGGGTCACCCCGTATGCGGCATTTTCAATATTGGCGCCTACCACGATCCGGCCGTCGTCGACCTGCCCCGCAGCACCTACCGGAAATCGGGAATACGGGCTGTAGGACTGCTCGAGCGCTTGACGGGCCGCGGCCAGCAGAGACTTCCACACGGAATCATCGGCAGAAAGCAAAGGCTGATTCATCGTTTCTACTCCTTGACGTACGGGACGCCGCTTGCGGCCGGACCGCGCGACCGACCGACAAGCCCAGTCACCGCTGCGATCGTGACGAGGTACGGAAGCATCGCGAGGAATTGGCTCGGAACCGTTGTTCCGAGGAGGGACAGCACGGACTGCAGATTGGTTGCGAATCCGAATAGGAGGGCCGCAAACAGTGCGCCGAAGGGACGCCAACGGCCGAAAATCAGGGCCGCCAGGGCGATATACCCCTGACCAGCGGTCATGTCCTTGTTGAAGGAAGACACGGAGACGAGGGTGAAGAAGGCGCCACCCATGCCCGCAACGGCGCCGGCGAGAAGCACGTTCCAGAAGCGCAAGCGGTTGACTTTGACGCCCAACGTGTCCGCTGCCTTCGGGTGCTCGCCGACGGCCCGCGTCCGCAATCCCCACCGGGTCTTGGTCAGCCCGTACCAGATCAGGAACACGACCACGTACATCAAGTACACGATCACGGATTGATCGAAGAGGACCGGGCCGACGACCGGGATCTTGGACAGGAAGGGAATCGAAAAACTGGGCAGATGCTCCGGAGCATTGAGACCAACATTGGACCGAGAGAGGACGGTCGAGTACAAGAAGCCTGTCAGCCCGGAGACCAACACGTTGACGACAACGCCGACGATCACCTGATTGACCAGATACTTGATCGAGAAGATCGCGAGGATCAGAGAAACCAGGACCGCGCCGAACATTGCCGCCACCAAACCGACCCAGGCATTGTGCGCCACGGATCCCGCGACTGCGGCCGCGAAAGCACCGAAAAGAAGCTGCCCTTCGATCGCAATGTTCACGACGCCGCTCCGCTCGCAGAGCAGACCTGACATCGAACCGAAGATCAGGGGCACCGCGAGTGTTAGCGACCCGCCCAGCAGACCGGGCAAGGACAAGCTATTGCTGTCCGCGTGACTGACCGCCCAGACGAGCATCGCGATCACGAATGCTGCCCAGAAAACGACGGCACACCACTTGGGAACCTTGCGGCCCCGGGCGCCGAGCACCCAAGCGATCACGGCCATCATCGCGGTCACGATGCCGAGGACCCAGCCGGTGGGGGTCGCGGCAAGTTGAACATCGCCCAGTCTGATCGCATCCCCCGACTCCGACAATCGGAAGACTACGGTGTCTTCGATCGAATTGAGGCCGCACACCACCAGGGTGACCACGGCCAAGACCGTAAAGATGACCGCGTTGCGCCACTGACGCACGATCGTCTTGGGAGGTGCTTGCCGGGACGGGCTGGAGGGATTCGTTAGTTCCTGAACGGAGGTGCTCACTGGGTGGCTCCTGCCTTCCGTGCGGCGGGCATGCGGCGCTTGGCTTTGCGGGTTTTCGAGGGGTCGGGCAAGCGGAAGATCGCCCGGACGAGCGGCGGAGCCGCGATAAAGAGGACGATCAGGGACTGGACCACCAGAACGATATTGATGTTGGTTCCCGTATTGGTCTGCATGGCGACACCGCCGGCGCGAAAAGCACCATAGAGCAAACCAGCCCAGAACGTTCCCCACGGGGTCGAACGGCCCAGGAGCGCGACGGTGATCGCGTCGAATCCAAAGGAAGCGGCGACGTCGCCGGTCAAGACCTTTTCCGTACCTGAAATCTGCGATACGCCCGCCATCCCGGACAGCCCACCAGACATCAGCATGACGATGATGTAGCCCGCGGTCACGTTGATACCGGCGGACTTCGCGGCCTCGGGGTTGGCCCCTACGGCACGCAGCCTGAAGCCGATCGTCGAACGATTGATCATCCAAGAGACCAGGAGGACCGCGAGAATCGCCAGCACGAAGCCCCAGTGCAACCGGAAGGAATCACCGAACATTTTGGGCAACTGCGCGCTGGAATCAATCTGGGGAGATATGGGGTTCGTGGATCCCGGCCGCTGGAACCCCGGCGTCGTCAGCACGTACAGCACCAGATTGAGTGCAACGTAGTTGAGCATGATGCACAGAATGACCTCGTGAGCTCCCGTCTTGGCCTTGAGAAGCCCCACGAGTCCTCCCCAGATCGCACCGCCGATGACGCCACCGAGTACGACGAGTAGCAGGTGAATCGCCATGGGCAAGTGCCAGCTGAATCCGATGTAGCCCGCAACGATCGCACCGAGGATGATCTGGCCTTGTGCGCCGATGTTGAACAGGCCGGAACGGAAGGAAATCGCCACGCCCAGACCGGCAAAGATCAGTGGAGTCGCGATAGTCAGTGTCTCAGTCAGCGGGTAGATCTTGTCGACAAAAGTCCCACCGTGCGGATTGAAGATCGCGCCTTCGAACAACGCGGCGTACGCGGTGCTGGAGGCTTTCCATGCGGCCTCGAAAGTGTCGCTGGGACGATTGAAAAAGTAGTTCATCCGGGTCAGCACGCGCTGGTCCGTGAAAATGATGAGCAGCCCACCGACGACTAGAGCGGCGATCAGTGCGGCCGCGGACAGGACGAGGGGTGAAGACGTAATCCGGTACGCCAGCGACGGCTTCTCCGGCCCGGTGGCCCACGGAGGCGTTACCGGGCTCGGCGAGGACTGCGCCTCCGGCGTTGCTCCCAAGCCGTCGGCCGGGGCCGCAACGGGCTGCTGTGACTCGGTCGAGCTCATGCGTGCTCTCCTTCGACGGTGATTTGGGCGGTGTGGTCCTGGGCTTCGGAGAAGGCTTCCTCGGCGGTCGCACCGGCCATCATCTGACCGAGGACTTCCCTCGGGGTATCAGGCCCCACGATCCCCATGAGTCTTCCGTGGTGGAATACGGCGATCCGATCAGCCAAGGCGTACACCTCGTCGAGCTCGGTCGAGACGATTATTACGGGAGTACCGGCGTCGCGCTCCGCGACGATCCTTTCGTGGATGAATTCGATCGACCCGACGTCGACGCCGCGGGTCGGTTGCGAGGCGATGAAAAGTTTCAGGGGACGGGACAGCTCTCTGGCGACCACGACCTTCTGCTGATTGCCGCCGGAAAGGGTCGCGACCTGATCGCTGACCGCGTTCATCCGGATGTCGAAAGCAGCGGCTTTCTCTCGGGCGTTGGACCGTATCGCTCCTCGTCGAAGCGACGGCCCCGCGGAAAACTTCTTGTGGTCGAATTGGTTCAGAACCAAGTTCTCCTCGATGCTGAACGTACCCACGAGTCCGTCGACCGTCCGGTCCTCGGGGACGAAGCCGACTCCGGATTCGATGATCCTCTTGGTCGAGGAACCCAGCAGGTTCTTGCCGTCCAGCATGATCTTGCCCGAGGCTTTGGGGTGCAGCCCCAGAACGGTCTCCGTGAATTCCGTCTGTCCGTTGCCCTGGACGCCCGCAACCGCAACGATCTCGCCTCCGCGGACGTCCAGGTCGATCTCGTCGAGGACTTTGACCCCGGATTCAGCGACCAAGGAGAGTCCTCGGACGCAGAAGCGGGAGTCACTGTACTGCGGCTCTTCCTTGGCGACCGTCAGATTGACGTCGTGACCGACCATCATGGACGCCAATTCCGTGGTCGACGCCGTGGGTTCCACGGTTCCGACGACCTTGCCCCGTCGGATCACAGTGATCTCGTCCGATACGGCGCATACCTCACGCAATTTATGCGATATGAACAATAAGGATTTGCCGTCGTCTCGCAGCTGAGCCATGATCGCGAGCAATTCGTCCGTTTCCGCCGGGGTCAGAACCGCGGTGGGTTCGTCCAGGATCAGGATTTCTGCGTCCCGGACGAGTGCTTTGATGATCTCCACGCGCTGCTGGACGCCGACCGGTAAGTCCTCGACGACGGCGTCCGGGTCAACACGGAATCCGTACCGGTCCGAGATCTCGCGGATCTTGCGTCGGGTCTGGTCCAGATCCAGGCTCAAGCCGCGCATCGATTCTGCGCCCAACGCGACATTCTCCGCGACCGTGAATACGGGGACCAACATGAAGTGCTGGTGGACCATGCCGATCCCGGCGCGCATCGCGTCGCCGGGTCCGGAGAATCTGACTTCGCGGCCGTCGATCATGATCTCGCCGGCGCTCGGTTCGTACAATCCGTAGATCACGTTCATGAGCGTCGATTTGCCGGCGCCGTTCTCTCCGAGAAGGCAATGGACGGTCCCTGGCTGGACAGTCAGGTCTATCGAGTCGTTCGCTGCAAAAGTACCGAAACGCTTGGTCACGGACCGCAATTCGAGTTTCATCGTCGGGGGTCCTTACTAGTTCTTCACCGGGCTGGCCTGCGAGTGCACTGTGATTTCCCCGCTGGTGATCTTGCTCTTGAGGTCTTTCAGCTCGTCCTTCATCTCATCCGAGACGTTGCCGTCCTGATCGTGGAACGGGGCCAGCCCGACACCATCGTTCTCCAGGTTGCCGACGTACGGGGTATTGGTGAACTTGTCATCCATGTCATCCACATAGGCTTGTTCGACCGCGTCGCCCATTTTCTTGATCACCGAGGTCAGCAAATATTCCTGCCCGCCAGCCAGGGTTTCGTAACCATCCGAATCCACCCAGATGACGCGGGCGGGGTTCTTCGGTTCGTCGGCGTTGTACCCGTTCACCGCATCCATCGCACCGTTGCCGACGGGGCCCGCAACCGGCATCACGATGTCGGCCCCTTCATTGAGAAAGTTCTGGGTCGTGGTCTTGCCTTTGCCCGTATCCTCGAAATCGCCCGTAAAGCTGCCAGTCTGCTTCTGGACGTCCCACCCCAGCAGCGACACATCCTTGTTCTTCTGCTGGTTGTAGTAGTTCACGCCCTCGGCGAAGCCGTCCATGAAAATCGTGACGGTCGGAATCTCCTGTCCGCCGAAGGTCGCAATTTTGCCGGTTTTCGTCGAACCGGCGGCCAAATACCCCGCCAGGAAGGCGGCCTGCGAGGTGTCGTAGATGATCGGACGCACATTCGGCAGGTCGATCGAGTTGTCGTCGACGGTCGCGAAATGCTTGTCCGGGTGGGCTTGTGCGGTCGACTTGGTAACGTCCGACAGATTGAAGCCGACCGTCACGGTCAGCCCGCAGCCGCCCCGGACCATGGAGTTGACGTTCGGCTCATAGTCCGTGACCGCCTGGGATTCGGCTTGCTTGGTCTGGATGCCGTAATCGTCCTTGGTCTTGAGCAGGCCTTCGTACGAGTTCTGGTTGAACGAGCGATCATCGAATCCACCGGAGTCGGAGACGATGCATCCCGTGTAATCCGAGCGGTCGTTGGCAATATCCGCGTCTTTGTCCGGTGCGGGGGCGCAACCAGTCAGTAGCAACGCTGTTGCGCTGACGATGGCGCCACCTGCCAGTACGGCACGGCGCGGGCCCATGGGGTAAAGGGCAGGCATGAGAAACCTCCGGGTGCGCCGTTCCCCGGGTCTCCATTGACGATGCAGGAGGGTGACGGCAGCGAGTGATCTGCGGTACGCCCCATAGTCTAAACCGTCACTCCGTCATTCGCTGACAGCTGACAGCATTAATTACCGACGTTTGTCCTCGTCACTCCGACGTTGGTAGTTGATGGCCCGCAGGGCGGTGGCTGTCATGACACGCACGCCGCATTCTATGGCTCGTTCGTCGGCGACGTAGTCCGCTTGGTGCAGATCGTAGGTCGGACCCCCCGGAGGGCGCGTTCCCAATCGCATCATCGAACCGGGAACTTCTTGCAACATCCACGCGAAGTCTTCCCCGCCCATGGACTGTTCCATGAGCACCACGGAGTCTTCGCCCAGTTCCGCCCGTGCGGCATTTTCCAATAGCGTCGTCTCGGCTTCGGTGTTGACCACGGGCGGAACGCCAGGAACGTGTTCGAGTTCCACATCTATGCCATAGGGCGCTGCGACCTGCTCGACGACTTCGTCGAGCATTTCTGCTGCCTTGTACCACGCATCAGCGTCCAGGCACCGCATAGTCCCGGCCATATAACCGGTCGCGGGTATCGCGTTGGGGGCCACGCCTGCCTCGATCTGTCCCCAGACCACCAGGACCCCCGAGCGGACATCCAAGTTTCTGGACAGTACCGCCGGAACGTTGATCGCGATCTGACCCATCGCGTAGATCAGGTCTTCCGTCAGATGCGGCCTGGACGTGTGCCCGCCGTGTCCGCGCACGGTCAGCTTGATCGTGTCGGTCGCGGAGGTGATGGCTCCGATACGCGTGCCGACCTGCCCTACGTCGACCTTCGGCTCGCAATGCAGGGCAAATGCCCTCGGAACGTCCTTCAGAACGCCCTCTTTGATCACGGAAATCGCGCCACCAGGAAGCTTCTCTTCGGCCGGTTGGAAGATGATCCGCACGGTACCCGCCAGGGGCGCGGAAGAATTGATGTCCGCCAGGGTCAGTGCAACACCGAGCATGACGGTCTGGTGAATATCGTGACCGCACGCGTGCATCACGCCCTCGTTGATCGACGCAAAATCAAGGCCCGTATTCTCTTCGATCGGCAAAGCATCGATGTCCGCGCGGAGAGCAACGGCAAGGGGGCCGTTGCCGATATCGACGTAGCACCCTGTGTACTTGAACCGGACGGGGTGCAGGCCGGCCTCTTCCAAACGCTCAACAATCCTGTCCGTCGTCCGGTGTTCTCGGAAAGACAGCTCCGGGTGGCGGTGAATCACGCGTCTGAAATCGATCAGCTCGTCGACGAACTTGCCCACGAGCGGGGTCACGTGGAGCGGGCTACCAGATGCTGATGGAGACGGACTATTTGCCATACAAGCGACCTTAGCGCCCTGAAAGGCAATCGTGCCCACGTTGCATCCGTGTCAGAACATGACGACGCCGCCCTCCCCTTTTTCGGGGAAGGGCGGCGTCGTGATATTGCCAGGTGGTGGTTGGATCAGAACGCGCGAGCCAGTACGGCCTGCTTGACCTCGGCAATGGCCTTGGTCACCTGAATCCCACGGGGGCATGCTTCGGTGCAGTTGAAGGTCGTGCGGCAACGCCACACGCCTTCCTTGTCGTTCAGGATCTCCAGACGAAGATCGCCGGCGTCGTCACGCGAATCGAAGATGAAACGGTGCGCATTGACGATCGCCGCGGGACCGAAGTACTGCCCATCGGTCCAGAAGACGGGGCAGGACGACGTGCACGCGGCGCACAGGATGCACTTGGTGGTGTCATCGAATCGTTCACGGTCTTCCTGGGACTGGTACCGTTCCCGCTCGGGCTCGTGGCCCTCGTTCATGAGGAACGGCATGATCTCGCGGTAGGACTGGAAGAACGGTTCCATGTCCACGATCAAGTCCTTTTCGCACGGAAGACCCTTGATGGCCTCGACCGTGACCGGTTTGGAGAGGTCGAGGTCCTTGAGAAGGGTCTTGCAGGCCAGACGGTTGCGACCGTTGATACGCATCGCGTCCGAACCGCACACTCCGTGAGCGCACGAGCGGCGGAAGGAGAGCGAGCCGTCGATCTCCCATTTGACCTTGTGCAGTGCGTCCAGAACACGGTCCGTACCGAACATCTCGAGTTCGAACTCGTCCCAGTAAGCCTCATCCGAAACTTCGGGGTTATAACGCCGGACCTTCAAGGTCAGATCGTACGTGGGAATTTCTCCCCCGCCACCGGTCTCACCCGGTAGATCGACCTTCGATGCCGGCTCGGCAGCTTCCTGTTCCTGAGTAGTCATTAGTACTTACGCTCCATCGGCTCGTAGCGGGTGAAGATCACCGGCTTGGTCTCGAGACGAATGCCGGCGACGCTGTCGGTCTCGGCGCTTTCGTCCAGGTAGGCCATCGAGTGCTTCATGAATTTGTCGTCATCGCGATTGGGGAAGTCCTCGCGGAAGTGACCGCCGCGGGATTCCTCACGGTGCAAGGCCGCGACCGACATGACCTTGGCAAGCTCGAGCAAGAAGCCCAGCTCAACGGCCTCGAGCAGATCCAGGTTGAAACGCTTGCCCTGGTCCTGGATCTGTATGTGCTTGTAACGCTCCTGCAGATCAGCGATCTTGTCCAGGGCGCTGTGGATGGTGTCGGCCGTGCGGAATACCTGCATATCGGCGTCCATCACGTCCTGCAGCTCCTTGCGGAGGACAGCAACCTTTTGGTCGCCCTTGCCATTGCGCATCAGATCGAGCAAATCGAGAGTTGGCTGCGCGGCATCTTCCGGAACCGGCAGGAAATCTGCGGTCGCGGCGTATTCGGCGGCCTTGATGCCGGCGCGCTTGCCGAAAACATTGATGTCCAGCAGGGAGTTGGTGCCGAGACGGTTGGAACCGTGAACGGACACGCAGGCGACCTCGCCCGCGGCAAACAGCCCGGGGACAGTCTGCTCGGAGTTCCGGTAGACCTCGGCGTCGATATTGGTGGGAATACCACCCATCGCGTAGTGCGCGGTCGGGAACACCGGGACGGGCTCGGTGTACGGCTCGACGCCCAAATAGGTGCGTGCGAACTCGGTGATATCAGGCAATTTTGCGTCGATGTGCGCCGGTTCGAGGTGGGTCAGGTCGAGCAGGACGTAATCCTTGTTCGGGCCGCAACCACGGCCTTCCCGCACCTCATTGGCCATGGAGCGGGCCACGATGTCACGCGGCGCAAGGTCCTTGATGGTCGGGGCATAGCGTTCCATGAAGCGCTCGCCCTCGGAGTTACGGAGGATTCCGCCCTCACCTCGGGCGGCCTCGGAGACGAGAATACCCAGACCCGCAAGTCCCGTGGGGTGGAACTGGACGAACTCCATGTCTTCGAGCGGAAGGCCATTGCGGAAAGCGATGGCCATCCCGTCACCGGTGAGGGTATGGGCATTCGAGGTGGTCTTGAAAATCTTCCCGCACCCGCCGGAAGCGAAAACGATCGACTTGGCCTGGAAAACGTGGACTTCGCCGGTCGCGAGGTCGTAGGTGACGACGCCGGACGGGCGACGCTCGCCGTCGACCTCCGTCATGACCAGGTCCAGGACGTAGTACTCGTTGAAGAACTCGACGTTGTGCTTGACGCAGTTCTGGTACAGGGTCTGGAGAATCATGTGCCCGGTGCGGTCGGCCGCGTAGCATGCACGACGCACGGGCGATTTGCCGTGGTCGCGGGTGTGGCCGCCGAAACGACGCTGGTCGATGCGGCCCTCGGGCGTGCGGTTGAAGGGCAGACCCATTTTCTCGAGGTCCAGCACGGCGTCGATGGCTTCCTTTGCCATGACCTCCGCAGCGTCCTGGTCCACCAGGTAGTCGCCGCCCTTGATGGTGTCAAAGGTGTGCCACTCCCAGTTGTCTTCCTCGACATTGGCGAGTGCCGCACACATACCACCCTGCGCCGCACCGGTGTGCGAACGAGTTGGGTAGATCTTGGTCAGTACGGCGGTGCGGGCGCGCTGGCCGGACTCGATGGCTGCGCGCATACCGGCTCCGCCGGCACCGACGATGACCACATCGTACTTGTGAAGCTGCATTCTTCGATGCTCTTTCCTTGTTGAGTCTCTGTATATGTGGGGTGGCGGTCGGCCGAATCCCCCGACGTCGTGCCTCGGCCGGTACTACGGTGCCGGGCAGAAGGACGGAACCAGCGAGGGGTCTGCGCCCGTGGGGCACGGCGAGAAGGTGAAGATCACCAAGGTGCCGACGAGCAGGATGAACCCGGAGGCCAGGAAGAGCAGAGTCTTGAGCCAGAAGCGGGTCTTGTCCTTTTCGGCGTAGTCGTCGATCACGGTGCGAACGCCATTTGTTCCGTGAATCATGGCGAGCCACAACATGATCAAGTCCCAGGTCTGCCAGAACGGATTGGCCCATTTGCCGCCCACGAAGCCGAAATCGATCGCGTGCACGCCGTCGCCCATCATGAGGTTGACGAACAAGTGGCCGAAGATCAAAACGATCAGCAGGACACCGGAGACTCGCATGTACAACCATGCGAACATCTCGAAGTTATTGCGCTTGGAACCGGAGCGGTTGTATTTGATGCCATCGACGCTGTTGTCACGGCTACGGGGAACCGCGATCCGAGTTTTCAACGGAGTTGCCATTGGTTAGTGACCTCCAAAGACGATGGCGAGATGGCGGATGAGGAACGGCACAACGGCAATGACCCAAAGAATCAGAACGCCCCAAAGCATCGCCTTCTGGTTCTTGGCGCCGTTCTTCCAGAAGTCGATCAGGATAATCCGAAGACCGTTGAAGGCGTGGTAGACGATAGCGGCAACCAAGCCGGCCTCGCCGAGACCCATGATCGGGTTCTTGTACGTGGCGATCACGTGGTTGTAAGCCTCGGGGGAAACCCGCACGAGGGCCGTATCAAGTACGTGGACAAGCAAAAAGAAGAAGATAGCGATGCCTGTGACGCGATGGGCCACCCAGGACCACATGCCCTGGCGGCCTCGATAGAGGGTGCCCTTGGATGTATTCGGCACTGAATAACCTCCCTGTTTCATCAACCGGAGGGCCGCGGCGTCGGTCTTCCATCCGGCGAGGGGCCCACGTTTACACTGCCACTGCGCAGACCGGGCAGGCCCGTGAGTCATGAGTGAGCGAGTTCTCTTGTCAGATTACCAGCAGCCAGACGGCTTGCTGACACCATGTCGACGCCGCCCTTCCCCGGAATTCTGGGGGCAATAAGCAACAATTTCATCACCTAATACCTTGCTTCCCACTGTTTCCGCCGATCGGCTCCCGGGAAATTCCCAGGCGGCCTGGTCGACCTGCCCCAAAGGCTCCTCCCCGAGCCTTGAGAATTATGACGAACGCAACCGGTACGATGTGAGCGATGAAATCACCACACAAACACTTCCACCCATTTATCCCGGCAGGCGGGGTTGGGTCCCGCCTTTGGCCCCTATCCAGGGCAGACGCACCAAAATTTCTCCTGGATCTCACGGGATCGGGCCATTCGCTTCTGCGCTCCACCTTCGACAGGCTGATCGATCTCAGCTCAAGTGGTGTGATGGTTGTCACGGGTCGCTCTCACGCCCAGGCCGTCCGCCAGCAGTTGCCAGAATGCTCGGAGTCGGATCTGGTCTTGGAGCCCTCCCCCAAGGATTCGGGTGCGGCCATCGGCCTGGCCTCGGCCATCATTTCCCTGCGAGATCCGGAAGCCATTATCGGCTCGTTCGCTGCCGACCATGTGGTGGAACCCACAGATGAATTCCATAGGGTCGTCGAGGAAGCCATCGCGACCGCGGCCACGGGCCGGATCGTGACCATCGGTATCACGCCGACGTCCCCTTCCACCGGCTTCGGCTATATCCGTGCCAACGAGAGACTCGACGTCCCGGCAGCTCCATCGGCACTCAAAGTCGCCGAATTCGTCGAGAAACCGGATGAAGACACCGCGCGGGCCTACGTCCGCAGTGGCGAATACACCTGGAATGCCGGAATGTTCGTGGCGCCTGCCAAGCTCCTCTTGGCCCATCTCGAGGCCAGCCAGCCCGAGTTGCATGCAGGCATTATGGAGATCGCCGAAGCATGGGAGACAGAACAGAGAGATGCGGTGATGGACCGCATCTGGCCGAATCTTCCGAAGATCGCTATCGACTACGCCGTCGCGGAGCCCGCCGCGGCTGCGGGCGACGTCGCCATGGTTCCCGCGTCCTTCACCTGGGACGACGTCGGGGATTTCGCCGCCATCAGCCGGCTGAACCGCGCCGTCAACGTGGACGAAGTGGCGGTCATCGGCAAGAACAAGCGCGTGATGACCGATAACGCCTCCGGCATCGTCGCCTCTGACACGAGCCGCATCGTGGCGCTGATCGGGGTTGAGGACATTGTCGTCGTCGATACCCCGGATGCCCTGTTGGTGACCACTCAGGAGCACGCTCAACGGGTCAAGAACGCTGTCAATGCACTCAAGGAGAACGGCGACACCGACGTCCTGTAAAGGCATCGTCCTCACGGAACCCGAAGGCCTCTGGGGGGCCCGCAAACCTCGAAGCCGCCCCAGTCTCTTGCGGAAGATGGTGGCGGCTCTGACTGCCCTCGGTGCCGCTCCATACCAGCGCCTCAGCCGAAGTTGATTCTTCCCAACGGTCGCCAACCGCTGACTTCACCGATATAGGCATCCATTCCTCGAAGCGGGAACGTGACCCTGTAATCTCGGAAGTCGGACAAGGCCGCCTCGAGGGTTTTGCGGTTCTCGTTCTGGGTCAGTGTCATGTGCGGATGATAAAGGAACGGTGAGGCGCTCTCCCGTAACGACAGGCACCGCTCGTGCAGGTCGGTCAAGAAGTCCTCGCCCTCCCCCACGGAGAGAAACACGACGTCGCTCATGGGCCGGAAAGTCCCGGTGCCGGACAGTGTGAGGTTCCCCGGCGCGAAACCGCGGCATTTCTCGCGCAGCTCGGAGATGAAGCGCGTGGCTTCTTCTTCAGGATTCTCGCCCAGCTCCGCAATGAAGACCGTAATGTGGAGCGGAACCCCAGTGCCCGTGCAGTGTTCCGAACGCCAGCGAATAACGTCCTCGTGCACTTGAAGGGGCACATCCAGAACCAAACTCAGATAGCTGCGACCAGGCATGATGGTCGGACTCACACTAATCTTGCCGTTGTTCACGTCAGAAGTGGGCACCATGGTTTCCAAGAGGTTTCAGGCCCGCGGAGGCAGGAATCCCATGTGCTCGTAAGCTGACGCGATGGTCGGAACCGCGATTTCCCGGGCTTTGGCGGCTCCGATCGCCAGGAGCCTGTCCAATTCAGCGGGATCATCCATGATCTCCAGCGTGCGTTCACGGATCGGCCCGAAGACCTCAGCGACGACTTCGGCCAGTCCGACCTTCAGGTGTCCGTACATCTTGCCTTCGTATTCCGCGACGATTTCATCGACCGGACGCCGGGTGAGCGAAGAATAAATGGTCAGAAGATTCGAAACACCCGGTTTGGATTCC
Source organism: Kocuria sp. TGY1127_2 (assembly GCF_013394385.1). Classification (NCBI taxonomy): domain Bacteria; kingdom Bacillati; phylum Actinomycetota; class Actinomycetes; order Micrococcales; family Micrococcaceae; genus Kocuria; species Kocuria sp. TGY1127_2. Next base: position 2,316,513 of record NZ_AP022834.1, read on the forward strand.
CTGTCAAAACGGATTTCCGTGCCGTCGTCGGTGACCGCGGATTTAATCTTTTTCGCCAACTTCTTCGGATCGTCCAGCAACCAGATGATTCCGCTCTCGGACTCCGCCGATTTGGACATCTTGGCAGACGGGTTCTGCAGATCGTAAATCTTGGCGGTGTCCTTGAGGATCTTGGCCTCCGGGACCACGAAGGTCTCCCCAAAACGTGCATTGAAGCGTTGTGCGAGGTTGCGGGTCAATTCGAGGTGCTGGCGCTGATCTTCGCCGACCGGGACTTGGTCGGTTTGATACAGCAGGATATCGGCGGCCATGAGCATCGGGTACGCGTACAGACCGGCAGATGTGTTCTCGGATCCCTGCTTGGCGGATTTGTCCTTGAATTGCGTCATGCGACGGGCCTCGCCGTCACCCGTAATGCAGTTCAGCAACCAGGCCAGCTGCGTATGCTCCGGAACGTGCGACTGCACGAAAAACGGCGTCTTAGTGGGATCGATGCCTGCCGCGATGTACTGCGCCGCCGTCTTCCGAGTCCGTTCCGCGAGCTGTTTGGGATCCTGCGGCACAGTAATGGCATGGAGGTCAGGAATGAAGTAAATGCACTCGTTTTCCTCCTGCATGTCCACCCAGTTCCGGACCGCTCCAACATAGTTTCCCAGATGCAGGGAATCAGCGGAGGGCTGCGCACCGGAGAATACTCGAGGCGCGCCGGTGGATGCGTTGGGAATAGTGCGTTCAGTCATTCTTGTCTTTTCTACTCTCTTCAATACCTGCCCAGCATGGCCGGTCATCGACGGATGGGCTAGGTATTCCTAGAACTGGTAATCGACCACGAGCGGTGCGTGGTCGGAGAAACGGGTGTCATAACTCGGCGCACGATCGACCACTGCGGACTTCGCTGCTTCGGCCATAGCCGGAGTCGCCATGTGGTAGTCGATCCGCCAGCCGGCGTCGTTGTCGAAGGCCTGGCCCCTGTAGGACCACCAGGTGTACGGGCCGGGCACCTCGCCGGCCAGCTCGCGGGCAACGTCGCGGTATCCGAGGTCGCCGAAGAACCGATCGAAATAGGCCCGTTCTTCCGGGAGGAATCCGGCGTTCTTGAGATTGCCCTTCCAGTTCTTGATATCGAGTTCGGTGTGGCCGACGTTGAGGTCGCCTACGATCAGCGCGTGGTCGGAATGCTGAGCCAGCGCAGGCAGGCGCTCGAGCATGACGTCCAGGAAACGGTACTTGTCATCTTGACGCTCCGTGCCGACTTCGCCCGAATGGACGTAGGCAGAGACGACCGTCAGGGTTTCACCATGGGGAAGCTCGTAATCGGCCTCGACCCAGCGGCCCGACGTTGCGAAGTAGTCGACTCCAATGTTCTCCCTCTTGGCTACGGGTTGACCGGACAGACGCGAAGGACGCTCGGCCGAATCCTTGCGAGTAGCAATCGCGACTCCGGCGCGCCCTTTGGCTTCGGCCTCAGCATGGAGGATGTCCCACTCGTCTTCACCGAGAAGGTTGCGGAGGTTCTTGTCCGGAGCACGAACCTCCTGCATGCACAGGATGTCGATATCGCGATCTGCCAGCCAGTCCCCCATCGTCTGCTTCTTCTTGGGGTTGTAAGCTGCACGGATTCCATTGACGTTGACGGTCGCGATGCGCAGACTTTTGGCGTCTCGAGTGCTCTCATTCATGTAGTGGGGGGCCTTCCTCATGATCCTTCGAATTGCCGGCGCGAGGCGTCCTCAGGCGCCCTGGCGCATGTGCCGATGTTCGTAGTGGGTGTCAGTCGACGACCGTGCCGTCCACCGTGTCCTGCGACTGAACCATACCCATCCCGTTCTTGGCCGTGAAGTTGATGGTATCGATCGCACGGTCGACGACTTCCCGATCAGCCTGCTCGCCTTTGGCGATTTCCTCTTTGAGAACCTTGTTCTGGACCAGCACGATCTGGAAGGAATGCGCGAGTTTTTGGTCCCGCATGGCGTCCGCTTCGGGCACGGACGATGTTCCCGAAGACGGCGCCCGGAGCTGAGCGTCCTCGAGGTCGCTCTGCAACTTTCTGACAGCATTTTTGCCGAAGCGCAACGTTCCTCGGACGAGGAAAAGAGCATAGGCCGCGAGGGCAAGCCACCCCAATGCAATAGCGGCCAGGATCCAGCCCAGAACCGACTGCTCATTGGCCGCGGTGATCACCGCAAACACGAAGATCAGAACCATCACCGCCATGCCAATCACGGTGGCCCAAAAGGCCCTTCCGCTCGTTGCACTGTTGGTACTTGCATTGCCCACGCGGGGGCCTGAACTTCCGATCGGTTGCATGGTGCCTATTGTACAAGGACGTTTATACACAAACACGTGGCGGACGAGCCTGTGGAGAAGCCCTACGGCCACAGACCGACGGACCACCATCCCCTACGAAAAAGTGGCCGCCTGACGCGTGCGATTCCTCCACGGATCGCTCGCCAAGCGGCCACTCTAAGTAGCGAAAACGACCGCGGCCGGTTATGCGTCTGCCGCCAGCCTTTCGGCTCTCTCCACGACGTTGACGAGCAGCATCGCACGGGTCATCGGACCGACTCCGCCCGGGTTGGGCGAATACCATGAGGATTTGGCCGCCGCTTCCGGATGGATGTCCCCGGTGAGCTTCTTCTTGCCCGTTTCCGGGTTCAGAACTCGTGAAACCCCGACGTCCAACAGAATCGCCCCGTCAGTGACCTGTTCCGGCCGTACCGCATGCGGAACTCCGATTGCCGCAACAATAATGTCCGCACGGGACAGAACGTCGTCGAGATTCTTGGTTCCCGTGTGAGCGATTGTCACGGTCGCGTTGATGTCTCGGCGCGACAACAGCAGCCCCAGAGGGCGCCCGACCGTGATTCCGCGGCCCAGGACCACCACATTCTTTCCAACCAAATCGATTCCGTGCCGATGCATCAGCTCAATGATGCCGTTCGGCGTACACGGAAGCGGAGAATCGATATCCCCGTAGACATTCAGCACGAGCCGCCCCAGGTTGGTCGGGTGCAAACCGTCGGCATCCTTGTCCGGGTCGATTCTCTCGAGGATTCGGTTCGTGTCGATATGCGGTGGCAACGGCAGTTGAACGATGTAACCGGTGCATTCCGGATCCTGGTTCAGCTCCTCGACAACTCTTTCGAGCTCTTCCTGGGTCACGTCTTCAGGCAGTTCTCGGCGAATCGACGCGATCCCCACCTCGGCGCAATCGCGATGTTTGCCACCCACATAGGAGTGCGACGCCGGATCGTCACCGACCAAAACCGTCCCGAGTCCGGCCGTGATTCCCTTTCCCTTGAGAACCTCCACCCGGTCATGGAGCTCTGATTTGATGGCCGCAGCCGTCGCGGTGCCATCGAGGATCTTCGGGGAATTGCCGTGGTTGGCCATATCGCTGATTTCGGATTCTCTTTCTTTTTGTTCTTCGGTTACCGTCACCACTGCTCGAGGCCCTCGTAGAGAGGGAATTCTCCGGCCAGCTTCTCGACCCTGCTCCGCAGCGATTCGACGTCGACACCCGGTTTCAGGGCCGCGGCAATAATATCCGCGACCTCGGTGAACTCCTCCCGACCGAATCCACGGGTCGCCAAGGCGGGGGTTCCAATGCGGAGCCCCGACGTCACCATGGGCGGACGAGGATCATTGGGGACCGCATTGCGGTTCACGGTGATGCCGACCTCGTGCAGGATGTCTTCGGCTTGCTTGCCGTCCAACTCTGAATTGCGCAGATCCACCAGAACCAGATGCACATCGGTGCCTCCGGAGAGGACGGAGATTCCGTGCTCGGCGACGTCGGATTGCGTGAGACGGTCCGCGAGAATCTTGGAACCCTCAACGGTCCTCTTCTGTCGGTCCCTGAACTCTTCGCTCGCGGCAATTTTGAAAGCGACGGCCTTGCCCGCGATAACGTGCATCAACGGTCCCCCTTGCTGTCCCGGGAAAACTGCCGAGTCGACCTTCTTCTTCAGTTCCTCGGTGCAGAGGATCACACCCGAGCGGGGACCGGCCAGAGTCTTGTGGACAGTGGACGTCACGACGTGAGCGTGGGGCACGGGGTTCGCGTGGATCCCTGCGGCGACGAGACCGGCGAAGTGCGCCATGTCGACCCACAGGTATGCGCCGACCTCGTCGGCGATCTCACGGAAACGCTTGAAATCCTGTTCTCGCGGGTACGCTGACCAGCCTGCGACGATGACCTTGGGCTTGGCGTCCAGAGCAACCTCTCGCACACGATCCATATCGAGTCGGCCGGTTTCCGGATCGACCTCGTAAGCGGCGATGTTGTACAACTTGCCCGAGACGTTGAGCTTCATCCCGTGGGTCAGGTGGCCACCATGGGCAAGTGAAAGGCCCATCAGGGTGTCCCCCGGCTGCATGAGTGCCATCATCACGGCCGCGTTGGCCTGGGCGCCGGAATGCGGCTGCACGTTGGCGTGCTCGGCGCCGAACAACGATTTGGCGCGCTCGCGAGCCAGGTCCTCGACGACGTCGACGTACTCACAGCCGCCGTAATAACGACGGCCGGGATAACCCTCCGCGTACTTGTTGGTCAGTACCGATCCCTGTGCTTCCAGAACCGCCCGAGGAGCGAAATTCTCCGAAGCGATCATTTCCAGGGTATTGCGCTGTCGGCTCAGCTCGTTGTCAATGGCTTTCGAAACTTCGGGGTCGAGTTCGGCGAGCGGCCGGTTGTTGACATCCTGCGCGGACGAGTTGCTCATAGTTCTCCTGTTGGGCTGACTCCACACCGGGCCCGGCGTGGCACGCGAAAGGCTTCTGCATCATTCTAGGACATGGGACACCATGGACATTGGTCCGTTTCACAGTAGGACGGGTTGTGTATAGCCGTACGTGAACGGCCTAAGAAATAACCCTCGTATCGAACCAATCGGTAACTTGAGCGTGTTTAATGGGTGCCTGAGCCAACAGGAAAGGTCCTTGATGAACTCTCTCAACCCGCTCGGAACCAGTGATCCCCTTAACCTGCGTTCCGGTTCCCCGTACAGGCCGGAATCGAGCACTACGAGAGAAAATCGTTCGCAACTGCCGCTTTCGGTGCCCCAGAAGGCCGTCATCTTCGACATGGACGGCATCGTCACGGACACGGCAGCAGTGCACGCGAACGCGTGGAAGAAGCTCTTCGATGCGATCCTGTCCGATTCTCGCCTGGAGCCTTCAGAAGGGCACGACGCCGGGGACATAGATCGCAGCGAATTCAGCATCACGACGGACTACCGCTCTTACGTGGATGGGCGCGCCCGCGAGGACGGCGTTCGAACCTTACTCGCGGCCCGCAACGCGGCTCTCCCCGAAGGCAATGACAACGACTCCGCAGGCCAGTGGACGGTTCAGGGACAGTCTCGCCTCAAGAACGACTACTTTCAGGAGGAGCTCGAGTTCAACGGCGTGACCGTTTTCAAGGGAACCGTTGAACTGGCTCGCCGCCTCAAGCGCAGCGGCGTGCCGATCGCCCTCGTCACGGCGTCCAGAAATTCGACGTCGGTTCTCGAGGCCGCGGATCTGGGGGACCTCTTCGACCTCATCATCGACGGTACTTACGCTCTTGAGAACAACGTCCCCGGAAAACCGGCGCCCGATATGTTCCTCGCCGCGGCGAAACAACTCGGCGTCGCCCCAAAGGATGCCGCGGTCATCGAGGATGCCGTATCAGGGGTTCAGGCGGCTCGGGCAGGCGGGTTCGGTCTCGTCGTCGGCATCAACCGACACGGCGACCGCAATGAACTGGACGAGGCCGGCGCCGACCTGGTGCACAACGACGTCGCGGAGCTCGATCTCGGAGCGCAACGTGACGATTCGTGGAAACTCATCTACCACGGTTTCGACCCGGAGCAGGAAGGCCATCGGGAAGCGCTACTGACCCTCGCCAATGGCTACATGGGTGTCCGTGGCTGCCGGCCCGAGCGCGGCGACGACGGGGTCCATTACCCGGGAACCTACGCCGCGGGGTTGTTCAATCGTGTGGTCTCCCATATCAACGGTCGCGACCTCGAACACGAGTCGATGGTCAATCTTCCGAACTTCCAGTTCTTGGACCTTCGGTTGCGGGGCGGCGACTGGTGGTCCGAGGGCGGCATGCAACCCCTCGACGAAGTCACGGAACTCGATCTGCGCCATGGAGTACTCTCCCGTCGGTGTCTGTTGGAAGAGGTTCCCAGCGAGGTCGGCGAGCCCTATTCGGAAACACCCCGGCGTGTCCAGGTCGAACAGCGACGCATCGTCTCGATGGCGAATCGTCACCTGGCCGCCATGGAAACCACGGTGACACCGGTCGGCTGGTCGGGGCGAATTCATGTGCGGAGCGGAATCGACCCGAACGTCACCAACAACAATGTTGCCGAATACCGCGAATTGGCCCGTCATCACCTCGTCGCAGAGGCCTCGACCACGCTTCCGGACAACACCTTGATCAACGTCGTCCGGACCAATCAGTCGGGCCACGAGATCGCCGTCGCTCAACGCACCGAAGTCCGTGCGCCCGTCAGCTCGCGTCTCGAGCGGGAAATCCGACCGGGCGGGGTCGAAATGCGCCGTTACCGGGTAGACGGGCAGGACGGAAAGGCCGTCGTGTTCGATACGACCACGGCGCTGGTGACGTCACGCGATTCGGCGATCGCGTCCCCGGTGCTCGGCGCGGTTGAGGCGCTGAACAGAACCGACACCGGGTTCGATGCGCTCTACGGCCCCCACGAGCAGACGTGGTCCCGATTGTGGGCTCGATTCGCCGTGGACATCGAGACCGATGTGGATACGATGCTGGCCCTCCGCCTCCACATCTTCCATATTGTGCAAACCCTCGGCCCCAACATGGAGCTCAACGACGCCGGCGTGACCGCTCGCGGCCTCCACGGTGAGGGTTACCGGGGGCACATCTTCTGGGACGAGATCTTCATTCTGCCGATCATCACAATGCGCCTGCCTTTTGTGACCAGGTCGCTCTTGCAATACAGGTGGGCGCGCCTGCCAGCGGCACGATACAAGGCCACAGAATTCGGGGCCAAGGGCGCAATGTTCCCCTGGCAGTCCGGCTCAGACGGGAGAGAAGAAACTCCCGTCGAGTTGTACAACCCTCATTCGGACCGTTGGATGCCGGACAACTCGTGGCGCCAATTCCACGTGGGCCTGGCCATTGCTTACAACTCATGGCAGTACTACACCGCCACGGCAGACACGAGCTGGCTCGCTCACCAGGGCGCGGAGCTCATGATCGAGATCGCTCGTTTCTTCACCTCGCTGGTGACCTTTGACCCTAACGACCGGCGGTACCACATCGAAGGAGCGATGGGACCGGACGAGTATCACGACGGCTACCCCGGCTCAGTCGATGGCGGCGGCCTGAAGGACAACGCATACACCAATGTCCTTGCCGCGTGGCTCTTCCGCCATACGCTTGAGATCTTCGAGGAACTGCCCGAGCATCAATCACTGCGGGTGTCGTCGGCGAACAACGTGACCGAGGCCGAACTCGCTGCGTGGAAGCATATGGCCGCGAACATTGCGGTTCCGTTCAATCATGACGGAACCATCAGCCAGTTCGAGGGGTACGACGATCTCAAGGAGATCGACTGGGACCATTACCGGCGGAAGTACGGGAATATCGGGCGCATGGACCTGATTCTCGAATCGGAGGGCGATGCGACCAACAACTACAAGCTCTCCAAACAGGCCGATACCCTGATGCTCGTGTACCTCTTCGGGCAACGGGGCCTTCAGGAGGAGTTGGCGCACCTGGGCTACGACGTATCCTTGGCCAAGATCGAGGACACGATCAGCTACTATCTGGCCCGGACGTCCAATGGCTCCTCGCTATCCCGAGTCGTGACGGCGTCGATCATGTCCCGAGTCGACCCACGGCACTCATGGAGTGTCTACCAGGACGCACTCATGGCCGACCTGGACGACACCCAAGGCGGCACCACTCAGGAGGGCATTCACCTCGGGGCGATGTGCGGCACGCTCGACGTCGTGCAAAGAGCCTACGCGGGGGTTCAGGTGCTCACGGATTGCATTCAGCTGGAACCGTCCATGCCGGAAGAATTGCGCTCAGTCGGGTTCGAGGTCCAGTATCGCGGTCAACTGCTCGACGTTTTCATCGATTCCAAACGAGTTCGGCTGTCCGCGCGGTCGCAGAAAGCCAGCGCCGTACGGGTACGCGTCGGCGAATTCGAAACGGTTCTCGAGGGCGGAGACTCGTGCGAATACAAGCTCGAGGATCTCCACTCCGTAACGCGCTGAGGGGCTCTCGGGCACCTCGCCCGACACGCTGACCCCAAGCGACTGAAAAGGCCCCGGTTTCGAGTTGAAACCGGGGCCTTGTGTCGTTTCGGCCGCGGCGTCTGGGACCACGCCGTATCTCAGTCGCGAGAAGCGGACCTGCGGCGCAAGAACGCGGCCACGAGAGCTCCCGAAACGTTGTGCCACACCGAGAAGACCGCTCCCGGCAGGGCGGCCTCCGGGGTGAAATAGGTTCGAGCCAATGACGTCGCCAGACCCGAATTCTGCATTCCCACCTCGATCGCGGTCGTACGACGAGCGGAGACTGGCACCCGGAACAGGCTCGCCGCCCCGTAGCCGAGAAGGTAGCCCAGACCGTTGTGCAGGATCACCGCGAGCAGAACCAGGAGTCCCGCCGACACGATCGCTTCCGCGGACCCGGCGACGACGATCGCCACGATCACCGAGATCGCCGCGACCGAAACCCAAGGCAACGCGGGGGTCACTCTGAGGACTACGCCGGGCGCGAGCCAGCGCACCACGAGGCCCAGGACCACCGGAATCAGGACGACCTCGAGGATCGAGAGCATCATGTCACTGCCGCTCACGTTCATCCGTTCACCCGCCAGCCAGATCGCCAGGAGCGGCGTGAGAAAAGGCGCGATCAACGTCGAGATCGAGGTCATCGCAACGGAAAGCGCGACATCGCCCTTGGCGAGGTACGAGACGACGTTCGAAGCCGTACCCCCAGGGCAACAGCCGACCAGGATCACACCGACCGCGAGCGCGGGCGGAAGCTGCAGGGCCCACGAAATAACGAACCCGAGCAGCGGCATGATGACGAATTGTGCGACCACACCGATGATGACGGGGACAGGATTCTTGGCGACGAGCGCAAAGTCAGGGCCCGTCAGTGTCAGTCCCATTCCGAACATGATGACGCCCAGCAGTGGATTGACCCATCCAGAGAACCCCGAGAAGAACCCCGGGAGAAAGAACCCGAGAATTCCGGCCCCAAGGATCAATAACGGAAAGATCGTCACGGCGTACAGAGCGCTGCGCTCTTCCGAATTCTTGGTCGGTGACGGCGTGGTCTGGTCGGTGGAGTTCATGTGATATCTCTACCAGCCGGCGGCCCTACGGGCTATTGCTCGCACTGATTCGTCCAAGATGTGGTCTATCGACGCATCGATGTCAATGCGCGTACCCCGCTCGTCGTCTTCAAGTTCCTCGAGCGTGTCCAATTGCGAGCGCAGAAGTCCTTGAGGCATGAAATGTCCGCTCCTACCCTCGAGACGGTGAGACAGCGTTTCTTCGTCGCCGGCGAGATGAACGAAGAATGTCCCCGGGGACTCCGCGCTGATCGTCTTGCGATAGACACGCTTGAGTGCCGAACACGCAATGACCAGTCCGGTGCTCTGGGGGTCGGCGAGGGCGGCATCGTGCAGCTTCTGGCCGACGACGCGCAGCCACGGCCACCGGTCTTCATCCGTGAGCGGGTGACCAGCCGCCATTTTCTCGACATTCGACAGAGGATGCAGCGAGTCGGCATCGACGAATTCGGCGTCCAAGCGAGTAGCCAGGAGGGATCCGATGGTCGTTTTGCCCGCGCCGGAAACCCCCATGACCACGATCAGCGGCGGCTCAGTATGTTGATTTTCTACCAATTGTGTACGGTCCCATCGGCAAGTCGGTTGTACGGGAGATATGCCTGATCGTAGGGGAAACGGGCCGCGGCTTCCTCATCGAATTCGACTCCGAGTCCCGGAGCGTCACCCGGGTGCAGATATCCGTCTTCGAAGGTCAGCCCCTCGTGGAAGACTTCACGTGTCAACGGGGAATGGGGCATGTATTCCTGGAGCCCGTAGTTGTGGATGGACAATCCGAGGTGAAGTTGAGCCGCGAATCCGATCGGTGAGACGTCCGTAGGACCGTGGAATCCCGACTTGACCTGGTACATCTCGGCAAAATTCATGGCCTTCCTGAGCTGCGTGATTCCGCCGAAATGCGTCGAGGCGCACCGCACGTAGTCAATGAGCTGTTCCTGGATGAGATCTTTGATGTCGTAGACGGAGTTGAAGACCTCACCGATCGCCAAAGGGGTCGTGGTGTGCTCACGGACCAGTCGCAATGCTTCCTGGTTCTCGGCCGGCGTGCAGTCCTCGAGCCAGTACAAGTCATACGGTTCCAGTGATTTCCCCAGTTGAGCGGCCTCCCGAGGTGTCATCCGGTGGTGGCCGTCGTGCAGCAAGGGCAGCTCAGGCCCGAACTCGTTGCGCACGGCCTCGAAGACGGTGGGGACGTGCCGCAGATAGGCCCGGGTGTCCCAGTCCTCCTCGACGGGTTGGGTCCCGCGGTTAGCTGGTTCGAAGTCGTACCGCTCTCCCGTCGACTGTTCCTGTGCGGCCACACCGTACAGTTTCTCGATTCCGGGTACCGAGGTCTGCACCCGAATCGACTTGTAGCCCAACTCGAGTTCCTCCCGGATCGAGTCAAACAGCTGTTCAAGGTCTCTTCCGGACGCGTGGCCATAGGCCCGGCAGCCGCGGCGCGAGGCCCCGCCCAGCAACTGGTACACGGGCATTCCGGCGACCTTGCCCTTGATATCCCAGAGAGCCATGTCGACGGCGGCGATCGCGGCCATGGTGACCGGGCCGCGTCTCCAGTACGACGCCCGATACAGGAATTGCCATGTGTCTTCGATAGTGCTGGGATCCTTGTCCAGCAGGAGCTGACAGACATGCTCCTTGAGGTAAGCGGCAACCGCCAGTTCACGCCCGTTCAGGGTTGCGTCGCCTATACCGGTGACTCCCTCGTCCGTCGTGATCCTAAGAGTCACGAAGTTGCGGGACGGGCTCGTCACGAAGACCTCTGCCTTCTCGATGCGCATTATTGTCCTTTCGTTGGGTAGTCGTCGTGGTGCGAATCATCGTCCGTGGAATTGTCCCCGGACTGATCCTCGACAATGTGGATTTGGGCCTGATCGTTCCCGGGCACGGCCTCCTGCGAGCTGGTGGCGGGATGGGACGCACGAGCAGTAGGACCATTGAGGTCCGAGGAGGTCTCGACCGAGGTCGGGATCGCTCCTGTTTCCAGGCCTTCGTGACGCTGCCTCCGGTTTGCCTCAATGGATTTCATGACCGATGTGAATTTTGCCTCGGTCAGGGGATAACCGGTCATGATCAGCATTGCGAGAATAAATATGGCCGCCGGAATCAGGCCACCGTAGATGGCCAAACCGGACACGACTCCGTCGCCCTGACTTCCCTTCCCGGCGGTATATCCGGCCCAGGTCAGCACGATGCCGCCCAGGGACTGTCCGAGGGCTTGCCCGACCTTTCGTGTGAAGGAAAACGCCGCGTATGTGGCTCCTTCAGTCCGGACACCGGTCCGGTATTCACCGTATTCAACGGTGTCGGCTTCGAGCGCCCATGTCATGGTGTTCAGCAGCCCCATCCCGACACCCATCAGGAACAGCCCAATGAGGCTCATGGCCAAGGAATGCCAGACGGAATTGCTCAACGCGAACAGGACACCGCCCGCGGCGGCCACCATGCAGTTGTAGACGAACCCTCTCTTCTTCCCCATCGCGCGGGTGACCATAGGGCCGAACGGGCCGACGTACAATACCGCTCCCGTGGTGATGATGATCGAGACGGACGCGACCCAGCCTCCAGAGGTGTACCGGGAGAGGACCACGTTGGAGAGATAAATGGTGAGCGCACCGATCATCGACTGCGCAGTCAAGTAGAAGAGCGAAGAGGCGCACAACCTCAGCAAGGGGCCGTTCCGCCGGATCGTGGACAGGGTCTCCTTGAAGCTCACCTTCTCGACCTCACGGAACACCACTTCTTTCGAAGTGAGGAACGTGGTGTAGAAGAAGATCGCGCCGATCACCAGGAAGACGATGGACGTGACAAGAAAGGTGGTCGCGAGGTCCTCAGCCTGTTTGAGCCGGGGTGCGAGAAATACGGAAAGCAGAAGAATCGTGGCCCCTGAGCCGACCATGCGCGCCGAAGCGAGCCGCGACCTGTCCACCGGATTCTGGCTCATGGCCCCCGCGAGCGACCCGAACGGGATATTGACCATCGAATACAGCAGTCCCAAGAGGGCATAGCTTACGGTCGCCCATACGATCTTGGTCGCGTACGAGTCCACGGGAATCCAGAAGCAGAGAACATTCGACAGCAGAAGCGGAACCGAGTACCACAGCAGAAACGGACGGAATTTGCCCCACCGGGTCATGGTCCGGTCGACCATGCGACCGGCAAAAAGATCAGCAAAAGCGTCCCAGAATTTCACGAACAGGAAGATCGCGCTCGCGTGCGCGGGCTGGATGCCCACCACGTCCGTGTAGAACAGGAGAAGAAACACGCCGGTCATTTGGAACGCGACGTTGCATCCTGCGTCTCCGAGACCGTAGCCCGCGATGCGTCTCTTGGGCAGATGCTCGTGGGCCACGTGAGGTATGGACGAAGTAGCTATTTCTGACATGACAGGCTCCTTTGCCTGGGGTGCCCTACAAGGGCTTAATGGAGATGGCTGGGACGGTGTCTCGACCTCGCCAGGGTTGACCGTTCTCATCGGTGAGCCCGTGGCGGACCGGCAGCATCGTCACGTACCAGGGGTCAACGGCCGAGTTTCTCCGACCACCGTCTCCGGAGCTCATGGGCCAGAGCCTTGGGTTTGCGGTCCCTGGTGAACACTCCCTTTTTGTTACCGTCCACGCGCGCGAACCCGTTCTTGGTCTGGAAATCCGCGAAATTCCACACCTGCTCACCGGCCATGCATTCCACGCGGTCGAATTCCTCGTGATACATGCGCAGCAGTGCTGTCTGGTATTCCTCGGTGAAGGGGATCTCGAAAACCGAGTGGAGACCCGCGATCGTATCCGCGCCGTATTCGGTCATGATGGTTGGTTTGCCGTATTGCTCGTCCCAGGCCTCGAGTTCCTTGCGAAGGGAACCTCGGGCCGCGACGATGTCTCCGGCGTCTACGTACCAGCCGTAATAGCGGTTCAGCATCAGCACATCGAACAGATCCGAGATCTTGTCGACTCCACAGGGCGCGAACATGACGTTGACGAACCCGACAGGCCGTGAGGGATCGAGTCGGCGGGTCAGCTTTTCGAGCGGCTCGAAGTACTCCCGCGCGCCCTCGGCCCCGGAGTCTGGTTCATTGGCGATCGACCACAGAACCACCGAGGGATGGTTCTTGTCCCGTTGGATGAGTTCGCGGATTTCACGGGCGTGGACCTTTTGGGTGTTCTCGTCGACGTTGCCGGGATCGAAGGTGTTTCCGCCTCCCTGGTCCATGATTCCGGCACCCATATGCCAGTTCAGTCCAACCGCCGGGGTCTCGTCGATGACGACGATTCCGCGCTCGTCGGCGTACTCCATGATTTCTTCGGCGTACGGGTAGTGCGAGGTGCGGAAGGAATTGGCGTTGATCCAATTCAGCAGGCCAAAGTCCTGAACCATGTGGGCGTTCGAGTGGGCCTTGCCGATCGTCTCGTGGTCCTCGTGCATTCCGAAACCCGTGAAGTAGAAAGGCTCCCCGTTGATGAGAAACCGCTTGCCTCGTACCTCAACGGTCCGTACGCCAAAACGTTGATCGTATTCGTCGACGAGTTCACCGTTGTCGTACGTCAGCACGCGGAGCGTATAGAGGTAGCCTCGTCCTGGTTTCCAGAGTTCAACTCCGGACCAGGACAACTCACCGTCCAGGGTCGAGTCGCTCGCCGCGACTCGCTCTGCACCTGCGACGACATCGCCTTCCGCGTCCAGGACCTGAACGGCCGCTTCCGGGGCATCCCCGGTGAACTTCGCGGTGTAATGCACGATTCCTCGGCCGCCTTCACCGCCTTCGAATTCGGCAACTACAGTCACATCGTCGAGGCGAACGTCGGCGACATTGCAAAGCCACACGCTACGGTGAAGGCCCGCGTAATTGAAGAAGTCGTGACGGTACGCGAGATGTTTTCGGCCCTGGCCGTCCTGGGTTACCTCCCCGGGAGGAAGAGTCTCGTGCGACAACTCGTTGTTCACGGCGACGGTCATAGTGAATACCTCACCGGGGTGGACGTGCTCGGTGACGTCGACGTCGAACGGCATATAACCGCCCTGGTGGCGGACCACTTCCTGACCGTTGACGAAGACCACTCCGAGATGGGTCGCGGAGTCGAAGCGGAGGAGAGTCCTACCCGTCGAGAATCCGCGCGGAACTCGGACATCACGGGAATACCAGACCCAACCGACGTGCTCGCGAATCGCGCTATCGGCATACAGGTCGTTGAAAGACCCGGGCACCGGCGCTTTCAACCCTTGTTTCGGGAACTGCTGGGCCCAGCCCTTCTCAAAGCTGTCGTGGTGCCAGTCGACCGCGAAGTCGAAGAGACCATCCAGGCTGACTCGCTGACGAGTCGATGTGTCTTGGGGTCGCAACATGTGGGGTAAGTCCTTTCTGGGGCAACACGAGGTTCGATGGGTGGCTCGTTTGCCGTGGAACCGTATTCTGAGGGGTCAGTTATGGGACCGCACGAGCGAGACAAGGTGCGTATCCTGCCCCAGCCCGGGTTGAAGCACATCGAGCAAGGCACGCGTGGTGTCGTCTGAGGCGAGGGCCTGACGGATGGAATCCACCTCCGAGTCCTTGATGTCCCGGGAGTCTTGGGTGATGAGCCAAGCGATCCACGAGGCGATCGCGCCGGCCGCGGCGGCGCCGTCGCGGCCGGCCTCGCGTTCGGCCTGGTAGATCGGCAGGGCGCGAATGCGCAACTTGCTGGCCCCATCGGTACCGATTTGAGCCAGGAAATGCTGGATCCGGGGATTGCGGTACCGGGTCAGCAGATCCTCCCGGTAGGACGGCACATCGAGTTGTGGGTCCGTCAGGTGCCGCGAGGCCTCGTCCCAAAAAGCTTCGATCTTCGACAGGATCGCGGGATCGGCGATCGCTTCGGCCACGGTGCGATGTTCTGCCAGCTGGCCGGCGTAGGCCATGTAACTGTGAGTACCGTTCAAGAGCCACAGTTTTCTGCGCTCGAAGGGTTCAAGATCGTCCACGAACTGGGCACCTGCACGTTCCCATTCCGGGCGACCCCCCGGAAAATCTCCCGAGAAGATCCAAGAACGAAAGGGCTCCGCGACGACCGGCGCCGCGTCATCGAACCCCGTTTTCTCGGCAACGAACTGAGCGAGTTCCTCCGTCGCCGCGGGCGTGATGCGGTCCACCGAAGTCCCGACCCAGGAGACCACCCGATCGATCTCCTCCGCGAGTCCGTCCTTGCATGCGTGGGCCGTGCCGAGAACCGCGTTCCGAGTCGCGGTCGCGTTGTCAGCCATGTTGTCGCAGGATACGACCGCGATTCCGGCTTCGTTTCCCAAGGACCTGAGGCGACGATCGAGGCCGAGCACCAATCGGCCCGCGGCCGTGAGCAACGGCGGGTCCTGTGAAGGGTCCGATAGAGCCTCACGCAAGATTGCGATGTCGGCGGCCACGTCCTCGTCGGTGGCTTTCAGTTCTCCGGCCGGATCTAGGTGGTATCCGGCTTCCGTGATGGTCAGCGTGACGAGTGCAATTTCCGGAGCGGACAGCAGCTGAACCAAACGTTTCGAATCCGAGGCCGGGCGGACCTCGACGATCGACTGGATCAATTCCACGGAATCCGCGTCGGCGGCCCGCTCAACCAGCGAATACAAGCCTTCCTGGGGAGCGAGTTCTTCGGCCGCGACGGGACTGCGACCGGTAAACGCCGCAATACCCCACTTCGGATCACGTGCGTCGGACTCCGCGTGCTGCGTGTACCAGGCCTGGTGGGCACGATGGAATGCGCCCAACCCCAGATGGACCACACGGACGGGGGCGGGATCGCCCACGTGCCGGGCGGCGGTGATCCGGTTCAGCGACGTGCTCATAGCTTGAAGACCTTCCGCGGGTTCGAATCGGTCAATTCCACGATCGCGGAGCGCGCACGCTCCTCCGTAATGCGGTGCTCGACCACGAGCTTGGCCAAGAACCCCGCATCAACCCGGCGGGCGGCGTCGTGACGGGCGGGGATGGAACAGAACGCTCGCGTGTCATCGATGAATCCCGAAGTTCGCGAAAAACCGAGGGTTCCAGTTGTCGCCGAACGGAAACGGTGCATCGCGTCGGGTTCGTCGAGGAACCACCACGGGGCGCCCGCGTACACGGCGCGGTAGAAGCCGGCCAGCGGTGCGATTTCCCGCGAGAACGTCGTCTCGTCCAGGGTGAAGAGCACCAGATTGAAATCGTCCGAATTGCCGAAATCCGACAACAGGGGCTGCAACCCGCGCGTGTAATCCACCCCGAACGGGATGTCGTTGCCGGTATCCGGCCCAAAACGTTCAACGGTCCGAGAGCTGTGGTCTCGGTAGGATCCCGGATGAATCGTCATGGTCAGCCCGTCCTCCGAGGACATCCGAGCGAACTGATAGGTCATGTTGGCCTCGAAGCGGAGGGCTTCGGCGTTGGTGGCCGTTCCCGCGAGGCCCTTTTCGAAGAGGTCATTGGCCTCTTGGTCCCCGAGCTTGACCGACTCAGGGGTCCACACTCCGTGATCTGCCGAAACGGCACCGTTTTCCACGAAGTAGGCCCTGCGGTTGGCCATCGCACGCAGATAACCTGCGTATCCCGTCAGCCCGTCTCCTGCCTCTTGGATGAGCCGGTCCGCATTCCGAGCAAAAGAAGGGTTCCAGAATTTGACGAAAGCATCGGGTCGGAAAGTCGGGAGGACCCTCCCGTCGAAGGTCGGGTCGGACGCCAATTCCCGGTGGGCCGCCAAATCATCCAACGGGTCGTCCGTGGTGGCCAGCACCTCGAGGTCGAAGTCTCGGAACAATTCACGCGGACGGAATTCAGGACGCGCCAGCACCTCCGAGATCTGGTCAAAGAGCTCGTCGGCGTGGGCACCGTCGATCGTCGAATCGTCGACCCCGAAGACGGTCGCGAATTCTCTTCGGAGCCAGTACCCGGAGGCCGTTCCGTCGAAGAGCTCCCACCGTTCGCAGAAGGCACGCCAGATATCGCGGGCATCGGCATCCTCGGCGGTGCCCGCGTTGACGTTCTCCAGGTTCACCCCATCCGCGTTCAACAGCCGATATACGTAATGGTCGGGGCTGATGAGCAGGGCCGCGGGATCAGGGAAGGCTTCATTGCGCGCGATGGATTCCGCGGTCACATGGCCGTGAGGGGACAACAGCGGCAGCTCTTCGGCGACCGCAACCAGATCCCGGGCCACGTTGCGTGTTGCCGGATCTGCCGGAAGAAGGCGATCGGGGTGCAATGCAATGGACTGTGTCATAAAGACATTCCACGCCCGGTGACCGTAACTCAGATACCGGTTGCCACAAGTTGCCGCGAATTCCCTGAGTTGGGGCAGAGGTGCCTAACCGATGCCGCGCGTGCTCCCCCGGGTAATCAAACGCGCCGGGAGAACCACGGGACGCTCTGTTGACGCCTTGACCCCATTGGCAATCGCCATCACATGGGCGGCCGCGGTTGCACCCATTCGTTCGAAAGGTCCGACGACGGTCGTCAACTTCGGCCTCACCAGGCTTGATGCGAGTAGGTCGTCGAAACCGACGATCTGCAGGTCGTCGGGGACCACGACACCGGTCGACTGGACGTGCCGCATAAAGGACAGAGCCATCAGGTCGTTGTAGGCAATTACTGCGTCGGTGGGGCGCTCCCGCCAAACCTTCGCGGCTTGGACACCTCCCGACATTGTGGGTTCGAAAGGACCGATGCGGCGAAACTCCAGCCCAACGGCCTTACTGACGTCGCGGACGGCTGCCCACCGCATTCCATTGGCCCACGACGTTTCGGGACCCATGATGTACGCGATGCTGCGCGCTCCAGTCCTCGCCAGGTGCTCAACCGCCGACCGAGTTCCTTGTTCCTGATCGATGACGACGGAAGCGACTCCCCGCACGGCCCTGTTCATCACGACCATCGCCTTCTGCTTGGCGAAGGTCCGGATCGCGGCGTCGGGCAAGCGTGCACCGGCAAGAATGAGCCCGTCCACGCTCGTGAGGCTTCGCTGGATAGCCTCTTGTTCCCGATCCCGGGACTCGCGCGAGTTGGACAGAATCGTCGTCATCCCTGAATCCCGCGCTGCCATCTCGACCCCCTGGACCATGTCGATGAAAACCGGATTGGATATGTCCGCAACGATCAGTCCGAGCATCCAAGACGGCCTCCGCTCGGTCCCGCCCGCACGCCTCAGCGCCTGATTCCTGTATCCGACCCGTTCCGCGGCCGCACGGACTTTCTCCGCGGTCGCATAAGAGACCCTTCCAGGGCGTGAGAAAGTGCGGGAGACGGTCGATGCCGCGACACCGGCCTCGCGGGCGACGTCGTAGATACTCGCCGGGCCGGTCGATTCGCGGGCTTTTCCGTTGTCCTGCATGGCTAGATTCTCGACCCCCGTCGCG
This sequence comes from Kocuria sp. TGY1127_2, assembly GCF_013394385.1. NCBI lineage: Bacteria > Bacillati > Actinomycetota > Actinomycetes > Micrococcales > Micrococcaceae > Kocuria > Kocuria sp. TGY1127_2. The sequence goes on from NZ_AP022834.1 coordinate 2,335,199, forward strand.
AACCGGCAAAATCCTGCCGCCGTTTCGGCACAGTTTTCCCGTTTCTTGCCGTGCAGCCGGTCCGAGGCGCCTGTTCGGCATGAAGAAGCGACCGCTCCGGCCGCAAACATGATGACTCCCCGCTTTCTTCGGGAAAACGGGGAGTCATCGCTTGTTCGTTCGGGAGCACTAGTGGAAGAAGTGACGTGCCCCGGTGACGTACATGGTTACGCCGGCCTTGTTTGCCGCTTCAATGACTTCTTCGTCCCGGATCGATCCACCGGGCTGGACGACGGCGCGCACGCCAGCTTCCAGGAGGACCTCAAGGCCGTCGGCAAACGGGAAGAATGCATCAGATGCCGCAACGGCGCCACGAGCACGCTCCTGGTTGCCTTCGCCGAGAGAATTGGCACGCTCGACCGAGAGCTTGCACGAATCGACGCGGTTGACCTGGCCCATACCGATTCCGACCGCAGCTCCGCTTTCGGCCAACAGAATCGCATTCGATTTGGCCGAACGCAGAGCGCGCCACGCGAACTCAAGATCCGAAAGAGTTTTTTCGTCCGCGGCTTCCCCTGCCACGAGCGTCCAATTAGAGGGATTGTCACCGTCGGCCTGAAGCCTATCGCTCTGCTGGAACAACGCGCCACCGGAAACCTGACGGTATTCGATGCTCTCGCGCTCGAAACCCTCCGGCAGGAGGAGAATTCGCAGATTCTTTTTGGTCTTCAAAACCTCGAGGGCGCCGTCTTCGTAAGAAGGGGCGATGATGACCTCCGTGAAGATCCCCTTGACGGTCTCGGCCATTTCCTGGGTGACTTCACGATTCGCCGCGATGACCCCACCGTAGGCGGACAGCGGATCGCATGCATGAGCCTTGCGGTGGGCGTCAGCGATGGGATCCGCAGCATCCGCCGAACCCACGGCAATTCCGCACGGGTTGTTGTGCTTGATGATCGCAACAGCCGGGTCGGCAAAGTCGAAGGCCGCTCGCAGCGCCGCATCCCCGTCGACGTAATTGTTGTAGGACATCGCTTTGCCGCCCAATTGCTCGGCCTGGGCAATGCCCGGTGCTACCGCCGGATCGACGTACAGTGCACCGCGCTGATGCGGATTCTCGCCGTAACGCAATGATTCGGAGCGCTCGAAGCCCATTCCGGCGTAGGGAGGCCAAAAATTGGCCTCCGGGTCCTGAGCGAATTGCTGCTGGGTCCAGGTTGCCACGGCGGTGTCGTAGGCTGCGGTATGGGAGAAGGCTCCTGCCGCAAGACGACGGCGCTCGGCCAGGTCGAATCCGCCGTTCCGGGCGGCTTCGACAACGCGGCCGTACTGAGCGGGGTCCACCACGACGGAAACCGAATGATGGTTCTTGGCCGCGGCGCGAACCATGGAAGGGCCACCGATATCGATCTTCTCGATGATGTCCTCTTCCCCGGCCCCCGAGGCGACGGTGTCAACGAACGGATAAAGGTTCACGATCACGAGGTCGAAGGGTTCGATACCTAGGTCCGAAAGCTGCTGGACGTGGTCACTCTTGCGACGATCCGCCAGGATGCCCGCATGGATCTTCGGGTGGAGGGTCTTGACTCGCCCCTCCAAGCACTCGGGGAAATCCGTGATCTGAGCGACTTCGGTCACCGGAACGCCGGCATCCTTGATCTTCTGGGCAGTGGACCCCGTGGAGACAATGTCCACGCCTGCCTCGTGCAGACCACGGGCCAGGCCATCCAGCCCGGTCTTGTCGAAAACGGAAATCAGGGCTCGTTTGAACGGGACGCGATTCAGCTCGGTCAGGGACACGGAAACTCCAACTCATCGGTTATGGCGTACTACTGCCGGTGACGACGCTCAGTCTATTGCGCCGCCGGACAGGTTCTTAATTGTGGTTACAAGGAGGGAACGTTCTTGCGCTTTGATGCGCTCGTGAAGTGCTTCTTCGTCATCGCCATCCAGGACGGGCACCGCGGCCTGAGCGAGGATCGGACCTGTATCCACTCCGGAGTCCACCACGTGAACAGTCACGCCGGTGATTTTGACGCCGTGGGCCAGAGCATCTCTGACGCCGTGGGCCCCGGGGAAAGACGGCAGAAGGGCCGGGTGGGTATTGACGATCCGGCCTTCGAAACGGCCGACCAGGTCCGCATCCACGATGCGCATAAAACCTGCGAAGATGACGTAATCCGGCGCGTAGGAGGCGATCTTTTCCTCAAGGGCGCGGTTCCATGCGGCCCGGTCTGCGTGATCCGAAGGGCTGACCACGAAATTCTCGATACCGGAATCGGCCGCTCGCTCGATTCCTCGGCAGGGCTTGTCCGCCCCTACGGCAGCGATCTCGACGTCGAGCAGATCCGCCTGCACTGCATCCAGAATGGACTGAAGATTTGTCCCGGAACCAGAGACCATGACCACTATGCGCATGAACTCAACCTTACCGACATGCCCGGTAGTGTTGAGATATGACATCACCCAGCCCTGCTCAGGACCAGCCGAATCCCAAGCACCGCGGTTCCTTGGTGTACCGCTCGAGGATCACTATTCTGCTTTCGGTCGCGGGGCTTGTGGCCACGATGCTCTCCAGCACACGGTATGGCATGGCTGCGCTGGTCGTGTCGATGATTCTGATGATCCTGGCGGCCGTCTGGTGCATCCTGACCATGATTGCGCTCAAAAAGGTCCGTGGGCAGTGGATCGGCTATTTCGTCTTGGCGCTCGTTCTACTGGCCAACTTCTATTTCGCCGCCAACGCCGGTATCAATCTGGCCATGTGGTCAGTTACCTCGGAATACCGTGAATGCGTTCAGAATTCCCTCACCATCTCATCCAACAGCGGTTGCCAGCAGAGCCTGTACGACTCGCTGATGAACTCGTTGACCGGACGCTAGGCATTGCGGGCCATGACGTTGTGGTCACCGCGCCGAGGATGAAGGAACAAGCCCCTGGATTGCACGATGGGTGGCAATGCAGCGCCGTCGATAGTCATCGAGACGCTGAAAAGCGGGGATGGCGATGCAGCGGGGACTCAGTCGGCGGACTCGCGGGCGGAGTGCTACCGCACTCGTAAGGCGTCGAGCGCGAGGTCGCGAAGTCTGCACTCCTGCTCGGGCCTTCCAGCGCGGGCTGTGGCCAGGAAGATGCCAAGCAGCAGGACCGCCACATCGTCCGCCTCGACGTCGCCGCGCAAGGTGCCGTCCGCGACGCCGGTCCGGAGCAGCAGCTCCACGGACTCGGCCACCCGGCGGCGGATAAGCGGACGAGAGGGTCTGGGCGTGGAGAGCTCGGTTCGGATGGCGTCGAGCATTCCGTGCTTGGTGGCGGCGAACCTGGCATGTCGCGCGGCCCATTCGCGCAGCGCCTGGTCGCCAGGGAGGCGGCGGCTGAGGTCTTCGGCCTCGTCCTGCAGCGCGTCGAGCTGGGTCGCGTAGACGGCTTCGACGAGCGCGTCGCGGGTTGGGAAGTGTCGGTAGAGGGTCCCGATACCGACGCCTGCCTCCCCGGCGATTGCCTCGAGGGAGGAAGAGCGGTTCTTATCCGTCAGGGCGTGAGTCGCGGCCTTGATCAGTCGCTCCCGGTTGCGCTGTGCATCCGCGCGGAGTGGTCTCTCCGGGGCGGGTGGGGTGGTGCCGATTTTTGACGATGATTCTTGCATGCGGAGGAACCTCCGGTTACTGTGGGTCTGGAAACGGAGTAACCTCCGCTTTACCTCATCATTCTATATGAAGGGTCGTCACCATGCCTGCTCATCACAACACAGACGCCCAGCGCCCCGGAGGTCCGGGGTCGATCGCCGGCCGCACGGTCGCTAGGGTCGGATACGGGGCGATGCAGCTCGTGCGATCGAGCACCGACCGCACCGCAGCGATCTCACTCCTGCGCCGAACCGTCGAGCTCGGGGTGGACCACATCGACACCGCCCAGTTCTACGGGGACCAGCTGGTCAACGAGTATCTGGGGGAAGCGATCCGGCCCGAGGACGGCGTGGTGATCGTCAGCAAGGTCGGCTTCGACCCGAACCCCGGCGGGCAATTCCCGATGCGCCCGGCTCAGCGTCCGGAGGAGCTGCGCGCGAGTGTCACGACCAATCTTCGGACCCTGAAGCTGGACCAGATCCCCGTCGTAAACCTGCGTCGGCCGGAGCACGAGAGTCGCATGCCTCTGCCCGCGGATCAGGCGGTGGGCCTGGATGACCAGCTCGAGGCCATGACTGCGATGCGTGAGGAGGGGCTGATCGGCGACTTCGGGATCAGCAATGCCCCGGAGAGCGAGGTCCGCCGCGCGATCTCCGCTGGGATCGTCTGCGTGCAGAATGCCTACGGTCTGTTGTCCCGCGGGGACGAGGCGATCGGCGCTCTGTGCCAGGAGGAGGGCATCGCCTGGGTCCCGTTTTTCCCCTTGGGCAGCGCATTTCCCGGGACGCCCTCGGTCAGCGATCTCCCCGCGGCTCGTGACGTGGCCGCTGCGCTCGGCGCCACGCCTTCCCAGGTCGGTCTCGCCTGGCTGCTCCACCATTTCCCGACCTGCTTGCTCATCCCGGGCACGGGGTCCGTCGATCATCTCGAGGAGAACATCGCCGCCGGCTCCCTGGTGCTGGACGATCAGATGCTCGCCGACCTCGACCGGGCCGCGACGGTCTGAACCTCGGCGAGCCTCTTTGCCCGTGGAGCGGCTGCCGTACTGCCCGCGACCGCGGCATCGAGGTGGAACAGCTCGGCCAGCGGGGAGCGCTTGTTGATGTCGGCTCCGGCGCCCGGTAGCGCTGTTCCACCGCCGAGCTCGGGTCCTAGCTTTTGCAGGTCATGGGGCGCCGACGTTGAAGCCTCCTCCGAGCTGCCTGAGCGAGAGACCGGGCAGTCGCCGCCCGGGTCCACCATGACAACTATCATCACCCGCACACCGCCTGCGGCGACCAGCTTCCTGCCTCATGGCTCCATGACTCCATGCCAGCGTTGACAACGCCATGACCGACGAGAACTAGGTCCTCGCCTTATCGTTCATTTCCGGCGCCGACCGGGCCGCGCGATCACCGGACGATTTTCCGGAACGGTGTGGGGCTTCTCGGGGACGGAAGGCTCAGATTCCTCGGGTTCCGGCGCCTTAGTTCTGGGTCCCCGTTCCTGCTCCTCTGTGGAGGGTTCTTCCGGCGTCGCATCCGGGCCGGCCCACGGCAGATCTGATTCCTCATGGGGAGCCGCGGAAGCCTCCGGCGGTTCAAGCGGCGCCTTGTCATCCGTGGACGACGACTGTGCTTGGTCGGGCCCCGGCCGGAACTTGCGCAATCGTGCGAGCGCGCTGACCTGGTCGGAGTCGCGCTCCTTCGATTCTGCTTCCGGCTCCGGAGCGGCCGACGAGGCGGCCTCCGGCCCGGGATCGGGTGCCTGGGAGACTTTGGCCGAGGAGGCTCTGACCCCGGAATTCTTCGGTTGGGCCGGTCGTTCTGGGGAATTCCCGTTCTGGGGTGAGACCGGCTCCGAATCAGGTCTCGATGCCATGGTCCGAACTCGTGATTTCCGGTCAGGGGAATTTTGGGCGGGGATCTTGGGCTTGGACGGCTCTTTCCCTCTTCCTTTCACACCTCGGGCCGGGCGGGGCTCATGGCTGACATCGGTCGTCGGGTCGTGCTCGATCCACGGGCCAATGAGCTGACCGATGATCGCACCGATGGCTATGGTCACTGCGGTCCAGAGACCCGTCGTCCAGGGATGCGGGCCGAAATCGGTGAAGCGTCCCACACCCAAAGACCCGTGTGCCAACGCCGCGAACAGGCACGCGGCCAAGCCGACAAGCGCCCCCAAGGAAATGGCCAGGATCAGCCCGGACAGCACGGCGGCCAGCCATCGCCACGCGAGCTTGAGGGTCAGCCACTCATCGAGATGGTTCTCCCCGTCCCGAATGAAGTACCAGCCGGCCATGGCGCCCGCGAGAATCGGAAGTGCAAGGACAACATAGGCCCACGTGGTTGGTTCTGCCGGAACGGCGCCGAGGATCGGAAGAGACGGCAGAGCACCTGCATGAGTCGCGGCGGGCGAAATCACAGTTCCCTGGCCGACGGCGAATCCTGCCCCGTTGCCCCAAGCCATCCCGAAAATCATCAGATTGGGCAGCAAAGCGAACTGAACGAGGGTCACCGAGATATCGCCGAGGAACCCCGCATGGAGCCCTTGGTAGAGAGAAATCATGCGGTTCCAGTGGAAAAAGATCGAAAGGCCCGTGAGCAAAGCACCCGTCGCAAGGATCCCGACGATGCCGACCCATGCCGCCCGAATGAGCGATACAACGTATGCTCCGGTCCACCTCGAATATTGGCTGTAGCGTTCGGACAGCTTTTCCGGGTCTATCCCCACCAGGCGCAACCACGAGCCCGCAACCTGGTGACCGCCCCAGAACATACCGACCATCAAGACTCCGAGTGGAACGATCGCGGAGACCACCGGATTGCTCGAAAGCGCGGACGTGCTCGTGACGAGGCTCAAGGCAGCCCCGATGACGATGTACATCACGGCCCCGCCCACGAGGGCCTGCCAGAATTGTCCCTCGTAGGACGCCCGAGCGAGCCTTTTCCCGGCTCGGCGCGCAAAGAGGAGCAAGACCACGGTCAGTCCGAGCGGGGTGAAGGTCGCAAGACCCTCGACCGCCTCCGTGGATTCCGACATGGGAATGTCAATGTGGAGCCCCACGCCGTGTCCGGCGAGCCACAGCTGACCGGTTCCGGCGAGCACGGCCACCGGCGATCCCGGGAAACCCAGTGAAGCCCAACCGATCAGGACCAGGACGAGAATGACAAACCACGATCCGAGGCTGGTCAGGAGGATTTCGATCATCGCCTGAAGCCAGAGCGGCATAGGCAACGACCGGGAAGGCGAGGGGCTACGAGGCGTCTTCTTCATCGCCTCTCATCATGTCACGCGGCACGGCCTTTGGCTTTTAATCCACAGTTCAATCTGACGTCATCTGAACCTCGCACGAAAGTTCGGGTCAGACGGTTGCCTTGGATTGTGCGAATCCTGATGGTTGCGGAATCTTTTGTCCCTCATCTCAGCGGTGTCACGACCTCGCTCTTGCGAAGCGCCGAGAACCTGCGTCGGCGTGGCCACGAGGTGATGCATGTGGCCCCGTCCGGTCGCGGGTTCAAGCCCTCGGACTGGTCCCCTGCTTTGTTTCCGCGCTTCCCCCGCGTGGTCCCGTCCGGCGCCATACCCGAGGTCCGGCCGTGGCCAGAGGACTCCTCCCCCGTTGCCTTGGCCCCTGGGCAGGCGTTCGAAGAGATCGAGGACGTCCCGACCCTTCGTCTGCCTTCGTTGCCATTGGCCGGTTATCCCACGCTCCGCTTCTCCCTGGGAACTGTGGCTGCCGTTCGTCGGATCATGGCCGACTATCGGCCCGACATCGTGCACGTCGCGTCGCCTTTCGTTCTGGGGGCTCGCGCGGTGACCGCGGCCAAGGGCCTCGGAATACCGTCGGTCGCCGTGTACCAAACGGACGTAGCCGCTTATACGCACCGGTATGGGATGTCGTGGCTCGCGGCAACGGCCGACAGACGCATAGCAGCGATCCACTCGAATGCGACCCTGACACTGGCTCCTTCCCGGTCGTCCATGGCTTATTTGGAGTCTTTGGGTGTCCCACGGGTCTTCAGATGGGGCCGCGGCGTCGATACCGGACTCTTCAACCCCAGTCGCCGCAGATTGTCGATTCGGTCCTCCTTGGGCGCAGGGCCGGACGATCTCCTCGTCGGTTTCGTGGGACGCCTTGCATCGGAAAAGCAGGTCGAGGACTTGCGCGTGATTCAGTCGCTGCCGGGGGTCAGGCTCGTGGTGATCGGAGGCGGGCCTGAGGCCCAGCGCCTCCAATCGACATTGCACCGGGCCGTCTTCGCCGGCCAGCTGACCGGGACAGTACTGGCCGAGCACATGGCGAGCCTCGATGTCTTCACACATCCGGGCGAATTCGAGACTTTCGGCCAAACCCTTCAGGAAGCCATGGCCTCGGGCGTGGCGACTGTGGCTGTAGGAAAGGGCGGGCCACTGGACATCATCGACGACGACGTGACCGGCAGGCTCTACGAGCCTGGGCAGCTCGGTATGCTGCGCACCATCGTGGAATCCCTCAGGGACAACCGATCGAGGTCCCGCCTGGCCGCCAACGGGCGCGAGGCCATGGAAACGAAATCCTGGGCCGCGACGTCGCTCAAGCTGGAGAACTACTACCATCGTGCCGCAGAATTCCACAGGACGCGGCAGTTGAGTCGCTGGAGGGACGAGCACCCCAGCGCCGGAGACAGAAACAGCCAGACCTCGTCACGCCATGGCGCCTCTGGTCACGGTCGACGGATCGAGTCGGTCTAGTTTTCCTTCCAGGGATTCTGCGCCTGGACACCCCACGACCGATAAACGTCTGATTTCGAGGAGATCACCGTCAAATCGTGGACCAGAGCCGTGGCGGCCACCAGGCCTTCCACTGCGGCGCCGGTCCACGACGCACCGGGGTTCTGACCGGTGCGCAGAATCGACTGGGGAGTCGACCGGCCCGCCCATTCCCGGGCGACCTCCGAATCCACGTCGAGGACATGATCGTCGAATCTTTCGATTAACTCCTCCAGCCATCGTTCCGTTTCCTGCTGCGGGTACAAGCCCCGTAGCTCTCCCAAGGAGAGCGTCGAGAGAAAGAGGGTCCGGTGGGCCCGGCGGCGCAGGAAAGCAACGATCGTGGGATTCGGCCTGGATCGACGGATTTCCGCAAGGACATCCGAGTCGAGCAGGAGGCCCCGTGAGCCTGAACTCATGCGGCGCTTTCGACCGCCAACTCGACGATCGGCTCGCCGGTTCCGGCGGGTGCCAGCAGGAAGTTGAGGAACTCTGACCGTGCGGAGTCGACGCGGGCGTAGTCCTGAATGCTCATGGCCTGATAGCCACGAGATACGGGAACGGCCGAGGAAAAATCGGGACGGGCGGTGTTATTGGACATTGCCATCAGCGCGAGCGCGCAATCCTTTCGATGCTCTTGCCTATACCAAACTATTTCTGCCGCGTACGGCGAATATAGACCGCTTCGTCATCCGAGCCACCCTTGAACATGGGGTTGGCGCTCAACCAAGTCGGAGCTTGTCAGTTGAGTCTCTTGAAGCTGTGTTCAAGCATACCCAGGGATCGGCCGTCTTGAAAAGTCTCTCCTCTGAAGTTTTCCTCAGAGGTACTAGATTGGAAGTTATGCCATTTCCCGCTCAGCAGATGCCGGTATCTGTCGCGCAGATCATCAAAGCAGTCGGCCACAACGCGTTTGGCCGCGGCGAGCGCTACTACCGCGCGGGCAAAGTGCTGTCCGCCGCGTACGACGCCGATAGCCTGACCTTCTCATCCAAGGTTTCCGGCAGCGAGCGGCACACCTATTCACAGACCGTCATCTTTCCCGAAGAGACGAGCCCTCACTCGGCGCCTTTCCACTCTTTCTGTTCGTGCCCGGTGGGAACCAATTGCAAGCACGTGGTCGCCGCGCTCCTGGGTTGGTTTCACGAAGGCGGTTGGGGCGCTCCCTCGGAGTCGCAGCCCATTCGGTCTGCTTCCCAAGCAGATCATGAGGATCCGAGCGCGACGTCAAACGATGATTCCGTACCTGAGGCCGTCAAGCGCTGGTCCGAGGACTCCGGCGTGTCCTTGCCCGCGTCGGCGTTGGAGACCTTCACGAGTTTCAAGAAGAGCGACGACTCGGGTGAAGCGCCCTCGAATCGCGCCTTGGGTGACATGCAGTCCTCGTGGCGCCGGCAAATGACTAGGGCGCTTCAGTCGCAACGGACCTACGGGAGCCAGCACTCGAATCCAGTTCCCAGCGCGCTGGACCTCGACGTCGAGGTACCTCAGCATTACTGGTTCGGTCGCCAGTCCAGCGATTCGCCGGCGCCGGTTCGGCTCACCGCCCGCCCTCTGAAATTGGGCACTCGGGGCCGCTGGATCAAGGGGGGATTGAACTGGAACGTCTTCTCGGGGTCCCCCCAGCAAGATGTTGGCATACCCCCGGAGCACGCGGCCTGGTTCCGCGAATTCTATTCCGTGGTCCAGCCCGACCAGAACATGTACGCCTCGACGCACGATTACGTTTCGCTGGACCACGTGTCCTCGCCCCTCGTGTGGGACCTCTTGGAGAGAGCTGCGGGGTTGGGCATCGCGCTGCTGGTCCGCGGCAGGCCGGTCGCCGTCGGACTCGCCCCCGAAACCCGACTCGAGTTGCGCGTCGGTCGGAACGAAGCCGGAGGTTTGGATGTTTCCCCGGGGTTCCGGCTGGCTCTCGACCGGGAGGACGACGGCAAGGAGAACCCTTCGACGAACTGGGTCCCCGCGAATTCGGCCTTTCCACTGGGCAATACCCATGCACCCCAGGCGTATTTTGCATTGGGCGGAACGCTGCACGCGGAATACCTCAGAGACGCAGAGGCGTCGTCGGCCTGGGGAAGCTCCCGACCTAGCCCCCTCCCCGAACTGGCCGCCGCGGCCCTGGAAGAAGAATGGGTCTCGGATGACACCGAACTTCTCTTCATGCCTCTCGCGGAAACGCCCAGTCAACTGGCCCGATCGATCGCCGAGGACGGCGGACTGACCGTCCCCGAGCCGGACGTTCGGGATTTCGCCGAAGACTTCTACCCCCAGATTGCGCGCCGGGTTCCGATTTTCGCGGATGATGACGCCGTATCGGCCCTCCCTGAAGTCCAAGAACCCAAGCTGATTTTCGAGGTGTCTTTCGACGGGAGCGAGTCGGATCCGGAGGGTGTCTCGATTTTTCCGGCCTCGTCCGACTGGTACTGGAGCTATCCCGAGTCGCCCGTGGTGTGGCCGGATGATCCGAGTGAAACGCCAGAGAATCTGCACTCGGGAGGGGCCGAAGGTCAGGGTCGGATTCGCGTTCCGGTCAGCGTCGGACACCCGGATCCGTTCCGCGAGGTCCGGGACAACGAACTCGAGCATTCGGTGATTTCGGAAATCCGTCGCGCTCTGCCCGAAATCCCTTTCCGGCAGACACGCGTGTCTGGCTGGGAGACTCACGACCTGGTCGAACGGGTCATCCCTGCCGTCGAGGCCATGCCGCACGCAACGGTGGTGATCCACGGCGAACTCCCGGAATTCAAGTCCCTGGATTCGGACGCGCAGATCACGGTCTCGGTCGAGTCCACGGGGGACCGGGACTGGTTCGACCTCGGGGTCACGGTTCGTGCCGGCGCCTGGTATGTCCCCTTCGCGGATATCTTCCGGGCTCTCGACTCGGGGCAAAAGCATTTGCTGCTCGGAGACGGTTCCTATTTCCGGCTGGACCGCCCCGAATTCCACAAGCTTCGTGATCTGATCTCGGAAGCCCGCCAACTGCAGGACCAGTCCGCGCCGCTGCAAATCAGCCGGCACCAGGCCGGTTTGTGGGAGGATCTCGAGGACCTGGCGACGGACGTCCATGTCGCCGAAGAATGGAATCAGTCGGTCCAGGCCCTTCTCGAGCTCGAGGAGATTCCGCCCGTGGAACTGCCCGCGGACCTGACGGCTACGCTTCGCCCGTACCAGCTCGAGGGCTTCCGGTGGCTCGCTTTCCTCTACGATCATCGCCTGGGCGGGATCCTGGCAGACGACATGGGGCTTGGAAAAACCGTGCAAACGATCGCCATGTTCCTGCACGCTTTCGAGGTATTCCGCCAGGAACGTTCCGGCGCCGCCACCCGGCCGCGATTCCTCGTCGTCGCGCCCACATCGGTCGCCCCGAACTGGGAACGTGAGATCCACAGATTTGCTCCGTCGTTGTCGACGGCGCTCGTGAGCACCTCCTCTGCCAAGGCCAAGAAAACCGTGGCGGCTAGGACCCAAGGCGCCGATGTTGTCATCACCTCGTATGCGCTGTTGAGACTCGACGAAGGCCAATACAACGAGCTGGGACTGACTGGGCTGGTACTCGACGAAGCCCAGTTCATCAAGAATGCCAAGACCAAGGCTCACCGAATTGCGCGTGAACTGTCCGCGCCCTTCAAATTGGTCGTCACGGGCACCCCGATGGAGAACGATCTGATGGAACTGTGGTCGATGTTCTCCATCGCTGCCCCTGGCCTTTTCCCGTCAGCCAGAAAATTCCGCGACAACTATGCCAGACCCATCACCAACAGCGAGGATCCCCAGGCCCTGCCGAGGCTGCGCAAAAGGGTTCGTCCGCTCATGATGCGGCGCACCAAAGAACTTGTCGCCGCGGAGCTTCCCGAGAAGCAAGAACACCGGGTTGATCTGGCACTCTCCGATGAACATCGCAAGGTCTACGACACACGCCTTCAGCGCGAACGCCAGAAAATTCTCGGTCTGCTCCAGGAGATGGACAAGAACCGGTTCACCATCTTCCAGTCCCTCACGATGCTGCGGCGGCTCTCCCTGGCGGCGGGCCTCGTGGACGAAGAACAGGAACATGTCGACTCGGCGAAATTGACCTATTTGCGTGAGCAATTACCGGAAATCATCGAGGACGATCACCGGGCACTGGTTTTCAGCCAGTTCACGAGCTTCCTGAAATTGATCGCGAAGGTGCTCGAGGAAGAAGGAATTCCGTATTTGTACCTGGACGGGTCGACGCGAAACCGCGGAGCGATCTTGGACGCGTTCAACCGCGGCGAAGCACCGATCTTCTTGATCAGTCTCAAAGCGGGCGGATTCGGTCTGAACCTGACCGCCGCGGATTACTGCTTCATCATGGATCCCTGGTGGAATCCCGCGGCCGAGGCCCAGGCCGTGGACCGTACGCACCGTATCGGGCAGAAGCGCAACGTCATGGTCTACCGGCTCGTCTCCGCAGGGACCATCGAAGAGAAGGTCATGGACCTCAAAGAGTCCAAGGCAGCCCTGTTCAACGCCGTCATGGACGAGGGTGAAGTTTTCTCCTCCGCTCTGGGCGCCGATGAGATTAGGGGCCTGATTGAGAGCTGAGGGCCGACGACAAAGCCCTGTTCTCGCGCAATAGCCCTTGTCAAACACGCAGTGTTAACACGGCCGAGTACCGATGTTCACGCGTATGGGTTAATGTTGATCCGGTTACCCATCAGTAAACTTATGATTACGTTACCGATCGCTGAGACTCTATGAACACAACTGAACAGACCGAGACCTTATCCGAAGAATTGAGCGAGCTCACCGGGAGCGACTCCAACCCTCACTCCCCGACCGGAACCGAACGGTACGCTCCCAGCAAGACCAATTGGAAGGTCTTCTTGGGTGCGGCCCTCGGAACCCTTTTGATCTCTCTCTGGGCGCTCATCGCCCCCGACTCAGCGAGTTCGGTTCTCGGAACCGTGGTGGCCTGGGTCTCCCAGAATTTCGGTTGGTTCTACATTCTCACCGGAACCGTGGTCCTGGTTTTCATTGTGATCATTGCCGCGAGCAAACAAGGCAAAATTCGCTTAGGCCCGGACCATTCCAGGCCTCAATTCCCTCTCTTCTCGTGGGCAGCCATGTTGTTCGCGGCCGGTATCGGCGTGGACCTGATGTTCTATTCTGTCCTCGAACCAGTCACGCAGTATTACACCCCCGCTCAGGGAAACGGTGAATCCGCCGAGGCCGCACGCCAAGCCGTCGTCTGGACCCTGTTCCACTACGGCCTGACCGGTTGGGGCATGTACGCCCTCATGGGCCTGGCCTTCGGATATTTCGCATACCGGTTCAACTTGCCCTTGTCGATCCGTTCGGCCCTGTACCCCATTATTGGCAAGCGCATCAAGGGAGCCGCGGGCGACGCCGTCGACATCGCCGCTCTGCTCGGCACCATTTTCGGTGTCGCGACGTCGCTCGGGATCGGCGTCGTGCAGATCAACTACGGCCTTCAATTCCTCTTCGACGTCCCGCAGGGAGTCGGCGTGCAGGCGGGTCTCATCGCGGTCTCCGTGCTGATGGCCATTGCCTCCGCCGTATCCGGTGTGGACAAGGGGATACGGCGCTTGTCCGAGCTGAACATCTACTTGGCCATTGCTTTGCTGCTGTACGTCCTGATCTTCGGAGACACCGATTTCCTGATGAACGGCCTGATCATGAACATGGGCGACTACCTCAGCCGGTTCCCCGGCATGACGCTGGACGCGATGGCCTTCGATCATCCCAGCGACTGGATGAACACGTGGACCCTTTTCTTCTGGGCCTGGTGGGTCGCTTGGTCCCCCTTCGTGGGATTATTCCTCGCCCGCATTTCGCGCGGACGCACCATCCGTCAGTTCGTGGTGGGCACCCTGACCATTCCTTTCGCTTTCATTCTGATCTGGATCTCGATCTTCGGTAACTCCGCGCTGAACCTGATCTACGAACAAAAGGACTCGGCCTTCGGCGAGACGATCATGAACACCCCGGAGCAGGCTTTCTACACATTGCTCGCCCAGTATCCGGGTGCGACCGCGGCCGCTGCCGTCGCGACCTTCACGGGTCTGCTGTTCTATGTTACGAGCGCCGATTCGGGTGCGCTCGTGATGTCGAACTTCGCCTCGACCATCGAGGATCCCAATGAGGACGGTCCGAAGTGGATGCGCATTTTCTGGGCTGCGGCTACGGGCCTGTTGACGCTGGCTATGCTGCTGATCGGCGGAATCGCAACACTGCAATCGGCCACCATCGTCTTCGGCCTCCCCTTCGCGATCGTCCTCTATCTGGTGATGTTCGGCCTGTGGAAGGCGCTCCGCGTGGAGAGCGCGGACATGGCTTCCCGCGATGCCGCCTACGCCGGTGTCCGGGCCGCGAATCGCGCGATGTCGATCGAGCCGTCTTCCTCGACGCGCAGCTGGCGCCAACGCTTGACCCGCTCCGTCTCCTATCCCGGCCAGAAGGCGACGACCCGTTACCTGGAGACCGTCGTTTCCCCGGCGCTGGAGGAAGTCTGCGAAGCCCTGCGGACCGAAGGCGTGGACGCGATCGTCGAGCGCGGTGTCGATCCCGCGACCACGATTCCTTACGTGACTCTGACGGAGAAAATGGATGGTGAACGCGACTTCACCTATCAGGTCTACCCGGTCGCTTGGCCCACTCCGAGTTACCTTCTCAACCCCGCCAAGACCGAGGACAATTACTATCGTCTGGAACCTTTCGCCCTGACCGGTTCCCGAGGCTATGACGTTTACGGGTACACGAAGGAGCAGCTCATTCACGACGTTCTGGACAACCACGAGCGTCATATCGAATTCATTCGCATCAGTGGGCCGACCGTCGAAGAGGCGGGCTCGACCGAAATCATCGGTTCTTCCGTCGCGACGACGGACTGGTCCATGGATTTCACAGCCCCGCAAGACATCCCGGTGACCGACCAAGAGGCGCCGGATAAATCTCCCGCAGAGGAAGGAACGAAGTGAGCAATACGCTGTACATCAACGGCAAGTGGGTCTCCGCTCAGAATGGCGGAACCCGAACGATTGTCTGCCCGGCCGACGGTTCCGAGGTCGGAATCGTCGCGGAAGCTACGTCGGCCGACACCGAGTCGGCAATCGCGGCGGCCCGCCGTGCCTTCGACGAAGGGGCATGGGATGCCACCGCACCCGAACGTGGCGATTTCCTGCTCGAGGTCGCCCAGCAGTTGCGGGAACGCAAGGACGAATTTGCCCGCGCCGAATCCCTAGACACCGGTAAGCGGTTGGTCGAGTCGGAATTGGACATGGACGACATCGCTGCTTGTTTCCAGTACTACGGCAAGGTCGCAGGACAGGACGCGGGCCGGGTCGTGGACGCTGGCGATCCCAACGTCTCCTCGCGCGTGGTGACCGAGCCAGTGGGCGTGTGCGGCATGATCACGCCGTGGAACTACCCGTTGCTGCAGGTCGCCTGGAAGGTCGCTCCGGCGCTGGCCGCGGGCAATACGTTCATCCTCAAACCCGCCGAGTTGACTCCCCACACCGCGATTCTGCTCCTGGACGTACTGGACAAGCTCGGTCTGCCCGCGGGCGTCGGGAACCTGGTTCTGGGGGCCGGAGCCGAGGCCGGGGCACCGCTCTCCTCGCATCCGGATGTGGACCTGATTTCCTTCACGGGCGGTCTGGTGACCGGGCGCAAGATCGCCGGAGCCGCCGCCGCGACCGTCAAGAAGGTCGCATTGGAGCTGGGAGGCAAGAACCCGAATGTGATCTTCGCGGATGCGAACTTCGATGCCGCCGTGGACAATGCCCTCAATGGCGCTTTCGTGCACTCCGGCCAGGTTTGCTCCGCCGGTGCACGCATCGTCGTCGAGGAGTCGATCGCCGAGAAGTTCACCGCTGAGCTCGTCCGCCGCGCGGAGAACATCCGCATCGGCGGCCCCTTCGACGACAAGGCCGAAACCGGCGCCCTGATTTCCGAACAGCATCGCCAGAAAGTCACTGACTACGTCAAGGCCGGTGTCGAAGAAGGCGCTCGTATTCGTTGCGGTGGGGAATGGGCCACAGACGGCGAGCTGGCCAACGGCTATTTCTACAAGCCGACCATCATCGACCAGGTCGAGCGCGGGATGTCTGTGGTGCGCGACGAAGCCTTCGGGCCGGTCGTGACCATCGAGACCTTCTCCACAGAAGATGAGGCCGTGGCAACCGCGAACGACACCTTCTACGGTCTGGCGGGTGCCGTCTGGACACAGGACGCCGGCAAGGCCGAGCGCATCGCCTCGCGGTTGCGCCACGGAACCATTTGGATCAACGATTTCCACCCGTACCTGCCGCAGGCCGAATGGGGCGGAATGAAGCAGTCCGGCGTGGGCCGCGAACTTGGCCTGCACGGGCTCGGTGAGTACCAGGAGACCAAGCACATCTACCACAACACGGCCCCGGCCGTGACCGGCTGGTTCAGCGACTCCGAGTAAAGATCTCCGACACGAGAGGAAACCAAGATATGACCGAAGTTCAGGAATTCGATTACATCATCGTCGGGGGCGGCTCATCGGGTGCGGCGACCGCAGCCCGCTTGAGCGAGAAGAACCCGGAGGCCCAGGTCGCGCTGATCGAGGCCGGTCCGGACGACGAGGGCATCGATGAGGTTCTGGCGCTCAACCGGTGGATGGAGTTGCTCGAATCCGGCTACGACTGGGATTACCCGGTCGAGGAGCAGGAAAAGGGCAATTCTTTTATGCGAATGGCACGGGCCAAGGTGCTCGGCGGTTGCTCGTCGCACAACTCTTGCATCGCTTTTTGGGCCCCGGAAGAGGACCTCAACGAGTGGGAGGATAAGTTCGGTGCCAAAGGATGGGACGCAGAGAACGGGTTCCGCCTGTACAAACAGCTCGAGACGAACGAAGATGCCGGCAAGCCCGGCAATGAGCACCACGGCGACTCGGGCCCCGTTCACCTGATGAATGTCCCGCCCAAGGATCCCTGCGGCGTCGCACTCCTGGACGCGTGCGAACAGGCCGGGATTCCCCGGACCCAGTTCAACTCGGGCAAGACCGTGACCAACGGTGCAAATTTCTTCCAGATCAACCGCCGTGCGGACGGTACCCGTTCATCGTCGGCGGTGTCCTACATCCACCCGATCCGGGACCGGAAGAATTTCCACCTCATCACAGATACCCAAGTCAAGCGGGTCATTTTCGACGAGGACAAGCGGGCAGTCGGCGTCGAGGTCGTGGACAATGCCTTCGCCGTCGCCAAGACCATCCGTGCCCGCAAGGAGATCATTCTGTCCGCGGGTGCCGTGGATACGCCCAAGCTCCTGATGCTCTCGGGCATCGGTCCGGCCGAACATCTGCGTCAGGTCGGCATTGAGGTCCTCCAGGACTCGCCGGGTGTGGGCGAGAACCTTCAGGATCACCCAGAGGCCGTTATCCAGTGGGAAGCCAAGAAGCCGATGGTCACCGACTCGACGCAGTGGTGGGAAATCGGAATCTTCACGGAACTCGATGTGCCTTTCAAGGATGAGTTCCCCGGTCGGCCGAATTTCATGATGCATTACGGTTCGGTGAACTTCGACATGCACACTCTCCGGCAAGGCTACCCCACCGGAGACAATGTCTTCTGCCTGACCCCTAACGTGCCTCACGCTCGCTCGCGCGGAACCGTTCGTCTGCGTTCCTTGGATTTCAGGGACAAGCCGAAGTTCGACCCGAAGTACTTCACGGACGAGGAGGGCTACGACATGGCGATCATGGTTGCGGGCATCCGGAAGGCCCGTGAGATCGCGTCGCAGTCGGCCTTGGACGAGTGGCGTGGACGCGAACTCTTCCCCGGCGAAGACGTCCAGACCGACGAAGAGATCGCCGACTACGTCGCCAAGACCCACAACACGGTCTACCACCCCGTCGGGACCGTGCGCATGGGGGCCGACGACGACATCGACTCTCCCTTGGATCCTCGTCTTCGCGTCAAGGGCGTGCAGGGGTTGCGCGTGGCCGATGCATCGGTCATGCCGGAGATCGTGGCAGTCAATCCCAACATCACGTGCTTCATGATTGGTGAACGTGCCGCCGAATTGATCACGGAGGACAACGCCTAATCTTGTGATCCCTGCGAGGTGGCACTTTTGCCCGGCACATGCCGCATGCACGATGCGAATGTGCCGCCTCGCGAAATTCAGCCGCCCCGGTGCGCGTTACTCGTTTTGGTCGGGTCTCCGGGGCTGTATCTGGGGAAATTCCGCGGTCTCGGTCCGGGTCTGCGGCATCTGAATCGTGTCTATGGCTGACGTCTCCGGCGGCGCAGGAGCACGGTAACCGCGAAGCTGCGGAAACTTCGCGCTCAGTGCTCCGAGGCTCGCCGCACACGCAATCGAGCCGTAGACCAACGCCATACCCGGACCGGCCCACTGCCCCGCCGCACCCATCACTCCGGAGCCGATGCGCGGCCCGCCGGTCACGGTCACGATGAACAGGCCTTGCAGTCTTCCGCGCATATGGTCGGGGGCCGCGGTCTGCAGAATGGTAGACCGGTAAATACCGCCCACCGCGTCGGAGGCACCGGCGACCATGAGGCCCAGCAAGCACAGCACGAGGCCGGTCCAGGCGCCTGCGCTCCCCGGGGTCGTGCCGGTGGCTACCCACACGATCGCCAGCCCAGACCACAGCATCCCTACGGTCCATCCCGCATACGTCCACGTCAGCGCCGCACCCTGCCGGGTTACGGCGACCGCGCGGCCTGAAAGCAAGGTCCCCAGAAAAGCTCCGACCGTCATAGTTCCGGACAGCAGGCCGGCCACCGCCGCATTGCCGCCCACCACGGTGATGGCCATCGCGGGGAACAATGCCTGGGGAAACAGGAAAATCATTGCGCACAAGTCCAAGAGAAAAGTCATGGAGATCACCGGAGATCTGCGCACGAAGCGGAAACCTTCGAAGACCGCGGCGAATCCACGGGACGGCGCGGCGTCATCGTGATCAGGCCGCTGGGCGGGCAAACGGTACAGCGCCCACAGCCCCACGGTGAAAGTCACGACGTCGACGACGTATGTCCATCCGTATCCGACGGCCGCGACCAGGAAACCCCCGAGCATCGGCCCAAAGGTCATGGCAAGAGTATTGATGGACATGTTCAGCGCGTTGGCAGCCGGAAGCCGCTTCATCCCGACGACTTTCGGGATAATGGCTCCACGTGCGGATTGGTTGATCGGATGGAAGAAGGACTGGACGGCCACGAGTCCATAGAGCACCCCAACATTCTCCAGATGCAGAAACGCCTGGAGAGCGATCAATACGCTGACCAACCAGAGGGTCAGCGAAGCCGCGAGCGCGACCACGCGTCTGTCCATCGCATCCGCGATGACCCCGCCGTACATTCCGCCCACGATCAGCGGAAGCACCGCGACCAGCCCGACCGCACCGACGGCGAATGTCGACCCTGTGATGGCGAAAATCTCCAGGGACACAGCCATCGTGGTGACTTGGAAACCCAGGGTCGAAAAGGCAGAGCCCATCCACAACCGGCGGAAGTCCGGGTACTTCCTCAACGGGGTGAGGTCCATGAACAGCTTGGACATGGGAAGAGCCTAGCCGGGAATACCCTCGCCCGGTGAGCTGTTATGGCGATCAAGACAAGGCAATCTTTGAAAGGAATTTACGTTTTGAGCACATCACCGAATGTCACATTCAACGACGGCAACCAGATCCCCCAGTTGGGATATGGCGTATTCCAGGTCGAAGACGACGTCGCCGAAAAAGTAGTTCAGCAGGCCCTCGCCGCGGGCTACCGTCACATCGACACCGCGAAGATCTACGGGAACGAGGAAGGCGTGGGACGCGGTATTGCCGCATCCGACGTGAACGAGAAGGATATTTTCGTCACCACCAAGCTGTGGAACGACGATCAGGGATACGAGTCGACCTTCGAAGCCTTTGACCGTTCCGCGGAGCGCCTCGGCTTGGACAAACCGGTCGATCTCTACCTGATTCACTGGGCCCAGCCCGAGAACAAGCGGTACTTGGACACGTGGAAAGCTTTCATCAAGCTCCAGAAGCAAGGCAAAGTCAAGTCGATCGGCGTCTCCAACTTCCCTGAAGAGCAGTTGCGCGAGATCGTCGAGGAAACCGGAGTCACTCCGGCCATCCATCAGGTCGAGTTGCATCCCTTCTTCAATCAGGAGGACATACGCCGAGTCAACGCCGAGTTGGGCATCGCGACGGAAGCCTGGTCTCCCCTGGGCCAGGGCGGAGAGGTTCTCCAGGAGAAGGTCATCACCGACATCGCTGAAAAGCACGGTGTGACCGCGGGCCAGGTTGTCATCGCGTGGCATCTTGCTCTGGGCAATGTGGTCATCCCCAAGTCGGTCACGCCCGAACGTATCGTCGAGAACTTCAAGTCCCTCGACCTGAAGCTTACGGACGCGGAAATCCAGTCCATCAGCGGCCTCAGTCGTGAAGATGGTCGCATCGGTCACGATCCATCCGAGACCATGTAGCGAAGGTTCGCAGTGCGAGAACCGTCGGCGCCCCTTCCGCAAAGTCCGGAAGGGGCGCCTCTGTGTGTCGGCCGCGGAGTGTAAGCGTTCGCAGTATCAGGTAATATCGCGTTCGCTTCTTGGCAGCTCACGTCGAGGATGCATACGCTCATAAGGAAAGACGCAGTCAGCGGCAATGGGTCCGCTCCCGTCTTTCAGCCCGCCGCCCGGCGGATAATTCTCGGTGGGATGAAGGGATCATGGACGGTTCAGAATGCGAGGGATACGCGGAGTTCCTCGACGCTTTCAAACCTCTGGTCAATGAACTCGCCGACGCTGGTTGGACGCGCAGCGAATCCCGCCACCGTTTGGTGACGCTGTACCCGAAAATTCCGCGCCATTATCTGGACCGGGCCCTGTCCCAATACCCCCAGCGATTCGTGCATCCCGGCGAGGAGTCGCTCAACAGCACGTTGCTCGCCTCGGGTGTCTGGCTGGCCCTCAATCATCTACTCGACCTCGGCGAGGACCGCCGCTTCATTGCGGTTTCGGGCGACCCCGCGATCGTCCAGGATATTTCCCGGATCTTCGAGGCCGCCGGGGCTTCGGAGGAACAGACAGCTGCGCTTCTGGGCAAAGTCGGGGCAACGCTGTCTTTTCTGACCGAATTCCCGCAAACGTCGATCACCAGCACAGAGTATGAGGCCTTCCGCAATGAATTGCCCGGCGATCTCGTCGAGATGTCACGGTTGGTGCGGAGCAACTGGCCCGCGAGCGCTCGGTCGCTGAGTTCCCAATTCGGCGAAGGTTCGTGGTCACGTGCCCTTGTCTCGATCGGTTTGGCTCCCGGTAAGCGCTATGGTCCGGATGGCACGGACCGCGTCCCGGATTTCACGCAGGACCGGTTTCGGAGTGCCATCGCTGACTTCCTCACGTATTGCATCCGGAACAATCGCAAACCGTTGGCGTTGCTTTACGGTCGGTGGTCTTCCGACGTCGCCCGGCACACGACGCCCCGACCCACTCTGGCGACTCTGCGCAATCGTTTCGGGTCGTGGCACAAGGCTTTGGTTCATGGCCGTCGGCTCATCAATGAGGAGGCTCCCGGTCGGTGCGATCCGCGATACGAGGAGAATTGGGTGGGCCCCTGGGGCAACGGTCAGTCCACCTCAGGAGCGCAAGGGCCAGGTTCATGGTCGCCTCAGCATTGGATTGACCGGGGCATTGGCGTCGTCGAACACATAGGCGGTGAGGCCACCGGTGACGAGACGGCCTGGCGCAGCCTGATCGAAGAAATAGGCCAGGCAATCAAGGAACTGCCGTGGAAGCATTTCCTCACTGTCGACTACGACACCGGCAATACGGGAGGTGACTCACCCTACGCACAGGCATTTACCGGTCCGGGTGGGGTCTCGGTTTCCCTGGTTTCGGAGCAGTTCCTCCCGGCGATCATGTGGCCCCTGGACGAGGAATACCTGAAAGAAGCAGGTTGGACGCCACCGAATCCGGATCAGTGGCACTGGGAGCAGTCCCAACTCTCGTTGAATGACGCGGCCGGGATCCTGGTGGACGCGCTCCGCTACGGCAGGGGCTGTTCCGATCCATACCGATTCCGGTGGGGGTCGGGAGCCATCTACGAGTTGGGCCGGTCTGCCACGGCCCCGACTCTTTAGGGCCTCACCACACTCACGCTGAGCAGGAGATGATTCTTGGTGTCTTCGACGCCGCCAACAGGTCCGATCGACAACGAGTGGTTGGGCTATACACGCGGCACCCCAGAATTCACGAGAATGCTCGTAGCAATGTTCTGTGCGGGCGTGGCGACTTTCGCTCCCCTGTATTCGCCGCAGGCCGTTTTGCCGTCCATTGCCTCGGATCTGAATCGTGATGTCGCATCCGTTGCCCTCATAGTTTCTGCGGCCACGCTTGGTCTTGCTCTCTTCGCGTTGCCTTGGACTTACGTTGCCGATCGGTGGGGTAAGAACCGCACCATGGCGATCGCGATCATCACCGCAACACTCTTGGGCCTGCTGATCCCTTGGGTACCTCACTTCGAGATGCTGCTGTTCTTCCGGTTCGTGCAGGGCGCCGCCTTGGCCGGGCTCGCGGGGGTCGCCGTCGCGTTCATCACCGAGGAGACCCAACCGCTCCATGCGGGTGCCGCGACCGGGTTGTACGTTGCCGGAACCACGATCGGGGGGCTCGCCGGTCGCCTTATCTCGGGTCCCGTCGCACAGTTCACGGGTAACTGGCGCATCGCCATCATGTCCGTGGCGGTTCTGGCGACGGCCGCCGCCGTCGCGTTCCTCATCCTGCTGCCCAAGGCCCGACGATTCACACCCGTGCCCGCATCGGGTGCTATCCGCACAACCCTCGAGCGCATCGGCCGGCACCTCAGGAACCCCGGCATGGTCAGCCTTTTTCTGTTGGCTTTTACTCTCATGGGCGCGTTCGTGACGGTGTACAACTACGTCGGGTTCAAACTGGAGCTGCCACCGTATTCGCTTTCCGAGGTAGCGATCTCGTTACTTTTCTTGGCGTATCTTTCGGGGACCTTCACCTCGAGCATCGCGGGTCGACTTGCCGCGCGGTTCGGTCGGCTCACCACGATTCTGGTGTCAATGTTCGTCATGATTGCAGGAGTTCTGCTGACCACGACCGGGCCCCTCATCCTCGTCGTGATTGGACTGGTCCTGCTGACAATGGGATTCTTCGCGGCACACTCCGCGGCCTCCGCGTGGACCGGCTTGCTCGCGGGGGACGGTAAGGCCCAAGGCACCGCGATGTACAACCTTTTCTACTACGCCGGTTCGGCAGTCGTGGGTTGGGCAGGAGGGTTCTTCTACATTGCGGGCGGCTGGAGACTGACGGGTTGGTTCTGCATCGCGGTTGTGGCCTTCGGCGCATTATTCTCCGGGGTCGTGCTTCGCGGCCAGAAAACGGCTAAGGTGGAGCGCATCGAAGGGGAGTAGTTCCCAACGGCGCTTTGAGGCGCCAAAGAGGATTGTCGACACGCTGGAGAGCATTCTCCCGGCAATCCACCCATCGCATCGCAGAGGCCCCGGCCTTGCGGAATGATGCTATGGGCGAGCGAGACCTTCGGCCCCATGACCCATCCAGGGATCAACAAACTAGGGCCGAAGTCTCCGCGATATTTCCTCGTGGTGCGCGGCCCGGAGGAGACACCCCCTATGAGCCAAGAGCCGATGAACCCCCATCCCGCCGGCCACGATTCATCCAGTTCCCGCTACCCCGATTCCCCCGGCGCCGCCCAAGAGTCGGTGAGTCCCGAGTCCATCACCGCATCCCAGCGACGCCGTTGGCGTCGGTACCTTGCCGACGAGATTTCTGAAGCCAAGGTGTACCACTACTTGGCGGAACGCACCGAGGGGCGCGACTGCGAAATTTTGTCCGAAATGGCCGACGCCGAAAAACGGCACCAAGAGCATTGGCGGGATCTTCTCGGTCCTCGCGCGTACCCCGAGCCGCGCCCGTCTGCCTCGTCCCTTGCGCTCCAGTTCATGGCAAAGCATTTCGGGTCCGTTTTCGTCCTGGCGTTGGCACAACGAGCCGAAGGCCGTTCACCTTACGACGAGGATCCGGACGCGCCCGACTCGATGGCCGCGGACGAGGCAGTTCACGAGGAGGTCGTACGGGCCCTGGCAACCAACGGCCGTGAGAAGCTCTCCGGCAACTTTCGGGCCGCGGTATTCGGCGCCAATGACGGGCTGGTATCCAACGTCGCCCTCATCATGGGTATCGGAGCTTCTGGAGCGAGCCCGCACATGGTCCTGCTCAGCGGTGTGGCGGGCCTTCTGGCGGGCGCCTTGAGCATGGGGGCGGGCGAATTCGTCTCGGTGCGATCCCAACGGGAGCTTCTGGACGCCTCTCGCCCGACCCAGGTCACCCTGGATGTGGCCCCTGACCTGGACATCGACCGCAACGAGCTCGAACTCATTTACCGGGCGCGCGGCATGAACCAAGAAGCCGCTCGGCACCGGGCCATGGAGAGGTTCGGGTACTTCGAGTGCGATTGCGACCCCTCCTTCTCTCATCGACCTGAGGCAGAGCTGAAAGAGGAGTCCGCGGAAAATGTCGCTCTGGGCACGGACCTCGGGGCGGCGGCGTCGAGCTTCTGTTTCTTCGCTTCGGGCGCGATCATTCCGATCCTGCCCTATATCTTCGGCGTCTCCGGATTTCCGGGCATGGTCATTTCGCTATTGCTCGTGGGCATCGCGCTCATGGGGACCGGCGCTGTGGTGGGGCTGTTGTCCGGAGCATCCCCGCTCAGGCGCGGATTCCGCCAGCTTCTGATCGGATACGGGGCCGCAGCAGCGACCTATGTTCTGGGGTTGCTGTTCGGCACATCCGTCGGTGGCTAGTGCTGCCGGTGCACGTTGCCTCAGGCTGTGGCACGCCGTCCGTCGGCCGGTCAGGTGCCGCAGTAGGTGACGTAGCGTCCTTGATCAGCCGGGGCAGGCTCGGCGTACCGTTCATAGCCTGGCCTATCGACGAACGGATGGGTCACGACGTCGAGCAGATCGCTGAACGGCCCGATATCCCCGTCGTTCGCGGCAGACAGCGCTTCCTCGACGAGATGGTTTCGAGGTATGTACACCGGATTGGTCCGATCCATGGCCTCGGGGTTCGGCCGGAGCCGGCTCCAACGGATAAACCACGCGTCGAAGCGCGGATCCTCGATGCGCTCTCGAAGCGCATCTGATGAGTCCTCGCTCCGGAGGGCGTCGGAGAGAGACCGGAACGTGCTGGTGAAATCCAGGCCGGATTCCGACATGAGGTCCAAGAGCTCATTCGCAAGCTCGCGGACCGTCGACTCGTCTGTCTCGGCCCCCTCGTGATCGGCCGAAGCGCCTTCGAGTCCCAGCTTGCGTGCCATCGCCCGTGTCCATGCGGACTCGTAGAGGGGTGCGAAGGTTTGGAGGGCTTCTGTCGCGACTCGGACGGCTTCGTTGGGGTCATCGTCGAGGACCGGCAGCAACGCTTCGCCGAGGCGCGCGAGATTCCATTCGGCGATGCCCGGCTGGTTGCCGTAACGGTAACGTCCGCCCGAATCGATCGAGCTGAAAACGGTCGCGGGCGAGTATGCATCCATGAAAGCGCAGGGGCCGTAGTCGATCGTCTCCCCGGAAATCGTCATATTGTCGGTGTTCATGACGCCGTGGACGAAGCCGACAGCCATCCACTGGGCAATCAGCTCGGCCTGAACGGCGATCACGCGCTGATACAAGTCCAGGCCCGGGTTGTCGGGTTGTTCCTGACTTTCTGCACCGTGGCGTTCGCGGGCGACGTCGACCAGTCGCCTGACCAGATCAAAGTTCCCGAGACTCTGCGCGGCGTATTGGAATGTGCCCACGCGCAGATGACTGCTCGCGACTCGCGCCAGAACGGCTCCGGGAAGGATCCGCTCGCGAAGGACGTCCTGGCCCGTCGTGGTCACGGCCAGGGCACGAGTCGTGGGGATCCCTAGGGCGTACATGGCTTCGCTCACGAGGTATTCGCGAAGCATCGGGCCTAGGACGGCTTTCCCATCAGCGTTGCCTCGAGCGAACGGCGTTCGCCCGGACCCTTTGAGGTGCAGATCCCGCAGTCTGCCGTCCGAAGCAGTGATCTCACCGAGAAGAAGCGCTCTGCCGTCCCCGAGCCGCGGCGCGTAGGAACCGAATTGATGGCCCGCGTATCCTTGGGCCACTGGCGTGGAATCTTCGGAAGGTGCTGCACCTGTCAGGAAACGAAGTCCCTCCGGGCTCCGGAGGTACTCCGGATCGAGGCCGAGAAAATCCGCCAAGTCCTCGTTCAGCACAATGTGACCGGCGTCTTCGGGCTCATCTGCCTTCCATTCGACGGACAGCTCGGGAAATGCTTCGGCGAACAAGGACTGCATACGGCTCCTTCGACGGTTGTCTGTTCAGTAGAACACTGCTCACTTCGTGTTATTCCCGTGAGCGTGCGCCTACGCAAAACCGCCCGGACCTGATGGTCCGGGCGGTTGGGCGAAACTCGGTCGAGTTTACTTGTTCGCGAAGATCTCGCGCATGAGCTGAGCAGACTCGGAAGGAGTCTTGCCGACCTTCACGCCGGCGGCCTCGAGGGCCTCCTTCTTGGCCTCGGCCGTGCCGGAGGAGCCGGAGACGATGGCGCCTGCGTGGCCCATGGTCTTGCCCTCGGGAGCGGTAAAGCCCGCGACGTAGCCGACGACCGGCTTGGTGACGTGGTCCTTGATGTAATCCGCGGCGCGCTCCTCGGCGTCTCCGCCGATCTCACCGATCATCACAATCGCCTCGGTCTCGGGATCCGCTTCGAAGGCCTCGAGGGCATCGATGTGCGTCGTGCCAATAACGGGGTCACCGCCGATTCCGATCGCGGTCGAGAACCCGATGTCACGCAGCTCGAACATCATCTGGTACGTCAAGGTTCCGGACTTGGAGACCAAGCCGATCTTGCCCGTGCCGGTGATGTTCGCGGGGGTGATGCCCACGAGCGACTCGCCGGGGGTAATGATGCCCGGGCAGTTGGGCCCGATGATCCGCGTCTTGGGCTTGCCGTCCGCGCCCGTGCTGGCCTTGGCATGTGCCCAGAACTCGGCCGAGTCCTGGACCGGGATGCCTTCGGTGATGACGACGACGAGGGGCACCTCGGCGTCGATGGCCTCGATCACGGCGTCCTTGGTGAATGCCGGCGGGACGAAGACGATCGACACATTGGCGCCGGTCTCCTTGACGGCCTCGTCAACGGTTCCGAAGACGGGCAGATCGACGTCGGAGCCGTCCTGGGCCTTGTGGGACACCGTGGTGCCGGCTTTGCGTGCATTCACGCCACCGACAACCTGGGTACCCGCGGCCAGCATGCGCGCGGTGTGCTTGGTTCCCTCGCCGCCGGTGATGCCCTGAACGATGACCTTGGAGTCCTTGTTCAAAAAGATAGACATGTTTTCCTTACAAATCTTGAGATGTATCGGCGGGTTCTTAGGAAGCCTGATGCGCGAGCTCGGCGGCTTTGTCTGCACCGGAGTCCATGGTTTCTGCCTGGGTTACCAACGGGTGGTTGGCCTCATTCAGAATCCGGCGGCCCTCTTCGACGTTGTTGCCGTCGAGGCGGACAACGAGCGGCTTAGTTGCCGTGTCTCCGAGGATCTCCAGGGCCTTGACGATGCCCGTGGCCACGGCGTCACATGCCGTGATTCCGCCGAAGACGTTGACGAAAACCGATTTGACCTGGTCATCGCCGAGGATGACGTCGAGACCGTTGGCCATGACCTCAGCAGAGGCGCCACCACCGATGTCAAGGAAGTTGGCAGGCTTGACGTTACCGTGCTTTTCGCCGGCATAGGCCACCACGTCGAGCGTGGACATGACGAGACCCGCGCCGTTGCCGATGATTCCGACCTCACCGTCGAGCTTGACGTAGTTGAGGTCGTTTTCCTTTGCCTTGGCCTCCAGCGGATCGGTCGAGGACTTGTCCTCGAGACCTGCGTGGTCCTCGTGACGGAACTCGGCATTGTCATCCAGGGACACCTTGCCGTCGAGCGCAAGGATGTCGCCTTCGCCGGTCTTGACCAGCGGGTTGACCTCAACCAGGGTCGCGTCTTCCTTGTCGAAGACCTCTCCCAGCTTGACCAGCACGTGAGCGACCTTGGAACGGAGCTCCTCGGGGAAGCCTGCGGCAGCGACAATTTCTTCCGCTTTGGCCTGGTTCAGCCCGTCGGCCGGGTTGACCTCGACGCGGGCCAATGCCTCTGGGCGCTCCTCTGCGAGCTGCTCGATTTCCATGCCGCCTTCTACGGAGCACATGGCCAGGTAGGAGCGGTTGGCACGGTCAAGAAGAACCGAGAAGTAGTATTCCTCGGCGATGTCCGCACCCTGCGCGATCATCACGCGGTTGACGGTGTGACCCTTGATGTCCATGCCCAGAATCTGGGAAGCGTATTCGTAAGCTTCGTCGGCCGACTTGGCGACCTTGACGCCGCCGGCCTTGCCGCGACCGCCCACCTTGACCTGCGCCTTGACGACGGTCACGCCACCGATCTTCTCAGCGGCAGCTTTTGCTTCTTCGGGAGTTTCGGCAACGATCCCTTGAAGTACGGGTACACCGTGCTTCTCGAAGAGATCGCGTGCCTGGAATTCAAACAGGTCCACGGATATGTGTCCTTCTTCGTCGAAGTCGTGCCGGGTGAACCGTCCAGCCCATCCGGCTTGATTGTCGTGGAGCGCCCTCATCCGCCGTGACCCATCGATCATCGCGGGAGACAGACGCTCCCCTGAGGCGACTTTAGCTCAGAAGGTGGTAGGCACCCTAACTAGAAAGGCCGTGTTTCACCGCGAAACAGTGGTCCCTGAGTCACAATTCACGCAATCTTTTCTTCGGCGGGTTCAACCGGATCGCCGAATTCGAGAGATGAGTCGGAGCGGTCTTTCGACCATACGACGGCGCCCAGGGCGAGAAGGGCCGCGCCCATCAGCAAATACGCCGGCCACATGGTGTTACCGGTCTTGTCGATCAGCCAGGTGTTGACGGCACTCATCGGTCCCCCGAAGAGCGCGTTGCCGATGTTGAAGACCAGGGCGAATCCGCTGAAACGCGCGGCGGTGGGGAACAATTCTGAAACGGCCGACGGCAATGCGCCGTCGTTGAGGGACAGAAATGCGCCCATGACCACCAGGGCGGAGACGGCCAGCCAATAGTGCCCCGTGCCCATGACCGCGAAGGCTGGGATCGAAAGGAAGATGAACAATGTAGAAGCGAGGATCAGCGTGCGCCTTCTGCCTATCCGGTCGGCTATGGATCCCGTAAGGAAGATGAACGCGATGTAGGTAACCAGGGACAACGTCGTCGCCAGTTGAGAGGCCGTCGCGTCGTAGCCCAGGTTCTCGGCCAGATACGTCGGCATGAAAGTCAGCACCACGTAGAAGCCGACGGCATTCAGCAGGACGATTCCGAGCCCCTGGACCAGCTGCTTCGGGGCGTGGGTGACCAATTCGACCAGGGGCGGCGTGGGCTTCTGGCCCCGCTTGACGATCTCCATTTGGTTGGTGTTGTGCTTGACGAATGCCGGAGTGTCTTCTATTTTTCGCCGAATGTACAGGCCGATCAGGCCGAGAGGCGCAGCTATGAGGAACGGCAGTCGCCAACCCCACGCGTTCATGGCGGTCTCGTCCAACAATCCGTACAACAGTGTCGCTGCGAGCGAGCCCAGGAGCAGACCCGACGCCGTCGAAGCCGGAACCACCGACGCGTATCGTCCTCGTTTACCTTGGGGTGCGAATTCGCTCAGGAGAGCGGAAGCGCCGGCGTATTCGCCGGATGCGGAAAAGCCCTGGACCAATCGGAGAACGAGCAAAATGATCGGAGCGGCGATTCCTATAGAGGATGCGCCCGGCATGCACCCGATGAGGAAAGTTGCGCTGGTCATGAGAAGGATCGACCACGCAAGGGTTTTGGTTCGCCCGAAGCGGTCTCCCCAATGGCCCCAGAAGAAAGCCCCCACGGGTCGGATCAAGAACGCCACGGCAAAAAGCCCGAAGGCCAAGAATGTGGAATTTTCGGCGTTTCCGGGAAAGAACTCGGCACCGATCGTAACGGCCAAATAGCTGTAGGCGCCGTAGTCGAACCACTCGACAAAATTTCCGAGGAAACTGGAAACGACGGCTTTTCGCCTCTGACTGTCGTCCGGGTCCGTTGCGTCGAGTTGACGATGCGCCGTGTTTTCGGAAGACCGGCTGTCAGATGAGGAGGTCATAAATGCCCTTCAAAGATGTGGTTTCCACAACACCCTACCGGCATTTTTCCAGGTCAGCAGGTCGTGTGCCCACGCCCTTACGTCATCCTCGGAGCTGGGGTGCTGTTCCTCGTCATCTTTGAATCGTCCGGCGAGACGGCTACTGCTCGACCTTCTTCAACGGCGCGTAGCGAAGGAGCAGCCGCTTTTCCTCGTTGGCGAATCGAACCTTGGCCACCGTTTTGTCGCCTCCGCCTTCCAATGCGATGACGCGGCCCGTGCCGAATGTCTTGTGCTCGACGGTGTCCCCGATGGCCAGGGAGGGAATTTCCTTCGACTGATTGATGCGAGATGCCTTGGTTGCACGCGTGCCCAAGTTCGGCGACCCTTCGATTCCGCCGGAATATCCGGCGTCGTGACTTGCAGGTGCCGGACGCTGGGTAGGACCGGTACCACGTCCACCCCATGCCCCGGATCCACTCCAGGTTCCGTGGTCGCGTCGACCCGGACCGCCCCCGAATGCGCCGGAACCGTATACAGGCGAACCGAATCCTCCCGCGGAGAATCCCGAAGCCGCCCCGAGTCGTTTCCAATCAATTAGGTGCTCCGGAATCTCCTCCAGGAACGGGGACGGCGGGTTGAATTGCCCCTGGCCCCACATGGAACGCGATTCAGCTCGAGTCAGGTAGAGCCTCTCCATCGCGCGGGTCAGCCCCACATATGCGATGCGGCGTTCCTCACTCATCTCGTTTTCATCGGCCAGTGCCCGCTGATGCGGGAAAATCCCGTGCTCCATGCCCGTTAGGAAAACGACCGGGAACTCGAGTCCTTTGGCAGTGTGCAGGGTCATCAGGGTCACGACGCCCTGTTCGCGAGCCTCAGCAACCTCCCGCGCGACCTGGGCAGCCGAGACGCCACCTTCCTCTTCGTCGCCCTGTTTCGGTCGATTCGGGATCTGGTCCGCGTCGGCCACCAGCGAGACGTGCTCCAGGAATTCGGTCAGCCCCCCCTCCGGGTTGTCTCTTTCGAATTCGCGGACCACCGCCACGAGCTCGGCGAGGTTTTCCACCCGCGATTCATCCTGCGGATCGTCCGAGGTCCGGAGCGCCTCCAAATATCCGGACTGTTCCAAAACGGCCTCGAGACAGGTCGCGGCCGACTCCGTGGAAGCGATCTGCTCGAGATCGTCCATCAGAGTCACGAACGCACCGATCTTCTTGGCACCGGCTGCGGCCAGGCCGGGAGCTTCCTCGGCATTACGGGCCGCGGCCATGAATGAAGTCCGGTTCCTGGACGCGAGGTTTGCGATCGCGCCTTCGGACCGCGCGCCGATTCCACGCTTCGGCTCGTTGAGGATGCGACGAACGCTGATGTCGTCATCCGGATTCATGAGAGCGCGCAGGTACGAGAGCGCATCCTTGATCTCTTTGCGCTCGTAGAACCGTGTCCCACCCACCACGCGATATGGAAGACCAACTCGCATCAAGATCTCTTCCACCGAGCGCGACTGCGCATTGGTCCGGTAGAACACGGCGACGTCGCCCGGAGCGACTCCCTCTTCATCCCGAAGTCGGTCGATTTCCTCGGCGATGAACCGTGCCTCGGCGTGTTCGTTCTCAGCGACGTAACCCGTGATGAGAGCGCCATCTCCGGAGGCAGTCCACAGTTTCTTGTCACGGCGGTTGGGATTGCGTTCAATCACCGAGTTTGCCGCGCTCAGAATGTTCTGCGTGGACCGGTAATTCTGTTCCAACAGGATAGTGCGCGCCGAGGGGTAATCCCGTTCGAAGTCGGTGATGTTCCGGATATCGGCCCCACGGAACGCATAAATGGACTGGTCGGAATCACCTACAACCGTCAATTCGGCCGGTTCGGCTCCTTGGGGATACGGCGTCGCTTGATCCTGAGAGGAATTTCGAGCGGCATCGTGACCGGTAAGTTCTCGGACGAGCGCGTACTGGGCATGGTTGGTGTCTTGGTACTCGTCAACCAGAATGTGGCGGAACCGGCGTCGATAATACTCGGCGACTTGGGGAAAGGCGCGGAACATGAAGACCGTTTCCGCAATGAGGTCGTCGAAATCCATCGCATTCGCCGCACGCAACCGACGGGTGTATTCGCTGTACACCCGAGCAACATTCGATTCCCACGGGTCAGTGCTGGAGGCGGAAGAAGCATTTTGCTCGGCATCGATCAGCTCGTTCTTGAGCGCCGAGATCCGGTGTTGCAGAGCCTTGGGAGCGAACTTCTTGGAGTCGAGTTCGAATTCCTTGGCGATCAAAGTCACCAGCCGCAGGGAGTCCGCGGCATCATAGATCGAAAACGAGGATTTCATCCCCAGCGTGCCCGCCTCGCGGCGCAGAACACGGACACAGAAACTGTGGAAGGTCGAAATCCACATCTTTTCGGCACGTGGTCCCACCAATTCGACGACGCGCTCGCGCATCTCTGCCGCGGCCTTGTTCGTGAAAGTGATCGCCAAGATCTCGCCCTGATGCGCGCGACCCGTTGCGAGCAGATAAGCGATGCGATGCGTCAGAACACGGGTTTTGCCGGATCCGGCCCCGGCGACAATCAACAAGGGCGAACCCGAGTGTGTCACCGCCGCAGCCTGATGCTCGTTGAGACCCTCAACCAATGACTGAGGATCACGAGTTCCGGCTCCCGGTCCAGTGGACGAGGAGCTCTCGGGCGTAAAAAAGGAAGAGTCGCGCAGAAAATCCATACCGAGAACCAGTCTAGGCGAACATAGTTTCGATTGGCTCCCCCGTCCACGCCCGCAAGGTCCATAATTGGACTATGGGTATGTCGAAGGGGCAAAAACGGCGCATGTACGGTAACCGGGTGGAACCTTCCTCACCGCCGCGGTACGCCGTACAAACACAGAGCCCAGGCACTCGGGCATCCAATGATCAGCCGAGGAGAGCCTCGGCCCACCCTCAGCCTGCATCGGTTTCTTCTCCGCGAACACGTCCCCAGCAGAAATCCTCCGTCGGGGTCATCACCGGCGCACTTCTCGTGGTTTCGATCCTGATGTTCGTCTTCCTCCACGCATGGGTGCTCCCTCAACTGGGAGCGCGCGCCGGCGTGGCCTTGCCGGAACTGCGGCCTCTGGGTTTCCCGTCCGAGGCAAAACGCGTCGCAGACCAACTCGGCGGCCAAGGGCTCCAGGCCTACTCTTCAGTCCATTGGTCTTGGGGACTCGTCACCCCGATTTTCCTGAGCGCCGCGTGGATCGCCATGATCGCTGCTTCCGGGCTCAAGGGTGGTTTGCGCTGGTTCCTGTGGACTCCCCCGATCCTCTTCATGCTCATTTTCCTCGCGGGCAGCTTCACAACCGACGCCGCCCTCGCCGACCCTGCCGGCTCAGGGCCGGCGGTCGCGACGGCGCTCATCCTCATCCGGTGGGTCCTGTTGGTCGTCCTGATCATTGAGGCGGCGTGGCTCGCGACGCGATTGATCCGGGGAAAATTGGACGCTTTTTCTCGAGGCGAGCTCGAGGGCCAGCAACCGGTGCGCTGACCCCCGTGCTCCGGATCAGGCCTGCTTCGAACGATCCAGCTTGCGGGGACGGAAGAAAGCCGCAACCACGGCGGCGAGGAGCACGGCCGCTGCGGGAAGCAAGATACTCTGCCCCATCGCGGTCGCGTACCCGTCACGAAGCATCTCCGGCAATTGGGTACTGCCGGCTGCGGCCTCTCCCCCTTGGGCGGATTGCCCTGACATCTGGGGCAGGTTCGCTGCGATGCGGTTCTCCATCATCATCGCGATCAATGACGAGCCGAGAACGGAGCCGACCTGACGGGTCGTGTTGAAGACGCCGGATCCCGCACCGGCCTGCTGCGGAGACAAGTCGCGCGTCGTCGTGATGGAAATCGGCGCCCACATGCAGGATCCCCCGATGCCCATGATGAACGAGGGAATCAACATGATCCAGATTGATGTATCGGGTGCCATGAAGAACCAGTACCCCACCAGGCCCAGCACATTCATCAGGAGTCCGAAGACTGCGATGAAAGGAGCCCTGGCGGCCGTGATCAAGCGCCCGACGACGGGGGCCAGCACGCCCGAGACGATGGCCATCGGAGCGATCATCAGTGCAGCCTGGGTCGGGGCCATGCCGCGAACGAGCTGGTAGTACAGCATCAGCGGCAGTACGAACGACACGATCATCAGCCCCACCATGCTGATCGCAGAGTTTCCCAAGGAAAAGTTCCTGTCACGGAACAACCCGAGAGGGATCAGTGGTTCTGCCGTGGTGATCTTCTGCCAGACCACGAATAGAGCGAGGAAGATCACGCCGGCGATAATCAGTTCCGGGACCGTGATGGGCCCCCATATCTTGCCCCAGTCGTGTCCGTGGCCTTCCTGGATTCCGAAGACGATGAGGAACATCGCGATGGCGCTCAATACGACCCCGAGGTAGTCCAACTTGTGCCGGTGGATTTCGAGCTTGGGAACTTTCTGCCAGGCACGAATGAACGCGAAGATGCCCACCGGGATGTTGACGAAGAAGATCCATTCCCAGCCCAGGCTGTCGACCAGGAGCCCGCCCAGGATCGGTCCCAGCAAGCTGGCGACGCCGGCAGTCGCGCCCCAGATACCCATCGCAGCACCGCGACGCTCTGGAGGGAACATTCGGGTAATGATCGCCATGGTTTGGGGGGTCATGATCGCTGCACCCAACCCCTGGAAGACACGGGCGACGATGAGCATCTCAACCGTGCCGGACAGGCCGCACCACAATGACGCCAGCGTGAACAGCGCAAGGCCGCCCAAATACATTCGGCCGGGACCGACACGATCACCCAGCCTTCCGGTGACCAACAGAGGCACGGCGTAGGCGAGCAAGTAGGCACTCGTGACCCACACGACCTGATTGATGTCGGTGTCAAAGTGATTCATGATCGCCGGCATCGCGGTGGAGACGATGGTTGCGTCGATCAGGATCATGAAGAACCCGATCACAATGGCCCAGAGCGCACTCCATGCCTGTTTGTCTTCTTTTTTGGGGTCGACGCCCTCACCGCGGGGGGCTTCAGGCAACTCCTCTGCCGGCGGCATTTCCGCGGGGTTCGAAGCGGTGGATGTGGTCTCCCCACGCGCCTTCTCCGGGGTGGCACCGCTGTGCCGCGGAGTGTATTCGGAACTCATAATTCTTCTTTCAGGAAGTCGGTGTGGGGAAAATCTAGGGCCACGTCAGTGCGCCGCTCTCGACGAGATCGATGGTGCGCTGCATGTGGTTGAGCTGTGCTGTCTGCACTTCCAGCAGATAGGTGTCTTCCAGAAGGAAGATCTCGCTGATGTCGGCTTCCCGAGCATGGTTGAGGCGTTCGATCCTGCTCGCGCGAAGCTCGTGCAGTTCCTTGATCCTTTGCTCGAAGGCCCCTCTGACCGTCCTCCACGGAAGTTTGGGTGCGACGGCCAGCGCCACAGGAAAGACCGGATACTCATTCCGAACTTTGGAAAGCTCGGAAATCACCCAGTCTGTCGCGGCCCGTTCGCCGGACGGTTCGAGGGCATACACGGTCCGTTCCGGCCGGTTGCTTTCCCGCTCGATCCGGTCGATTCTGACCAGGCCGCTTTCTTCCAATTTTTCGACGGCGTGGTACAGCGCTCCAGGACTGACTTTGATCACTTGGTCGTCCCCGCGCTTCCTAAGCACCTGGAACATTTCGTACGGATGCATTGGGCCTTCGCGGAGCAGACCCAGCACCGTTACCGCCAACGCTTTGAGTTCGACGCGTCCCCCTTCGGAATATTCCGCGTCAATTATTCTACCCAGAATATATAGCATTGCGAATAGAGGCGCCCAGTCGTTGATGCAATCCAATCAATGCCGCTTCCGCCTTCCACACCCCACAGTCGGGCACCCCAGGGCCGCCGACACATCGCCCGCCCGCTAGGTCTGACCATGAAGTGCTCAAGAAGCAACACAATTTGCATCACGCAGAACGAACCGAGTGGCCTCACCACCCCCGCGCCCCCGTGGGCTGCGCAAGAACAAAAGCTCTCCAAAATTCCCTTCAATTTTGCTTTGATTTAAATCCTTGCGCACACACTCTTCTGCCCCTAAGGTCTGTTCTGTACTTTCAAGTACAGAAAATAAGGAACCATACGAGGAGCGCCGCCTCGGAATGCCATGGCGCCCCATTGTTCCGATAACCCTGTTGTCGGCGCGTGGGAGGTTGCGGCATTTCGGGACGGTACATCCAAGAACCAACACGATGGAGAATCCGTGGATATTGCAGGAATCATCAAAGCAGCTCTCGTCGCGGGCGGCGACATCGTAGCCGTCATCGAGAAGATCGTCTCCGCGATCTTCGGCAACTAACACTGTGAGGGGCGGGCGGATCCTATGAGGTCCGCTCGCCCTCTCTTATTCCACTCGACAAACCGTGGCGCGAGCGGAACTCAGGGCATACTAGCCCGACCCGCAGCCTAACGGATACCCAAACCATGCTTCCGCATCAGAAACGAGAGCAACCCTCTGCCCGGGCCCTCTTCCCTCTCACGCCGGAACCGGCACCAAGAACCACGTAGCGATTCATAGACGGCCCCACGCTGTCGGCACGGGAAGAATCAGAATTCATCGACACGGATCCACAATTCTTGTGCATTTATGGATTACGGTCTTCACAAGGTCGAGATATACAGCTCGGGTTTTCACATATATCTCTCACGGCGAGGTATTGCCGAGGCCATCGCAAGCCGACTGGCGTGCCGGCTATCGCCCCGATCACCAAGAGCGGGCCTGCTCGGTTCACTCGAAGCCCGCCGTCCCCGCAGAATTCAGGCACGACGCACGTGAAACTCCGCACCCCGGAAAAGAATAAGTGCCCTCGAGTGGATTCGAACCACCGACACCGGCTTTAGGAGAGCCGTGCTCTATCCCCTGAGCTACGAGGGCGCACCGCTCTAGTCTACAGGGTTTGCGTGCGATGCTGGAGTCATGGCCGTTTTGATTGACCCGCCTTTGTGGCCCGCGCACGGAACAGTGTTCTCCCATCTCGTATCCGATTCCAGTCTCGAAGAACTGCACGAACTGGTGGGTCGAACCTCAATCAGTCCCAGAGCATTCGATCACGATCACTACGACGTTCCGGCACACTTGATCGACGAGGCCGTCGCCGCAGGCGCCACGCGCGTGACGGCACATGAGCTCACACGCCGTCTCACGGCGTCGGGCCTGAGAATCCCGGCCAAAGAACGACCGGCCAGACTTCGGGGACGCCTAGCGCGCGAGTGGAACACCCTTGTCCCCACAGCCCCCGAGCTCGGGGACATTCTGCTGGATCGATGGGACGCACAGGGTCGCGAATATCACACATCTGTTCACTTGTCCGAGGTCCTCGGAAACGTGCGCGTACTCGGCAACGCGGAGAGCATCGGCCCTGAATCCTCCCGCATCCTGCGAATCGCATCCTGGTACCACGACGCTGTATATCACGGCATACCGGGCGAGGACGAACGAGCAAGCGCCGAACTGGCCGTAGCCCACCTCACCGGGCATGTGGGGACCGCAGAAATCAGTCGCATACAGGCAGTCATCCTCGGAACGATCGATCACACCCAAGCATCCAACGAACCCCTCTGGCCGATCTTTCACGACGCCGATCTGGGAATCCTGGCGGCTTCACGGGGGCGGTACGAGCGATATGTCACCTCGGTACGTCGAGAATACTCCCATGTCCCGGAGGGAATCTTCCGCAGGACCCGTGCCGAAATCCTGGAAGGATTCCTTGGCCAGGACAGGCTTTATCTCACGGACATGGCCAACCGGTTGTGGGAGAAACAGGCTCGCCAAAACCTTCGGTCAGAGGTCGAAGCGCTTCGGACCGAGTGAGGCGGCATGTCAGTCGCGCTTTGATTCGCCGCCCGTACCATTCTCACGGTTCTTACGAGAACGAGAGCGGTTGTAGATGACGGCCGACACGAGGCCGATAATGATGCCGATTCCGCCGACGATGGAGACCCACATTGCGGGGTTGCCGAGCGAGAAGGACAGGATAAGTCCGATGATGATCCCAGGAACCGCACCTGCCACCATGCCTACGGCCATTGCCTGGAATTCTTGATCGCTGCTGCTCTTGGGGGGCTCAAACTGTGAGGGCATGACCTCATGATAGATCGTCAACCTTGGTCCGAGCGCAAAAATGCGACCCCCACTGGTCCACGGGGGCCGCATCGCTCGGAACCGGTAACGGCTCCGAAGTGACGAGCTTTCGCCGTGATGACTCAACTCGCCCAAGGAGGAAAAACCTACTTGTCCAGCATAGTCATAAATTCAACGAGCGAGGCGAATATAGTCGGGAGAATACGCACTCGGGAGATTTGCGCTCAATCCGGCCGTGGTGCCATTTGTCCCCCGCAGACTCTGCGGGGTGACGTGCCGGGAGCGCAGACCCGGAGTGATCGGGCATAAAAAAGGGGCGCCCGGGTTTCCCTCCCAGGCGCCCCTTATTACTCATAAGGCGAAGTCAGTGTGCCGAAATTACATTCCGGGCATGCTGTAGTAGCCGTCAACCGGCATCATTCCGCCGCCGTCAACCGAAGTGATTTCGGTGCCCTGCGAGGGGTTCAATGCGGAGACCATCTGGCCATCACCGAGGTAGATGCCAACGTGCTCGTAACCATTGGTGAAGACGACGTCACCCGGCTGAGGAGCAGAGGTCGGGGTCAGCTGGTTCTTCATCGAGTGGGTGTAGGAATCGAGCTGGACTCCGGACTGTGCGGCGACGTAGGACACGAAGCCCGAGCAGTCCCAAGCCTTGAAGTCCGAGCCGCCCCAAACGTAGGAGCCGCCGATGCCGGCCTTGGCATCCTCAACGATCTTGGCACGATCACCGGAAACGTTGGTGTTGCCCGCATCCTGGGTATTGGACGCCTGAGCACCGTTGTCAACGGCCTGGGTGTTGGATGCCTGAGTGCTGAAATCAGCAGTCTGCACGTTGGAGGACTGCGTGGTGTACGAGGCGTTGTCAGCCGGCGCTGCGGTTGCGAATGCGTTGGCCGGGGCTACCGAACCGGCGATGACGCCTGCGGCGGCGACGGCGATACCGGTGTTGCGGACAGCGTGGGACTGGGTTGCAGCGCGGTGACGAGCAATGTGCTTAGTCATAATAAAAGTTTTCCTCCCTGTGCCTGCGAGGTGAGCTGTCGGGTTCGGATGGGAGACACCCGGTCGCGCAAGCGACTTAACCCCAAGGGCTCTTACAAAGAAGAACCCGTTATTGGGTCCCCCGCCTCTGCCAACGGACGTATCGGTTTTTGGTTCTTCGGTTAGTGGCAGAGCTAGGCGTTCTAACCGAAGGTGCCGTCTCGACCAGTGATTGGCACGAGTTCGAGAGTACACACGGGACACGGAAAAGTCACGTTTTGGTCACGACGATCTGGAGCGAAGAGCGGTCACCGGTTCTGTTCGAGGTTGACGGGCGCCACTTTCGACCTCGAACGAGAAGACTCAATCGGCCGCTGACAAGCACTATTGCAGGGGAGCTGGCTTATCTAGCGGGTGTGACCTGAGACACGGCGTAACACTTAAAATTTTTTCCGTGTCGTATGGCACAGGGTCTTTCAGACGACTTTTCGACCTTCCGAGTGGCCCTCCAGGTCTTTCTCAGCGGTCCTATGGATCACGAAAAGGTCACGAAATGATTAAGCTGGTGGCGTCAAAGGTCAAGATTCGGCCACTTTTTCAACGCACTGATGACCGTGGGGCTATTCCCCCAGCATGCCGCGGGTCTCGTCGAGGTAGCAGGTAGCGCACAGTGATTCGTAGGTCACGGCCTCACCGTCGATGGCTATCTGTGTTCCGGAGAAGACGAAGTCGTCTCCCACGCGCCGGCCATTGAACAAGGCTTTACGTCCGCAACGGCAGATGGTTTTGAGCTCTTCCAAAGTGTGAGAGAGCTCGAGCAATCGGGCGGACCCGGGAAAAGCGCGTGTCTGGAAGTCGGTCCTGATCCCATAGGCAAGTACTGGCACACCATCCAGAACCGCGATGCGCATCAGATCGTCGACCTGAGTCGGCGTCAGGAACTGGGCCTCATCGATCAGTAGACAGGCCACAGGTGGCAGCTCGACGTGCATGTCGAGCCCTCCGTCCTCCCCTTGAGCGTGGTGCCTAAAGGTATCGCGTGCGGAATCCTCAGGGCCCAGGAGGAAGTTGACCTCCCGCTCAACCCCGAGCCGCGACACGATCTGGGATTCGCCTTTGGTATCCACTCTTGGCTTGGCCAAGAGGATGCGTTGCCCCCGCTCCTCGTAGTTGAAAGCAGCCTGGAGCAGCGCAGTGGACTTGCCGGAGTTCATGGCTCCGTAACGAAAATAAAGTTTGGCCACGTCCGGTCAGGCGCCGCGCTTGACGACAATGTGGTCCGCGACCTCCAGGTCCACGTCCACACCGCCTTCTTCCCCATCTACCTGCACGTGAATCGCCCCAACCTTGGGTTGGATACTGATCACGGCGCCCTGACGGAGACCTGCCCGGCCCAGAACCTTCATGATTTCGACGTCCGATTGCAGCACTTCCGGGAAGCGGGCAACCGTGAACCGATCCTCTTCGGAGGAATCCTTGGCGGCAATGGTCAGGGTCACGGTCTTGGGGTCGTCCCTCTCGCTGGTTACGCCCAGCTCTTCGAGGCCCGGAATGGCATTTCCATACGGGGAGAACTTGGGAGAATTGAGCAACTCGACGAGTCGACGCTCGACGCGTTCGCTCATGACGTGTTCCCAACGGCACGCCTCGTCGTGGACGTATGCCATATCGAGCCCGACGACGTCGGCCAGGAGTCGCTCGGCCAAGCGGTGCTTGCGCATCACGGAAACGGCACGGCTGCGCCCCTCTGGTGTGAGGGACAGCGACCGATCGCTCTCGACGTGCACGAGACCGTGGCGCTCCATACGTGCAACGGTTTGAGAAACGGTTGGGCCAGAATGGTCAAGGCGCTCTGCGATCCGGGCACGCATCGGAGTGATGCCTTCTTCCTCCAAATCCAGAATGGTTCGGAGGTACATCTCGGTGGTATCAACGAGGTCCGTCATTGGAGGTATAACGCCCTTCTCGTAATTTTCCTGACTGTATGCCAGTCCATTCTAGGGGCTTAGGTTCATCTTCCGTCGAAGATTCACTCTTGGAGGACTCGACCAAGCACAATGGTGGAGTCAGGACGCAGCAGAGACAGTACGCGTAGCCCTCTGATCATTGGAGCACAACCCGTGACCGAAAACATTGTCATTCCGGAAAATATTCTTCCCGTCGACGGACGCTTCGGCGCCGGTCCTTCCAAAGTTCGCCCCGAGCAAGTCGATGCCCTCGTATCGGCGCAGAACATTCTCGGGACCTCCCACCGTCAGGCTCCGGTCAAGAACCTCGTGGGTTCCGTCCGGTCGGGACTCAGCAACCTGTTCGGCCTCCCCGAGGGTTACGAGGTCATCCTGGGCACGGGTGGGGCGACGTCGTTCTGGGATTCGGCGACTTTCAACCTGGTCCGTTCCAAAGCTGCGCACCTGAGCTTCGGCGAATTCGGTTCCAAGTTCGCGGCCGCTACCGATAAGGCTCCATTCCTGGATCCCTCCGAGATCGCCACGTCGGAGCCCGGAACGCGCCCTGACTTCGCTGCTGTTTCGGGAGCCGATATTTACGCATGGCCCCAGAACGAGACGTCGACTGGGGTCTCCGCCCCTGTTGTTCGCCCAGAAGGCATCGACGAGGGCGCCCTCGTGGTCGTCGACGCGACCAGCGCGGCCGGAGGCATGGCCGTCGACGCCAGTGAGGCCGACGTCTACTATTTCTCGCCGCAGAAGAATTTCGCTTCGGACGGCGGCCTCTGGCTCTCCTTCTTCTCTCCGGCTGCCCTGGAACGCGTCGAAGAGATCGCGGCTTCGGATCGCTGGATCCCCGACTCTCTCAATCTCAAGACTGCCGTGGACAATTCGCGGAAGAATCAGACCTACAACACGCCGTCCTTGGCTAATTTGGTCATGCTCGACAACCAGATTTCGTGGATTTTGGACAACGGCGGGTTGAGCTGGGCTGCCAAACGCACGGCCCGTTCCTCCGATATGGTCTACCGCTGGGCGGAAGCCAGCGAATTCGCGCGGCCCTTTGTCGAGCGCCCCGAGGACCGGTCAACCGTTATCACCACCGTCGATTTCGACGACGCCGTGGACGCCGCGGAGGTCGCCAAGGTCCTGCGCTCTCATGGTGTGGTGGATACAGAACCGTATCGCAAGCTGGGCCGCAATCAACTTCGCATCGCTACTTTCACCGCGATCGACCCCGATGATGTCCAGGCACTCCTGACGTGCATCGATGAGGTCGTTGCGCAGATGGCATAGCCATTTGCCCTTCCGTCGGTTACCGCGGTTCCTGGACTTCGAGGGCCGCGGTGATCGGCGCGTAATTCGCTTCTTTCTCCAGACGTACGAAGCCTCGCCGCGAGCGGTCGAAGGTCAGGTGAAGGTGCTGGCTCCGCCAATACCAGAACAGCCCCAGGACCGCGGTGATCACCCCGGCAACCACCGCCACTCCGAGGCCCCAGCGTGCGCCGAAGACATCGTTGACGACGCCGACCACCGGTGCGCCGATCGGGGTTCCGCCCATGAATACGGCCATGTAAATGCTCATGACCCTGCCGCGCATCTGTGGCTCGGTCGAGACCTGGACGTATGCGTTGGCCGACGTGATAAAGGTCAGCGCCGCGAGCCCCATCGGGACCAGCGTTATCGCGAAAATCACCACGTTGGGCGACAGAGCGGCCAGAAGACACGTCACTCCGAATGCTCCCGAGGCCCCAAAAATGAACCGCAGCCGTGGCCGCTCCCGCTTGGCGGCCATCAGTGTTCCCGCGACGGAGCCCACTGCCATGGTCGAGCTCAAGAATCCGAACTCATTCGCGCCGAATCCGAATTCGCTGGTCGCCATGGCCGCAATGTTGATTGCGGAGTTCATTCCGAAAGTACCGACCAGGAACGCGCCGATCATCACGACCACGATGTCCGGCCGGCTCATGATGTAGGTGATTCCGTCGCGCATCCGAGAGTTGGCCCGTGATACGCGAGGTATGGGCCGCAACTTGGACGTGTCGATCTTCGCGATGGCGCCAATCATGGCCAAGAACGTGACCATGTTGATGAGGAAGACGGGCCCCGAGCCCACGGCCGCAACCAAGACACCGGCGATTGCGGGACCCACCATGCGCGCCGAGTTGAAGGACATCGAGTTCAGCGCGACGGCGTTCGGAAGGTCCGCGTCCGAGACCAGATTGGACACGAACGTCTGGCGCACCGGGGAGTCGAGCGCCGTGATGACGCCGAGCATCAGAGCGAAAATGTATACGTGCCACAGTTGTGCCGCACCGGTCAGCACGAGACCGCCGAGAAGCCCGCCCAGCACGGCCATCGAGATCTGGGTGATGAACAACAGCTTCCGCCGGTCCGCTCGGTCTGCCAGGAGACCCGCATAAGGTGCAAGGAAAAGTTGCGGCAGGAATTGCAAGGCCATCACGATGCCCATCGCGGTGGAGTCCTCGTGGGAAAGGTCGTTGAAGACCAACCAGTCCTGGGCGATTCGTTGCATCCAGGTTCCCACGTTGGAGATGAGGGCACCCGCGAACCACAGCCGGTAATTCGGCACTTTCAGGGACCGGAAGGTGCCACCTCGCGCGGGCTGAGGCTTGACGGTGTTCTGACTAGGCGTACCGGGTCATCTCCTTGTGAGGGGCCGCGATCGGAGGTCGCGTGCCCCATGCGTTCTAGTCCTCGGGTGCGGCAGCCTCCTCGGCATCCGCATCTTCGGACGTGAGCTGATTTGCCTCACGTTCTTGCTCCGCTGTGTGTTCTTCACCGGCGGAGTCCTCGTCCTCGACGGCGTCTTCCGGCCTCAGGCGGTCAGCCCAAGGCACCCATTCGGGAGCGAGCAGGGCGTCGTCGCCGGGCAACAGACCGACTTCGCAGACAGTTGCTTTCTTGGAACGAGGGGCTCTGGCCACGGTCGAGAACCAGAACCAACCGCGGTATCCCGGAAGCGTGCACTCAAATAAGTGGGTGCTGAGCCGGTCTTCCTCGCCACGAATGTGGTGGACCGTGCCGACGGTCGATTCGGGAGTGATCTCCAAGACGCTGCGATACGCGGCCTCTTTCGCCTCTGCCAATACCGCGTCCAAGCGAGTGGTGCGACGCCGCGGCTTGCGCGGATCCCCCAGCTTGGGGCTTTGGATCTCGGCGGTGGACTCGTCGGGTTGTCCCGTGGCCACCGTTTCGTCTTGCGCTGTTTTCGCCATAGCCTTATTAAACCTTGTGACCGGCCGATTTACGCATCAAGGTTGTCAGCGACGTTGCGCAGGATCGTTGCGACCTTACGTCCCA
Source organism: Kocuria sp. TGY1127_2 (assembly GCF_013394385.1). Taxonomy (NCBI): domain Bacteria; kingdom Bacillati; phylum Actinomycetota; class Actinomycetes; order Micrococcales; family Micrococcaceae; genus Kocuria; species Kocuria sp. TGY1127_2. Next base: position 2,380,073 of record NZ_AP022834.1, read on the forward strand.
CCGCCCGGTCTGGGTAGCGGCCCCGGCGCAAGGTGTTCGACACGCCGTCCAACAACTTGATCAGGTCCTCGGTGATCACTGCCATTTCGTCGGCGGGTTTCCGGTGGTTTTTGACCGACGACGGAGCTTTGTCCAGCAGGCGTGCGGACAGGGCCTGCGCTCCTCGGCGACCCTCTGCGATCCCGAATTCCAAGCGCATTCCCGACTTGACGCTCTTGACTCCGGAAGGAAGAGCCGAAGCGGGCAGGAATACTTCTTGGCCGTCTTCGGCCGTCACGAAGCCGAATCCTTTCGACTCGTCGAACCACTTCACTTTTCCGGTGGGCATGTTCATTTCCTTTGCTTGTCTTGGCGGAGGTTACCCCGATGGCGACGCACACGCGCCCGACGATGATGGCGTCCCTCGTCGAAAGGACTCGCTGTGGTCCTCAACCCAATCCCGCTGCCCCGGCACCGAAGCCACGACGTCGGTACGCACTCGGTACCGAAACGGCCATGACAGACACCTGGGGAGGACCCGTTTACACGAAAGTCTGAAGTAACCATTATACAGCGCCCAACCGTTTTCGCGTGGCCGATCGCGACCTCACGGAGCGGTACCGTTGTAGTCATGAGTAGCTCTCCTTCCTCACACACGCCTCCGCGAGACTCATCCGACTCGGAACCCAAAGCCTCTAATTCGTCCGCCCCGCGGTCAGAGTCCAGGGCTTTCACCTGGTTCGCAGGCCTCGCGGGCGTAATCGCTCTGCTGTGCGTGGTCAGCGGCGTGGTCATGCTCGTTTTGAAGTGGATGGGCCTGCACCCATGGAGCTTCCTGACCCAGTTGCCGCTCATCTTTCTGCCGATAGCCTTCATCCTTTTGATCATTGCCCTGGTCCTGGCCGCCAGACGGCGTCGATCCCTATGACCAGGTGGGGACGGAGTCTTCCGCAGATCGTCATCCAGAGCCGAACCAGCATTCACCTTCGCAACGCTCAGCGTCTACTCAGATACTTGGGTGAGACTTGTTTCTGTGAAAGCACATCAGTCTGAAGCCAAGCTGTTAGTCGTCGACGACGAGCCCAACATCCTCGAACTCCTCGCGACCTCGCTGAGGTTCGCGGGTTTCGAGGTCATCACCGCCGCCAACGGCCGTGAGGCCCTCGACAAAGCGACTGCCGAAGCCCCCGACCTGGCCGTCATGGACGTCATGTTGCCGGATATGGACGGGTTCACCGTGACCCGCAAGATTCGGGCGACCGGTCTCGTCTTCCCGATCCTGTTCCTCACCGCGAAGGACGACACGGAGGACAAAGTCACCGGCCTGACCGTCGGCGGCGACGACTACGTCACCAAACCTTTCAGCCTCGACGAGGTCGTGGCACGTATTCGAGCTGTCCTCCGTCGGACTCAAGCATTGGAGGAGGAAGATTCCCGCCTTCGCGTCGAGGACTTGATCCTGGATGACGACGCCCACGAGGTCTACAGGGGCGACCGGGAGATCGATCTGTCCCCCACGGAGTTCAAGTTGCTCCGTTATCTCATGCTCAATCCGAATCGCGTTCTGTCCAAGGCACAGATCCTGGACCACGTATGGGAGTACGATTTCAACGGCGACGCGTCGATCGTGGAGTCGTATATTTCCTATTTGCGCCGCAAGATCGACAACGACAAGTCCCTTCCGCCGCTGATTCACACGAAGCGCGGCGTCGGCTACCTGTTGCGGACGACCAAGCACTAAATAGTGGTGTACTCCGTTACCAACCGGGTACGTCAATCCAAATTGGGTGCGCTGTCCCTGCGCACCCAATTGGTCATGCTGACCGGATTTCTGCTGGCTCTGGCCATCGCCGTCACGAGTCTTGTGGCGATCTCCGCACTTCGCGGACAGCTCGTGCAGCAAATTGATTCCGAGATGAAGTCCAGCGCCTCGTCGCTCACCAAATATCTGGGCAACGACAAGGCCGTATCTTCAGATGGGCCTGGTTTCCGCTATTCCGCGTACCTGATGGATTCGGACGGCAACCTCGTGAGCTCCATTGTCGCCGACGACGGACATTCCTCGCCGCGCCTCAACGGTTGGAACCACGACAACGGGCTCAGGTACAACGGACAGGGTCTCACCGTCCCGAGCAACAGCGGGGACACCGAGTGGAGGATCCTCCCACTGGCCACTGATGACTCGGGGTACACGGTCATCATCGCAACGCCGCTGACCCAGACCAATGCCGTCGTGACCTTGGTCGGTCTGCTCACCCTGGCTTTCGGCTTGGCCACTCTAGCCGCCGCAGCCGCACTAGCTTGGGTGTTGGTCACCCGCGCATTCGAGCCCTTGGCTCGAGTCGAACGGACCGCAGCCCGCATCGCGGCAGGCGATCTGTCCCAGCGCATCGAGCGTCACGACCCCCGAACCGAGATCGGCCAGCTCTCTTTGTCGCTCAATGTGATGCTGACTCGCATTGAAGAAGCTTTCGACGCGCAGAAGCGCTCCGAAGTCAAGATGCGTCGGTTTGTCGGGGATGCTTCCCATGAGCTGCGGACTCCTCTCGTTTCGATCCGAGGCTATTCGGAGCTGTACCGCCACGGGGCGTTGCAAACGGATGAAGACGTCGCCAAGGCCATGGCACGGATCGAAGCCGAATCGAAGCGCATGGGGCAGTTGGTCGAGGATCTCCTGATGTTGGCCAGGATCGATGAACGCCGCCCTCTGGAACTGACCCAGGTAGATCTCCTCGATCTCGCACAGGACGCGGCGGACGACGCCGCAGCTTCGGCGCCCGAACGTGACATCTCGGTCATCGGCTTGGAGCCCGGCCCCGGTCTGCCCGCTCCGGTTCGGGGGGACGAGCCCCGTCTCCGCCAAGTTCTCGCGAATTTGGTAACCAATGCGCTGCGATACACCCCTGATGGAAGTCCCATCGAACTCGCGGTAGGCTCGCGGCCCGGAATTGACGGAAAATACATTTCCGTCGTGAAGGTCGTGGATCACGGGCCCGGTATCCAGGGCGATGACATGCAAAAAGTCTTCGAGCGTTTCTACCGTTCGGATACGTCGCGTGCACGCGATACCGGAGGCACAGGCCTCGGACTCGCAATCGTTGCCGCGATAGTAGCGCAGCACGACGGGTCGGTTCGTGTCGAAGAGACTTCCGGTGGCGGTGCCACCATGGTCGTGCAGATTCCGCAGCTCTCCGACAACGACGAGCTGAGCCATCCCCAGACCGGCAATATTTCGTCCTGAGCTGCTATGAGTCCCCATTCGTTGGGTTCCAGCACACCCGCGGACTCACGACAGGTGGCCACATCGTAGTCTCCTGTCACCGGCCGCAACCGGTCGGGTAAGCGGCGCTCAGCGCCTGATTCAGGAGGGAATAATGGCCCAGTTCGTGGTCGATTCAGAAGTCATTGCTGCCAAGACTGCCGAGGCACGCGGTTTCATGGAACGCATTTCGTCCGAGGTCAACGGGATGACCGCTTCGTTGCCGGATCTGCAATCCAGTTGGACAGGAACCGCATCCGTGAATTTCCAAGAGGTCTTGGCCATTTGGAGGTCGACGCAGGCTCAAGTCGAGGAATCCATCACGCATATCAACACCGCGCTGTGCAACGCGGGCATCAATTACGCCGAGACGGAAGCTGCGAACGCCTCGCTCTTTGCTAGTTAGTGGAGCGCGGCTAGGCCTCGAGGGTGTCCTGCCGCATAGACAGTGCCCAGTCTCCACGTGGTGTCCGGGCCCATAGGCTCGACCGCAACGCCGGTCCTCTCGTGGTCTCCACACGACTGACGACCAAGCCCGAGTCTTCGGTAGCGGCGCTATTGCGCAGATACTCCGGCTCCGATCGAAGGCCGAAGGCCTGCTCGGGATAGTTGATAGCTGCTGTGCGATCGGCCAGGCGCCCTCGGACGGTGACCCAGATCAGGTCATCCGCTAGCAAGCGTTTGAGGCTCCCCGGGTCAGTGTAGGTCTCCGCTCGGTTGAGGAGCCGCTCGTGCTCCAGGGCCGATTCCGCCGAATTCTCCTGCGGGCGGGAGGGTTGGTCCCCCGTTGTCGTGGACGCGTTTTCCGCGGAAAGTACCTGCGTTTCGAGCGGCGTTCCTTCGGATGAAAAACCTGGCCCGGGATCCGGGTCCTGGCCGTGTTGAAATGCGGTCGCAGCGGCTCGGGCCCGGTCGTCGGCCGCCTCGTTGAGTTCGTGGCCTGCGTGACCTTTGACCCATTCGAATTCGTACGTGCGCCCGATCATCGCCAGGTCCAGTTGTTCCAGGAGGTCCCGATTCAGGACAGGTTTTCCGTCCTTCTTCTTCCACCCTTTGGCTTTCCACCCTGGCATCCACCGCGTGATGCAATTGATCACGTATTGGCTATCGCACAGAATCCGCAGCGGCCGGTGCGGGTGATCCGCAGTGGCCTCCAAGAGGGCGAGAACTGCCTTCAGCTCTCCCATGTTGTTCGTGCCGTACGGCCATCCCCCGGCTTCCCAGCAGTCGTCGTTCACATACCAAGCCCAACCGGCTGGGCCAGGGTTACCCAGTGCCGAACCGTCGGCCGCCGCAATGATCGGAGCATCCGATCCGGCGTCTTCGACCGTTGAGGTCGTTTTGCCTGGGCCGATATTGGGGGGATCGCTGCTTGCGCCGGGGCTGCTCATACGGCCCACTTTACCGGGCAAGATCATCTACATCTTCGAGTCGCAGTCCCAGTGCGGCCAAGAATGTAGAGAGTTTTATCGCCGTTTCGTGATGTTCTCCGCCGGCAGTCGATCCGTCGACGATGCCGGCTCCCGCGCACAGCGTCGCCCGACGCGCACCCACCCGTCCGCTCCGCAGATTCAGTGCCCATTCTCCGTTGCCGTCGGCGTCCATCCACCCAACGAGGCCTCCGTAGTATCCCCGCTCGTAGGGCTCTAATTCGCGGATGATCTCCAGGGCGGCACTGCGCGGCATGCCACATATCGCGGGTGTCGGGTGGATGGCTCGTGCCGCGTCCAAAGCCGTGATTCCTTGTTTGAGCTTTCCGCTCATCGGAGTGCCCAAGTGCCACAGTTGCGGAGTTGCCACGAGTGTCGGCACAGGTGGCACGTTCAAAGATTCGCAGAGTGGTTCGAGTCGTGCCGTGATGTCCTGGACGACGGTTGCGTGCTCGGCTCGGTCCTTGGCGGACTTCAACAGCGCCTCTCCGGCTTGTGCGTCTTCCGTGGGCCCGGACGCGATCTGCCGTGAGGCGGATCCGGCGAGCGGGTGGGTCGAGCACTTTCCGTCGTGGACTCCTACCACGAGTTCCGGACTTGCACCCATCACGTACTCCCCTGTCGACGGGTCCCGGACCGTAAAGACGTAAGCGGAAGGGTTTTGCGCCAGAAGGTTGCGATATACCGCGCCGGGTTTCAAGGCGTGGGCTTCGTAGACGAGTTCAAGCGCCCGAGACAGCACCACTTTTTCCAGTGATCCTTCGTGAATACGGGTAACGGCCGATGTCACGGCGTCGCGGTAGAGCTGGCTGTCATAGCCGATGACGCTGGTAGGACGTGCAGCTTCCGACGTTGCCTGGATCGCAGGGTACCGTGAACTCCATGTGAAGCGTTCGGGCACACACAACAACGACTTTTCGTCCGGGTCGAAGGGCAGCATCCCCACGACAATGGAGCCCCGCTCTCGAGCGATTGCTTGGCATTCGTCTTCAGCAACCGGCAATAACTCACCCGAAGTCTGGAGCGTCCCCCGTTGGGTCGACATCGCGAAATCAGGCAAGGTCTTCCGGCCAATCTCCTGCTCTGGGGTCGCGACCGCAGCCACGGAGTGCGGAGGGGTGAGCCCGTCCGTGTGATCGGTGCTCCTGCGCTCCGTGTAACTCATCTGTGTCTTCCTCTTTTGCAATCGCGACTATCCATCAGAGTATCGCTCGCTATTAGCCCGCGGCGGCCTGAGGTACCGCCCCAAGGTCTCGGAGATCCGGATAGCCCATCCGACGGTACTATCAAGACCGTCTGCCAGAAATCCGTGCGCCGCTGCGGATCATCAGGGCTGAAACGTCACCGGGAACGTTCCAAAAGGACCATCGTTTCGTAGTGATTGGTCTGAGGAAACATGTCGAACATCCTGCCAACCTGTGGTCTGAAAGACGTCATCCTTTCGAGGTCCGCGGCCAAGGAGCGGGAATTGCAGCTCGAATACATGACCGTTTCAATGTCGCTGGATTCGATCCATTCTGCCATCTCAGCTCCGATGCCCCTGCGCGGAGGATTCACCACGAGCATCTCCGGCGCTTCAGAGGACCCGACGGCGAATTCGCTGGCGTCCCCGTCGACAAATACGGTGTGTCTCAAATTTGCCTCGGCGGCACTCTCCCGGGCAGCAGCAATGGCTTGGTCATTGATCTCAATACCGACGACCTCGGCGGCTTTGCCCAGCCGCTGGGCGGCGTGCAGCGCAAATCCCCCGACGCCGCAGAACAGGTCCCACAGCGACTCGGGCGCCTTAGAGGCCGCCCACTCTGCCGCTTGGTTGTACATCCCGCCGGCAATTGTCGAGTTCGTTTGGAAAAATCCCTGTGGACGCAGATACAGCCGGATACCGTTGAGCTGCATCGGCAAGAGCTGCTGATCGGTCAGAGGTATTTCCTCAGGTCCTTCCAGCACCGCCTTGTGTTCACGGAGAATATTGGCGCTGACGACCCGGATATGAGGCAAGGCCTCCAGGAGCTCGGGCAACGCGCGTCGAAGGGGGACTACCAGCTTCTTGCTGCGGAGCACGAAGCGAATCATGGCCTCGCCGTCGGGCGAGACGGTCACAAGAACACTCTTGAGCTCACCGCGGCGCGTTCGTACATCGTATGGAGTCAGCGAATGGTGCGTGATAAATCGCCGGAGAACCGGCATGCACTTCAGGATCGAGTCGGGGTACAGCCCACATTCGGACAGGTCGACCCCGTGGCCGGCGCGGTCGAGAATTCCCAACCGCGGCCGATCGACAGGCCCGGAGACGACCATCTTGGCTTTGTTGCGGAAAGCCGCCTCGTCGCTGCTGACCGGTTCCAGCCAATGGAGCTTCGTGTATCCGGCGAACAACTGTTCGACGTGTGCCTGTTTGCCCTCAAGCTGCACCTGGTACGGAGTCCCCATCAGGGAGCAAGAACGGCACAGACCGGCGTCGAAGTAATCACATTGCATGGTGAATCTATGTTAACTCTTGGCTTCGCTCTTGATCGGCCGGGTCAACGGTCGGCTTCCGTTAGTCCCTGTCGGGCGTAGCGGACGGCTTTTTCGCCGGCGGAACCCAAGAGCAAAGCGCACGTGAGCCAGATGGCACCTGCCGGGCCCACGGGGGCGACCACGGCTCCGGCTACCAGTGGAATCGCCACTTGTCCCACTCGATTTCCAGTCAGACGTACGGCGAGAGCTGGTGACCTCCACGTCTCGGGAACAGATTTGATGATCATGGTCATTGTCAGGGGCTGGGCCAGACCGATGAAGAAGCCTCCCACGAGCAGCAGGAAAAACGCCACAGGCAGGAAGGAAATCAACGGGGGCACCGCGGCGACGGTGAGGGAACCCAGAATCAAGGACACCAGGACCAGTTGTGTCCGGTTCCAGCGCCGAGAGAGCACGGAGATCATTGATCTGGAGACAATTGACGAAAAGCTGCGAACGGCTAGCAAAATGCCGATCCACAGTGGGGCGACTCCTGCTTGCTCGCCCACGAGCGGCAGGAAAGAAGTCAGGATGTCCATGATGGAGAGCATCGCGAGTGATGCCAAGATGTGCGAAGAGACTCCCGGGGTCTTCAAGATGCCCAGCGTGGTGGCTTTCTGGGCTGCGGGACCGTTCGCAGGGGCAACCACAGATCGACGCGTTGCTGCGGGCGGGGTACTCGGGGCCGATACCTTGGCTCTCGCGATCGGCAACACCATGAATGTGATGGATACCAAAGCGCAGACTGCGCCAATCCACGAGGCGATGGATATGTCATGGAGTCTCTGCGACTGGGTCGGGTTCGCGTGAAAACCGAGGACCCAACCACCGATCAGTGGTCCGACAAGCTGTCCCGCGGAGAGGCCTGCGGTGGTCCAGCCGAACCCCTGGTCCAGTCCTGAGTCCGTTGCGTAGCGCGAGACCGCTGATTGTGAACCGATTTGGGATACCAAATGGCCCATCCCGAAGATAATGCTGGCACACGCAATCGTGCCCACCCCGTTGACGACGGCGAGCATCGCGGTCCCGAACGCGATAAGCAGGCCGCCGCTGAGGACCAGGAGCCTGAGCCTCTTGATTCTCTGCGCCAGACGTCCCATCGATATCGCGGCGAATACGGGAACGATCGCGTAAGCGGACGTCACTAAACCGATCGTGAAAGGTGGGGCTCCCAGTGCAATGAGTTTGTAACTCATCTGCGGCCTTGCAATATTCAAACCGGTTTGTGAGAGGAACATAAAAGCCACGAGGGCCCACAACCATGCTCGGCTTTGCTTGTTCCCCACTACCAACCCCTGCTTCGTCTCCCCGATCACCGATTGACCACCTTACGCTGGCCGTAAAACATGACGCGATGTAGTTACAGAACCCTTGGCCACTGAGCTTCCCCCCCCAGCTGCGCATGTACGGATGCATGAAGAGGCCCCGCACGAGCCGAAACTCGTGCGGGGCCTCCAAGGATTCAAAAGAACCGGTCGAACGACCAGTGGCTACATCATGCCACCCATGCCGCCCATACCGTCCATGCCCTCGGCACCGGCGCCGGCATTCTTCTCCGGCTTATCGGCCACAACGGCCTCGGTGGTGAGGAACAGTCCAGCGATGGAAGCAGCGTTCTGCAAAGCCGAACGAGTGACCTTGACCGGGTCATTGATGCCCGCGGTCATGAGGTCTTCGTACTCCCCTGTCGCCGCGTTCAAACCGTAACCCTGCTCGAGGCCACGCACCTTGTCTGCGACAACGCCTGGCTCGAGACCAGCGTTGCTGGCGATCTGCTTGAGCGGAGCATCGACCGCAACCTTGACGATGTTGGCGCCCGTGGACTCGTCACCCTCAAGGCTGAGGGTCTCGAACGCACGTACGCCTGCTTGGATCAGTGCGACACCGCCGCCGGAGACAATGCCCTCTTCGACGGCAGCCTTAGCGTTACGAACCGCGTCTTCGATGCGGTGCTTGCGCTCCTTGAGCTCAACCTCCGTAGCGGCCCCGGCCTTCAAAACCGCGACGCCGCCCGCGAGCTTGGCCAGACGCTCCTGGAGCTTCTCGCGATCGTAGTCGGAATCGGTATTGGCGATCTCCGCACGGATCTGAGCGACGCGGCCTTCGATTTCCTCAGCGGAGCCAGCGCCATCGACGATGGTGGTCTCGTCCTTGGTCACGACAACCTTGCGCGCCTGTCCCAGAAGGTCCAGAGAAGCGGTCTCGAGGGACAGCCCGACCTCTTCAGTGATGACCTGTCCACCGGTCAGCACGGCGATGTCGGCAAGCTGAGCCTTGCGGCGGTCGCCGAAGCCGGGAGCCTTGACGGCGACGGATTTGATGGATCCACGCATCTTGTTGAGGACGAGCAGGGCGAGAGCCTCGCCTTCTACGTCCTCGGCGATGATCAGCAGTGGCTTGCCCGACTGCATGACCTTCTCCAGTACGGGGACGAGGTCCTTCACATTGGAGATCTTGGAGTTCACGATGAGGATGTAGGGATCCTCGAGGACTGCTTCCTGGCGGTCGGCGTCGGTCACGAAGTAACCGGACAGGAAGCCCTTGTCGAAGCGCATGCCCTCGGTCAGTTCGAGATCGAGACCGAAGGTGTTGGACTCCTCGACGGTAATGACGCCTTCCTTGCCGACCTTCTCCATCGCCTGGGCGATGAGCTTGCCGATCTCGGGGTCACCCGCAGAGATCGAGGCGGTAGCAGCGATCTCTTCTTCGGTCTCGATCTCCTTGGCGGAAGAAAGCAGTTCCTTGGTCACTGCCTCAACGGCCTTTTCGATGCCACGCTTGAGGGACAAGGGGTCGGCGCCCGCCGCGACGTTGCGCAGGCCCTCGCGAACCAGAGCCTGGGCCAAGACGGTTGCGGTGGTAGTGCCGTCGCCCGCGATGTCGTCAGTCTTTTTGGCAACTTCCTTGACGAGCTCGGCGCCGATCTTCTCGTAGGCGTCTTCGAGTTCAATTTCCTTGGCGATCGATACGCCATCGTTGGTGATGGTGGGTGCGCCCCACTTCTTCTCGAGCACAACATTGCGCCCGCGGGGCCCAAGGGTAACCTTGACGGCATCGGCGAGGGTGTTCAGACCCTTTTCGAGTCCGCGGCGTGCCTCTTCATCAAAAGCAATCAGTTTTGCCATGGTGGCTTACGTCCCTCCTGGACGGTAGACGGATGCATCAACCACGGTGCCCGCGACGGACGGCTGGTGAACACTCCGCGCTCGGGGCGTCGCATTCCCACACCTCACCGTGGTGACTGTGTCTTTTGCCCATCGATCCGCGATGCTGCCCGCGCCGACGAAGCGTGTGCGTTCTCCGCGCGAGTTTTTTAGCAGTCGAGGAGGATGAGTGCTAATTCCAATCTTGGCACCCGGACGGGGAGAGTGCAAACGATGTCCACAGAGGTTGAGGACTCTTCGCTCACAGCACATCCCAGACAACGTGCCAGGCGCCCCGGTGCCCTGGTAGACGGCGACAACCTTGTCCCAGGTTACTGCTGGCTGGTCGAATCGCCCTGAGACCCGCCGGAACTCGAAGAATTCGCCCCGTCTCCTTCGGACAGGACCACGACAACTTGGTAGGAGTACCCCGCGGCCTGCTTGACGTCCTTGATATCGAGCTTTTGAGCTATTGCTTTCGCCTGCTCATCATGACCCTGGGCGTAGTAGACCACCGAGGATTTCTGTGCCTGACCGTCCCAGTTGCTGACGTCAGAAACCGTCCAGCCGGCATCCGTCAGAGTTGTGGCGGCTTTGGTCGCGGTACCTTCCTTGGAGCTGTAGTTGTATACGCCGAGGGTTGTCGACGCATCCGGTTTGGCCGTTGAGGATTCATCCGACCCCGGCCCGGATTCCGAATCGGAGGGGGATTCCGATGCGGAGCCCGAATCCGAAGCTTCTTGGCTGCTGGACGAGGATGCGGACGAACTCGCGGCATCGGGGGACGCCAGTTTGGGAGACAGCAAGAAGAACACTCCGCCGATGATGAGGGCGCAAATACCTGCCACGATGAGGGCGGCCAGTTGCTTGAACCCGCCGCTCTTCTCCGGCAGTTCACCCCGGTATGCGCCCCGACGGGGCGAGTCCACGGGGACGTCGTCGAATTCATCGTGTTCGTACTCGGCCATCAAAGTCCTCGTCATATATGGGGTGCGCACGCTCGCTCACGCACCGGTCAAGCGTCAAGAATATCTGCCCAGTCTGGTCATTCTCTGCACATTGCGCCGGGAGGGGTCAAAGATCCCGCCGTTCCCGGAGCCTACGGGTCAATGCCGGCTCTTCTCGCACGGCACGCACATCGTCGATCAAACGGTTCAGACGCATGTAGTACTCGGTGGCCGACATCCCGAGTTCTTTCCGAACCGCACGCTCTTTCGCCCCCGGGTACTTCCAGGTTCTTTTTTCCATCTCAAGAATGGCGCGCTCTGCTTCGGTCAAGGTTCCCACGAAGATAGTCTAGGGACGACCATCGTCGTTCACGAATTTCAGGGAGCCGTCTTGCCGATCCAGCCGCTGTCCGACATCATGGCCCAGGATTGGGCCGAAGCCCTTTCTCCTGTCGAACCGACCATCCGGAAGATGGGGGATTTCCTGCGGTCCGAGCATGCCGCCGGCCACCGGACTTTTCCGACCTCGGAGAATATTTTCCGGGCCTTCCAGGAACCCCTCGACTCGGTCAAGGTACTGATTATCGGTCAGGACCCGTATCCGACGCCGGGGCACGCAATGGGTCTGTCTTTCTCGGTCCAACCCGACGTGCGCCCGCTCCCCCGCTCCCTGGGAAATATTTACAAAGAGATGGAGTCCGACCTCGGCATCCCGGCCGCAAGCCACGGCGACCTGTCGTCGTGGGCTTCTCAAGGAGTCATGCTCCTGAATCGTTGCCTTTCGGTTCGAGAGGGCGAAGCGGGTTCACATCGCAACCAGGGCTGGGAGCTCGTCACCGACGCCGCTATCCAGGCCCTTGGCGCGCGGAAGAAGCCCCTCGTCGCGATTCTCTGGGGCCGCGACGCCCGCAATGCCGGCGCACAACTCGGCCCTGATGTACCCAAACTCGAATCCGTACATCCGTCGCCCTTGTCCGCGTCTCGTGGGTTCTTCGGATCATGCCCCTTCAGCAGGGCCAATCGAGAACTCGAATCGTTGGGGCTGGACCCTGTGGATTGGCGCATTCGGTAGGTGCGGCGGTCAGACGAGCTTGAAGAAACCGTCGAGGCTCAGTTCCCCAATGGCTCCGGCTGCTGTTTTCTCCGCTTGACCAATTTCCTTTGCGTCTGCGGGTCCTTGCTCATGAAGGGCCTCATCAGGTAATTGCCTAGCACCACTGCGGCCGCCATGGACATGATGATGGCCCCGGCATTGAGCATCGGGATGATCCCGGTCACCGGATCGATGTTCACGGTAAGGGTGTACATGCCACGGAAAATCGTCAAACCGGGCAACAGGAAGGTCAGGGCCGGGACAGCGATGACTACCTGCGGAACGACCCTCCGCTGCGCGATCAGCGCTGAGGCGCAACCCACACCGACCGCTCCGAGCATCGAAATCATGCGGGAACCCGCGCCCAACCAACCGAACAGGTGATAGACCAGCAGACCACAGAAGGCGCTGAATACGCCCAGGAGGATGTGTTCCGGCTTGACTTGCACCGTGACGGCAATCAAGGCGGTCGCGATCAGCATGAAGATGATATTGACCAACGGCTGCGCACCCGAGAAGATCACGCTGTCCACCTTGATCTCGTCGAAACCGATATAGGTGGTAATCGAGATCGCGATAGCAATACCCACGATCAGGCCCAGGAACGATAGACCCGTGGAAATGAGCCGCCCCGCCGACGTCACAGGGAATCCGTTGATCGCGTCCTGAATCGTTGAAACCAACGTCAAGGTAGGCAAGAGCATGATCAGCCCCGAGCCAATGATGTGGGGTGGGGATATCGGCGCACCGATGGCCCACAGGACCATGGCGATGAGGGTCACCAGCGCAGAGCAGGCAGCCATGGTAAAGAAGGACGGAATTCTCCACGACGCAAGTTTTCCGGCCATGACCTGGACGAGCGCGAAAGTCAGGAAGGAAACGATGGCACCTGGCCATGTTCCGCCGATGCCGATCGTCAACGCGGCGGCCGCCGAGGAGTTGCAGAGGCTCACAAGCCATCGAGGGAACGGCTTGGGCTTGGACAGAATCCGGTTCAGGCGGGCCTCTGCCTCGGACCGGGACAGCTCACCATTGGTGATGGTCTTGACGAGCCGGTGCGTCTCGGTCAATCCCGCATAATTATCAGACCAGGAACGCACGACGCGCACGACGGTGTGGCTGAAGACTCCGGCGGTTTCGCCCACGGGTTGACCGGAATCCTGGTGCATGCCGTATTCCGAAATGTAGTTGATGATGACGGATTGGTTGGTGATGTCGACGTCGACGTCCTCAACCCCGTATGTCGCGCACGTTGCGACGATGGCCGTTTCGACGTCGCGGGAATCCGCTCCGAAATGGAACATCGTTTCGGCCATGCGCAATGAAAAATTGAGGGTCTTTCGTGCCTCGGTATTTTCCTTGTGGCGCCGCGGATTGGCAAACGGAGAGTTGGCAAGCCTCTCAACCACGCGCATCGGAGCCGTGGGAAGATTCTCCGATCGCATCATCCTGCGCAGCCCGAGCCCGCGTCGCTGCGGAGACGGCTTGGCCGTTGGTGCCTCCGCCGAAGGATAGCTCGCGTGAGCTATCGCGCCGTCTTGCTGTGGAGGCAGATCGCTCGCGGGATACGGCCCGGAAAGATCCTGAGTGTTACGGAAGACGTCCTGAGGTGCGGTCCGAGAAGCGGCAATGCGGTCGGCATCCTGGATGCCGGAGCCTTGCGTGGCTGCGCCCAGCGTATTGACGTCGGCCTCGGGTTGGACGCCGTCCCCTGTGTAGGCTCGTGATCCAGTGTGTGTGTCGGAGGAGAGCGGGTTGTCCTCGTTGCCCCGGTAATGCCGGGAGTCATCCGGCCGACCGAGGATGTCCGCGAGTCGCTCGTCCTGGATCTGCGACCTGCTGACCGCAGGAAAACCCGTTGCGTAAGTCTCCGGGTGCGTCGGTGCGGACGTGAAGGCTTCGGCGGCGTGGTCGGAGCCCCCATCGAATAAGCCCGCGTCCGGGCTCGAGACCGGTTCGTCGGCGCTGGATGCGAGCGGCGCGGTGTGCCCGCTGGAGAACGGGTCCGTATAGACGTCCTCTGACGTATCCGGCCCGAACGGGTCGGCACCGGACTCAGGCTCGTGTGACAAACCCGAGGAAGGGTAGGCACCCGTGAGGTGCTGACCCTCCTGACCTTCGCTCATCTTCCCTCCTTGGCACTAACTCACCTCAACGCTACCGAGCACCCCTGAGTTTCGGTCCATGAGGACCTGATCGTCGGCTTAGTAGAAAGGCTGCTGCGTACGGCGCCACCAAATCTGGCGCATGACTCTTTCGACGATCGTGACCCATGCCTTGTATGCGGTGGGATTCAGAACTTGGTCGTAGACCCCGACGAAGTCGATGACCGTCTTGGTGAAACTCGTCTTGAAAAGGCCCAGCCCGTAGTAACTGTGTTCTTTGTTCTTCAGTTCCGCCTTCGGCGGGGTGCCGCAGAAGTCATACTCCTCAATGCCGTAGTCCCGCATCAAGTCGGTGAGTGCAGTCCACTGGACCAGGTGCGAGTCTCCGTATTGTTGACGGCGAGGTTTCGAGCCGCCATCTTTGTAGGTCCCTTTCCGCCCGTATCGAATGACGTACGCACCGACCGAAGGTTCGCCGTCTTCGTAGGTGAAGTACAGACGGCCCTGACCTGCGCGCGCAAAAGTGGTCCAGAACTGTTTGTAGTACTCGTACGACCGAAGATTCACGTTGGCGTGCCCCTGCCCCACCGTGTCCATCAGGGAGAACATTTTCTTCATGTTCTCTTCCGTCAACTCCACACGTTCGACCTCCGCGCCTTCTCGCTTAGCGCGTCGTACCGCATTCCTGCCACGTGAGTGAAGGGATTTGAGCACGGTCTCCTCATCCGCATCGGTCTTGAGCACGGCAGTCGAGTCGTTCGGCTGGATATTGAACTGCTTGACCAGTCCAGCGCGTTTGAGGAACGCGCTGCGTGCCTCGGAATCAAGAATGTCCGGCTCGATCTTGATCGCGAACACTTTGAGGCCCTCGGCGCGGACGAATTCCTTGTTCGCGTCCATGACGGCGGGGATATCTTCGATGTCCCACACATCCGGCCCCTTGATCATGTACCAGATCTTGCCCAGGAACGGGATATTCTTCTCGAGAACGAGGTTGTAGCTCGTGACTTCTTTTTCCTCGGTGCCGCCCTGATCATTCCGGGCCTCAGTGATCCCCTCGTAGACCACGTACACGGGCTTCCAGCCGTGCTCGGACTTCACCGACGCAAAGGATGCGGATTGAAGGAGATTTCCACCGTTAGGGTTTGCGGTGACATGGTCATCCCAGTGTTGGATCTCTTGATCGGTCGCGAATCGAGCGGTGAAATGTCGCAAAGAATCCTCATCTGCCGTGCGCAGAGGTATTACCCTACGCCATGATTGATTTTCCCGCGCGGCGGGCTGGTCTCCACCAGTTTACGGCGGAGTTCTGGAAAGTCTCACGCAAAGGCCCGAGAGCGCCATCTATTGTGGATGACGATCTCGGGCTCAATGCGTGGCACCGGTCAGCCGGACTGACCGACTCAGCGTTCGACCGGCTAGCGCGGATTATTCGGCGTCGTGATCGGTTTCGAGAATCTTGACCAAGCTGTCCAGAGCCTCATCTGCGCCGTCGCCCTCGGCGCGGAGAACAACCTTGTCTCCGTGCTTTGCGCCCAAGGACATGAGAGACAGGATCGACGATGCGTCCATAGCCTCGTCGGCCGACTCGCCTTCGGCTGCGATGGTGACCTCAACGGGGAGGTCGCCGGCGGCCTCGGCGAAGATCGCGGCCGGTCGAGCGTGGAGGCCGACTCGGCTGGCGATGGTGGCGGTACGTTCTGCCATGATTGTTCTCCTTGATTATGTGGTCATGTGGGGCTGTCGTAACGTCCCCGGAAATGCCGGACTGGTTTACAGGCCGAGGTCATCAAGGATGGGCAGCTCCGCGCGGGCCACATCCTTAGTCTCTTCAGCAGATCGCGCTTCCATGGCCTTGGCTGCGATCTGTTGTGCTTGTTCCAGCGTAACGGATTTCAGCACGGCGGCGACCGCAGGCAAGGAACGAGTATTCATGGACAGGGCCTTGACGCCCAGCCCCACGAGGACCACGGCAAGCGCCGGATCCGCTGCAGCTTCGCCGCATACGGACACCGTCTTCGGGCGACCGGTGGACTGCTCGGCGCGCTCCGCGCCTTCGACGGTGAGGCGAATCATCTTCAGCACGGCCGGCTGCCACGGGTTGTTCAGCTCGGCCAAAGCACCGAGCAAACGATCCGCGGCCATCGTGTACTGCGTCAGATCGTTGGTTCCCATCGAGACGAAGTCCACCTCTTGGAGAACGGCCTCGGCTGTCACCGCAGCGGACGGTGTCTCGACCATGACGCCGTGCACGTCGAGGTCTGCCTCGTCGAGCATCTTGGCAAAGTCCCGAGCTTCGGGAGCCGTCGAAATCATGGGTGCCATGACCCAGATCTCCGCGGTCGATTCCTTGGCCGCAGCCGAGATGGCCTCGAGCTGACGACTCAGAACCCCCGGCGTCGTCCAGTCCGTGCGGTAACCACGGACTCCAAGCGCTGGATTCGGCTCAGTCGAGTCGGTCAGGAATGGAAGAGGCTTGTCGGCGCCGGCATCCAAGGTCCGCACGACGACGTGTTGGCCCGGAAAAGCGTCGAATACCGCCTTGTACTCGACTTTCTGTTCCTCGACCGAGGGTTCTTCCTCGCGGTTCAGGAAAGCGAATTCGGTACGAAAGAGCCCGATGCCCTGGGCACGGTTCTCTGCCGCTGTCTGCGCCGCCTTACCGTTGCCCACATTGGAGTACAACGGGACCTCGGTTCCGTCGGCCAGTATCCCCTTGCCGTCGAATTCCGGAATCTCTTTGCGATTCGCGTACTTCTCAGCGAGACGCTTCTCGACGTCGCCGGGCTCGGTCACAACTGTTCCGTCGGTCGCATCCACGTACACCACGGTGCCATCGGGCACCTGGGTCGCGCCTGTTGCAGCCACGATCGCAGGCAGACCCAGATCGCGAGCGAGGATCGCGGTATGGGCTTGGGGCCCACCGTCCGAGGTGACCAGCGCGATGACCTTTTCGGGATCGAGCGTCGCCGTGTCCGCGGGGGCAAGATCTTCTGCCATCAGGATGAAAGCGCCCTCCGACTCGGGAATACCCGGCGCAGGTTGGCCCGACAGCTCCGCGACGATACGTGCCCGGACATCCAAAATGTCTGTCACGCGCTGTGCCATGTAGCCGCCCAAGGCTTTCATCTGCTCAGCATACGATCCGGCGGCCTCCCAGATTGCCCGCTCGGGAGTGTAGTTCTTCCCCGTCACGAGCTTGCCCGCATTCTTGAGCAACGCCTTGTCCCCGGCCATGAGGGCAGTGGACTTCAGCACAGCAGCGGCATTGCCTGATGTCCGTCCGGCGCGCTCCTTGAGGTTTTCCTTGACGCGAGTCGCCGCGTTCTGCAGACGCTCGACTGCGCTTTCGGGCGTTTCGCTATCTGCAAGCGTCGATCCGACGGCAGGTTCCTGAATCGGTTCGGGCATCTGCAACACAGGGCCGATGACCCGGCCGGCTGAAACGCCGACTCCGGTGAGTTTCTTCATCGCTATCATTCCTTACTGGTGAAGCTCCGTCCGACAATCAGGAAGCTGCCGCTACCTGGTCGGCTTTTTCCTTGCCGGTTTTGGCTTTTCCGAGGCTCTTGAGAACCAGGTAAATCACGGCGGTCACAATGGCTCCCACCACGACCGAAATCAGGTACATGGGCCAATTATCCACGAGGGCCACGATCCAGATACCCCCGTGAGGTGCCGGGGATGCCACGTGCGAACCCATGCAGATCGCGCCCGCAATCGCGCTCCCGACCATCGAGGACGGTATAACGCGCAGTGGATCGGCCGCAGCGAAGGGGATCGCGCCCTCCGAGATGAACGAAGCGCCCAACAACCACGCCGCGCGTCCGTTGGAGACCTCGGCTTCGGTGAAGTATTTCTTGCGGAGGGTCGTGGCGAGTGCCATGGCCAGCGGAGTGACCATTCCGGAGGCGATCACGGCTGCCATGATTTCCTTGGAAACATCCGTTCCGGCCGAAAGCCCCGCGGTCGCGAAGAGGTACGCGGCCTTGTTGATCGGGCCTCCGAGGTCCGCACCCATCATGGCGCCTAGAATCAGGCCGAGAACAACGGCCGAAGCTCCCGACATCGACATCAGGAAATCGTTGAGTACCGTCATAACCCACGCGATCGGCTGTCCCAGAATGAGGAACATCAAACCGCTCGAAATGATTGTCGCCAGCAACGGGATGATGACCACAGGCATCATGCCTGCGAGCCACCGGGGCAGCTTCGGCTTGGCCAACAGATAGGCCGCAAAGCCCGCCAACAGACCACCGACGATGCCACCGAGGAAGCCCGCGCCCACGGTGTTGGCGACCAGACCGGCCGCGAAGCCAGGCGCGATGCCCGGCCGTCCCGCCATGCCGAAGGCGATGTAGCCTGCCAAGGCCGGAACGAGAAGCCCGATTGCGAAGTTGCCGATAACGTTGGCGACCGCAGCGAGGTACTGCAGCAAGCTCGTATCGCCCAGGTTGAAGAGTGAGGCTCCGTCGCCGGTCACCGATCCGTCGGAAATCCCGAGAATGTCGTTCGCATTATTTGCGATCTCGTAGCCGCCGAGGATGAAGGAAATCGCGACCAGCAAACCGCCGGCCGCCACGAACGGAATCATGTAGGACACGCCGGTCATGAGCGAGCGATAGATGCGTCCGCCCCATGATCCCTCATCCGAGCTCGATGCCGACCCTTCGGACTTTGAACCGGATACGCGTCGGGCATTGGGGTTGTCGGAGGCTTGGATGGCCTCCTCAATCATGGTTCCGGGCTCATCGATGCCTCGTTTGACGGGCGACTCGATCACAGGCTTCCCCGCGAATCTCTCCCGGTCTCGAACATCCACCGAAACCGCGAAGATAACCGCGTCGGCCGCATCGATGACATCCTGGGAAAGAACTTCGTTCCCTGACGACCCCTGGGTCTCCACATCGAGGCGGATGCCCATTTCCTCGGCTGATTGCGCCAAAGAATCTGCCGCCATGTATGTGTGCGCAATGCCCGTAGGGCAAGCGGTCACGGCGACCAACCGCTTGCCTGTGACGTGCTTGTCATTCGACTCCGGAACCGTCTCCGTCGCAGCGGAACCCGCAGAAGAAACCGGGGTGGCGCCTGCCGCGAGCGCGGTCGATCCTTCCCCCGAGGGAGCTTTCGATGCACTGGCCTCCGACGATGCGTCGGATCCGGCAACGGTCGAATCCTTTTTCTGATCTTGCTTCGTTCCAGTGTCGCCAAGTCCCAAGGCCCCGTTCACGAGGTCAACGATCTGCTGAGGCTCCTTCGCTTCTCTCAGGGCAGCAACAAAATCCTTTTTGACGAGCGAGCGCGCCAACTTGGACAAGAGCGTCAGATGTTCCTGGTCCGCTCCTTCGGGAGCGGCGATGAAGAAGATCAGGTCAGCGGGGCCGTCCTTTGCTCCGAAATCGACGCCTGGCGCAGGGCGGGCCATGGCCAGTGTCGCTTCGGTAACAGCCTCGGATCGGCAATGCGGAATCGCAATCCCACCGGGGATGCCCGTGTCGGTTTTCGATTCGCGGGCCTTGGCGTCCGCGTACAGGCGGTCGATCGATGTGGCTCGGCCCGCGTCGACGACCCTTTCAGCAAGATGCTTGATGAGGTCGAACCGGTCTTCTCCCAAGTTCTGGTCCAAAGCCACAAGATCCGCTGTGATGAGTGCAGACATGACGCTCTCCTTGATTTCGGTTTCCCCTGCCGACGTCTTGGCCTATTCGGGCCCGCTCAAAAGGGGTGGTACAAGTGCTGGGGCTTTCACCCGATTTTGGTGACGGTCACTTCTTCGGGCGTGGTGTCCTGGAGCGAAGGCACCTGTGTTCCGGGCAGCGATGCAGCCGCGGAGCCGTGGGCAACAGCTTGGGCCAGGCATTCGTGTGGGGCCTGTCCCGCCTCATCGGCCAAGAGGAATCCGGCCAGAGAGCAGTCACCTGCTCCGACGGTGCTTCGCGCCTTGATCGGTGCGTGCTGAGCGTGCCAGGCGCCTTGGGCGTTGACCAGAACGGCGCCCTTGGAACCGAGGGTCGCGAGTACGGATTCGACACCGCGATCCACCAGGTCCTGGGCCGTGCGGGCGGTTTCCACGGGGTCCGATTCCAGGATCTCCCACGCGCCGGCCCGGCCAACCAGCTCGGCAAGCTCTTCAGAGTTCGGCTTAATCAGGTTGGGCAACCCGTCCTGGCCATTGAGGGTGTCACGCAGCGCGGCTCCCGAGGTGTCGACCGCGACGCGCGGCGCCTGAGCGCCGAGACCTTCCCGAACTGCTCGGGAAACTACCGCGTAATAGTCGCTGGGGACCCCGGGAGGCAACGAACCGGCCAGGACCAGCCAGCTGGCTCCCTTCGCTTCATTGATGAGAAGCCGGGTCAGCTCGCGTTGTGACCGCTCGTCGAAAGGGTCGCCAGGTGCATTGATCTTGGTCGTCGTACCGTCCGGTTCCGCGATGGTCACGTTGGTTCGGATGGGGTATCCGGTTGAGAGGTTCGAATACCTCACGTTGGCTTCGGTCAGTCCAGCGAGCACGGGATCACCGTCGTCTCCGGGCAGGACTGCGACCGTTTCCACGCCACTGACGCTCAGCGCACGCGCAATATTGACGCCCTTGCCACCGGGGTCCGCCACGGAGCGAGTCGCGCGGATGACTGTTCCCCGTGCCAATCCGGCCGGGATCTCGACGGTGCGATCAAGGCTGGGATTGGCTGTCAATGTAACGATCATGCGATGAGAACCTCTACGTTCGCTTCTTCGAGGGCGGCGGCCAAGGACCCTTCCGGTGCCTTGTCAGTGATGAGCGCGTCAATATCAGGCAGGCCCGCGAACCTCACGAGCGACTCCTGCCCGAATTTGGCCGAATCGCACAACAAGACCACGCGACGTGCGGAACGCACGATCGCGGTCTTGACGATTGCCTCGTTCAATCCAGGAGTCGAAAGCCCGAACTCTTCGTCGAGTCCGTTGACGCCGATCAGGGCGATATCTGGGCGGATGGTCGAAAAGTGTTCGGCGGCCCGGGTCCCCACGGCCGCCCAAGTCATCTTGCGCAGTTGCCCCCCGACCAGGTCGAGAACGATACCGTCGGCCTCTGCAAGTTTGACCGCGATGTGCAGTGCATGGGTGACGATGAGTCGGTCTGCGCCGGATTTGAGAGAAAAATCAGCGCTAGCGATCAGGTCGGCGAGGATTTCAGTTGTCGAGCCGGCGTCCAGGACCACGGCTCCGGCATCTGCATCCTGCAACAGCTGATATGCCCGGGAAGCGATGCGCTGCTTTTCGGGGGTATTGACGGTCTGCCGGGAGGAAATACTGGATTCCACGGCGGTGGACTGCTCAACGGTGACGGCCCCACCGTGCACACGGCGCAATTTGCCATCCGCTTCGAGAGCTGCAAGGTCACGGCGCACGGTTTCCATCGTGACGTCGTAGCGACGAGCCAATTCGGCACCATTCACTCGCCGGGCGCTGCTGACCAGCTTGGCGATCTCCGCCCGTCGTTCTTCAGCGAACATGGTGAAACACTCCCCGTGATGACAACGGGATGACCCCGTTTGTGCATTATTGATTTTATGTGGCATTAAGTGGTTCGGTCAACGGGAACAATTGCGATCGGTAGCGTTCACAGGAAAACGCACATCCCTGAATGGTCACCGATCGACCCTTCGGCCTGTGCCGCGGTCGTTCAGTTCAGGACCAACGACTCCGGGTCCCAAGCGAAGAGACCTTCGATGTCGACTTCGATCGGGGTCGCATTGGGAACGTGTTCCGTCCAATCTCCCGGCGTCGTCGCCAGAAGAACTCGACGGATGAGCGTTCCGTGGCTCACCACGAGCAGATTCTGGCCTGGATGCTGGAGGATGAGTTGCTTGAAAGCCTCTACGCCTCTGCGGTAGACCTCCGCTTCCGGCTCGACACCATGGTAGAGATCTTGAGGATGGCGTGAGTCTTCGAAGCTCAGCACCTGCCCTTCGGCGTCTCCGTATGCACGTTCGATAACGCCCGGAACCGTTTCGATGTTGCTCAGTCCTACGTGCTGGCCGATGATCCGTGCGGTCTCCTGTGCACGGGACAACGGCGAGGCACCCAGGTAATTCCAGAACTCGCCCTGGTCGGCAAGATACTGCCCCGCTTCGTGTGCCTGCGCTCGGCCGGTGTCATTCAGCGGGATGTCAGAACTGCCTTGCATCTTTCCGGCTTTGTTCCAGTCGGTTTGACCATGCCGCACGACGACGAGCCGCCCGTTCAGCGCAGATTTTTCGGCTTGCTCTTGGCTCACGCCGACCCCTCCTATAGTTTGGTCCCGCTCGATCTTACCTGCGGTTGTGGGCTTGCGTGGATTTTTGTGTGGAGTCCAACGGATAATAGGTCATTTCGAAGCCACGGCCTCAGAATTCTCCGCGGCGGCCACCAATGAGCTGGCGAGCGCGGAAAGACTGTGCCCGCGCCGCCATATGGCCCGTATGGGACGCCCCACCTGCAGACCTTCGACATCGACGGCAACAAGAGGTTCGTCCATCGCTCTGAGAGGAAGAAACGCCGGTATCCCAGTCGCCCGCGCGGTCCTCCACATGGCCGACAGCGAGCCCACCTCGGCGGCCGGAGCGACCATGCCTGGAAGGGCTTGTTCCACGGCTCTTCGAGTTCCCGATCCGTTCTCTCGGAGAAGCACGGCTGTTTCTCTCACCCGCTGGAGGCTCGGCGGGGTCACGGCCCACGGATGTTCTGGCACGACGGCGAGCACAATGTGATCCCAAGCGACCGTACGGGCCGACAATTTGGTGTGCCACCGTGACTCCTCGCGGAGTATCTCCGCACTTCGTTCCCCGCCGGGCCGCTCGGGCGTCTCGATGAATCCGAGCTCGACGTCGGCCGAGGCCACGTCACGCATGACTTCGCGTGAATTCGCCGCGATCACATCGATTCTCACCGAGGGGTTTCTTCTGAGCATCTCCCCCGTCCAGGACGGCAGGTAGTGCTCGACCACCGTGTTACTGGCGGAGACTCTCAGCCGCTTGGATGCTCCTTCACGTGCCACTTCGACGCTCTCTGCCAGTGAACGAGCCCCTTCGAGCAGTCCAGCCGCGGCATCGAGCACGTTTCGGCCGGTCGCGGTCGTCGCAACCCCTCGGGGGGAGCGGACGAACATGTCGATTCCGAGGAGTCGCTCGGCGGCGCGGACCTTTGACGAAGCTGCCTGCTGAGTCATCCCCAAGGATCGCGCCGCGGCTCCGAGGCTGCCTCTTCGGTCCACCTCCTCCAGCAGAATCCACGCCGAGAGCTCGGGCAGGCGGTTCATGTTCATGGGTCCACCCTATCGGCTCACAACCCCAGCTTGTGAGCAGACAACATTTTGGTCCCTACCGAGCCTGCGCCCCCGGCCTTAGGCTCGAAGCATGCTACTTTCCGCGCAACAAAAAGACATTGAAGGACGTCACGCCCCCCGCGCCACCAGGCCATCGCAGGCCGTTGTTCCGGCAGGTCCGGCTTGGTTCGGGGCCGTCATGGGCACCTCTCTGTTCGCGAATCTGACTCAGATTCATGGCGTACCCGGCGTCCCGATCGTACTTTTTGTCGCGGGATGGGTTCTTCTGGCGATACTCTCGATCGGATTCGTGCTGCGTTGCCTCCGTTCCCCCAGGACATTCAAGGACTCCTTTACCAAGCACTCGGAGGTCACCGCCTGGGGCATGGTTTCAATGGGCTATTTATCGGTCGGTTCCTCAACCCCTACCGTTCTGTCTTCCTGGATGCCGGGGCTCACCTCTGTCGCGTGGAGCGTCGACTGGGTGATGTGGACGATCGGCACGGCGATCGGTTTGGTCGCGGCCGTCGGGTTTGCGGCGAAACTCATGAAAGGCCACACGGAAAGCCCTCTGCCGGCGTGGGGGCTTCCGATCGTTGCACCGATGGTCACCGCGACGACGGGCGCACAGCTGGTCTCGCACGCCCACTCTCTGGTCGGCGCGGTATTCACCGGGGTCCTCTCGGGCGGCAGCTTCTTCGTTGCACTGTCCATGGGCATCGCAATTTTTGCCATTGCCTACGCACACGCGTGGAGGCAGGAGCCCCTGCCCTTGGCCGCCGCGGCCTCGGCTTTCATCCCACTGGGGATTGTGGGACAGTCCACCGCAGCGGCGCAGTCGCTCTCGACCGCCGCACAACCGCTTCTGCAGCCCGACGTCGTCGATGCATTGGCGCGCCTCGCCCACATCTACGGGGTCGTAGTGCTCGTTATTGGAATACCGGTTTTCCTGTGGGCCGCTTTCACGACATACCGCGGATTCGCCCGAGGAATGCCTTTCACACCCGGCTGGTGGGCCATGACCTTCCCCGTCGGAACCTGCAGCCTCGGGACCCACCTCATGGGATGGGACGTCTTGTCCGCAGTACTATTGCTGGTTCTGGCGGCGCATTGGTGCGTCGCCGCGACGGGGACCGTCATGAACCTCGCTCGGGGTCTTTCTACGGAGATACCTGCCCGCCGTTGACGTTGAGCGTCTCACCGATGACATAACTGGATTCGGAAGATGCCAAGAACACGTAAGCGGGAGCCAGTTCGGTCGGTTGCCCCGCACGGCCGATGGGAGTGTTCTGGCCGAACTTCGGCAAAGCCTCCTTGGGCTGGCCGTCGCTGACCTGCAATGGGGTCCAAATCGGGCCGGGTGCAACCGCATTGACCCGTATGCCTTTCGGTGCCAGATCTTGGCTCAGCCCTTTGGAGAAGTTGTTGATGGCTGCCTTGGTGGATGCGTAATGCATGATGTGCGGCGATGGCTCATATGCCTGAATCGACGTCGAGTTCACGATCGAGGAGCCTGCCGGAAGGTACTTCAGGGCCTGTCGGGTGATACGGAACATCGCAAGGATGTTGACGTCGTACGTGGCTTCGAGTTCTTCGTCACTCAACCCTTCGAGCCCTTCGGTCACGACCTGTTTTCCCGCGTTGTTGACCAATATATCCAGCCCGCCCAGCTTCTCGTGGGCCTCGTCGACCACGGTACGGCAGAATTCGTGGTCCAGCAGGTCGCCCGCCAAGAGATGGACGACGCGCCCTTCCTTCTCAAGAAGCTCCTTGATGTACTGAGCGTCCGTTTCCTCGTCGGGGAGATAATTCAGCGCGACGTCGGCGCCCTCGCGCGAGAAAGCGATCGCAACGGCCGCACCGATGCCCGAATCGGCACCGGTGATGAGCGCCTTTCGGCCTTCCAGGCGTCCCGTTCCACGGTAGGTTTTTTCTCCTCGATCCGCCTGAGGGATCAGTTCTGCATCCAGGCCGGGCTCCGGCTGGTGCTGCTTCGGGGGCTCGATCGTGGGGAAGCGAGTGACGGGGTTCTGGAATTCCAACTGATCTGTTGATGTGTGGTTCTGCGTATTCGGCTGAGTCATGGTTTCTCCTAGAGAGGTTATCCATTTGACGTACGCTTCCCCTCCATTCTAGGGCCGCAGGCCTAGCTGTCATCCTCATCTCTTGCCATTGCTCCTAACCACCCCCGCATTTCCTCAAGAAACGGGGCAAGGAACGGCAGCTCCGGGAACGCACCCTCTTGGACGTGCAGAAGCGGCCGCATCGACGCGATGCTGCCGCGGAGTATGAATGACCCTTCGCGGGACGAGGCTTCCAGCACATGCACAACGGGCCATGGATGGCTTTCGCCGTCCATGGCCCGTTTTCGGTGGAGCCCCCTGCCGGATTCGAACCGGCGACCCTCTGTTTACAAGACAGATGCTCTGGCCATCTGAGCTAAGGAGGCATGCGCCAAGGCGCCTGATTAGATTACCTGTCGGAACGCCCTATCCCAAACTGTGCATCATGGACGAGCATGGGGCGCGATGCCGAGCATTCGGCATCGCGCCCCACAAGCACCGTGAGCCTTCGCGGAGGTCAGCTTCCGCTCTTGGCTTTCTTGATGTTGTTGAGGAAATCGGTAAAGCTCTGACCGGTGAACTTGGTGCTGTCCACGTAGCTGGTCGGAGTTCCGGACAAGCCGTTTTCCTGGGACTCGGCAACAGTCACATTGACCATCGGCCGGTACTTGTTGGAGTCCAGGTCGTCCTTGATGTCGGCGCCATATTTGTCCGCCAGGTCCGCCAATTCCTTGTTGGACATTCCGCCCTGGCCCTGGTGGGAGAACATCTCCGCCTGCCAATCGAGGAATTTCTCCGGAGAGACCTGCTCGGCAACAGAATACGCGGCCATTGCAGCACGAGAGGAGTATTCGGTGCTGGTCTCCTGGTCCAAGAAGTTCAGGTTACGGATCTCGAGAGTGGCATCACCGTCGAGAACCTGCTTCTTGATCTCTTCGCCGTTGGCCTTTTCGAATTCGGCGCAGTGGATGCAGTTGTAGTCCTGGAAAATCGTCACGCGAGCAGGCTGGCCGTTTTTCTTAGCTTCGTCAGCGGTCGGCATGCCAACGGGCAGGGTCGTTTCCTTGCCCTTGGACTCATCATCCGGGGAGGCGGACGCCGAAGAGGTTTTCAGGTCGTTCACGTCTCGGGTGTCGACGTCGGAGGTGTCTTTCTTGATCCCGTCCTTCGTTACCACGATGCCTCCGTATTGGTTGGCGCTCGTGGGCACGGGCCCAGAATCCGGGATCTCGCCCTTCTTGTTGTGGGTGTACACGGCCGCAATGATGCCGATGATGAGCACCAGAACCACGACCACGCCGATTTGCCACCACAAGCGGGACGACTTTGAGGATCGTTTGCTTTGCTTTGCTGCGATTTGGCGCGCCTTTTCTCGCGCCTCGCTGCTCCGCGGCGAAGGAGAGGATGCCACGTGTTGCTCCCTGTTCGAATTGGACGGTACTTGTAATCGGAAATAGCCTAACGGAATTCCCTGAAAGGCCCGTCAATGTTTTCTCTTGCGAACTGCCCCTGTGCGGACGCGCAAGTGCGGATAGGCTAGACATAGATTGGTCGAAGGGAGAAGCCATGTGTCCGGTTGAAGATGCTATGAACGACGATGCCAGCCCTCGTCAAGGGCAGGAAGGCGACTACGACTTTGTTGTGGTGGCCAACAGGTTACCGGTGGATCGCACCGTGGACGACAATGGCGAGTCGAAATGGGGCCGATCCCCGGGTGGGCTAGTCAGCGCACTCGCTCCCGTCATGTCCTCACACACTGGGGCCTGGGTTGGCTGGCACGGAGCTGCCGATGAGGACCTCGAACCTTTTGATCACGATGTTTTCCATCTGGTTCCCGTGACGCTGTCCGAAGGTGAGGTTCGCCGGTACTACGAGGGCTTTTCCAATGCGACCATTTGGCCGCTCTACCACGACGTCATTGCCCAGCCTGAATTTCACCGTACGTGGTGGGATACATACCGGGCGGTCAATAATCGATTCGCTGAGGCCGCAGCCCGTAGCGCATCGCACAATGCCACGGTCTGGATCCAGGACTATCAGCTCCAGTTGGTGCCCGCGATGCTTCGGCATTTGCGCCCCGACCTGACGATCGGATTCTTTGACCACATACCTTTCCCGCCCTTGGAAATCTTCGCTCAGTTGCCGTGGCGCAAACAGGTTCTGACGGGCTTGCTCGGCGCCGATCTCTTGGGATTCCAACGCCCCGGAGACGCGTCGAACTTTCGCAGATGCTGCGACAAAATTCTCGGTGTGCAGTTCGACGGCGAACGCACGGAAGTGACCCAAACCCCTCAGGAACAGAATGAGGAGGAAAGCAACGAACGATTCCGACGGGCGTACACGAACGCGATGCCGAATGTGACATCCCGGCGGCGTGCCCGCAAGGAACGCTTGAACCGGGATCTGCCCACATGGATCACCCGGGCGACGTCATACCCGATTTCCATCGATGTCGAGGCCGTCACCGAGATGGCCTCACGACCGGCCACGAAGCGCCGGGCTCGCCAGATTCGCGAGGAATTGGGGAACCCCAAGACCGTCTATCTGGGCGTTGACCGATTGGACTACACCAAAGGCATTCGCCACCGTCTCAAGGCGTACGGCGAGCTCCTCAACGATGGTGACCTCACCGTCGAGAGTTCTGCGATGATTCAGGTTGCCAGCCCGTCCCGTGAACGGGTCGCCTCCTACATTGAGCTGCGAGAGCAGATCGAAGGCATGGTGGGACGCTTGAACGGACAGTTCGACACCATGTCCCATACTGCGATCCGGTATCTGCATCATGGATACCCCTTCGAAGAAATGATCGCTTTGTATCTGGCAACCGACGTTATGGTCGTTTCCTCACTCAGAGACGGCATGAACCTCGTAGCCAAAGAATTCGTGGTGAGCCATCTCGACCACACGGGAGCTCTGGTGCTCTCGGAATTCACCGGTGCGGCCGAGCAACTTCCCGATGCTATTCAGATCAATCCGCACGATATCGATGGCTTCAAAGAGGCGTTGTTGTATGCGAAAAACATGACGATCGAGGAACAACAGGATCGGATGAAAGGCATGCGCGAGCAGATCTTCGCACATGACGTGGAAGATTGGTCGACCCGCTTCCTCGAGGACCTCTCGCGAACCCGCGAAGACTACCTGGGCCCCGAGCCTGCCACGGACGAGATTCCGACTGTCGGCCACATCGACCGGGGGCATGGACCGTTCCCCACGCCTGCCGTCGAGCAGGAGCTCCAGCGCGCGGCTGTAACCGACAACCTCTTGGTAGCGATGGATTTCGACGGGACTTTGGCACCGTTTACAACCGATCCGGAGGAAGCCAGGGCACTCCCCCTCTCTCAGACGGCCCTCGAAACTCTCGCCGGCTTGCCCGAGACGACGGTCGCTCTCATTTCAGGGAGGCCCTTGAGCTTCCTCAGAGAGACTGCAGACCCGCACAACAAGATGCTGCTGTCGGGTTCGCACGGCGCAGAATTCGATCTCTCCGCCGGGGGCCAGGAGTCACCCGAACTTTCGTTGACGGATGCGCAGAGGCACGCCTTGGAAGAGGCAACTCGAGCCGTGGAAGAGCTCGTCCGGAAGCACCCAGGTTCGGAGATCGAACACAAGCCGGCCGGGGTAGGTTTCCACACCCGAACCATGAACGACGACGCCGCTGCCCAGACGGCCGAGGCTGACGCGGTCAAGACCCTCAAGAACATTCCGGGGGTCAAGCTCACTCCGGGGCAGTACGTCGTCGAATGCGCCGTGCTCGAGGTCAACAAAGGCGACGCGATGGAGATCATCCGGGACTTCACGAAGGCCGATACGACGATCTTCGCTGGCGATGACCTGACGGACGAATACGCTTTGGGTGTTCTAGGGGCCGATGACCTAGGTATCAAGGTCGGACGGGCCGAATCCATCGCCCGGGTCCGGGTGACCGGCCCTGAGGCCATGTCGCACGCCCTGGCCCGTTTGGCACACCTGCGCAGGGCGCACGCGGAGAACCCTGATCGGCAGCACGGAACTTTGCCTGACCCTTCGTAGACGCCTTACGAACAAGAGGCCCCGGCGAACGCTTGTGACAGCGTTCGCCGGGGCCTCTTTCTTATGCCGTAGTGGAAATATAACGCGAAGGGCTCAGATTCTCACGTGCTGTCTAGCTCGTCCCCTCAAGCAACAACCGCAAATGGTATGAGGGGTTCGGGTTCGTCCGTGCAGCCACCCCAGACATCGAAGCAGGCATCCCACACATCCCCATGCACCACCCCACCACCCCACACCACCAAAAACCACGGTAACAAAAGAAAAAAAAAGGGGGCCACACATTAAACACAAAAAAGGTGCAGCACGATGCACACCACCCACCCCCACACAGAGGACAAGCAATGCACACCGCACCACACCACAAAAATATTTCGGCGGCGACCTACTCTCCCACACACCTACCGGGTGCAGTACCATCAGCGCTAAGAGCCTTAACTACCGGGTTCGGAATGAGACCGGGTGTACCCCTCTTGCCATAACCACCGAAAAACTAACCACACACACCCACCCCACACCAGGGGCCAGCATGGTGAAACCTCAAACAACAACAACCCACACAAGATTGTTATCCCAAAACCATACAGTGAACGCAAACACCCATCACAGGATCATCCATCAAACCTTCATGACAACCACACCAACCCACAACGAGTCGAATGTGTATAAACCTTCGGCCTATTAGTACCGGTCAACTTCACCAGTCTTACGTCCTGGCTTCCATACCCGGCCTATCAACCCCGTCATCTACAGGGAGCCTCACACCCCTCAAAGGAGGCAAGGAGAACTCATCTCGAAGCAAGCTTCCCGCTTAGATGCCTTCAGCGGTTATCTCTCCCGAACGTAGCCAATCAGCCATGCACCTGGCGGTACAACTGACATACCAGAGGTTCGTCCGTCCCGGTCCTCTCGTACTAAGGACAGGCCTCCACAATTCTCCAACGCACGCAGCGGATAGGGACCGAACTGTCTCACGACGTTCTGAACCCAGCTCGCGTGCCGCTTTAATGGGCGAACAGCCCAACCCTTGGGACCAACTCCAGCCCCAGGATGCGACGAGCCGACATCGAGGTGCCAAACCATGCCGTCGATATGAACTCTTGGGCAAGATCAGCCTGTTATCCCCGAGGTACCTTTTATCCGTTGAGCGACGGCCATTCCACAATGAACCGCCGGATCACTAGTCCCGACTTTCGTCCCTGCTCGACCTGCCAGTCTCACAGTCAAGCTCCCTTGTGCACTTACACTCAACACCTGATTGCCAACCAGGCTGAGGGAACCTTTGGGCGCCTCCGTTACTCTTTAGGAGGCAACCGCCCCAGTTAAACTACCCATCAGGCACTGTCCCTGACCCAGATCATGGGCCGAGGTTAGACATCCAATATGACCAGAGTGGTATTTCAACAACGACTCCACCACGACTAGCGCCGCGACTTCACAGTCTCCCACCTATCCTACACAAGCCACACCGAACACCAATACCAAACTATAGTAAAGGTCACGGGGTCTTTCCGTCCTGCTGCGCGAAACGAGCATCTTTACTCGTACTGCAATTTCGCCGAGTTCATGGTTGAGACAGTAGGGAAGTCGTTACTCCATTCGTGCAGGTCGGAACTTACCCGACAAGGAATTTCGCTACCTTAGGATGGTTATAGTTACCACCGCCGTTTACTGGGGCTTAAATTCTCCGCTTCGACCCCAAAGGATCTAACGGGTCCTCTTAACCTTCCAGCACCGGGCAGGAGTCAGTCCGTATACATCGTCTTGCGACTTCGCACGGACCTGTGTTTTTGATAAACAGTCGCTTCCCCCTGGTCTCTGCGACCCATACACGCTCACCACCGCGCAGGTGGGTCACGCTCAAGGTCCCCCTTCTCCCGAAGTTACGGGGGCATTTTGCCGAGTTCCTTAACCATGATTCTCTCGAACGCCTTAGTATTCTCTACCTGATCACCTGTGTCGGTTTAGGGTACGGGCAACTAGAACCTCACGCCGATGCTTTTCTCGACAGCATAGGATCACCGAATCCCCCCACCAAAGGGGGTCCCATCACATCTCAGGCCCAAAGGATCGCGCATTTAACAACGACCCGCCCTACATGCTTAGACCACGACAACCACCGCGTGGCCCGGCTACCTTCCTGCGTCACACCCGTTAATGCGTTTACCGCCCCGGTTCAGGCCCCATGCAGACCACACCAGCACTCCACAAGGAAGCACACAGCATGACCCGGATGGTTAGTATCACCGGTTTAGTATGGACGGTTCTTCGTCGGTACGGGAATATCAACCCGTTATCCATCGACTACGCCTGTCGGCCTCGCCTTAGGCCCCGACTAACCCAGGGAAGATTAGCTTGACCCTGGAACCCTTGATCATTCGGCGGATACGTTTCTCACGCATCATTCGCTACTCATGCCTGCATTCTCACTCGCGTACACTCCACCATACGTTCACACGACAGCTTCACCGCAGTACACGACGCTCCCCTACCCAACACACAAAAAATTATGCATTGTCACGACTTCGGCGGTGTGCTTGAGCCCCGCTACATTATCGGCGCAGAATCACTTGACCAGTGAGCTATTACGCACTCTTTCAAGGATGGCTGCTTCTAAGCCAACCTCCTGGTTGTCTCAGCAACTCCACATCCTTTCCCACTTAGCACACGCTTAGGGGCCTTAGTCGATGATCTGGGCTGTTTCCCTCTCGACAATGAAGCTTATCCCCCACTGTCTCACTGCCGCGCTTACACTTACCCGCATTCGGAGTTTGGCTGACGTCAGTAACCCGTAAAGGCCCATCAGCCAACCAGTAGCTCTACCTCAGGCAAGCAACACGCGACGCTGCACCTAAATGCATTTCGGGGAGAACCAGCTATCACAGAGTTTGATTGGCCTTTCACCCCTACCCACAGCTCATCCCCTCCATTTTCAACTGAAGTGGGTTCGGTCCTCCACGCGCTCTTACACACGCTTCAACCTGGCCATGGGTAGATCACTCCGCTTCGGGTCTAGACCATGCCACTCAATCGCCCTATTCAGACTCGCTTTCGCTACGGCTACCCCACACGGGTTAACCTCGCGACACAGCACTAACTCGCAGGCTCATTCTTCAAAAGGCACGCCATCACCCCAAAAGGCTCTGACGGCTTGTAGGCACACGGTTTCAGGTACTATTTCACTCCCCTCACGGGGTACTTTTCACCATTCCCTCACGGTACTGATACACTATCGGTCACAAGAAAGTATTTAGACTTACCAGGTGGTCCTGGCAGATTCACACGAGATTCCACGAGCCCCGTGCTACTCGGGTATTCGCTCAAGCACCAACGCCATGATTTCGACTACGGGACTCTCACCCACTACGGTCCACCTTCCCAGATGATTCGCCTACCACAACGCTGAACACCACCAGCCAAGTAAGAACTGGTACAAACAAACCCCACAACACCCATGATGCAACCCCTTACCGGTATCACACACCACAGGTTTAGTCTCATCCGCTTTCGCTCGCCACTACTCACAGAATCATTATTATTTTCTCTTCCTGAGGGTACTGAGATGTTTCACTTCCCCTCGTTCCCTCCACACACCCTATACATTCAGATGCGGGTCACTACCCTTGACAGGCAGCGGGGTTTCCCCATTCGGAAATCCTCGGATCACAGTCCAGTTATCGACTCCCCGAGGCTTATCGCAGATTCACACGTCCTTCATCGGCTTCTTGTGCCCAGGCATCCACCGTGCGCCCTTAACGATTTACACACAAATGATCACCACAAAGGCATTCAAAATAAACAATCACAACCCGACACCACAAGGCGCCGGATCATAAGATGCTCGCGTCCACTATATAGTTCTCAAACAACAACCCCATCACCCCACCACAACAACCCCACAGGAGGCCACCATGACGAAGCCAGGCCACAAGACAACCAAACCAACGGTTCATTGCCTCAAAACCCAACAGTGCACTTCATCCCCACACACCAGCACCCACACAGGACACCAGCACGCAAGCACACAACAAACCCCTCCACAAGAAGAAATCCATTGCCGCGAATATTGTATTCCACCCATGAGCAAACCACCCAGACAACACTCGTGCCCAGCATGGCCAACCAAACAGTTGAGCTCCTTAGAAAGGAGGTGATCCAGCCGCACCTTCCGGTACGGCTACCTTGTTACGACTTAGTCCCAATCGCCAGTCCCACCTTCGACGATTCCCCCCACAAAGGGTTAGGCCATCGGCTTCGGGTGTTACCAACTTTCGTGACTTGACGGGCGGTGTGTACAAGGCCCGGGAACGTATTCACCGCAGCGTTGCTGATCTGCGATTACTAGCGACTCCGACTTCATGGGGTCGAGTTGCAGACCCCAATCCGAACTGAGACCGGCTTTTTGGGATTAGCTCCACCTCACAGTATCGCAACCCATTGTACCGGCCATTGTAGCATGCGTGAAGCCCAAGACATAAGGGGCATGATGATTTGACGTCGTCCCCACCTTCCTCCGAGTTGACCCCGGCAGTCTCCTATGAGTCCCCACCATCACGTGCTGGCAACATAGAACGAGGGTTGCGCTCGTTGCGGGACTTAACCCAACATCTCACGACACGAGCTGACGACAACCATGCACCACCTGTACACCAGCCCCGAAGGGAAACCGTATCTCTACGGCGATCCAGTGTATGTCAAGCCTTGGTAAGGTTCTTCGCGTTGCATCGAATTAATCCGCATGCTCCGCCGCTTGTGCGGGCCCCCGTCAATTCCTTTGAGTTTTAGCCTTGCGGCCGTACTCCCCAGGCGGGGCACTTAATGCGTTAGCTACGGCGCGGAAAACGTGGAATGTCCCCCACACCTAGTGCCCAACGTTTACGGCATGGACTACCAGGGTATCTAATCCTGTTCGCTCCCCATGCTTTCGCTCCTCAGCGTCAGTAACAGCCCAGAGACCTGCCTTCGCCATCGGTGTTCCTCCTGATATCTGCGCATTTCACCGCTACACCAGGAATTCCAGTCTCCCCTACTGCACTCTAGCCTGCCCGTACCCACTGCACACCCGGGGTTGAGCCCCGGGCTTTCACAGCAGACGCGACAAACCGCCTACGAGCTCTTTACGCCCAATAATTCCGGACAACGCTTGCGCCCTACGTATTACCGCGGCTGCTGGCACGTAGTTAGCCGGCGCTTCTTCTGCAGGTACCGTCACTTTCGCTTCTTCCCTGCTGAAAGAGGTTTACAACCCGAAGGCCGTCATCCCTCACGCGGCGTCGCTGCATCAGGCTTGCGCCCATTGTGCAATATTCCCCACTGCTGCCTCCCGTAGGAGTCTGGGCCGTGTCTCAGTCCCAGTGTGGCCGGTCACCCTCTCAGGCCGGCTACCCGTCGTCGCCTTGGTAAGCCATTACCTCACCAACAAGCTGATAGGACGTGAGCCCATCAAGAACCAGTACAAACCCTTTCCACCAGCACCCCATGCGAGGACTGGTCGTATCCGGTATTAGACCCAGTTTCCCGGGCTTATCCCAGAGTTCAAGGAAGGTCACTCACGTATTACTCACCCGTTCGCCACTCATCCACCCAGTGCAAGCACCAGGCTTCAGCGTTCGACTTGCATGTGTTAAGCACGCCGCCAGCGTTCGTCCTGAGCCAGGATCAAACTCTCCGTTAAAAAACAAAAAGAAAAACCCGTGGCCCAACAAAATAAACCACGACGGACCATCATCACGGGGTGATGACACAAACATCCGCCGTGTCATGTTGAAACCAACAAGAATTCAAAAAATAAAAACTTCGGTACAACATTCAAACAAAGCACACTATTGAGTTCTCAAACAACAATCCCGTACTAGGAACTCGCATCAGGTATGTGATGTCCGCTCCCGCGGTTTGCTTGAACAACTTTACCGGCTGTTCATCGGCGAGTCAACTTGACGTTTCCGCTTTGTTCACTCAATTTTCGGCTCTTGAAGACCTAAGTCTCAAGGAGCCACAATCTACCAGTCTAGCTCACTCATCTCACTGAAGCAAGTCGGTGAGCTGGAGAATTTTTCCGGAGATTAGTCGCCACTGCCGGGTCGTGGACCCAGTCGCCGTGGCAACTCGCATTACTTTACATACGCTCACGGACCCCCGCAACTCGAGGGCCCGTGATGTGCATTACGCTCTTCGTGGTGCGGGGACAGACCCCTATCGTTGCCCCTCGGCTTGCCCCCGGAGGCGGGATACCTCATACAAAGCGATGCCCGCAGCCAACGATGCGTTGAGGGACTCCATCGACGAGTCAATCGGGATAGAAACTATTTGATCGCACTTCTCAGCCGTCAACCGGGACAGGCCCTTGCCTTCGGAACCCACGACGACGCAAAGAGGTTCGGTCGCCAGCCCGAGTGCCGGCAGTTGAACATCACCGTCGCCATCGAGGCCTACGACGAACACCCCCTGTTCTTTGAGCTGGTCAATCACACGGTTCAGGTTGGTTGCCTTGGCTACCGGAACTCGTGAGACCGCCCCCGCACTCGTCTTCCATGCTGAAGCCGTCACGCCGGCGGCTCGACGTTCCGGAACAATCACAGCTTGTCCCGAGAAGGCCGAAACGCTCCTGATGATCGCGCCCAAGTTACGCGGATCCGTGATTCCGTCCAAAGCAACGAACAGCGGAGGCTTCTCCATCTTGCCCGCGTGCCACTTCTCCAGAATCGAAGACGTGAGGTCGCCTGCGTCCGGGTATTTGTAGGGAGGGATCTGCAGAGCCACCCCTTGGTGAACGGCCCCTTCTGTCAACCGCTCGATCTCGCTCCGCGTGATCTCCAAAGCGGGAATGTCTCGGCGGGTGACGGTTGCGAGAATTTCCCGGATGCGGTCGTCGGCCTCGATATTGGCCATCACAAAGATGTGCTTGGCCGGAATATCAGTGCGCAGCGCTTCAAGGACGGCGTTGCGCCCCGTCACGAGTTCTTCGCTCGTGCGCCTTCCGCCAAGACGTTGCTGCCTCGCCGGCCCAGCGGAACGCTGGTGCCGGGCCGCAAGCTTCTTCGCCTTGTGAGCTTTGTGATAAGGACGGTCCTCCGCCTTGGGTGTCGGGCCCTTGCCCTCCAAAGATTTGCGCCCGTGGCCACCCGTGCCTTTGAGGGGGCCCTTTTTCTTCTTCCGGATTGCTCCGGGCCGGTTGTTTTCAGCCATGATGTGCCTTTCTGTGCTTGGCTCGGTCTCAGACCGACCAAGTCGTCCCGCTTTCGGAATCCTTGACGGTAATTCCGGCGGCGGCGAGTTCGTCTCTGATGTGATCTGCGCGGGCCCAATCCTTTGCGGCGCGCGCCTCGGCCCTCTGGGCCACAAGTGTTCGGATGAGTGAGTCGAGGGCTGAATGCTCCGCCCCTGAACCGCTCGGTGAAGCGAAGTCCATGAGAGGCGTCAGACCTAGCACATCCGTCATCGCTCGCACGGCGTCGGCTTCACGGGCGACGGCATCTTCCTTATGCTCCGCACGGGCCGCATTTCCGGACCGTACGTGTTCATGCAAAATGGCCAGGGCCTGCGGGATATTGAGGTCATCATCCATCGCGTCCGCGAATCCTTGCGGGACCTCACCATCGGGACGTCCGCCGCCTGCATGTGCGAGGAAAGTCTCCACGCGTTCCACCGCCACTTGGGCTTCATCCAACGAGGTAGGGCGATAATCCAGTATCGACCGATAGTGCGCTTGGCCCAAGTAGTACCTGACGACCAACGGACGCGCTGTTTCCAGCATCTCCTCGGGGGAGACGGTGTTGCCAATGGACTTGGACATTTTGTCGCCCTCGTAGGTCACCAGGCCGTTGTGCAGCCAGAAGTTCGCGAAGCCGAAACCTGCCGCGGTGGACTGCGCCAGTTCATTCTCGTGATGCGGGAAACGCAAGTCCAGCCCGCCCCCGTGAATATCGAAGCGTTCCCCCAAATACTTACCGGCCATCGCAGAGCACTCCAGGTGCCACCCTGGCCGTCCCCTCCCCCAGGGAGATTCCCACGAGGCCGTGAACGGCTCGCCATCCTTATGGCCCTTCCACAAAGCAAAGTCGCGAGGATCGCGCTTGCCCCTGGGATCGGCATCGGGGGCGGCTTGCATGTCATCGATGTTCTGACGGGTCAGTGAGCCGTAGGACTTCCATGACCGGACGTCGAAGTAGACATCTCCGGAATCGTCCAAAGCGGGATAGGCGTGTCCACGATCGATTAGCCGTTGGATGAGACGGAACATCTCCGGAATGTGCCCTGTCGCGCGCGGCTCGTAGGTCGGTTGGTCGATTGCGAGTGCCTGATACGCCGAAGCGAAGACCTTCTCGAATCGATAGGCCAGAGCCCACCACTCTTCTTCGGGATGCGAACCCGAATAACCCTGCTCAAAACTGGCCGCAGAATTGGCGAGGATCTTATCGTCAATATCCGTCACGTTACGGACCGTCGTGACCTTAAATCCCCGATACCGCAGCCAACGGCTGAGCTGATCAAAGACCAAAGCTGATCTGATGTGGCCGATATGAGGCATACCCTGCACCGTGGCGCCACAGTAGTAGAGACGCGCCTCCCCCGGGGAGACCGGCTCAAAATCTCGGACACTGGCCGTATCGGTACTGTAAAAACGCAAGCTCACGGGGCAATTCTAACGAGGATCATCAAGTACCGAGTCCAGGGCGCGATCAAAACGCGCCCTCGGCCGACCCGGAACTGCCGGGCGAGGACAAGATCAACGACAAAAGCGCGTCCCTCCTGGGTGGAGGAACGCGCATTCGTCGTGAACTCTTCGGCGCCTGAAGGCCCGCCTAGTCCTCGAGGATCTTGTCGAGCTGGGTCTCCGCTGCCTCTTCGTCGATGTCCCTCGCCAGGGCCACCTCGGAGGAGAGAATTTGCCGAGCTTTGGACAGCATGCGCTTCTCGCCCGCCGAAAGACCCTTTACTTGTTCGCGGCGCCACAGGTCGCGAACGACCTCGGCAACCTTGAGGACATCGCCGGAGGCGAGCTTCTCGGAGTTGGCCTTGAAACGGCGGGACCAGTTACTGGCTTCCTCGACGTCCTCGGCCTGAAGTACGTTGATGACCTCTTGGAGGCCCTTCTCATCAACGACGTCCCGGACGCCCACCATGTCGACGTTGTCCGCCGGAACCTCAATCGTCAGGTCACCCTGTGCGACCTGCAATTTGAGATACATCTTCTCTTCGCCCTTGACCATGCGAGTCTTGATCTCTTCGATCGTCGCCGCGCCGTGGTGAGGGTATACGACGGTTTCGCCAACCTCAAAAAGCATATGGATAAACCCCTTTCAGCCTACCCAGTTTACCACGGCCCATTTACACCAATGAGCCATGAGTTTCCTATAATGAAGCACTGGAAATTCTGAGGCTTTCGCCACCACCGCCAGTGGGGTGCATCCCTCTAAATCAAGGCACGGCCGCCCTATCGGCCAAGGCCACGGCTTCGGCGCGCCCGCCACGGGCCCCGTTGCCGACGAAGCGTCCACAAAAAGCGCTAAACTGACCAGGGAATGACTCTGCGGCGCTTTAATCGGGGCGTCGATCGATCCTCGCATCACCACACAAGGAGTGAGACGTGAAGTCTTTTGCTCGCCAGAACGTCAAGCGCGCCGGAGCAACGGTTGCCATTGCGGCGGCGGTTCTGTCCGCCACGGGCTGTGGCTACATTCACCAGCAGCCCACCACGATTCATTACGCCGCGTCCGACGGCGTTCATGCGAACGTGGCTGATGCAGAATTCCGGAACCTGATGGTCATAGCCAAGGACAAGGACTCCGCGGGCCGTCTGCTCGGAACCATCATCAACTCCTCGGACCAGGACATGGACGTCCGGATCGACACGGGCAACGCGACCGCTTCCGTCAGTGTTCCCGCCAACGGCAAGGTTCAGTTGGAACAGAAGGAAACCATCCTCGACCCCGTCAGCAAGGCTCCGGGTGAACTCCTCGACGGCACCAAGCTTTCGGTCGGATCGCAGAGCACCACCGCCAACGTTCCGGTTCTGGACGGCACGCTCGATGAGTACAAGGAATACATGCCGAA
Source organism: Kocuria sp. TGY1127_2 (assembly GCF_013394385.1). Taxonomy (NCBI): domain Bacteria; kingdom Bacillati; phylum Actinomycetota; class Actinomycetes; order Micrococcales; family Micrococcaceae; genus Kocuria; species Kocuria sp. TGY1127_2. Next base: position 2,419,956 of record NZ_AP022834.1, read on the forward strand.
CCTGGCCGAAACGCAGTCCTCGAGCAGCGCCTCGCCCAGCTCCAGCCAGTCTTCACAGGGCAGCTAAGACTCACGCATTCCGGAAGCGGACAGCCCCGCTCCGCATACACGAGGGCTCCCCGTTGCAGTGCAACGGGGAGCCCTCGTGTATGCCGGGGTCTTTACATCATGCCGGTGAAGGACCTGACCAGTTTCAGGGTTCGAATTTGTACCCGAGGCCGCGTACGGTCACGAGGTACCGAGGATGGGAAGGATCGGGTTCAATCTTGGACCGGAGCCTTTTGATGTGAACATCCAGTGTCTTGGTGTCGCCCACGTAGTCGCTGCCCCACACACGGTCGATGAGCTGACCACGGGTCAGAACACGGCCAGCGTTGCGCAACAGCATCTCGAGGAGTTCAAATTCTTTCAGAGGCATTGCGGTTTGTTGGCCGTTGACGCTGACCACATGCCGCTCGATGTCCATGCGCACGGGCCCGCCCTCGACCGTCGAGGTCACCAACTCCTCGGTCTCCGTTTGTCGCCGCAATACGGCGCGCACCCGGGCAACGAGTTCACGAGACGAATATGGCTTCGTCACATAATCGTCGGCACCGAGCTCGAGGCCGAGAACCTTATCGATTTCCGTGTCCTTCGCGGTCAACATGATGATCGGGACGTTGGAGCGTTGGCGCAATTGTTTGCACACTTCCGTCCCGGACTGACCCGGCAACATCAGGTCCAGAAGAACCAGATCGGCTCCTGCTCGATCGAATTCGGCGACGGCGTCGAGACCGTTGTCGATCACGGTCACCTCGAACCCCTCGCGCCCCAGTAAAAAGGCCAGAGGCTCGCTGAGGGCTTCCTCATCCTCGATAACCAAGAGTCGAGTCATGCTTGAGTATCCTCCTCGTCAAAACCGGTATCACCGGATCTATTCTTCCCCGCGCTATCTGCAGGGGTCTGATCCACCGCAATGATGGAAACGGGTTCTTGATCGCGGATCGGTCCGAGATCCGACTCGCTTTCGCGCAGGTCCTTCTCGGTTGCCTCGTCCAGCTCCGGGAGGCTCACCGTAAAGGTCGATCCCTGTCCCGGCGTAGACCACACAGAGATTTCTCCGCCGTGCTGAGCCATCACGTGTTTCACGATCGACAGCCCCAAACCGGTACCACCCGTCTGCCGTGAGCGAGCGGCGTCGACCCGGTAAAAGCGTTCGAATATGCGGTCTTGCTCTTCTTCGGGAATACCCGGACCCTGATCCTTGACGGACACCGAAGCCGTGCCGTTCTTGGATCGGATTCCCACTCCGATGCGGGTATTCTCCGGCGAATAGCGAATTGCATTGTCGATGAGATTCCGCAAGGCGGTCATGAGCAACTCCGGGTCGCCGTGAATCGGCCGGGTAGCCGTACCTCCGACACGAATCGAGATGTTCTTGTTCTCGGCGGTGAGCTTGTTTCGATCCGCTGCTTCATGCACCAGCTGGTTGAGATCGATGATCTTTCCCTTTTGCACGATATCCGTGCCCTGCAACCGCGAGAGTTCGATGATGTCGTGAACCAGCGCGGTCAATCGCGCCGCTTCCTTATGGAGTCTCCGGGTGAAATGCCGCACCGCCTCCGGGTCCTCGGAGGACCCTTCGATCGCTTCAGCCAGCAAACGGACGGCACCGACCGGGGTCTTGAGCTCATGTGACACGTTCGCCACAAAGTCTGTTCGGATCGCCTGTGCACGGGTGATCTCGGTGCGGTCATCCGCGAGCATCAAAATGTATTCGTCTGCCACGGGTGCTATGCGGACATTCAGCACGAGGACTCCGCGCCCCATGGGGCCACGAGAAATCTCTACGGTCTTCTCGATAATCACCCCGTCGCGCCGTACCTGACGGATCAATTCGAGCAATTCGGGTTGAGCCAGACTGTGTCCGCGTACCAGGCCGTAGGCATAAGACCCCTGGGACGCGCGTACGACGCCGTCCACCGCGTCGACGAGTACGTACGCCTGCCCGACGACAGCCAGTACCTGAGCGGCACCATCGCTTATAGTTGGTTCGTCGACCACGGCCCACTCGGCACGCTGGCGATCGCTTCGGCGCAGGGCGAAGTGGCTGACCAAACCAAGCGCCAACCCGATCAGGCCCCACATGAAGGCTAAAGCGACAGAACTCACCTGTACAGCTTAGGCATAAGTATCAACTGAATTGATCCAAATAGTGCCTTGCGCCCCCGGGTTCAACTAAGGTTCACCCAAGACGGGGATCGCGTTTACGCGCGATTGAGACTCTAAGGTAGTAGATCCGTGTTGTCAGGAAAGGACCGTTAATCGTGCGCAAAGTTTTTCAGGCCGAGCTCCAACAAGTGGGCGACGACCTCGTCGAAATCGCGACCCTCGTGGAGGCTGCGTTCGACCGCGCATCTGACTCGTTATTGAACGCAGACATTCAGCAGGCCGAAGAGGTCATCTCGAATGACGCGCGCATTGACTTCCTGCAGAACCAGCTCGACGAGCGTTCCATTGATCTCCTCGCTCTCCAAGGCCCCGTCGCCTCGGACCTTCGCATGATCGTGGGAGCTCTTCGCATGAGTGCCTCGCTCGAACGAGCCGGAGACCTCGCCCGCCACGTCGCACAGGTCACGCGGCTCCGGTATCCCGAAGCCGCCGTCCCGGAAGACCTCCTCCCGACCTTCCAGGAAATCATTGACAACGACAAGACGATCATCAAGAACGTTATCCAATTGCTAGAAACCCGCGAGTTGGGCTACGCCGACGAGATCTACACGGCCAAAGGCCGCATCAATGTGCTGCACGAATCGGTTTTCTCCCACATTGCGGGCGCCGAATGGGGCTCCAATGCACAGACCACGATCGATATGACCTTGGTTTCCCGTTACATGGAGCGCTTCGGCGACCACGGCGTTTCGGTCGCTCGCAAAGTCACATACTTGGTCACCGGCGAGTGGGACTCCGCGCCGACGGCCAGCCAGTCATAAAGGCTTAGTCAAAAAGACAGCTCCCGGCCGCGGAGACGACGTCGTCGGCGCGAGCTTGTGACGGATCCGGTCCGTACCCTTGAGCTCAATGAAGCCGCCCCGCGAGGTACCTCGCGGGGCGGCTTCATTGCTGAGTAAGACCAGGCCTTATTTCTTGCCTTGATTGGCAACGGCCTGGATCGCGTCGGCAGCGGCGTCGGGATCCAGGTACTCACCGGCCTTGATCGGTTTGAAGTTCTCGTCGAGCTCGTAATAGAGCGGGATCCCGGTCGGAATGTTCAGCCCGGAAATCTCGTCGTCGGCGATGTTGTCCAAGTGCTTGACCAACGCGCGGAGCGAATTGCCGTGCGCGGCCACCAGGACGGTTTTGCCTGCGGCCAGGTCAGGTTTGATGCCCTCGTCCCAGTACGGAAGCATGCGCTCGAGAACATCCTTGAGACATTCGGTTCGGGGGGCGTCCTCAACATCCGCGTACCGCGGATCATGAGCTTGGGAGAACTCTGAGTCATCTTCCAAGGGAGGCGGTGGCACGTCGTACGAGCGGCGCCACTGCATGAACTGGTCCTCGCCGTATTTCTCCCGGACCTCGGCCTTGTCCTTGCCTTGGAGGTCTCCGTAGTGGCGCTCGTTGAGACGCCAACTGCGCTTGACGGGGATCCAAAGGCGATCGGCCTCGTCCAGCGCGATGTTCGCGGTGTTCATGGCACGGCGCAAGAGGGAGGTATGAACGATCTCCGGAAGGATTCCCCTTTCCTTGAGCAAGGCGCCGCCTCGCGCGGCTTCTTCCTTGCCCTGGTCGGAGAGGGGCACGTCAACCCATCCGGTGAACAGGTTCTCTTTGTTCCATTCGCTCTGCCCGTGACGGAGCAAAACAAGTTTGTAAGTTTCAGCCATAGCCCCATTGTTCCACTTTCCGAGGAGCATTCGGGAAGCATTCCACAGAAAACACACATGCCCCGGGCGAACCCGGGGCATGTGGACGACCGCGCATGCGGCAGAGAAGATTGAGCGCTATTTCCTCGTGCGAACGGCCGGCCTGACGTCGGCGAGGAACACGCCCACGGCAGAGGCCGCAATCAGCTGGATGAACAGACTCGAAGAGCCTCCTCGCCACGCCCCGAGCATCGAAATCACGGCACCCAGAAGGCACGCAGCCGTGACCAGGACCCAGAATTTCTTGGTGCGTTTGAAAGCGGATTGATAAGCGTAGTCGCTGGCCCCCACCGCGGAAATAAAGGCCCACAGGGCGAGCAGGAATAGAATCAGGCCGAGCGCGAGGTCGATAATGCGCTCGAGGTTCAGCACTACGGTCAAGATCGTCATATGACTACCCTATCGTTTCTGAACAAGCTCAAGTGCTTGCTGGAGATCGCTCCACAAGTCCTCGACGTCCTCGATGCCCACCGACAGGCGGAGCAATGACTCACTGACGCTCTGCGCCTCGTTGGAGTGTCGGCGACGACGCTCGATCAACGATTCCACGCCGCCCAACGACGTCGCCGGAGTCCAGAGGTTCAGGGCATCGACCACGCGCTCAGCAGTTTCCGCATCGGCGTCGAGAGTGACTGAGAGGACCGAACCGAAATTGCTCATCTGTGCTTTGGCGCGCTCGTGTCCTCGATCGGTCGGAAGCCCCGGGTAGCGCACTTCGGCGGCCGCGGGATGCTCGCTGAGGCGTTCGGCCAGAATCTGTGCCGATGAGGACGACTGTTTGATGCGCAAGGACAGAGTCCTCAGTCCTCGCAGACCCAACCACGCTTCGACCGGTCCGGCGATCGCCCCGGACAGCGAGCGCTCGGCCAGAGTGGATTTCCTCAGCTGCGGGTCGCGAGTGACGACGGCGCCCAGGATCACGTCAGAGTGTCCAGCCAGGTATTTGGTTGCGGAATGCACGACGAAGTCCGCTCCCCATTCAAGAGGGCGTTGCACCAACGGCGTTGCGAACGTGTTGTCCACTGCGGTCCGGACTCCCAACCCGCGAGCCACGGCGAGTAGCGTCGGCAGATCAGCGACCTCGAGCATGGGGTTGGTGGGGCTTTCCAACCACAACAACACATACGGAGCTTCGGCGCCCTGAGACGGTTCGGGAAGAGAGCGGGCCTGCTGAGTCAGTACCTCGATGACGTGATCGGTGTCTTCGATCGGAACCTCGACGAGCGTGCAAACCCCGCGTTGCTCCATCTGCCGCACCAACGACATGGAACCCAGGTACGTATGCTCCGGCATGACGATGACGGATCCGACCGGGACCTGGCCGACGACCGCTGCGACCGCGGCCATTCCGGAACCGAAGAGAAGAGCAGGCAATTCCGAGCCTTCGAGTGAGGAAAGCACCCCTTCGAAGTCCTCCCACGTCGGGTTCGTGAACCGCCCGTACGCTCGGTCCTCGGGCAGGATGGGGCCTGCCCCGTGAAATGTGGAGGACAGGACGATCGGCGAGTTGACGGGTGCGTCATGTTCTGAGGCAGGGCGTCCTGCCGAGACCACCAGAGTTTCCCGCGACCACGGGGAAGATGCTTCCGTGCCTTCACGCTCGGCGCGGCGCTCTTCCGCAATAATCTCCTCGGGCTCGTGCCCCTTGCGTCCGTGGATATCCGAAGAATCTAGCTGCATAATCCACAGGCTACCCGGAGCACCGCGGCAATCCCCGCTGGGCGCCCATATGCCTCCAATGATTTCGATAGGCTACGAGAGTGACTTCAGAGCTCCATTACTCCCCGGCAACCAACGCTCCCCCACGTCCCGGCGTTTTCATCGTCTTCGAGGGCGGAGACGGCAGCGGGAAGTCGACCCAAGCCCGGATCCTGGAGACGCGGATTCGTGAGGAAATCAAGTGCGAGGTGCTCCTCACGCGTGAGCCCGGAGGCACAGAAATCGGCGAGAGGATTCGGTCCTTGGTCCTGGAACAGGGTCAGGGGCAGATAGATGCCCGCACCGAAGCCCTTCTGTACGCGGCCTCCAGGTCAGCGCACACGCATCAGGTCATTGCCCCGGCGCTCGAGCGTGGCGCGATCGTCGTCTGTGATCGTTACATCGACTCCTCGGCCGCATACCAGGGGGCCGGTCGCGGACTCGGCGAACGCCCCGTCACCGAACTTTCCCGGTGGGCCACCGAAAACCTTCTTCCCGACCTCACGATATTTCTTTCGCTCGGGGTCTCGGACGCCCGCCGGCGAGTCACGTCGCGTGGAGCGGCCGACCGGCTGGAGGCAGAACCGGACTCATTCCATGCCCGGGTCCGCGATTCCTTTCACGCGTTGGCGCAGAGCACCGATTCCGCTCGCGTCACAGTCAACGGCGGAGGAGAGATCGACGACGTCGCCGACCGGGTGTGGAACGCCGTCGCACCAGTACTGACGGCGGGTGAGCCGCGATGAGCGTGTGGGACCAGTTGGTCGGACAGGGCCAGGCAGTTCAGCAATTGCGCCGGGCAGCATCTTCTGAGCAACCGCCGCATGCCTGGTTGTTCACGGGGCCTCCCGGCTCCGGCCGATCCATTGCGGCGAGGTCCCTCGCGGCCGCTTTGCTCTGCGAGAAGCCGGATCCTGCCGAGCGCGGCTGCGGCGAATGCAAATCCTGCCGCACCGCCATGACTGGTGCACATGCGGACGTCACCAGCTTCGCAACCGAAAACGTCAGCATCAAGATCGAAGAAGCACGCGACCTCGTGGTCAAGGCTCAGGACCGTCCTTCGGTGGGTCGCTGGCGGATCATGATCGTCGAAGACGCGGACCGCATGCCCGAACGCACCTCGAACGTGCTCCTCAAGGCCGTTGAGGAACCGCCGCCCCACACCATCTGGTTGCTCTGCGCACCGAGCCCTATCGACGTCTTGGTCACGATCCGTTCGAGGTGCCGCGCAATCACGCTCAAGGTTCCCGCGACCGAGGAGGTCGCAGGGCTCTTGTCTCTCCGGGATAACGTGGATCCGGAGACCGCGCAGCAAGCGGCACGCCTGGCTCAAGGACATATTGGAATCGCCCGGCGGCTGGCGTTGTACCCGGAAGCCAAAGCCCGTCGTGAGGACGTGGTTCGACTCCCCCTGGGGTTGGCGGGCATCAGCTCGGCGGTTGCCGCTGCGGATCGTCTGATTTCAACGGCCGAGGCAGAGGCATCCGCCGATGCCGACGAGCGCAATGACCAAGAAAAAGCAGACCTCTTGATCACCCTCGGTGCCCCCGAATCGGGCCGGATCCCGCCGACCATCAAAGCCGCCGTACGCCGTCTGAAAGAAGATCAGAAGCGCCGAGCCAAGCGCATACAGGTAGACACCTTGGATCGTTTTCTCATTGATCTGTCGACCTTTTACCGAGATGTGCTGACGCTTCAGCTCAAAACGGGATCGCAACTGATCAATCACCATTTAGAACGCGAGCTGACCGATTATGCGGTCAATTCGAGCGCGGAACGAACCCTCGAACAGATCGACACGATCAATCTCACACGGCGCCGGATTTCCACGAACGTCAGCCCGCGATTGGCCTTCGAAGCGATGGCGGCCAGCTTGATACTGCGCCACTGAACCTGCTGGCCCAAAGATCTTCGTTTTCATCTCCCGCCAAACGGCCCCATGCCTCAGAGAGGCGTGGGGCCGAAGCTGGAGGAGTTCTCCATAGTTCAGTTTCGGAAGCCGTGGACGGGCGACGGAATATAGCCCGCCCTCTTGACGAATACCTCTGATGAGCCCTGATGCGCAGGCATAACGGGTGCCCGCCCCAGCAGACCGCCGAATTCGACGATGTCGCCTACACCCAATCCGACAGCGGGGATCACCCGGACCGCCGTGGTTTTGTGGTTCATGACTCCAATGGCCGCCTCGTCCGCGATCATCGCCGACAGCGTCGCAGCGGTCGTATCACCGGGGACGGCCACCATGTCCAGCCCGACGGAGCAGATCGCGGTCATAGCCTCGAGCTTGTCGAGTGTGATGTCACCGGAAGCCGCCGCCTCGATCATCCCGATATCTTCTGAAATCGGGATGAACGAACCGGACAGGCCACCGACACGCGAGCAAGCCATCAGCCCGCCCTTCTTCATGGCATCGTTGAGCAACGCCAGGGCTGCGGTGGTTCCGTGAGTTCCCACGACTTCAAGTCCCATTTCTTCCAGGACACGCGCCACTGAGTCCCCGACCTCGGCCGTGGGGGCCAAGGACAAATCAACGATGCCGAAGGAGACACCAAGACGTTCCGCGGCCAAGTTGCCCACCAGCTGGCCGACACGCGTGATCTTGAAAGCGGCCTTCTTGATGGTCTCCGCACACGCATTCAATGACGCGCCGGGAACCTTCTCGAGCGCGCGTTTGACGACGCCAGGACCGGAGACACCCACGCTGACGACGCAGTCGGCCTCTTGTACGCCGTGGAATGCCCCGGCCATGAATGGGTTGTCCGATACGGCATTCGCGAAGACAACCAGTTTGGCGCAGCCGAAACCATGGGCATCCGCGGTGAGGTCCGCGGTCTGGCGGACAACCCGTCCCATGTCCTGGACGGCATCCATGTTGATGCCGGCCCGCGACGATCCGATATTGACGGATGAACACACGACATCCGTCTCCGCGAGCGCCTGCGGTATCGAGGCCATGAGCCTCCGGTCGGCTTCAGTCTGGCCTTTGTCGACCAGAGCCGAGAATCCTCCGATGAAATCGACCCCTACCGCACGGGCCGCCCGGTCGAGGGTGCGCGCGTAGTCGAAGTACTCGGTGTCACCCGAGGCCCCAGCTACGATCGCGATGGGGGTCACCGCGATGCGCTTGTTGATGATCGGGATGCCCAGCTCGGCCTCGATCCCCTGAGCGACGCGTACGAGGTCCTTGGCCCGGCCGGTGATCTTGTCGTAGATCTTTTGGCGGGCTCTCGCCCCGTCCGAATCGATGCAGTCGAGCAGAGAGATGCCCATGGTGACCGTCCGGATGTCGAGTTTGTCCTCCTCGATCATCTGGATGGTTTCAAGAATATTTGCGTTGGTATCGATCATGCTCGGGCGCCCTAAAGTGTGTGCATCGCGTCGAATATGGCCTCGGACTGGATCCTGACCTCGACGCGAGCCGCCTGCCCTATAGGCTTCATGGCTGCTTGGATGTCCTCGATGGTCTGTTGAGTCTCGTCGAACTCACCCTGCATGATCATGGTGAAATAACCCTCCATGAGGGTCTGGGAGACGTTGAGGATGTTCACGTGACGATCGGCCAATCCCGTGGAGACGGCGGCAATGATGCCTTCGTGGTCCAGGCCCGTCACGGTGAGAATTATTTTCATGGTGCTCTTTCTGAGTGATCGCGGATTGCCGGAGGTCTGCGCGGCCCCGGACAGCTCGGTCGGCTCGAGCGGGCCAGTTCATTAAATCACTCAGAGAGAGCCTGTTCAGGGTTTTTCTCTGGCGCTCGTGGCACCGCCAGCGGGCCGCTGCCGTCCGAGCCGCACTCCTTTTTCACGCTTGAGCTGCCGCTTTTGCTCCGAGGAGGGGCCCACGGCTCCGGCCGGAGCATCGTCCGGGTCCGGGCCATACGTCTTACGCAGCGAATAACGTCCGTCTTCGTGAACGGAGTCCCCGATCCGGCGCAAGTCGTTGGGCTTGCCCCTGGAATCGAAGGCCACTCCGATCCACCGCGAGCGGGGGTCCGAGTCGATGAACATCGCTTTGAAGAACAAAGTCAGGGGCACAGCGAGGATCGCGCCGAGAGGGCCCACGATTGCCGCCCAGAAGATCAAGGAAACGAACGTTACGGTGGTGTTGAGCCCGACGGCGTCCCCCGTAACTTTGGGCTGGATCACGGACTGGGCCACGAAATTGATGACCGAGTACAGCACGACAACCCAGATCGCCGTGGCCGGTCCGCCGGCGAGAAGCCCTAGGAGGGCCGGAGGAATCAAGCCGATGACGAACCCGATGTTCGGGATGTAGTTGGTGACGAACGAGAAAACGCCCCAGGTAAAGGCCAACGGAACGCCCAGAAGCATCAGGGCAACGGTGTCCAAGACCGCGACAATCGCGCCGAATACCGTATTGACTACCCAGTATTTCGAGGTTCGGTGGCTGAAGTCCGCGTATGCCTCCCCCAGGCCCGGCTTGGCTTTACTGATTTCCGAGCGACGGCCGGGGATGATCGTGGCGTCGATGAAGAGAAAGGCCATGACCATCACGAGCACGAAGAGCTGGGACCCGGCCGAAGAAAGCCCGCTCAGAATCGTGGTGGCCGCGCTGATGATGCGGCTGGGCTGCAGGTACTCCAGCAGCGAGTCTCCGACGTCGGTCTCGCTGAGACCATAGTCGCTCAGCCAGTGCCTCGCTTCCTGATAAAGAGCAGCAAATTTACCGCTGTAACTGGGCAAAGTCTCCGCCAGTTGGACAACAGAGACGACCATCGATCCGATGATGGCCAGAAGTATGGCATAGAGGAAAAGGGCAACCAAGAGCGTCGCCAGCCAGCGAGGAACCTTGCGGTCGGCGAGCCACAGACGCATAGGCCGTACGGCAACAACCAATGAGTATGCAAGGAACATCGGCCCGAAAATGTCCGAGATAAATTTGAGCCCACCCATGAATACGACGAGGGCTGCGAGCGCAACCAGCCCTACGACGCCCAGAGGTAAGCCTGCGCCGCGTCGCGACTGCTGATCCTGATGACTCATCGCAGTGGGAGTCTCCGTTTCTCTTCTACCCGTTCGGTGGTTGACCCGGTGCACGGGCTTGAACTGGCTGTCCACCGGTTTTGATCAGTGATTAGACGCAGGTCGCAACGTATGCACGGCCGTTGCCCGTCAATTCAAGCGTGTCTTCAGAGCCAACATGCAACACGGATTCCGTCCCGCGCAGCCTGAAGTTTTCTCCGGCTCCCGAAATGCCGATCTCGCCGTCTATGCACAAGATCGCGGCAAGACCATCGCATGGGTACTCTACGGGCACGTCCTGTGCAACCTCGATCTGGGCAACGCTCAACCGAGGGTCCCACAATTCATAGCGAGCGACCCCAGGCATTTGCTTCTTCGGCAGTCGGAGTTCCGGAGCGGGCTGGTCCTCAATGAGGACCGACAGCATTTCCTTGACGTCGATGTGCTTGGCTGTAAGTCCGGCGCGCATCACGTTGTCGGACGGGTTCATGATCTCGATCGCGGTGCCCTGGAGATAAGCGTGTACTTGTCCGTGCGGGGTATACGCGGATTCTCCAGGCTTGAGGAAAAGCTGGTTCATGGCCACAGCTACGAGCAGTCCACGGTCCCCCGGATAGGCGTCATGCACCAGGAGGATGAGGTCGGCCAGGGCATCGAGCTCGAATCCGGGTTGCTCGCGGCGCTCGGCGGCGCCCTCCTCTTCAAACGGGTGCGCGAGGCTCCAATCCATCGCTGCATTCACGGTGGCCTCCAAAGCGACCGAAGAGCTCGTCTCATCCTTGGCGAAAATGGCCGTGATGATGTCGGCGGCGTTGTAATCGGCCATTTCCGCAAGCCACGTTAGGTTCAGTTTTTTTGCGATGTCCTTGAGCTCAAGCGCGGGACGGATACCCGTGAGGATTCGAAGTGGCGAATACGCGATGACCGTCTCCGGTTTGGATTGGCGATCCTTGTAATTGCGCTCTTGCGCATTCAGCGCGACGCCGGCCTGCTCTTCTCGTTCATACCCTTCGGCAGCCTGCGCTTCGGAAGGGTGCACCTGCAACGACAGCGGCGACTCGATGGCGAGGATCTTGAAGAGAAACGGGAATTCGTCCGTACCGCTCGGAAGCAGCCCCTCGGGATCCTCGCTGCAAAGTTCAGCGAGAGAGCGCTCCCCTTGGGGGGTCTGGATCCTGGACGGCGCTTTCGGGTGAGCACCGATCCACAGCTCCGCTTCGGGCTCGGCGGCAGGACATTCTGCGCCACGGAGCTTCGGAAGCGTGTCCCGAGTCCCCCAGGCGTAATTCTGGATTGGATTTACCATCTTCAATAGCTGCCCCATAGTCATCAATCCAACCACACGTCTTCTCGAGCGCGCAGTAGCCGTGGGCGGGTATGAGGGCGGTCACGATCGTGCACGGCAGGTTTTCAAAGCGCGGCACCGTAGAATCTCAGCGTGAGCATTAACCTAGAAGAGTCATTCAAGGCCTACGACGTCCGCGGAATCGTGGGTGAGAGCATAACCCGCGAGACCGTTCGAGCAACGGGAGCGGCTTTCGTCGATGTTCTTGGCCTAACCGGAAAAACCGTCCTGGTCGGCGGAGACATGCGTCCTTCCTCCCCCGAATTCATAGACGAGTTCGCAGCGGGAGTGACGATGCGGGGAGCCGATGTTCTGAAGATCGGTCTGATCTCCACGGATGAGCTTTATTTTGCGTGTGGCGTTTTCGACGCCCCGGGCGTTACCTTCACGGCTTCACACAATCCCGCCGAGTACAACGGCATGAAAATGGCCAAGGCCGGGGCGGTCCCGATCTCCTCCGAAACCGGATTGTTTGAGATCCGTGATGCGGCCCAGAAGTACTTGAGCGAGGGCGTGATCTCGGTCGAGAAGACGGGGTCCGTGAAGGAGCGCGACATCCTCGCGGACTACGCAAAGTACCTCCGTGATTTGGTGGATCTCGCCGGAATTCGCAGATTGAAGGTCGTGGTCGATGCGGGCAACGGGATGGCCGGAAAAACCACGCCTGCCGTCCTCGGCGACTCGGTGCTGGACGCGTTGCCGCTGGACATCAGCCCGTTGTACTTCGAGCTCGACGGTACCTTCCCCAACCACCCAGCCAATCCACTCGAGCCGGCCAATCTGCGCGATCTGCAGGCCGCCGTGGTCGAGCAGGGCGCAGACATCGGGCTGGCTTTCGACGGAGATGCAGACCGTTGTTTCGTCATCGACGAGAAGGGGCAACCGGTGACCCCCTCCGCGATTGCCGCGCTGGTTGCCGAGCGCGAGATTGACCGTGCGAACGCCGACGGGAATTCCGAACCGGTCATCATCTACAACCTGATCACCTCGAAAGCCGTGCCGGAGCTCGTCGAGGCGAAAGGTGGCCGTCCCGTCAAAACGCGCGTGGGCCATTCCTTCATCAAAGGCGTTATGGCCAGCCAAAAGGGGGTCTTCGGTGGTGAGCACTCGGCTCACTATTACTTCAAAGACTTCTTCAACGCCGACACCGGCATGCTCGCAGCAATGCACGTGCTGGCTGCGCTGGGGACGCAGGACCAGCCACTATCCGAGCTGGCTGAGAAGTACGCACCTTATGTGGCTTCCGGGGAGATCAACTCAAAGATCGAAGACAAGACGGCCGCAGTCCAGCGGGTTCGTGAGGCTCTGTCGGATCAGCCGGTAGACGTCGATGAGATGGACGGCACGACTTTCACCCATCGGTCCGAAGGATGGTGGTTCAACCTCCGCCCTTCGAACACCGAGCCGTTCCTGCGCCTGAACGTCGAGGCACCGGATCAGGCCACGATGGAGCGTGTCCGGGATTTCGCTCTGAACCTGGTTCGGCAGTAGCCGACCAACCCGTCCAGTCCACTCGATCGAGGCCCCGACGCGGACTATCGCCGGTAGACAGCGAACGACGCCGCCCGACCGCTTCCCTCATGGGATGCGACCGGGCGGCGTCGTTGTCAACGGAGGTCAGCCGTTCAAGCGTGCTCGCAGAGCGTCGCGCTGTTCCTTCACCTCGGAGGGAACGTGGTCACCGAGCTTCTCCAGCCATTCATCAATTCCCGGAAGCTCTGCCTTCCACTCATCCGCGTTGACTGCTAGGGCAGCCGCGGTGTCCTGGGGATCGGCGTCAAGTCCGGTCAGGTCGAGATCCTCGACATCGGGCACGATACCGACGGCCGTTTCCCGGCCACCGGCAGTGCCCTGAAGACGCTCGACGATCCACTTGACCACGCGCGAGTTCTCGCCGAATCCAGGCCAGGCGAAACCGCCATCCGGGGTGCGGCGGAACCAGTTCACGTAGAAGATCTTCGGCATATTCTCTTCGCCGTACTTCTCCGCGAGGCTCACCCAGTGCTTCAGGTAGTCGCCAGCGTTGTAGCCGATGAATGGCAACATTGCCATCGGATCGCGACGCACGACGCCGACCTGGCCCTTCGCCGCTGCGGTCGTTTCCGAGGACAACGTCGCGCCCTGGAAAACGCCATGGTTCCAGTCGAAGGACTGCGACACGAGCGGCACGGTGGTCTTGCGACGTCCACCGAAAACGATCGCGGACAACGGCACGCCTTCGGGGTCGCTGTACTCGGGAGCGACGATGTCGCACTGCTCGATCGGGGTGCAGAATCGCGAGTTCGGGTGCGCGGCAGGACGACCTGACTCGGGAGTCCAGTCTTGCCCCTTCCAGTCCGTCAAGTGCTCGGGGACCTCGTCGGTCATGCCTTCCCACCAGACGCCGCCGTCATCAGTCAGGGCAACGTTGGTGAAGATCGTATTACCCTTCGCGACGCCGCGCATCGCATTGGGGTTGGTCGACCAGCCGGTCCCCGGGGCCACACCGAACAGGCCGGCCTCCGGATTGATAACCCGAGGCTTGCCTTGATCATCGAAGCTGATCCAGGAAATGTCGTCGCCGACCATCTCTGCTTTCCAGCCTTCAATGCTGGGCTCGATCATCGCAAAGTTGGTCTTGCCGCACGCGGACGGGAATGCCGCGCTGATGTAATGAGTCTCCCCTTTGGGGTCGGTGACCTTGAGGATTAGCATGTGCTCGGCAAGCCACCCCTCATCATGCGCGATGGCCGAGGCAATGCGCAGGGCATAGCACTTCTTTCCGAGAAGTGCGTTGCCGCCGTAACCGGAACCGAAGGACCAAATGGCTCGTTCTTCTGGGAACTGGACGATGTACTTATCCGGGTTGCAGGGCCACGCGACATCCTCCTGGCCCTCTTCCAGTGGCGCACCCACGGAGTGGAGGGCTTCTACGAAGAAAGCCTCAGTGTCTTCCATCTTGCGCAACACATCTTGACCGATGGTCGCCATAATGCGCATCGAGCACACGACGTAGGCGGAGTCTGAAAGCTCCACCCCGAATTTCGGGTCCTTGGCATCAAGGTGGCCCATGACGAAAGGGATCACGTAGAGCGTGCGACCGCGCATGCAACCACGGTATTTCTCGGTCAGGGTCTCTTTCATCTCTTCCGGGTCCACCCAGTTATTCGTGGGCCCTGCGCCCTCGCGGGTTTTGGAGCAGATGAAAGTGCGTTCCTCGACGCGCGCAACATCCTCGGGATCGGAGAATGCGGCGAATGAGTTCGGGAACTTGTCTTCATTGAGCCGCACGAACGTGCCCGCGTCCACGAGTTCACTCGTGAGACGGTCCCATTCTTCCTGTGAACCATCCACCCAATGGATGGCATCCGGTTCAGTCAACTCGGCAACTTCACGAACCCAGTCCAGCAAAGGCTGGTACTTGGTGGGGGCGTTCTTCAGGGCCTCTTCCACGGCTGGCTTCAGCTTGTCGCTGTTTCCGACGACGATGTCAGTCATTAATTGTTCCCCTCAACAGGTTGCGGCCCTCTCAGGCCATCACTCACGACATTGTGTGGGGGGTGCTCGATATCCATATGGACTGTTGCTCGCTGCGCGCACAACAGGATCCAGCTCCATCCCTTGTGACATGACCACAGTAGCGTAAACCGAACATGCTGTTCCACGATCTCAATGGGGCACAGATCACAGGAGCTCGAGTTGGCGTTTCAGATACCCGCATGTAAGCTAGTACTCGGCCTTGAAACGGGAAGCCGTTCAGTGGCCGGGCGCCTGTAGCTCAACGGATAGAGCATCTGACTACGGATCAGAAGGTTGGGGGTTCGAATCCCTTCGGGCGCACATTATAGGAAGCCCCGTCATCGGAAGGTGACGGGGCTTCTCCCGTTAAGAGCCACTCGATCAAGGTCCCCGCTCCCATTGCCTGCTGTTTCACAATGACGAGCCGAATGGGGCGTGCTCGGCCGGCTTGCAGTTCACGATCGCGATCTGGCTGATGACGACGATCGAATCTGCGATCTGCCGGTCCACACGGACCCCCCCCCGAATCGACCCGGAGGAGCTGACTGCGCGAGCCCGCCGAGCGGAACGGACGTCCGGCCCGCGGCATGCCCGCCCGAGGAATTCCTCGGGCGGGCCGAAATCGCGATGGGACTTCGACGGTGCGGGAGAACTGCACCCTGGACCGATACCCACGGTCCGGAGCGACTCAGGACCGGGTGGTGACCCGCGCCATTCAGCCGGGCAGCCCCGTCGTCGTCCGACCGATCGAGGCGTATACGAATCCCGCCTCGGCCACGCGCTCCGGGTCGTACAGGTTGCGGCCGTCCACGATGACCCGGCCACGCATTGCCCGGGAGAGCGAGGCGGTATCGAACACCCGGAATTCCTCCCACTCGGTGCAGATCACCAACGCATCCGCACCCTCGACGGAATCCTCCTTCGTCTCCGCGTAGATCACTCGACCCTCGTCTTGGCCCACGGCGGCCCGGAACGAGTCCGCGGCGACGGGATCATAGACACGCACCGTGGATCCGACGGCCAGCAAAGATCGGACGACGTCGAGCGAAGGAGCCTCCCGCACGTCGTCCGTCTTGGGCTTGAAGCTCAAACCCCACACCGCCACGATCTTGCCCTCCAGAGAAGGAACCAGCGAGGAGAGTTTCTGGAACAAGAGCGTCTTCTGTTCCGCGTTGACGTCTTCGACGGCCTTCAGCATGCGCGGCGTACGTCCCGCGTCGCGAGCCACGTGCGCTAGGGCCGCGATGTCCTTAGGGAAACAGGATCGGCCATACCCGGCGCCCGCGTAGAGAAACGGCTGGCCGATACGGGAGTCCGAGCCGACCCCCAGGCGCACCTTTTCGATGTCAGCGCCCGTTGCTTCGGCAATGCCCGCGATCTCGTTCATCAGACTGATCTTGGCGGCCAGCATTGCATTCGCCGCGTACTTGGTGAGCTCGGCGGAGGCGACGTCCATGGCGATGATCTTCTCGCGCTGACGGTTGAAGGGTTCGTAGATCTCCCGGAGAACCGTCGCGTCGCGATCGTTCGCGGTGCCGATGACGACACGCTCACCGTGCTTGAAGTCCGCGATCGCCGTCCCCTCCTTGAGGAACTCCGGGTTGGAGGCCACACCCACGCGCGGGCTCTCCCCCTCGGGATACCGCTGGTTCAGCTCGCGCCGAATGGCCTCACCGACCCGAGCGGCCGTGCCTACGGGCACCGTGGACTTGTTGATGACCAGCATGTCGCGGTTTGCACGCCGACCGATTTCCTGGGCCACGGCGTCGACGGCGCGCAGGTCCGCCGAACCATCAGTGGCCTGGGGTGTACCCACCGCGATGAATACGGCCTCTACGCCGTCCAGGGCTTCACCGGCGTCGGTGGTGAAGTGCAACCGGTCATTTTCCAGATTCCTGGCGAGGAGGCGGTCGAGGCCCGGCTCGAAGATCGGGGATTCGCCGCCCTGCAGGCGGCGTACGCGGGCGGCGTCGACGTCGACGCATGTCACCTCGTGCCCACCATCCGCCAAACACGCACTTGTGACCAGTCCCACGTAACCGGAACCGAACACCGCAATCTGCATCGATGCATTCCTTTCTTCTGTTTTCGGTGGGGCCGGAGACCCACGGGGATTCGAAGCAGCATGGCCCCCGCCCACACTCGTACCCCGGATGATTTCCGTAGGCTACTCCCCGGTACACTAGGATAACTCCCGCCTCATGCGGCCTCCGCACGCGCAAAGGGAACGGCCGCAGTTCGGAAAACTAAGATCCCTGCCCAACGGGAGAACTCACGTCCTGGTCGGGATCTGCCCCGTGTCATTCGGCGGAACATCAGCCAGAGGCAACACCGATTCGAGTCAAAAGGCTTAGGACTTCAGCCCATAGCCGCAGAAGAGCGTGGAGCATCGACCGAATCCGGTCAGTCCGAATCGGGAGCATGGCCCGATCGAATCCACGAACGGGGACCGGCCAGATTAGTTCGGTCAAATCGCCAGATCGAGCGGGAGATCCGAGATGTCGCGGAGTCGCCGGCCTTGAACCATCGTGTGAAGGAGCTCGGCGCCGGCCGGGTCGGTCTCGGGGTCGATCGCATCCAACAATTCGTGCAGCGCGAAGTGGTAGACGCAGTCCAGGTCCCCCGTGCCGAGGGCCACCGAGGCGATGCGTGAAGGCATCGGCTCCCCCGTGACCAGCACCAGGTGGGGGATACGGCCCCGACGGTTCCGGATGAGGTGACGGGCTTCGGCCTTTATCTGTTCGGCACGGTCACTGCGGAGCGTCCACTTGCAGGAGACCACGGCGTGCAAAAGCAGTTTGGACTGGACGGCGGACCGCAAGGGACTCGAGGAGGCCAGCGGTCCCATCGGATCCACCAGTCGAGCCGAACCGTTGAGCTCCGAATCCGAGACGGGGTGACGTGCGATGACGACATCGGGGGCCATGATCTCGGCGTCGTGACCCATGAGAGCCCGGAGGTCGCGACGCCCGAGGATGGACTCGCGCATTCCGGGCAAGTGGTCGTACTGCTCGAAGATTTCGGAAGCGTCCTCTATACCGGTCCACTCCTCGCGGTCCCCGAGGCGTCGCACGACCCAGTCGCCCGGCCTCACGGCGTCGAGCGCCTGCGTGACCGACTTGAGATACGCGGCCACGGCCCGCTCGAAATTCCGGCTGACGCCTTTGCCGGGTGCGCGCGAGATCTCGGGCACGCCACCGATGCCGTCGGCCACGAAGCGTGCGTACCGGATGCTCGAAGGGGAGTCCTTGTCCGCGTTGGAAGGAACACCGCTCGCCGGGTTCAGGACCAGCACGCGCTCGTCCAGCAGCACCCGGTGGAAAACCCGACGAGCACGATCCAGAAGGTACTCGGGCTTGGACCGGTGGAAGGCGGCGACCTCAGCTCGGGTCATCTCCGCCTTCGCCTCGTCCAGATTCGGCGGCCCGGCAGTGGCGGCGATGCTCGCGGAGGTCGAGGCCGGGCCTGCCGGCGCTTCTGCACCCTCCGCTCCCGAGGCGCTGACGTGGTCCCCTGTGGTCCGTCGATTCGCTTCTTCGACGACCTTCCGGGCGGTTTTTCCGCCCGCCACACCGGATGCACCAGGCTGAGTCCGCATGCCGCCCGAGCGACGGCCCGCCTTCCCGGATTCCTCGAATTCGGTCAGGTCGAGGGAGAACAGGAACTGTTCTTCCGGTTCGTCGTGCGGATGCTTGGGACTCATGCGACCTCCTGAAGATCGGATCAGTCGCCAGGTTACTGGAGAAGTCGCGTACTCGGGTCGCGCTATGTTTCCGGTCACTCCTTGTGAAGAGTCGTTT
This sequence comes from Kocuria sp. TGY1127_2, assembly GCF_013394385.1. Lineage (NCBI taxonomy): Bacteria > Bacillati > Actinomycetota > Actinomycetes > Micrococcales > Micrococcaceae > Kocuria > Kocuria sp. TGY1127_2. The sequence goes on from NZ_AP022834.1 coordinate 2,439,184, forward strand.
ACGCCGACACCGGAGCCCCACCTAGACTGTTTCGAAAGAGATTTTCGATCCAACCTGGAGAGCAATGAGCATCAATATCACCGTGGTCGATGAGTCCGGAGAGGCTCAGGAAGTGGAGTGGAAGGACAACCAGACACTCCTCGAATGCCTGCACAAGAACCAGTATCCGGTTCTGGCCACGTGCGGCGGAAACGCATCGTGCGCAACCTGCCATACCTTCATGGACCCCGAACACTTCGAAGCCGGCGGCGACGAACGCACGGAAGCGGAAGAAGACCTGCTCGAGATGATCGACGACGTCGCGAACGACTACTCGCGGCTGGCATGCCAGACCGAATACAAGGACGAGCTCGACGGCGCAACGGTGACTCTCAAGCCCGGGATGTAGCCTAGGTGGCTCTTGCGGCGTCATCTTGTCGAACGCCACATTCGGTGGAAGCGGTGGAACCGCTCTGTTAATACGCATAATCTAATGCCATGGCTCATGACACCACTCGACGCTTTCGAACGTCGCTCACGGGGGTAGCCTTCGCGGCATTGCTCCTCGGAGCTAGCGCGTGTTCTTCTGGCGACTCCCAAGGGCAGCACGAATCCGCGTCGTCTTCCGATTCCGCATCATCGTCGACGTCAAGCCCCGCCCCGTCGCCCTCCGCAACCTCTGCCAAATCCAACCCTGAGCCCGGCTCCTCGACGCCCGCACCCACGCCGACCGTCACCGAGCAGTCTCCGACACAAGAGCCTTCGGGCACCTCGTCCCAGGCACCGTCGGAAGCTCAGCCGAGCGAGCCCACGCCGACGGAGCAGACCCCCTCGTCAGAGGCTTCTTCCCAGAGCCCCACGAATCCACCGGGCGCGAAAAGTGCTTCTTGCGCTGACGGTGCACTCAAGGTCGCCGTCGAGGCTTCCGGCGGCGCGGCCGGATCCACAAATTACACCGTGACGTTCACCAATTCCGGATCGGACGCATGCAAGATGTCCGGATATCCCAGCGTAAACTTCGTCGACGGTTCCGGACAGACGATCGGTGCCGCGGCGATGCAGGCCACGGAACTTCCCGGCAACGGGGCAACCCTGAATCCCGGAGACTCGACCTCGGCTGCCCTGCGCAGCACTCAGGCGGATCTCTACGGGCAGACATGCGAGAAAACCAATGCTTCCGGCCTGCGCATCACCGCACCGGGAAGCGAACAAGTATTAGATGTCAGCTTCCCGATGTCGGCGTGCGCCAATGGTTCGGTTCAGCAACTGTCCGTGAGCAAGGTCGGCGTCCAGAGCTGAGCGGAGATTCCGCTAGAGGGTCGTCGTGGATTCCTCGTAGGAGTACCGCGGGGAACGATCATATGAAGGGTCGACACCCTTACCAATATTCACGACCACAAGCGAGCTCAGGTCCATTCCGGCGAGCAGGTCCTCGTCCACGCCGGCGGTGTCGAACCCTGTCATCGGGCCCGCTGCGAGGCCCAAGGCCCGTACGGCCATGACGAAGTAGCCCACCTGGATGAATGCGTTGTCGCGCCCGGTAGTCTCTGCGAGCTCCGGATTGTCCAGGTACATCTGACCCATCTGCGGACGAGCCGGCAGGAAGTGCTCGAATTTGTGGTGCCAATTCTTGTCGACGGCCAAGATCGCGACCAACGGGGCAGCCTCGGTCTTCGGCTGATTGCCGGGCATCATGTGCGAGACCAAACGTTCCCGCCCTGCCCCGCGCTCAACCCACACCACGTGAAGAGGCTGGGAGTTGAAAGCCGTGGGGCCCATCTTCGCCAGCTCGTAAATGGCGCGCTTCTGGTCCTCGGTGACCTCGATGTCCTCGAACTCGCTGACAGTGCGAGAGTTGAAGAGCAGGTGAAGATCCTCGTCGGTCAACTGCGACTGGGTAATGGTGTCGATCATGCGTATTCCTTCGTCTCGGAGCGGCACCGGACGAGTGCCGTTGCTTTACGTGTAAACGGACTCCTTCAAATGCTTATTCCTTGAGAAGCGCGTCCAGCGGCAAGTGTGATGCAACTCGCTAAAGCCTCGCCCTCGGGCGACGAGCCACCACTGCGTACACCACGAAAGTCACGACGAAGGCCGTCAGGGTTGCGCCAAGGGGAATCGAGACCACATATGCGAACCACCACGAGGTCAATGCGCCCACGGTCCATGCCAAGAGCGCAGGCAGGCCGAAGGCCGGCATAGCCGCACCTTCTGCGTAGTGAGCCTTGTTCTTCAGGTAATAATCGCAGATCATAATCGCGAAGACGGGGACGAAAAACGCCCCGATAACCAGCAGAAAATCGGTGAAATAGGACAACAGGGCAATTTGGGTGGCTCCCAGAATAGAGATCCCGCCGACCACCGCGACGGTTCTCCCGTACCGCTTACCCGCCGCCGGGAAGAGACTCGAAACGGAAGTGACCATCCCATAGACAACCATGGTGTTGGTTGCCATGACAGAAAGAAACACTGTGGCAGCGATGGGCCATCCGAAGCTGTTGACGAGCGGTTGCGGGTTGAAGTCCACCACCGAGCCGCCCTGATCAAGAATCGCCATGGTAGCCGTGGCTCCCATCGCCATCGCGAGGATCGTCGACGCCGTGTATCCCAAGAACGTGCCCGACATGGTCCCTCGCTGGGATCGACCGTACCGGTTCAGGTCCGCGGAGAGAACCGTCCACGAAATCGCCGTGGCGAAGACGGCATCGAAGGCCAACGACGGTGTATACGCTCCTTCCGCGGGGGGACTCGCGAGATACTGCGAAGCCTGACCCTCCCCCAGACACTGCCAGAATATCCAAGCCATGCACGCAAGAATGACCAAGGCCAACCACGGCTCGATGCGGGAGATTCCGGCATGTCCGAAGACGGCCAGGATCACGACCAACAGTTCGGAAGCCACAGAGAAAAGGACTGGGTTCGACCATCCCGTAGCGCTGGAGACCAACGTGTTGACGGTGACGCCCGCCAACATCGCTTGAACCCAACTCCATCCCATGAGCACCAGAATGTTGGCGACCTTGGGAACGACGCTCCCGGCCCGGCCGAAGGGAGCCTCCGTCAGTTCCATGGTCCCTCGTCGTGTACGAGTACCGATGTTGCCGACCAGAATCAGCACGATACCGCCCAGCAGAGTCCCGGCGACGATCAGCACGAGCGAGGTTCCGTAGGCCAGGGACGGTACGAAGAGTGTTCCCGTCAACATTGTGGTGACCACGAGGTTGGCCGCAAGCCAAGTGCCACCGCTGCGAAGAAAACCAGGTCGATCCTCGCTCTGAGTTTTCACTCCAACCTTCACCTGATCTCCTGTGACATATCAATGAGAGAAACACACTGCACGGTGGTCCAGGGTACCTGGAGCGAGGGAAGGCAGGACACGGCACAATGGGAGGTATGCCCTCGGCAATCGAACGTTTCAGTCCCGCAACCCGCGAGTGGTTCACCGGCGCATTCCAGCGCCCGACTTCGGCACAAGACGGTGCCTGGGATGCGATTGCCCAAGGTCGGCATGCGCTCGTTGTGGCTCCCACCGGATCCGGCAAAACCCTCGCCGCGTTCCTGTGGGCTCTCGATCGTCTCCTCCATACCGACACCGGTGCGGATTCCACCGATGAGTCAGCCCCCAGTCCGACGGGGCCTCACGGCCCACCCGAATTCCCCGGCCGACGAGCCGCGGAACGGAGGAAGAAAGCCACCAATCACACCAAGGTTCTCTACATCTCGCCACTCAAAGCCCTCGGCGTCGATGTGGAACGGAACCTGCGCTCTCCTTTGGTCGGCATCTCCCAAACCGCGAGATTCCACGGCACGGAACCACGCGAACTCTCCGTTGGGGTCCGCTCGGGTGACACCCCGGCTCGTGAGAGGCGGCGCCTGGTCACGGACCCTCCGGACATCCTGATCACCACGCCGGAGTCGCTCTACCTGATGCTGACCTCCAAGGCGAGGTCGACTTTGTCCCAGGTGGACACCGTGATCGTGGACGAGGTCCACGCCGTTGCCGGCACCAAGCGAGGTGCCCACCTGTCAGTTTCTTTGGAACGACTGGACCAGATACTCCCCCAACCGGCACAGCGGATCGGGCTCTCCGCGACGGTCGAGCCCGTGGACACTGTCGCTCGTTTCCTCGGCGGCACCGCACCCGTGACCGTCGTCCGTCCCGAGACCGAGAAGAACTGGGAACTTACGGTTTCCGTCCCGGTACCGGACATGTCCAATCTGACGACCCCGGTCCCCCGCACCGACCTGCCCGAACAGCGCTCCGGGGTCAGCGCCGGCTCGGCATCTTCGGGTACTGCGACCCTGGAGGACGCCCTCGGCCTGGACCTGAAGTCCCCTCTGACGCAGGACTCCAAGCACCATGAGCACGCGCCTGCATCGTCGTATCCACTCCCCCAGGAAACACCGCACACCGTGGTCGCCTCGATCTGGCCGCACGTTGAAGAACGAATTGTCGACTTGGTGGAAGCGAACCGCTCGACCATTGTCTTCGCCAATTCACGAGGGTTGGCGGAAAGGCTCACCTCGCGACTCAACGAGGTACACGCATTTCGCGAGGAACAACGTGGCAACGTTGCACCGACCGCGAATGATGCTGGTTTCTCCCCCATCGAGGACCCACAAGACGATGTTCCGGGAAGCCTTGCGGGCGGAGTCGAAATTCCATATGCCCCTCCGGCTCTTAACCACCTGAATTCCGGCACAGCTGCCTCCGAATTGGCCCGCGCACACCACGGGTCCGTATCCAAGGACCAACGGGCTCTGATCGAGGACGCCCTGAAGTCAGGCCGCCTCCGTTGCGTTGTCGCGACGAGTTCCCTCGAGCTTGGCATCGACATGGGCGCGGTCGACCTGGTCATTCAGGTTGAGTCTCCACCGAGTGTGGCCAGCGGACTGCAGCGGGTTGGGCGCGCAGGCCACCAAGTCGGCGAGACCTCACGCGCGGTGATGTATCCCAAACACCGAGGTGATCTGCTCTCGTCGGCCGTCACCGTTGAACGCATGCGGTCCGGGGCCATCGAGACACTGCACATTCCGGCCAACCCTCTGGACGTGTTGGCGCAGCAGACCGTTGCGGCGTGCGCGTTAGGGCCCATCGACGTGGAGGCATGGTTCGAAGCGGTCCGGCACACCGCGCCCTTCGCGGCTCTTCCACGATCCGCCTTCGATGCCGTCCTCGACCTGTTGGCCGGAAAATACCCGTCCGATGAGTTCGCGGAGCTCCGCCCACGGTTGGTCTGGGATCGAGACGCAGGAACCCTCGAGCCGCGTCCGGGCGCCCAACGCGTCGCCGTCACCTCAGGAGGCACGATCCCGGACCGTGGCCTGTACCCGGTCTACATCGTTGGCTCCGACGAGCAGGACCGGGGCCCCAAACGCGTGGGCGAACTCGACGAAGAAATGGTCTACGAATCTCGGTCCGGGGACGTCATAGCCCTCGGTGCGACCAGTTGGCGCATCGAGGAAATCACCCACGACCGGGTCAACGTGACTCCGGCCCCCGGTCAGGTCGGCAAATTGCCGTTCTGGCACGGCGACGGGCCAGGGCGACCCGTAGATCTAGGGGAAGCTACCGGACAATTCACGCGTGAAGTGGCGACGTCTCTTGCCGAAGGCGATGAGGGCGTCGAAACAGTTCGAGAACGCCTGACGTCTGCTGGGCTGGACGAATGGGCCGTCGACAATCTGTGTGCCTACGTGGACGAACAGCGGGTCGCGACCGGCCAGGTTCCGAGCGAGAAAACCATGGTCGTCGAACGTTTCCGTGACGAACTGGGCGACTGGCGGGTCATCCTGCATTCCCCTTACGGCATGCCGGTCCATGCCCCCTGGGCGCTCGCCGTCGGAGCCCGGATCGACGAGCTCTACGGTTTGGACGGTTCCGCGATGGCATCCGATGACGGCATCGTTCTGCGCATCCCCGCGATGGAAGAGGACCCTCCCGGTGCGGACTTGTTCATGTTCGAACCGGAGGAGATCGAGGCGATCGTGACCGAGCAGGTCGGATCATCGGCATTATTTGCCTCGCGCTTCCGCGAATGCTCAGCGCGCGCTTTGTTGCTTCCGCGCCGTGACCCTGGCAAGAGGACACCGCTGTGGCAACAGAGGCAACGATCGGCCCAATTGCTCGACGTCGCCCGCAAGCACCCGAACTTCCCGATCATCCTGGAAACTGTGCGCGAGTGCCTCCAGGACGTCTACGATCTTCCGGCTCTGCGTCGAATTCACGAGAGCATCGAGTCCAAGCGCATTACCGTCCGAGAACTCGAGACCCCGGAACCCTCGCCCTTCGCCAAGACTCTGCTCTTCGGCTACGTCGGACAATTCCTGTACAACACGGATGCGCCGCTCGCCGAGCGCAAGGCCGCCGCGTTGTCCCTCGACCCGACGTTGCTCTCCGAATTGCTGGGCCGGGACGAGTTGCGCGAGCTCCTGGATCCCGAGGTGATTCGGGAGACCGAAACACAGCTTCAGCGGCTGGCCGAAGGCCGGCAGATGCATGGACCCGAGGGCCTTGCGGACCTGCTCCGGATACTCGGGCCTCTCACCGTGGAGGAGGCGGCCGCGCGCCTCGAAGACGGGGAGGACACCGAAGTTTTCGCTCAAGAATTGTTCCGAGCGAATCGTGCGTACAGGACCCGCGTCGCCGGAGCCGATAAGATCGCCGCAGTAGAAGACGCCGCCCGCTTGCGCGATGGTCTCGGCACACCTCTGCCGATGGGAATTCCTCACGCTTTCATTGAGCCCGTCGCGGATCCACTGGGTGACTTGGTCTCCCGCTTCGCACGAACCCATGGCCCGTTCACCACCTCCCAGGCTGCGCAGTCGCTCGGGCTCGGCCCCGCGGTGATCGAGACGACTCTGACGCGGCTGTCCACCGACCGGCGCGTCGCACAAGGCCGTTTCCTGCCGCCGGAGATGGCGAACGAGCGGGCAGGCGGCGAGCAAGCGGTCGAATGGTGCGACGCAAGTGTGCTCCGTACGATTCGCCGGCGTTCTCTGGCCAAATTGCGCTCGCAGATCGAGCCAGTGGATGCGGCGACATACGCTCGTTTTCTGCCGGCGTGGCAACACGTGCGAGCCGAAGGGGCCAGCGACGATCCGCGCGTGGACGATTCGGACGGCCTTCTGAGCGTCATCGACCAGCTTGCCGGCTTCCCGGTCCCGGCCTCCGCGTTGGAGACCCTCGTTTTGCCTGCCCGCATTCGCGGTTACCAGTCCCAGATGCTCGACGAGGCGATGTCCCGTGGTGACGTGTTGTGGACGGGCTCGGGCACGATTCCAGGCCAGGACGGATGGGTCAGCTTGCACTTGGCCGAGTCCGCGGATCTCACCGTTCCGGCGGAGCCCCCTACCCGGCTCGAAGACCTGAGCGAGGACGCGCGCAAGGTCTTCGATGCCATGGGGGACGGCGCCGATTTCGCCCCGAGAATTGCGATGCGCGCCGGGATGACCGTCGGTACGGCAGGCGATGCGCTGTGGGAACTCGCCTGGGCCGGATTGGTCACCAACGACACCGCGGGGCCCCTTCGCGCGTTCTTGGACGGAGGGAAGTCCGCACATTCGAGGCCCAAGGCACCGGGACGGTCCAGATCTCGTGGACGACGCGGAGCAGGCCGCATCACCTCGGCCAGGTTGGGAAGCCGGACTCACGCCGATCCGTCGCGTATTGGGCTTGGACTCGCAACAGGAGAATCCGCGGAGTCTGCCGCAAGTATGTCCGGGTTGAGCCCCCAACGGGAACGCGAGTTGAGCGGTCGGTGGTCGCGGGTCAGCTCATTCCTCGATGAGGAGCCGCTGGACACGACGGTCCGTGCGGTCGCCATGGCGCAACTGATGCTCGACCGGTACGGCATTCTGACCCGTGGGGCAGTGGCCCAAGAAGAGACGCCAGGTGGTTTCGCCGCCGTGTACCAGATACTGACCGCCCAAGAAGACCAAGGCGAAGCCCGGCGCGGATACTTCATCGAGGGTCTCGGCGGTGCTCAATTCGCCGCACCTTCCACCGTGGATCTTCTGCGGTCCTCGACGATCGACGAGCAGCTCGAGGGCTCAACCTCTGAGCCGAGGGCCCCGGAAGTGGTGGCGCTGGCGGCCAGCGATCCGGCCAATGCCTATGGCGCGGCATTGGCATGGCCCGAGGCGGTTCCCGCGCCACGGCTTCTCGGCCGTGAAGCGACTGCTGACGAGGATTCTCGTCTCGCCCGCCCGGGCAGGAAGGCCGGTTCCCTGATCGTTCTGGTAGACGGCAGGCCGGTCTTGTACGTCGAGCGCGGAGGAAAAACCATGCTTGCATTCTCTGCCGATCCCACGGACATGGAGCTTGCCGGTCCCGCGGTGGCTTCCGCTGTGCGAGTCGGGGCGGTGGACAAACTCATTGTCGAGAAGATCAATGGGGTGTCAATCCTCGAGCGGGGAACCACCGGCGATGGCGGCGAGCGCGCTCCGATCGCTATTCTCAGGGACGGGCTGGTTTCCGCGGGTTTCTATACGACGCCCCGCGGGATCCGGATGCGAAAGTGACAACGTGGCAATTTTGCACGGGCCGGGGCCGAGTTGCCCGTTGGGTGGCGACTGAGCGCAATATTCACACGGAATACCGCACAATGTTGTCACATCACTGCGCGACGTCGTCTTGGCTTGCGCGGAAAATCCGGGCTGCGGCGGCGTACCAGTCGAGGACGTCTTCATTTTCCGCACTAGACCGGTTCAATGTGTCGGCGTCCGCCCCCTGGAAAAGCTTTTTCACCGGAATCTCCATCAGTTTCCCGGTGCGCGTCCTGGGGACCGCTGGGGCTTCGATGAACTCATCGGGCACGTAGCGCGGAGAGACCCGAGTCCGAATGGCGTCCACGATGCTCGCTTTGAGCTCATCCGTGAGTTTCTTTCCCGGTTGAGGCACCACGAACAAGGGCATGTAGTAGTCCCCACCGGCCAGTTCCGCGCCGATGACCATCGACGCCTCGACGCCGTCGACCTGATCCACGACGTCGGTAATGTCCGCGGAGCCCATCCGGATGCCGCCGCGATTAATCGTCGAATCGGACCGGCCGTGGATGATCATTCGTCCGTCCGGCATCTGCGTGGTCCAGTCCCCCTGCCTCCAGGTTCCAGGGAAAAGATCAAAGTAGGCGTCACGGTATCGAGTACCGTCGGCGTCGTTCCAGAAACAGATCGGCATACTGGGCATCGGCAGTGTGATCACGAGTTCTCCCACCTCGTTCCACACCCTTTCACCTCCCGAGTTCCAGGCTTCTGCCGCGATGCCGAGGTACGGGCCCATGATTTCACCGCGATACACGTCCATATACGGATTACTGCCGACGAAAGCGCTGGTCACATCGGTTCCGCCGGAGTCGGACCCCAGCCTGACGTCGTCGCTGACGGCCTCGTACACCCAGTCCCATGTGGGGTCGGGAAGCGGCGAGCCGGTGACAAGGATTCCGTTGAGGGCCGAAAAGTCGTATTTCGTGTTGGGGTAGACGCCCGCCCGATGCGCCATGCTCAGCACGCCTGCGCCGGTTCCGAAGAAAGTGACCCTGTTACGTGCCACGAGTTCCAAAGACTTGTCCGGCCCCTCGAAAGTGGGAGAGCCGTCATAGACCAGAATCGCACTTCCGACCAGGAGGTTTCCCATGTGCAGGTTCCACATCATCCACGTCGTTGCGACCGCAATGTAGACGATGTCCCCGGGACCGACGCCTGCGTGCAGCCCCAGTGCCTTCATGAATTCGAGGGTCACGCCACCGTGTGAGTGCACTATCCCTTTGGGTTTGCCCGTGGTGCCGGAGGAGTACAGGATCCACAGGGGATGGTCGAAGGGGACCTGTTCATAATGGGGCTCGGCCGACGCCGTGATGATCTCGGAGTAGCGGAGCACGTCCTGGGGCACGGCGCCCACGTCCGTTGGGGAACTTTGGTCGACGACGATGACGTGTTCGACCGTCGGCAAGAGCTGACGCAGTGGCTCGATCGTGCCCGTCGTGTCCCGCATCGTGCCGTTATAGTCGTAGCCATCCACGGTGAACAGGATCTTAGGTTCGATCTGCGCAAAACGGTCCGCCACGCCTTGGGGACCGAAATCCGTATTGACGACCGACCAGATCGCGCCGACTGAGGCGGTAGCCATCAGCGCCACCACGGTCTCGGGAATATTGGGGAGCACCGCTGCCACGCGATCCCCGGGTTCAACACCGAGATCGCGAAGTCTCTGCGCAACCGATGCCACCTGTGCCTCGAAGTCTCTCCAGGTGAGCTCGGTGCGCGGGGCGGACTCGTGTTCGCCAACGATCGCGACGTCGTCCGGTCGGCTCTTCGCTGCGCGCAACGAATTCTCGGCGTAGTTGAGTTTGGCTCCTGGGAACCATTGGGCACCAGGCATCTCGCGAGTCGTCAAGACTCGGTCCGATTGCTCCGAGGAGACCACGCCGAAGTATTCCCAGATATCGGACCAAAAGTCCTCGAGATGCTCGGTCGACCACTTATGGAGTGCCTGGTAATGGGGCAGGTCAACCCCGTGCTTCCGTTCAGCCCACCGAGCGAAGGCGTACATCCGGGACCGTTCTATCGATTCCTGGGATGGGCTCCAGAGGCGTGTGCGGGTTTTGAGAGGTTCGGGCTGCTGGCCTCCAGGTTCGATGGGCATCGTGCCTTCTCCTTAGTTGGACTTTCGGTCGTGCCGGTACCTGCGCTCAACGTGCAGTGACACGGCAGAGTTCCGGTACGTTCGAGCCGTCGGATCGCCCTACCAGAGGCTCGCGGCATCAACCACGGTGTGCAGGTCATCACTTCAAGACTAGCCCTGGAGCATCGCGACCGGAGGAAGCGTTCATTGTGCGGGCAAAACATCCCTCTGACTTCCTCCGATCAATCGCCAGACCTTCAGTACCCAGTTTCAAATATTGAGAATCCGCCCCAAAGCGGCTATCTGCAGAGTACGCTCAGACATCACTATTACCGGCCTTACTTTCCGTTAAGGAGCCATCATGGCCTCTGGACTTTTCCGCACCAAGTCCGTTGAGCAGAGCATCCGGGACACCGAAGAGCCCGAGCATCAGCTCAAGAAAAATCTCGGTTCGCTTGATCTTGTCGTGTTCGGCGTCGGCGTCTGCATCGGTGCGGGCATCTTCGTTCTGACCGGACACGCCGCGGCCACCAACGCCGGCCCCGCTATAGTTCTCTCATTCCTCATCGCGGGCGTTGCCTGCGGTTTGGCGGCCATGTGTTACGCCGAACTCGCCTCGACCGTCCCGGTTGCGGGATCCGCCTATACCTTCACCTACGCCACGCTGGGTGAATTGGCCGCATGGATCATCGGCTGGGACCTGATCCTCGAATTCACCGTCGGTGCGGCGGCCTTGGCCACATCGTTCAGCCAGTATCTCGGCGTTCTCCTGGCCGATACTCCCTTCGCAATTCCGGACGCGATCGCTTCCGTGGAAACAGGATGGATCAACCTACCGGCATTCCTGCTGGTTGCGGCCCTGACCGTCGTCCTGATCACCGGGGTCAAACTCTCCAGCCGGTTGAATCAGGTAGTCACCGGTATCAAACTGCTCGTCGTTCTGGCGGTCATCATCGTCGGTATCTTTTTCGTCAAAGTCTCCAACTGGGTTCCTTTCATTCCTCCGGCTCAGGGAGCCAGTGGATCCGAGGGTAGCGCTCTGACGCTGCCCCTCGTCCAGACGGTCTTCGGCATCGCCCCCAGCGTCTTCGGAATCGGAGGCGTGTTCGCGGCCGCGGCCATGGTGTTCTTCGCGTTCATCGGCTTCGACATCGTCGCCACTACCGCCGAGGAGACCCGTAATCCTCAGAAGAACCTCCCGGTTGGCATCTTCGGTTCATTGGCTATCGTGACCGTCCTCTATGCCGGAGTCTCGCTAGTCATCACCGGAATGCAGAACTACAAAGACATCGATCCGGACGACGGCGCCCCGCTCGCGACCGCATTCACCCACAGCGGTCTTCCAATCATGGGAAACATCATTGCCGTGGGCGCCTGCATCGGTTTGATCGTGGTGACCATGATCTTGTTCTTGGGCCAAACCCGCGTTGGCTTCTCGATGTCGCGGGATAATCTCCTGCCAAAGGCCTTGGGAAAGACTCACCCGAAATTCAAGACTCCGTACCGGTTCACGGTCCTCGCCGGTCTCGCCATTGCGCTGCTCGCCGCTTTTGTTCCGCTGTCCAAGCTCGCGGATCTCGTCAACATCGGCACGCTTTCGGCCTTTGTTCTGGTTTCGGTGGGCGTGATCATTTTGCGGAAAAATCGGCCTGATCTGAAACGCTCGTTCAAGGTTCCTTTTGTGCCGGTTCTGCCGATCATCTCCGCCCTCGTGTGCTTCTACCTCATGATGAACCTGCCCCTGGAAACCTGGATCCGCTTCGTCGTCTGGCTTGCCATCGGGATCGTGGTGTACTTCGCGTATTCCCGTCACCACAGCCGGCTCCGTCACGAGGCACCGCCCGAGCCGGCGTCGAGCGACTCCTCGACGCCGGTCTCCTGACTAGGTCTCCACGCCCCCTGACGACGGCGCGCGATCGGTCCGGCCGGTTGCGCGCCGTCGCCCTTCTATCGGTCCACGAGATACCGTGGTTTCATGACTACCTCCGATTCACAACCCGTACGCATCGCGCTCCTCCAGACCGAAGGCTCACCGGGCGACGTCGAGGCGAATCTGCAGGAACTCCGCGAGGCAGCAGAACATGCAGCCCAAGCCGGCGCAGCTTTGCTCCTCACTCCCGAAATGTTCGTGACCGGATACAACATCGGCAGTCAGCTGTCGGCCCTGACCGCTCTCCCCTTGACCGAGTCCGTCGCGGAGGTCGCCCGGGAAACGGGCGTCGCGATTGCCGCCGGCTTGCCCCTCACCACGGACGAGGGCATCGTCAACAGCGTCGCGATCTTCGACCGCCAAGGTCAGCAAATGGCCCGATACGACAAGACTCACCTGTTCGGCGAGCTCGACCGCTCGATGTTCAGTGCGGGTTCAGTTCCCTCTCCCATCATTGATTTCGAGGGCCTCAAGCTCGGAATGCTGATCTGCTACGACGTCGAGTTCCCGGAAAGTGTGCGTTCCCTCGCTCTGCAAGGGGCCGACGTCGTCCTGGTCCCGACCGCGCAGATGGCACCGTATGCATTCATCGCGGAACGCACGATCCCCTCCCGTGCGTGGGAATCCCAGATCTACGTTGCCTACGCAAACCATGTGGGCACCGAAGGGGACCTCACCTACGTGGGTCGAAGCAGCGTGACCGCTCCTGACGGCGAAATCCTGACGATGGCGGGCGAAGAACCGGAACTTCTTTTCGCGGAGCTCGACCCGAAACGCGTCCGGGCCTCCCGGGAGGAGAACCCCTACCTGAACGACCGGCGCCCCGACCTCTACACGACTTGATCCGGCGAGCACCGGATCCCGCCGACTACAGAAAACTGGCTCATGTCCCGTCGACCGAGACCATCTTGTCCCGTTCCTGCCCGCAATGGTGTTTCACCTACCCGCGTCAGACTTCCGGGCGACGGTGAATTCCCGACGATCTCCGCATTCCTCACCGCACGCTTCCCGCCGCACGATCCGAAGGTGACGGACGAGATCTTCGCACGGGGCGACGTCTTGGACCCTGAGGGAAAGCCGTTGGACGTCCGCGCGGCCTTCCGGCCAGGTAGTCACGTGTGGGTCTTCCGACCGCTGCCCGATGAACCGGAATTGCCTTCGGACCTGCCGGTTCTCTACGAGGACGAATACATACTCGCCGTCGACAAGCCTCATTCCCTGCCCGTGACTCCGCGCGGTTCATTCGTCCGACAGACCGCGGTCACGAAATTGCGGGTCGAAACGGACAATGAATTGCTCTCCCCGGTCCACCGGCTCGACCGGTTGACGGCCGGAGTCCTTCTCTTCGCAAAGACCCGTGAGGCGCGTGGTCCGCTCCAGGCGTTGTTCGAACTCCAACGGGTTTCCAAAACGTACGAGCTCATCGCTCCGCTGACTCCACTGACTCCCGACGCCGGTCCACCGGATCTCCCGGTCTATCCGGCTGAACCACGGGTCATGCGCTCCCGCATCGTCAAGGACGCCTCTTCTCTCCAAGCACGCGAGGTTCCCGGTGCCCCGAATGCCCTCACCGGCGTCGTGCTTCTGAAGGAAATCGAGGAAACGGGCTGGGGACTGTACGGCGCCAATCCGCTGTCCGGGAAAACGCACCAGATACGCGTTCATATGAACTCGTTGGGCAGACCGATCTACGGCGACCCTCTGTACCCGCGCGTCCATGAGGACGAGCTGAGGCAGCCCATCGGGAACCTTCGGTTGCTCGCCCGCGAAGTGCTCCTCAAGAACCCGTTCACTCAGGAGTACCTTCGCATCCGCTCAGACCGTACGCTGGATGTCAGTACGATCGCTGATTCCCACTGAATCGAAACCACTATCGACCGGGAGAGACCATGAGCTACGAGAACAGCCCGACCACGCAGAATTCGAGCAACGAACGCCGTCGAGCAACCACGGCATCCCATAATCAGGTCCTCACTGCAACGCAAAAAGACCGAATCGAGCGTGCAAAGCGGGCCGAACGTGCCTCATATTCCGTCAACCGTTTGTTCGTGCACCGTCTCATGGGGGTTCCCGGAACCCTGATCGGGGAACCTTCCTTGCCTCCGGCCAAGGGATTCACGAAAAGGGTGACCGATTGGAACTATTGGTGGCAGGCCCAACTTCTGGACGCCTTCGTCGATTCCGGCGAGCGCGCATTCCACAATGGTCAGAAGACCGAGGCCAAACGTGTGATCGACCAATGCCACCGGCTGCTCCGTGGCATTCGGATCCACAATTTTGGCACGTACGTCAATTCGTACTACGACGACATGGCGTGGCTCGTCCTCGCCGCTCACCGTCTCAATACCTTGTCACGCGAGGTACTGGGGGCCGGATCGGATCCGGCACAGGAGGTGGGCCGGATTCTCTATCCGCAGCTCCGTCAGGCAGTCACGGAGGATCTCGGCGGCGGGGCCTTCTGGTCCAAGGCGGAAGACTTCAAGAACCTCCCGGCATCCGGCCCCATCGCGATCGCTCTGGCCCGGGCAGGGGACCACAAAGCGGCTGCACAGTTGATCGGATGGTTCCGGGAAAACCTGTGGTCTTCGGACAAGGGCTACCTGGACGGGATCAAGCGCGTGCTCCAGAGGGACGGCTCATACGAACGCGTCGTCGAAGAAGCCGCTTTCCCCTACAACCAAGGGCTCGCGATCGGCGCCCATTTGGAGGTTTCGGGCGGAGACGTACGGCATGTGGAGGACATTGTGCGCATCGTCCTCGATCGTTTCACCGCGACGCACGAAGCGGAAAACACTCAATTCCGTATCCTCGATACACGCGGGACAGGCGACGGCGGCCTGTTCGCCGGTATTTTGGCCCGGTACCTTGCCGACGCCGCTGAAGACGCCCGGATAGATCCCAAGGTTCGGCACGCTGTCCGCGAGGTCATCATTGCGACGGCCGAACTCCTCTGGGCCGGGCGCCGCGAATACGACCCCGACCTCCCGCTCAACGAGCCCGGCGTGGACGTGAATGAAATTCGCGGTGATTCCGTGGTCCTCTTCTCCCCCGATGCTTCCCGGCACAGCTCCGAGACACTCGGTGCCGGGGCGAAGGTGGAACTCAGCTCCCAGATCCAGGCATGGACCATTCTCGAAGCCGCGTACCGCTTGGCCTGATACGTCACCTCGCGGTCGTCGAGTTGCCGATGACGCACCGATTCCCACCCCAAACCGGTGCCTCATGGGCGACTAGGCGGCCGGGGATCAGCCAGGAGCTCCGATCACAGTTCAGCGGGTAGCCGAACCCCGCCTTGAAAACCCCTGATGACTAGGCAGCACGCCATTCGGTGAGATAGAACCGAAACATGAGCAGAGTACGCACCCCGGACCCCACGCCCGGCTGGCTTTCGGATGAAGAGCTTGCACAGGCCCGCCAACAATTGCCGATGGTGTACGTCCAGGCAATCCCTGTGACCCTGGATCCCTTGGGATGTGTCAGCGAGATCGGTCTGCTTTTGCGCCCTAACGACGAGGGAAATATGATCAGATCCTTCGTTTCGGGGAGGGTTCACTATCGGGAGACGGTGCGAGCGGCATTGCTCCGCCACCTCGAAAAGGACCTCGGACAATTGGCCATGCCGCAGTTGCCTCCGTCGCTGAACCCCTTCACTATTGCCGAATACTTCCCACATCCTTCCCAGTCAGGGCTGACAGACGACAGGCAGCACGCCGTCGCCCTGTGCTACGTGATACCCGTCAACGGCGATTGCGAGCCCCGCCAGGATGCCCTGCAACTTTCCTGGCTCACACCGGAAGAAGTCCTTCGGGACGAAGTCCAAGAAGAGTTCGAGGGCGGAAGCGGGGACCTCGTCAGACGTGCCCTGGCCTACGCCGGATGGGGACGCTGCTGATGCAGGACACCAGTCGAAAAACGATCGTCATCACTGGGGCTTCCGACGGTATCGGTGCCTCTGCCGCGCGGCGGCTCAGCCATGACGGTCACGAGGTGATCGTTGTCGGGCGTTCGGGGGAGAAGACTCGCGCAGTAGCCGAAGAGATCGGTGCCCGATACTTTCTCGCGGATTTCTCCGATCTGGCACAGGTTCACTCGTTGGCTTCGGACATCGCGGAGTCGACGGACCGCATCGATGTCTTGGCCAACAATGCGGGCGGGATCTTCGGCAAAGGACGCTGGGTCACCACTGACGGGCATGAGATGACCTTCCAGGTCAATTACCTGGCGCAGTTCTACCTCACACAGTTGCTCATGGGTCGGCTCCTGGCTTCGAAAGCGACCGTCGTCAACACTTCGTCGTTCGCGCATAGGATCATGGCCCGCTTTTCCCTCGAAGATTTGGATTCCGAAAAACGCTACGATCCCCGTATCGCGTACGGAAACGCCAAACTCGCGGATTTGTTGCATGCACAGGAACTGTCGCGGCGCTACAACCACCTCGGGCTGGCATCGGCGTCCTTCCACCCGGGCGTGATCAGCAGCAACTTTTCCAGGGATTCGTCCGGCGCGGGAGTTGGTGCCCTGTATCAGGGGCCCATGCAAAAGCTCCTCGCCGGCCCGGAGCAGGGTTCCGATACTCTCGTGTGGCTGGCCGAAGCGGTTCCGGGCGAAGAATTCGGTTCGGGCGGTTATTTCGCCAAACGCAAGCCCGCGACCATGGCACGCACTGCCCAGGACCCGCTCATGGGCCACAAGCTGTGGCAGGCTTCCGAACGCATGATCTCGGACCTTCCCGGCCTGGAATCGTGATTCACTCGGACCATCTAGGATAGGTCGGGTGTCCAACACTGAATTTCCCAATCCCAATTTTCGCTTCGACATCGGCTCGCGCCTGAACGATACGGCGGGCGACGACGCGTCCTCGGCCGCTCTTGACCGTAATAACGGCGGCGAGTTCCTGGGACGAACGGGCGTGATGACGACGCCGCACGGCCAAATCCAGACCCCCGCCTTCATTCCGGTCGGGACCAAAGCAACCGTCAAGGCTGTTCTTCCCGAGGAAATGAAGCAGCTCGGGGCCCAGGCGCTCCTGGCCAACGCTTACCACCTCTTTCTCCAGCCCGGCCCAGACGTGCTCGACGCCGCGGGCGGTCTGGGTGCGTTCATGAATTGGGGCGGACCCACGTTCACCGATTCGGGCGGTTTCCAGGTCATGTCCCTTGGCTCCGGGTTCAAGAAGGTCATCGACATGGGAACCGTCGCGGGAACCATCGGGGCCGACGGACGCCCTGTTGGGGACGACGACGTCGCCTCCGGCAAGGAACGGATGGCCCACGTCGACGAGGACGGCGTGACCTTCAAATCTCATCTCAATGGTGACCTCCACCGTTTCACGCCGGAAGTTTCTATGGGCGTCCAGCATCAGCTCGGCGCCGACGTCATGTTTGCCTTCGACGAGCTAACCACGCTCTACAACTCGCGCGGATACCAGGAAGAAGCGCTGGAAAGAACCCGTCTCTGGGCGTTGCGGTGCATCGCGGAGCATCAACGACTCACCGTTGAGCGTGCCGACAAGCCGTATCAGGCCCTGTTCGGGGTGATCCAAGGAGCCCAGTACGAGGATCTCCGACGCAAAGCATGTCGAGACCTCGGCGACATGGATTTCGACGGCTTCGGCCTCGGAGGCGCTTTGGAAAAAGAGAATCTGGGAACCATTGTGCGCTGGTGCAACGAAGAACTCCCCGAGAACAAACCGCGGCACCTGCTCGGAATCTCGGAACCCGATGACATCTTCGTGGCGATTGAAAATGGCGCCGATACCTTCGATTGTGTTTCACCGACGCGGGTCGCGCGTACTGCTGCGGTCTACTCTCCGGATGGCCGCTTCAACGTGTCCAACGCCAGGTTCAAGAAGGACTTCACACCGATCTACGACGGGTGCGACTGCTATACCTGTGCGAACTACACCAAGGCGTATCTGCATCATCTCTTTAAGGCCAAGGAACGCCTCGCGGCCACGCTGGCCTCAATTCACAATGAGCGTTTCATCGTCCGTATGGTCGATACCGCTCGGGAGACCATCGCCTCGGGCGAATACTTCCAGTATCGTGACGAGTTCCTGGGTCGTTACTATGCGTAGAAAGGCCAAGAATTGAGCATTTTGACCACGGTCCCGAAGGACCAAATCGTTTCCGTCTCCCACGATGTACCGGCTCCGCCCCAGGACGTTTTCGGTGCCTTCATCGACCCGCTCCGCCTCGCGGGCTGGTACGGACCGGAAGGCTGGATCGTGCCGGTCCACACGATTTCGCTCGAACCGAGACCAGGCGGTACTTTTCGCTTGGCCATGGTCAACCACGCACAGCCCAACCAGGCAGTTCCGCTGTATTCCACGTTCGTCAGCGTCGTCGAAGGTGAGCTCATCGAGCATCGGGAGTCTCTTCCCGGTCCCGACGGCGAAGCCACGGACGCGACCGTGCTCCATAGAATCGAATTCCTCTCGCGCGAAGTTGACGGGACCGAGGGTACACGTGTCGTCGTGAGTCAGGGTCCATTGCCGCGAGAGGTCCACGCAACCGTTGTCGCCGGATGGCGCTCGGCTCTCGCCGAGTTGGCTCACGCGATAGTCCAGGAGCGTACGGTCCGCGCCGCGAACTAGCTAGTCGCTCCCCCGACCGCCCGAGGGCCGACGGTGGCCGGCCCGGACCGCGCGCAACTGACGCGTCTCCGGATTCTCGGTTCCGGTAAGGACCCTCCCTTCGAAATCGCCGGGGTCCTCATCCTCATATTGTTGCGCTTCGGCCAGCTCTACCGCGGCGTTCTTCCGTTTCAAGTGCTGCACGTACAGGTGTCCCCCGGTGTAGAGCAGTACCCCGATGACGAGCCAGACAAGCTCCAAGATGATGTCGCCCCTGATCGAGGCGTCCGGCAGATACACCTGGAGACGGATCGCGCCGAGAGCAGCGGAACTGGGCACCACATGATTGAGCACCGTGTAGATCGGTGGGGCCATATCCAAGGGCAGGAGCAGGCCGGAGCTGGGCACGCCACACATGATGAACAGCGGCAGCGATATCAGCATCACGGAATTTCGAAGGAAAAGCGCCCCACCGAGCGTGAAGAACTGGATGGTCAGCGAGGTCAGGAACAGTATTCCCCAAACGGTCCACGGTGCACCAGGATCCAGGAAATGAACCACGTGCACCGAGATCACGTATTGCAGGAACGTGTTCGCCGCGGCCACGCCGATGACCCACGCGACGCGCCTGAACCAGTGCCACCCGCGCCCGACCAGCCCGATCATCATTCCGGCCAAGTTGGAACCGACTATTCCGCCCATTCCGAGGTACATCATCGACATGCCGAATTTGTCGTTATCGCTCGTCGGGGCCAAGTCCACCTGTTGCATCTGCTGACCGTTGGCGAGAGTTCCGAAGAGTTTTTTGACGGTTGTCTCAGCTTGCATACCGTTTCCGGTGGCCACATACAACACCGACGAGGCAGGATCGTTCCGTTCTGAAACATCCCCTGCTGCCGAAGCGGGCACGAATGCCGCGCGGGCTTTGTTCTCCTTGACGTCCTGACGCGCCTCGTCGGCGTCGTGGACCGTATTGACCTCGTACTGATCAGTTGGCAGCTGCTTCATGGTTTGGGCCAGCGCTTCGGATGACTGGTCGGCCACGACGACGTCGAGCTTCATATGATTCGGCGAGGGTGCGTGCACCAAACCGATATACATGAGAGGCAGAGCTATCAGAACGATGACGGGCAGCTTGAACGCATGGATCAGTCCTCGGCGGTTCTGCATCTGCTCTTCGCTGACCGAACGACGGCTACCGAAGTAGTAACGGAATCCTGGTGAAGAATAGCCGCGGCTGACGTGGCGGGAAACCCCTGCCGGAATCTCGCTGTCGCTCTTCTGCTCGAAGTCGAGAGCGTCCGGGTCCGACGGCCGGGGCTTTTTCAGGAAAGAGACCGCCAGCAGAATCAGCGCGAGGAAGAACCAGAACATCAACGTGATGATGTAACTGCTCAACGGCGCATTCGGGAAGTAGAGAATCCGCCGTAAGGCTTCCATCAGTGCAGGAGTGGGCAGGATCTTGTGCAACCCCTGAAATACTGGTGGAACCAGCTCGATAGCCATACCCGCGCCGGAGGCGGGTATCCCGAGAAGCACCAAGAGGAACATCGTCGGCAGGGCCATGTACAGCCCGATGAGTCTGAGCCCGCCGGTGTGGAAGAGCATGACCGTGAAGGACATGAACGCGAGCAAGCAGTATACCGGGAGCCCATGCTCGGTGAATGCCCCATGAATTGCGTAAGCGATGAACATCGGAACCGTAGCGATGAACAACGCCATGATCCCCATGATCGAGATCGAAACCTTGGCGCTGAGCTTGGCCAGGTTGCTTCTCAGCCCGACTGCCGCCATGAAGCTCGCCAAAAGGACTGGGAGGCCCATGAACATCAACGATGTCCCCATCCCGTCATTCGGCGGAGGTGGGACCAGGTCCTGGACCGTGGGCTCCGGAACATCCTTGGGGCTGTCATATTGGCCCGACTGTGTCAGAACCTGCGGCGCCGCCTTGGTGAAATACGCTTCCGCGAATTGAGCGGCAGTGGATGCGCCCATGGTGGCGACGTACTCGGTATTGGTCTGCGGATCCCACGCGGCGCGGATCTGAAGGGACTGGATCTGCTCCTTGGCCTCATCCACCGAGCCGACCGCTGAGACCTCGTAGGAGGCCCCCGCGGTCGCATTGAGCTTGGTCGCCATCTGTTCTGTCTTCGCATCCGAACCAATGACCGCGACTTTGAGACCGTGCGGGGACGGCGAATGCATGCTGAACCCGTAGACCAGCGGAAACATGATGGTCATGAACAACGGCAGGACAATCGAGAACTTCAGGACCTTGGAGGCACCTTTTCTCAATCCGCCTGCGTTGAGGCGTCTGCGTCGGGATGTCATGAGACCTTCTTCTTGCGTTGGCTACTACGGAGAATCGGCATGGCCTGCGTGTCAGCAGCGCGCTCGGCCGGAGTGCGAGTGACCAGGATGAGAACGAATCCGACGGCCGCGCCGATGGCGGTTTCTGCCATGCGCGCGGTCAGGATTTCCGTGGGCGAGGCAGGGTGGCCCATTTGAACCATCATGAGAGCCAAAGGCGTCACGAAAAGCATCGCAAACGCATAATTCCTCATGACAAACGCCTCGGCCAGGAACTGGAAAACCACCACATACACGGCCATATGCCATTGCTGCAGTCCCGTCGACAGCAGGAAGGCCGTGATCAGGATGCCGCCGAACGTCCCGATGATGCGCTGGACGCATTTGTGCAAACGGGCCGTCACGCTCGGGGCAGCGATGGGTGCCACTGCGGCAACCATCGCCCAATATGCGTGGGTCAGCCCCGAGAGTTCCCCCAGGATCCCCGCGATGGCTGCAGCGCAGAAAAAGAGCAGGCCACGCCGGAAAACCTGCGGCGTGGTCTGGCCGTGGTGCGTGGGAACGGGGGCCACGGGCCCTCGACGTCCTTCGCCCAGGAAAGTACCGGCCATGCCGGCGAGAATGGACCACATCGCCGCGCCGACCGCGGCGAGAAGTGCCAAAAGCACGGGCGGCGTCGTCGGCATCGAACCCACTGCGCCCGAAGCGAAGATGAAGAACAACCCTCCGGGCGGCCGCAGGGTGAGGATCAAGCACGCCATGGCGCACAAGCCGCCGACCAACGCACAAACCACAATCACGACCCATGGGCCAGGTTGTATAGAGGCGAGCGCAAGGCCGACGGCAATCGACCCGATCAGCAGGGCCGCGGCCTCGCATTGGTGGCGGAAACGATCCCAGAAGGGTTCCTGACGCGCGTAGAGCGAAGTGAACGCACCGAATGACGCGTAAATCGTGAGATCGACACGCCCTACGAGAAGCAGTACCACCAGTGGAACAGCCACGCTTGCTGCAATTCGCATCGCCGGAATGTGATCCGAGGTCGAGGGGGCGAACGAAATGATCTCGCGCAAATGGCCGTTGGTCACTGTGAGATGGGCTCCTCAAGGGGTTGAAAACGGTGGTCGTGGACGACCCGAAGGGTCGAACTGGGAAGCAACGGGCCTGTCGCCGGACGCTCCAAGGTTCCGTAATCTTGGCGAAGGGGTGGTTCCCGTCAGGTAGCTGACAAGCTACACCTTGCTTAATACTAAACCTCTTCTCTCCAGGCGCGACCCGGGCCTTGTAACTTTGTTTGTATGACCGCGCGCACCCGAATCCACGACGACCCGATTGAGCTGTGGCGTTCCGTCGCCCAACTCAGTCCTCGGGTTTTGCCGAGGCCTCGGGCATCGGAGCGGGCCTCCACAGTCAAGGATTACCTGTCAGGGCACCATCTTCCGTGGGAACCCGCCGCCGGTCACGTCAGCCATGGCAAGGACCGCACCTGGCGCCACGTCGTCTTCGCCGGCCTGGTCCAATACCGCCGCCTCATGACGTTTACGGGCCTCGTCTCCGACGACGCCGCCCATACCGCTGAACTCACGGCGCTCTTCGCAGCCCGCGTGACCGAGGACGGCCGACTCCTTGCGGAAAGTCTCGAATTGTCCCGTGCGGCCTGGGCAGCGGCCGTACTCGGGCGACAAGCAGACGTGCCGACTTTGTTCGCAGACGCGGCCGAGCAATGGAGGGCCGGTGCCGTCGATGTGCTCCGCGAACGCCGCGTACAGATGTACGGCGTGCGGTACCACCGGATTACGGACGACATCGAGCGGGATCACCCGCTGGACCGGGCCGACATAACGCAAATTATCAAGTACACACGTAATTGGCTCGGCCTTCAGGCCTTGTTCCCGGATAAGCCGAAGAACCTTCCCATACGCATTGCGAGCACTCTGGTTCCGCCGGTCAACTCGGTGGGAGACACGTCTATACTGAACCACCCCGCCGCGGAGGACCTCGACCTCGCAACGGACACCACAAGATTCCGTCAGGCCGCTGCGGGGCTCCTCGGGGTGGATGCCGCGGAATCCTTCGAAGATGTCACAGAATCCCGGGAGATTCTCTACTATGCGCTGGCCCCGCAGATGATCCCCGAAGGAACCTTCCACCTGGATCGTCCAACCGCAGCCACACAATTTGCCATCAACGCAGCCCTCAACGAGCTGTCGCACGCGGAAGGGCTCTGGTGCTGCCCACGACGGACTGCCGCCGGGGCTCCGGATCCGACGTGGACTGATGACATGTTGGCTGGTTTCGTGACTCGGCGCGCGGTTGCGATGGCGAACATTCCTGACCCCGCAGAGCTGTTCGACCCTGAGCCCCTGACGTGGTCCGGGAGCCGTCAGATCTTCGTACCTCACCCCGATCTGGCGCAATTCGAGATCCTGCGGTCCTCACCTCTCCTTGATCACGCGGATGGTACCGACACGGGATCGTATTCGGGCGTTCAAGGCTGTCAGAGGGCTCGGACTGATCACCTTGTTTTCGCCCCGGGGGTCTCCCCTGCACAGGTTCGGTTGTTGCCGGGTATGGAAGACGGCGAACCATATCGAGAGTTTACGAAAGACCAGAACGTGGAAGCCGTCCACGCGATCGACTCCGTGCTCAACACCCTGGGGCATCTTTCGCCTCACATGACGCCAGAGGACTACGAGCTCTGGGATGAAACCGCCGAGGCCGTCTTGGCGAGCGTCGAACGAGTCCACACCCTGCTCCGAGAACGGCAACGCTTTCACGAAGTGGTTCCCATGCTGCTGCGCAACGAAGAGGTGGTCACGGATATCGCGGAAGCACTCGCCGAATCCTCGGGCGGGATCGCGGAGAAGGAAGAAGAGTTGGCGCGGCTGACTCAACTGCACGACGCCGCTCGAGCGTGCTCCATGGAGTTCAGCGATGCGATTGCCACGCACCTGAGGGACGAGCCGAGAATGATTTCGCGCCTTGCGACTTTCGGCCGTGTGCGCGTGCCTTGGCGGGAGCGTCTGTCACAGCTTCGCCGCAGCCAAAGCATCGCCCAAGCTGAGGAACAGGACGCACAGGCGAAGGTGGACGGGGTGCACAGAGAACTTCGGCAACTTCGGGCCGCCCACGAAGCGCTGCGCGATGACCTCAGAGAAAACAAGGCCTCCGTTCGATCGCTCAGAGACGAGCTGGCCAGTTATCGATACCCTGATCAGGCGATCGATCAGGAATGGCTCGCGGGTGACTGGCAGGAAACCGGCGCCTTGGCTCCGTGGCTCGACTCCGAGATCCAACAGGCACGGTACGAGGCATTCCGGGCTGCACTGCGTATGCATTCGATGGCCATCCAGGGCTTGCCCACGGAATTCCGCGCCGGTCTGTTGGCCGCTCGAGATCTTCTGAGCGGACACCCCAGTGGCGACTCCACTGCTGTTTACGCCGCATGGCAGGTCTTGTGTCTGGTTTTTCCCCAGGTCAGCATTCAAGCCGAATTCTTGCCCGGAATATGCCGCAGTTTGGGTGACCATCGGTTGGGTTGGATTCTCTATTCCGATTCCGCCCGCCTGCGACCTGGCGTCGCGTACGCCGGTATGCTGCATGCCCAGCGGGCAATACTCTTTGCGGACAAGAGCGACGATGCTGCTGCCGCGAACCAAATCGCCGGGAGCGGAATCGCCTCGACAACGGCGGAACACAGCTCTTCTCCGTACATGGTTCCGCCGGACACTGCGCAGATTGCCTTGGCGAAGGCCAACGCGTGTTCCGTCGATTGGGCGCCGTCGCGAACCAATGCCTACGAGCTTGCCCTCGCGGCGTCGAGATATTCGGGATAAGTCTACCGCGACACTCGGAGGGGGTAGGAGCTCTCATCGTGGTGCTGGCCAGCGGTTACACCGGTAAAATCGAACTTGCGCGCCGGCTCCCGACCAAGAGGTCGACGCGTGCGATCATCGTCCCGCGCCAGAAAGATTCTCCATGGAAAGTACCGGCCAGCCGTACCTGCGGGCCTTTTACGATGACGTGCCTGGCCCGTGGCGTTCTGTGCTGAGCCATCTGCCGCTGTATTGCGCCGGTCTTCTGGTGATGTGGACCCTTGGGATTCTCAACAGATTTTCCGGTGCCCAGTCAGTCTCGGCTCCGGCACTTCGATCCGTGACCCCGACCATTACCTTCGTGGCCTGGCTCGTGCTGTTGATCTACACGGCTTTTCTGATCCTGGTCGCGGTGAGACCGCGCGCGTCGGGCAGGCAGCCCCTCAGCTTGCAACGGCGCCTGGCTAGAACGGTAGCGCCCACGGCCCAAACGTCACTGGTCATGGGCATCATCCAGGGCGGCGAAGTTGTCATAGGCAACATCTGGCGCGGGCCCGCCCCTCATTTCGGCGACCTCTGGTTGACCGCGTTGTTTTACGCGCTGGAAGCAACGATTGGAGTTGCGGCCTTCTGTATGCTGTTCGCGACCATCGCGGTTGCCCTTTCTCCGATCATGCGAGGTTGGTGGACATATGCGCTCGGCGCGTGGGTCGTTTATGGCGTCATCGACCGGTTTCAGAGGTACGCAACCTTTGTGCCGTTTCCTTGGACAAACGGGTCCGTGTTCCATTCGGGGCTGGACTTCGGCAAGTCCGCCGCGACCAATGTATTCATTAATGGATTTCCCGGTAATTACATTTCCTCCGGTGCGGAATCGACCGATGCACAACCTCCTTACACGAACATTGATGTTCACAATATTTGGATCAACGTGGGAATCGTTCTGGTGTGCGCTGCCTTCCTGACGGTCACTGCGCTGGTTTCCTCGTCGCGCACTCGGGCGGAATTGAGGCGATCGGGTGGCCCTCCGCGTACCGGAGCATCTTCTTTCAGCAGGACTTCGCCTGGCGAAATATACGCAGACGAGAGCAGTCTCATTCCTTGGGACCATGACGAGGCCCCGCCCTCCTCCCGTAGACTTGGCCCGTGAATTACTCGCTCCTGAACGTCCCCGGTTTGCCGCCCTGGGTCGATACAACGCTGGTGGTCATCGATTTGTTGATCCGCGTTGTTGCCCTGTGCTGGATCCCGTACAATCGAAAGCCGTCCGTGGCGCTGGGATGGCTCATGGCAATTTTCCTCATCCCTTACGTAGGAATTGTGGCGTTCTTGATCATCGGGTCAACGTATCTGCCTCGTGGACGACGTGAACGCCAAACCCACATGAATGAGATCATTCGTGAGCAAATCGGTGACCAACCTATCTTGGGAGACACCTCGGGGTTGCGGGAACCGGATTTGTCCTCCGCTAAGCTGAACTACAAACTCGGCTCTCTGCCGATGGCAGGCGGCAATCGCCTGGAGTTTCTTCGTGACAACCACGAGTCCATGCGCCTGATGGCCGATGCCGTCGACCAGGCCAAGGAATACGTTCATTTCGAGTTTTACATCGTCGCGTACGACGAAACGAGCGCGCCCCTTTTGGACTCTCTATTCCGTGCGCATCGCCGCGGGGTCAAGGTACACATTCTAGTGGACCAGCTCGGCTCTGCGGGCTACCCGGGCTACAGCAAGCTGGTGAAAATGCTGGACGATTCGGGCATCTCTTGGCGTAGGTCCCTGCCCATTCGTCCGTGGCGCGGCGAATATCAACGACCTGATCTGCGGAACCACCGCAAGATCCTGGTCATCGACGGGGATATTGCGTTCTCCGGCTCGCAGAACATCATCAACCGGTCCTACAACAAGCGTGCCAATCTCCGGAAGGGCCTGGCCTGGAAGGACCTGATGCTCCGCCTTGAGGGCCCCATGGTCGACGAGCTCAACGCGCTCTTCATCTCCGACTGGTATTCCGAGACGGGCGACCTCCTGCTCGATGAGGTGGACCAGGAGTTGCCGGCCGTGGATTCCGGGGTCCGGGCCCAGGTGGTTCCTTCGGGGCCCGGGTTTGAAACCGAAAACAATCTGCGCCTCATCAATCATTTGATCTACAACGCGGAACGCCGGATCGTCATCTGCAGCCCCTATTTTGTGCCGGACGACTCCCTCAAAATGGGGCTCACAACTGCCGCACAGTCCGGCATCGAGATCCACCTGATCGTGTGCGAGAAAGGTGATCAGTTCTTCCCGCACTTCGGCCAGCGGTCTTATTACGAGGCCCTCTTGGAGAGTGGAATCAACATTCACCTCTACCCGGCGCCCACCGTCCTGCATTCGAAATTCATGATTATCGACGACGACGTCGCCTTTATCGGTTCGTCGAATATGGACCAGCGGTCATTTGCCCTGAACCTTGAGGTATCGCTGTTGATCCTGGACAAGGAGGTCACGGCGGAGCTCCAGGAGATCGCGGATGACTACCTCGAGACCAGCTTCGGGATCGACTACGACGAATGGAAGAAGCGGCCGCTGCGCATGAAGGCGTTGGAGAACGTGTGCCGTTTGACTTCGGGTCTTCTGTAGCTCCCGATCGATGCGGGGAGTCTAAAGCGAGCTGTCAGTCCAGCTGACCGTGCCGCCAGGCGCTTGCGGAGGATTCGAGCTCTTCGGCCGTGGTGATCAGTCGGCGGGAAGCCTTGGTGAGCCGATTCCCTTGAGCAGTGGATCCGGGAGAAGAGACGAATTCCCCGGCACGCAGATGCCCCTCAGCTCCGACGGGCTCGACTGCGACGTCGGCGCGGTCCGCGGCAACGGCTTGGCCAAGGGCGACGACGCGGCAGAACGCGCCAAATCGTTCCAAGGCGACGTCGAATTCCCCCGTATACGCACCGGTGAGAATCGCGTCGATGGTCTGGCATACTTCCTCGGCTTTCGGAGGATCGGCGACGCCTGCCACCACGCGAGAGACTTGGGCCGTATCCTGTCCCAAATGATAATGGCGACTGATGTTTTCGGGGCTCTGCCGGACAGCGTCTCGGAGAGCGTAAATTCGCCACAATGCGCCGGGCAGAGAGACGCCGGGGGCTTCCGCCCACATTTCGGCGATCGCTTCTAGCCCATAGTGATCAGTGAATTCTACGAGCCTTTCGGTCACGGCGGGGTCGCTGTTCGCACGGCCTTGGGTCAACAGGGCCCAAGCCGATGAGTGAGCAGCCTGGGATATGACCTCGGGGTCCGCTCCTCCGGCGAGGTGCTCGAATATCCCCGGGGAGAACTTGACGGGGCTATGGTGCCTTGATGGCTGGCTCGATCCTGACATGCGCCCAGTCTAGGCTTCCGAGCGGTTGCGTGACCGTGCAGATTCTCACGGTTCGCCACACGGAAACGCGGTCCTGACCCGACGACGCCGCGCGATAACATTTTGATGTAAGGGTGATTACATCGGTTAGATCGAGACCGCTTGGTGTTGTAGACTAGATGAGCTTGAGTCAAGCGCGTGTTGACCGCGTCCGACTCAGGTGGGCGCCTTTAGCTCAGTTGGTAGAGCATCGGACTTTTAATCCGTGGGTCGTGGGTTCGAGCCCCACAGGGCGCACTGTTTTTGAATCCCGTCCCGGCCTGTGCCGGGGCGGGATTTTTGTCGCCTATGACGGGCCTCGGCCCGGATGTCCGCTACTAGTGAATGACCGTGGGGCCACGCTACGCACATTGCTTGCCGCATCTACAGCTGGCATCCTATGCCCGCCCCGCTGGATGCATTCGGCCCCCTTGACTGTCAATCAGAACCTCATCGATGACGAATGCTGCTTCCGACCGAGGAAGATTTTAAGGACCCTGGGATACAACGACAGCCAGGCAAAAGACCGTTCAAGCTGACACCGGATGATCGACACGCGTTTGCTTGTTTCCACTCAGGCAGTCGCGAAGCGGGTGAGAACGGCATCGGGCCGCACACCGGGCAACACAGCCCGGAAAATCCTGTAGTACCCCAGCTCCTCCTTGCTCCGGATCTGTGGGGCACCTTCACGGTTCACCTCGGCCATGAAATCATCGTCGGCGATATCAGAACCCACGGTGTCGAGGAGGTCCTGTGCGCCGCTTCCTGCGCCGAATTGCTCTTTGCGCCGCCATAACAAGTGATCCGGGAGCCAACCGTCGAAGGCGCGGCGAAGGTGGCCTTTCTCCATCCCGTCCGCCTCGAGGGCTTTTACCCATGTCGGAAGTGACATCGAGTGCTCGATGACCTCCCGGTCCAGGAACGGCACACGAGCCTCCAATCCGTGGGCCATCGTGATGCGATCGCACCGCTGCAGGTTCAAACCGTGAAGGCTCTCGATCGTGCGTCGCAGCTCCCCATCAAGGTCATCGGGATCATCGAATTCTTCATGGTAGTAGCCGTAGCCCGCAAACAACTCGTCCGCGCCTTCTCCGGTGAGAACCGCCTTGACGTGCTGGGAGGCCAGTTGGGACAAAAACCAATTGGGCACGGCGCTGCGGACAAGACTCGCATCGAATGACTCGATGGACCCGACAACGACGCCGAGAATCTCACGGACTTCACTTTCAGCGAGGAGAGCCTCGTGGTGCTCGGTACCCAAGAACGCCGCGGTCTCACGGGCGGCCAACAGATCCGGCGATCCTTCGGTTCCCACCGCGAAAGTCTTGAGGTGGCGCCCTTGCCGCGCATACTCTTCGGCGGCCACCGCGGCGACCAACCCGGAGTCGAGGCCACCGGACAGGAAGACGCCGACATCGACATCGGCCATCAGATGTCGGCGTACGGAATCGGAGACGACGTCGAAAGTGGCCTTCTCCAAAGCCGCAGGCGATGCTTCACTCCGTTTCGCTTCCTCTTCTCTAGTGGGGACCGCGTACGCGAAACGTTGTAGGCCGTCCTCCGGCGTCCACCAGAAACCTGGCGGGAAGATCTCGGCGGCCGGTTGGACGTCAGGGGCGAAGGCTCGGAGTTCTGAAGCGAAGTGCACGCCCATTTCGGTGCGCGCCCAGTAGAGCGGTTTGATTCCAACGGCGTCGCGGGCGGCCACGAAGCGTCCGTCCTCGGTCGCTGCGCACAGGGCCCACATTCCACGTAGCCGCCCCAGCTCTCCGGGACCAAAGGTTCTCAAGACAGCGAGCGCCGCAGCGGAATCGGAAAGGGAATCGAATGCTTCGGGCATCTCCCCGCGCAATTCTTTGTGATTGTAGATCTCACCATTGCACACCAGCGACCAGTCGCCACTCCCGCGAGTGCCACCGAGGGGCTGGTGCCCCATCTCCAGGTCGACGATCGAAAGGCGACGGTGACCGAGCCAGGCTTTGCGACCGACTTGTCGAACACCTTTGTCATCGGGACCTCGGTGCGCCAACCGGTCGAGGGCCCCCTCGGCTTCTGTGGCGAGCTGAAGATTGATGTCTTTTGCATCATGGAAGATGCCTACGATTCCGCACATGAGTTAGACCGTAGGCGGTCGCGTTCCTAAACAACAACGCTCGTTGCTCCATACGCACGGAACTGCCATCATATGCAGTATGGCGAGCGAGAATTTGAGCAGCGTGCACCGTGCACTTGATGTCCTGCGCGTTCTGGGACATGGCCCTATGGGTGTTCAAGACGTGGCTTCCGCGGTAGGGCGGGAGAAAACCCAGGTCTCCCGGACGTTGAAGGTCCTGGCTCAAGAGGGCTTCGTCGAAAGGGACGCCCGTAGTCTGCGCTACAGTCTCGGGTGGCAGGTACTGGCCCTGGCGACCTCGGCGTCCGAAGACCGACTTCAGAGAGAAGCCCCCGGCGTTCTGCGAGCCCTCGTGCGCAGAGCCGGAGAGCCCGCCTACTTGACCGTGCTTTCAGGCCAAGGTGCGATGACGCTCCTGACCGAGCGCACCTCCCGCGGGATCCAGGCGAATGAGTGGGTCGGTCGCACGTCGCCGCTCAGTTGCACTTCCGCAGGTCGCGCCCTGATGTTCGGACTCGACGAGCCTCATGTCCGGTCGCTCCTGGAAGGATCCGGCGCCCCGCTTCCGGGCACCGCCGCGTCACCCCGTGACGTCTCGGCCGTACTACTACGCCTGCGCAGTGAACGCGGGAAAGGATATTCGGTAGCCGTAGAGGAATCCGAACCAGGGCTCGTCGCGGTTGCGGCCCCGGTGTACGACCATCGAGGCGAAGTCGTCGCGGCCGTCAATGTGTCCGCACCCGCATTCCGCATGCCACCAGAGGTCATCCCCCAGGCCGCCGATTCGGTGATTTCCGCGGCTGACGAGCTCTCATCTTTGATCGGCGGGGCACCAGCAGCCGAAAATCGCTCCTAGCCGCCCTCACTCGCTCCTATTTCCGAATGCCCGATCTATGACGCAACTGCATTCACGGATCCAGAGCAATTCGACAATTCCCTCTCCCACACGCTTTTGTCACTGCTAGATTTGCCGACATAATCTGCCACGCCCTCGTAGAAGTGCGCACAAGATCTTTTCCACAAGGCATGCTCTGGGCGATTATTTCGATCTGCCTCCCTGAAGCTTGCGCGCGGAATCCAAGGAAATTACTCGAGAGGACGCGGCAAGCCAAGACGTCAGCGCTCAGCAGGTGTGATCGCTGGGTTGCAGCCACCGAATCCACACCCTTCCATTCCCACCCGGGACCGAACCCCGCTCGCCCCGGTGCCGTGCGCAATAATTCGAGTCCTCAATTCTCAATAAATAATTGAAATTTCACGGTGTGCCCTGGATACCCCCTATACGGCCCGGTTTGTATCTGCCTCAGTTTCAGCTCCGGAAATTTTCCTTGGCTTTTCGGCTTTTACCGGGGAGTTACTCGTTGTAGCCTGAAAAAGCACCTCGAAAAGGAGACTGATATGCGACGGAAAATTGCGGCCGGAGTGTCGATTGTATTTGCACTTGCGTTAGCCGGTTGCGGAGCCGACGATGCCTCAGACGACCAGGGTTCATCGTCGTCTACCTCGGCCAATGCCAGCGCATCGAGTGGTTCAAAAGATGACCTCGCGACCAAGAAGTTCCCAGTCAGCTGGAAGGATGCCCTGAAGACGGCACAGGGCAAGTTCGACGGCGACGTCAGCAAAATCGAGTTGGAACCGAACCCCTCCGGCAAGTACGAGTACAAGATCGAGCTACTCTCTGATCAGCAAAAATATGCAATCCAGATTGATGCCGAGTCGGGTGACACCGTCAGTGAGAAAACCGATGACCTTGATCAAGAAGATATCGGAACAGAACGCGAATCGGACAAGATCGACGTGTCTAACGTCATGTCATTGGAAGATGCAATGAAGAAAGCCAAGGCCGTTCACGACGGTCCCATCAACAAATGGAAGCTTGAAGGAAAGGAACGCGGGCCCCAGTACGAGTTCGACATTGACAAGTCGGACGGGTCGGGTGATAACGAAGTCCAGATCGACGCCCACACCGGCGAAACCATCCCGGACAGCTGATCCGGCCATCAGTCAGATGCGGCAGGGTTCGAGCCACGCTTCGAACCCTGCCGTTCTTTTGAGAAAAACCATGAACGAGTGCATGCTATAGAGTTGTTGTTTGGAGTCAACAAGCGATCTGGAAGCGAGGTGAGGCCCGATGGACAGTGAAAGTCCCAGTCATTCTTTATTGAGCGCCCCCTCCGGATCATTTTCCTGGGAGTAACCAGGTCCATCAGCTGGAGCGGGCGTGATGTCCCGTGGTCACACTGAGGCGATTCGTCCTCAGGTGATGAAATTCCTCTGCCTTAAGGAACCAGCATGAACACTCCTCAGACCACTGAAGTGGCCAACATTGTGGCGGACATTCAGCCGCTGATCCAGTCCAAAAACTTCGTCGCGATCGTCGACGCCGTGGCTCCTCTGACTCCCGAACAGGTCGCTTCCCTCCTGGAACGGTTGTCGGTCAATCACCTAGCGATCGTGTACCGCTTGTTGCCCAAGGAGAAAGCCTTGGAAGTCTTCGAGCGGCTCACACCCAAGATGCAAAGCGACCTCATCGACGGCCTGCAGGATTCGGAAGTCTCAGCAATCTTTGCGGATCTCGATCCCGACGACCGTGTATGGCTCCTCGATGAGCTGCCCGCAGCACTCGCTCCTCGACTCCTTCACGGGCTCTCTGCCAAAGACCGCGAACTGACCTCGGGAGTACTCGGGTACCCGAAAGGGTCCGTTGGCCGACGCATGAGCCCGGAGTACGTGTCTACGCATCCTGGCCATACGGTGGCCCAGGCCCTGGAGCGGGTGAACCATCACCTCGCGGACGCCGAAACCGTGTACACCCTTCCGGTATTGGACGGAAGCCGCCGCGTCGTCGGCGTGGTGAGCCTACGAGATCTCATGCGTTCGGAATCGCATCTGAAGATTTCCGAGCTGATGCACCAGGCCAAAACCACCTCGGCTTACCAGTCGGCAGAAGAGGCCGCCCGCCGCAGTACCAACCTGGGACTTCTCGCCCTTCCCATCGTGGACAAAGAAGGTCGGCTCGTCGGTATTCTGACCATCGACGACGCTGTCCGCATCCTCGAACACGAAGAGACGGAAGACTCGGCCCGGCAAGGCGGCGTCGAGCCCCTGGGGCGTCCGTACTTCGCGACCCCGATCCGCGCTCTCGTGAAATCTCGCATCGTGTGGCTTTTTGTCCTCGCCATCGGCGCAACTCTGACCGTACAGGTTCAGTCCCATTTCGAAGCGACCCTCGAGCAGGTAACGCTGCTCGCGTTGTTCGTACCGTTGCTGATCGGCACCGGCGGAAATACCGGAAATCAGGCCGCGACCACCGTGACCCGAGCGCTGGCACTGGGCGACGTCCAGCCGCGTGACCTCTTCAAAGTCCTACTCCGTGAGCTGGGTGTGGGTTTCTCACTCGGCGCGACGCTGGGCGCTCTGGGAGGACTGCTGACCGCGCTGCTGTACGAACCGCGCATCGGAATAGTCATTGGGCTGACGCTCGTGGCCGTGTGCTCCTTGGCCGCGACGGTCGGAGGAGTCATGCCCATGATTGCGCGTGCGCTTCGAGTGGACCCCGCGGTCTTCTCGAACCCATTCATCAGCACCTTCGTGGACGCCACCGGGCTGATCGTGTACTTCCTGATCGCCCGGGCCGTCCTCCAGATATAGGACCGGCATAGTGGCGACCAGCCTGGACGAGGCGGCTGAGTATGGAAATTTCGTCATACACAACCGCTTTGGCCAGTGAATACGGCCGGGCATCACGCACAAACCCGCCACCTCGGGCGGGGGCGCGCACAAAACTGCCACCTCGACCCTCGACTACAGAAAGGAACCGGCAGGAACCGGAAAACATCCGAGGAAACTCACCGTGACGGTGAGAAGAAAACCATAGAAGCACCCCTCAGGGGTATTCCGTCCGGAGGACCATTCGCCTCCAGGGCTACGGTGATCTTGAGACGATGGGCCGTTTCCCAGGGGTCAAGGCCCTTGCCCAGATTCCTTTTGCTCCCGTTCCGCGGCGGCAGCCATTGACTCGCTCGCCAGTTCAGCCGTCATCACGACGACCCTTTCCTCGCCCTAGCCTGACCAGGCCTTGGAATAGAAGTCCTTGGACCGGGAATCCAGAAGTTCGCGGTATGCGTCCGGATCCAAGGCTTGGGCAGAGCCTTCAGGGATCTGCGAGGTGAAAGCTGACACTCCTAGTCCCGCCTGATGGTCTTTGAGCTGGAGACCCGCGGCTTCCAAGATCGTGGGGTACATGTTCAATTGGTCCACGGGGGCGCGAAGATTTCGGTTCTTGTTTTCTCCCGGAACCCAAATGCGGTTGAAGATCGAACGATTGGGGTTGTTGTCCAACTGCTCGTGGAACGCGTCGCCCGCGCTCATGTGCTTCAGGTGGTCACCCATGATCACAACCGACGTGTCATCGAGGTAGCCCTTTTCCTTCATGTAGTCCACGAATCCGGTGACCTGGTCCATGGAACAGGCGTAAACGGACGTGACGTCGCTGTTCGTGTCCACATTGCAGTAGTCGAAGATGTGCACCGGCTCGTGCGTATCCAAGGTCAGCATGGACAGGTTGAAGGGTTGTCCGGTCTGTTCCGACTCGGCGTGGAGCTGATCGATCTCGTCCTTGGCATGAGCCATCAGACGCTCGTCGCTCAAACCCCAGTCGCTCCGGAAGTTCTTCTCCGGCTCACCAGCGGCGCGCCAGTCGTTGAGGTCCTTCTCCTCGGAGTAGCCGTGGCTGCCCAGGAAGGTGTCTTTGGAAGCAAAGGACCCATTGGCCCCGCCCATGAAGACGTTCTTGTAGCCGTGGTCCGCGAGGACATTGCCTGCGCAGTTGACACCGCCCAGGTACGAAGCCTGCGACTCCTCTGACTTCCCGATGGATCCGCTGCCCTCACCGATGCCCGGCCCCTTGAGCGGAATTCCGCACTGCGTGGACGTCAGCCCCGCCATGGTCCAGCCTCCGCCCTCGTACTGCTGCAACCCGTCGACGCTCTGCCAACCTTCGGACTCTTGGGTAGCGCCTTCGAGAGATTTGAAAGCATCCTTCTCGAAGAGCTGATCGTCGGTCAGGGTCTGCTCACCTGACTCAAGGTAAATGGTCACCAAGTTGTTCTTTTTCGAATCGTCGGTGACTTCCGGCTCGGCGTAGTAGTCGCCCATGTCGTACTTGGAATTGGCGGACTTGATGTAGTCGCTCATGCCGACCGTGGTGGCAAATGCCGAACCGCCGCCAACGGTCAAAGCGAGGACCAGAACGGTTGAGATCGAGCGCCTGACCCACGGACGGCGCCGCTTCGTCTTGTCCCCACCGTTGCGCCGCAGCTTGCGCAATCGGAAATGCCGCCAGACAGCGATACCGACGGTAATGAGGACCGGGGCAACTCCGATACCGAGGATGCCCATCCAGACAATGGCTCCGCCACCGCCGTCGGTTTGAACCGACACGAGGTTCAGGAGCATCTGCCCCACGGAGATCTTGCCCCAGAAGAAACGAATACCAAGTCCTGCGATGAGGAGCGTGAGGCCCAGCCAAATCAGCACGTAAACGAGGATGCCCCCGGTGACTACGCCGACTCGTCGGCTCACATCAAGAAACCGACTGGACATGGCATTACCTCGCGTTTCGACTTTCCCTAGTTCTCAGAGGACTGTTGGCACCCATATCTCATTATTCGGGCACATATAATCCTGGCTACCGTACACTACCCGTTCACGGATGGTTAACCTATTTGTGGCGTATCGCTCAGCCTGGCCAGATCCGTATTCCGAGCCCCTCGGCGGCATTGATGGGATTCGCGCGCGTGCGGAGGCTATGGATTTTTCTCAGAGCGACACGCCACGGGAAGAGCGATTCCTCAACCATTCGGTTGGTCCAGTCTTCAATCTTTTGCCCGATGTTCCGCAGGCTCGCGGCTTGGTTGAGTTGTATCCGCAACACACAGCTCATCCGAGGAAGGAACCTCCCGTGAAAAAACTATTGAATGCGGCATTCATCTACATGCTCATCGGCGTACTGTCCGGACTGTTCTACAGGGAATTCGCCAAGGCCAATGACTTCCCTGACGGGCAGTTCACACAACTCAGCCTGGTGCACACCCATCTGCTCACCCTCGGCTTCATCGTCTTGCTGATCGTCTTGGTTCTCGAGAAGGTTTTCGGCATCTCGGAGAGCCGGAAGTTGTTCACCTGGTTCTTCTGGCTCTACAACATCGGCGTGGTACTCACCTGTGCCATGCTCGCGTGGCACGGTTCGCTGACAGTTCTCGGCAAAGAATCGAGCGCCATGATCTCCGGAATCGCGGGACTCGGACACATTTCAATTTCCGCCGGCATGATCGTGCTCTTCATCGCGCTTCGTCGCGCGATTTCGAAGGCCACCGAGAACCGTTCTGAGCCCCGCCTGGACGCCTGAAATATGGGCATCTCAGCAACCACGCACGAAAACGCTCCGACCACGAAACAGTGGATCGGGCTGGCCACGCTCGCCGCGGGACTGGGTTTGTTCGTTCTCGACAGAACCATTGTGGAGGCTCGCACTCCCCACGATCATCGGCGTCATAGCGCTGGCGGTGCTGACCACCGGTGAAACGTCCAGCTGGTTGGTCGCGGTACCGCTGACCCTCTACGGATTGGGGCTCAGCCTGGCCTCCGCGCAATTCACAAGCACCGTTCTGCGTGACGTACCGAAAGAGGAGTCGGGACCGGGATTGGCAGTTCAGTCCACTGTCCGCAAAATAGGGACCGCCCTCGTCGGCGCCATTCTTTCGATCGGGATGGCGGCGAGGTGGCCTGCGAGGCTCTCGGGTGTCGATATCGACGGCTCGGATGCGGATGCAGTTTCGGATGCAACCCGATGGGCGCTCATCGTCGCGGTGATCTTCCTCGCCCTCGAATTCATCGGTGCCGTGCGCATTCGGAAGCAAGACCCCTCGAGAAAAGCCTCAACCCGGTGACGCCGGGCACGACGAGGATCTGTACGGAATCCGATCGATGCCGAGCACTCGCTCTACGAGCGGGATTTCGTCAATCCGGTCCTTTCCCACAGTTTGCGCCAGAGCGACTACGGAGGTCAGCCCGATTTCAGAGCGAGCACAGCGACTCGTGGATCCGCTGGTGTCAGTCGTGGTCCGTCAGGAGCGCGGCGTACCCTTCGCGGAAAGTCGGATATTGAAGCTCCCGCACCAGTGAGTGCGCCAAGGAACCATCCAGCGTTTTTCCGAGATCGCGACGCCCCGTTTCCGGCGCAGCCGGTGGCTCGGGGACCCCCAAGAGAGATGCAATGTGGTCCGCGACCTCCCCCAGGGGAGCGGCTGCCCTGTCGACCGCGTGAACGATCGACGGAGGGTTGTCGACTTCGAGTATTCTTTCGACCACCGTCACCAGATCGTCCCGATGTATGCGGTTTGTCATTCGTTCACGCACGAGGGGTACTCCACGGCGGACGCGGTCTATCAGGGCACCGCGGCCCGGACCGTAGATTCCGGCCGGCCGTATAATCGTCACGTTACGGAACAGGCAAGTGACCAGCCCTTCGGCTTCCAAGAGAATCCGGGAGGTTTCCCTCCGGGGCCGTGGCACGGTTTCTTCCGTGATGGTCTCGCCGTCGCTCTGGCCAAAAACCCCGGTCGAGGAGATTAGCACGACCCTAGGTTGCTCGTCGTTTTCACTCCCTCCCAGCACGCGAGCCAACCCGTGCAGGCCCCCGAGATGCGTGTGAGCGTATGCGTCTGCACCGGGCGCATCCGTCGTCAGGGAAACAACCACCGCGTCCGGTTTCGGGATTCTCGTACTTCCCGGATTCGTCAGGTCCAAGCTCATCGGAGAGATCTCGGCAGGCAAGAGTTCCGCTCGGCGCCGAATCCCAGTCGCTCGCCAGCCGCTCCTGACCAGGCGTTGACCCAGGCAGATTCCTACGTCACCGCACCCCGCAAGCACAACACTGCGGCCCATCAGCCGCGCCCGGGTTCAAAAGCTTCGGCAACCCCGTTGAGTTGGCTCTTGAATGATGAATAGCTTTCGGGTTCGAGGGAGAATCTGGCCCAGACCTTTTCCGGAACGGCCTCGGCAGGGCGTTGGAGTTCCCGGCCCTGTTCGGTCAGGCCAATGAGTCGACGCCGCTCGTCATGAGGGTCCCGCCGCCGCACCACGAGGCCTCGTTGCTCAAGGCGACGCAGCACCGGAGTCAGGGTTCCGCTGTCCAGGCCGAGGAGTTCGCCGATTTGCCCCACGCTTTGGGGCTCATTCGATTGCCAGAGCGCAAGCATCACCAGGTACTGCGGATAAGTGAGACCCAATTCATCCAATAACGGCCGGTACGCGCGGACCATGGCGTGGCTGGCCCGATACAGGCTGAAGCACAGCTGGTTGTCCAGGGCCAAGGGTGATTTCGAATTCGACACAACCCAATTCTAGCAAAATGGTTGACGCTTTTATATTGCACCCAATATAGTCGTGCTTTAAGGAATCACTAAGGAGACCCCATGGAACCGCTTTACACTGCAGAAGCACTCAGCACAGGAAATGGCCGCTCCGGGCACGTTCGCTCGAGTGACGGCACCATCTCCATCGATCTGGCTCCGCCCCAGGAGATGGGTGGCAGCGGAGAGGGCAGCAATCCCGAGCAGCTTTTCGCTGCGGGCTACGCGGCCTGTTTCCATTCGGCTCTTCAGACGGTCGCGAAATCGGCTCACAAGAAACTCGGAGATTCCGCCGTTGGCGCGCGCGTCTCCATCGGCAAAGAGGGTGAAGGATTCGGCCTGTCGGTCGTCTTGGAAGTCGTCGTCCCCGACCTTCCCGTTGAGGAGTCCCAAGAACTGG
The DNA here is from genome assembly GCF_013394385.1 of Kocuria sp. TGY1127_2. Classification (NCBI taxonomy): domain Bacteria; kingdom Bacillati; phylum Actinomycetota; class Actinomycetes; order Micrococcales; family Micrococcaceae; genus Kocuria; species Kocuria sp. TGY1127_2. The sequence continues at coordinate 2,478,719 of NZ_AP022834.1, forward strand.
CGGACCAAGCGCACCAGGTTTGCCCCTATTCCCGCGCGACCCGCGGGAACATCGACGTGCAACTGAACGTCACCGACCAGTAGACAACACGCAGAAGGCCGCAGGCGTGACATTTTCTGCCACACCCCGGCGTCACTTAAGCTACGCCCCTATCTGCCGAAACCACGATGGCTTCAGCAAATAGGGGCATATTGCTGTCTGCATCACCACCGAACCGACTGCTTTACAGACCTTCCCTCAGGCGCTCCCCGGTTCGCCGACGTCACCCACGTCCGCGTCGGCCGTCTCATCGATGATGTCCAGGATGTTGTTGAAGTGTTCCGATTGGGCGTCGACCAGAGAGCCATGCGAATCCCCGTCCATGAGGCGCAGACTCCCCCGACCGCCCGCCTTCTTGACGGCATCGATGTACCGCCGGGAGTTCTCGGGTGAAACGACCTGATCCGCAGTGCCGTGGACCGCGACGACCGGCAGAGTGTTGTCGATGTTCTGTATGGGATCGACGTCGGAATAACGGGCCGCGATCTGGTCGGGTGTGCCGCCGAGGGCGTTGACGATGTTGGTATCCCCGTGAGTCGCCGCATACGTCAGGTCAAGCGGACCGGCCAAGGAAACCACCCTCGTCGGCACGAATCGAGGGTGGGCACCGAGCTCATGCTCTTGCTTCGAATCTCGAGTCCCGGCCCACATGGCCAACTGGGCCCCAGCACTGTGACCGACCACCAGCTCATCGTCAGTCGTGAATTCCGGGTGCTTCTTACTGAGCTCCGGGATGAAGTCCAGCGCGGACGCGACGTCCGTGAACGTCGTCGGCCAGCCACCGCCTGAGCCCACCCGTCGGTACTCGATGTTGTATACCGCCATCCCCCGGTCGACCAGGGACTCGGCGTACGCGTCGAAGGATTCCGCCCCGATAGTGTTTTGCCATGCACCGCCATGGATCAGAACGACCAACGGCACCGACTTGGCGTCGTGCTTACCGGCGGGAAGATAGAGATCGCCCCAGTTCTGAGACGGATCTCCCTCTCCGTTGACTGGATAATTGATCCTTTTCGTCAGGGGCTCATCACGCTGGACGACCGTTTCCTCTGCATTCGACGAGGAAGGCTGCTGCGATGCAGGGGCCGAGGAGGAGCTGGCCGAATGATCTCGCTGGCCCTGTGGATCTCCCGCGGCACACGAGGCAAGGAGGAACGTGAGAGTCAGCCCAACCGCGACTCTTCGGGTCCGAGAGGCCAAGGCATGGGAGGAATTCATGGCAGACATTGTGCGACTTGCTTCCTGACGCAGAACCGATGCAGTCCTGCCCCTTGGATAGTGAGGGATCATCTTTATAAGTGCTACACATCACCGTATCAATGTCACGGAACATCACGTCAAGGTTTTTCTTGTTATGGGTGATTTCCATTCTCGAACCGACCTTCGGAGAAGATATCCACAGATTGACGAATCCACCCTCACCGGCTTCCTCCAGGATCTAATATCTCTGTCCAAGACCAAGCGGTCGGGCCAGACGCCATTGACCGTCGGTCCGGATACCGGCGGTTCCGGGCTGATGACATCAGTTAAAGAACTCACTGAGAGCTATCTGCTCGAAATACTGGAAAATCCGGGATGACTGTTTCATACCTTTGGGGGAAGGGTTTCATGCTGCTTTCAAACCGTCGAGAATTGCGAGAACGTATCGCCAGTGCACATCGACTTCACCTTTGTACGGTGGGGATATCAACACTCAGCGGCCTGCTGATGGCCTCAGCCGTTGGAAGCCAATGTGCATGGGCGTCCACGCCCGAATTTTCGTCCGTCTCCACCAACCGAGAAGCTACCGGCTACCGCGAACGCGTTCAGGTGGACACAACGGTTCTGGATACGGCAGTCTCCAACGCAGAAAATATGGGTGTTCAGGTCAGGAAAGAGGGTGTGATCAGTGAAATTGTCGAGAACAGAGCCGTGCCTGAACGCCAGGATGCGATCCAGAAATCATACCGAGAGCAAGCGAGCACCCTGGAGGCTGCCTCGAGAAGACTCCAGGAGCTGAATGCCGCGCACAGCATCAGCCAGTCTGAAGCCGAAGCTAAGTATCAGCGGGAGATGGCGGACTACGAACGAGATAAAGCCGCCTACGATCGAGCCAAAGAGCAGTACGACCGTGAGAAGGCTCAGTACGACGCCCATCTCGAGGAGCAGATCACCGCCGCCGACCCCAATCATGCCCTCTCTCCCGGGAAACTCGTGTATGAGCAGCCGTTCACCATCTCAGAAAACCGAAATAGCCTCGTCCGTGTCGAAGGCGTTGAGAGCCACCCCGGCCAGAACAATCTGTTCGACGCCCACAACAATTACAACTCGGACTCCGTGACCCACGTGTACCCGACCGACGGATCGAGTTTCACGGTCTTGTACAAGAATGTGGCTCGAGACAAGGCAACCGGTCGGTCGCTTGACGCGAGAATTCACGTATCGGATGTGGTCACGTCCACGACCAACCCGGGGCGGCCGACCATCGAAGTCTTTTCGAATTATTCGGACAATGTGGCACTCTACAACGTGACGGCGGTCAAGCAAACCGTGAGCTTTGCGTTCTCCGACACCGGGGAGGAATACGCCCGCAACTACTATGTGTCCTTCGGTTCGTTGAATGGCCAGCACCAAGGGGACAAGGCTCGCTATGAATATGCGAATGGGGTTTACGCCGCGGCCGGCCGCGGCGTGATCGCTACGTTCGTGAATCCGAAATCGGAAATATCCCGGGAAGCCCAACCGGTCCACGGTTCGGCGTCCAAGGCTGTGACCAATGCATTCATGCTGCCCCAGGGCGGTCGCCAGTCTCGGTCCATCGCTGATACCGATCCGGACATCATGACGCACCTTGGTGTGACCTTCTTGGCACACAACAGCTCGTCATTCTGGGTCGGAACTTCGGGAGGCTCCCCTGGGCATGATCCTGACGACGTCGAGAGAATTACGGCAACATACAATCACGTCATGCTCTCCTCGGACACCGTTGCGCCTACCGAGGCAATGCCTACCCCTCCGCAGCCTCCTGCGCTGCCGAAGCGTCAGGAAGTGCCACCCGTTGCGCCAGTGACCGCATCCGTCCGTTATTACGAGTTGTTCACACCGAGCTCCGGCACTGAGAAGGTCGCCCAAGGGGAAGGAAAATTCGTCCTACCTGGGCAAACCACTCACCAGACGGTCACCAAAAGCACCGGATTCGAACCACTCAAGCAATTCGTCATCGGCGACAATATCTTCGCGACCGAAGACGGACGCGTCCCGGTAGCTGTGGATATGGCCTCCGTCCGAGTTGAGTCGGGAGGAGTTGACGTTTCGGACCGGTTCCATCTCGTCAAGGAAGAGACGGAATTCCAAGGTAAGAAGGTTCTCCAAGTCCGGGCGGAAGCCAAGGACGCTCAAACTCTCACAAAAAACACCGCCTACACCCTCCGTCTGAGTCAGACGGCCTTGGCCGACGGCTCCGCAGATGATGAGTTCGACGCCGGATTTTCGATTGTCAACGGAAGACTCGATTACACGGAGACCCACGCCTACCACGAGCCATCGATCGATCCCCACAAACGCGGGGCCAGTTCGGTCAGTGGCGAGGACATCAATCAGAAAGCCGTCACCGTCGGGGAGACGATCCAATACCTACTTTCTCTGGATGCGTCCCAGCTTGCCGACACCGTCGAACCGATCACCCGCTTCGGCATGATCGATGACTACGACGAGACCCACGGCCGCATCGACGTGTCCTCGATCCGAATTTACAAGGTTCCCTCCGAGACAGATGGCGCCAATCTGAAGGCTCTCCGAGAAGTAGTCACCACCGGGTCTGAAGATGTCACCGACCAGTTCGAACTGAAGGACTCCGGCGCGGCAGGCCTATCCATCATGGCCAAGGTGGAAGGCGGCCGACTCATCCCGCCTCTCGGGTGCAAATATGTAATTTCAATTCCCTACACGGTGACCATTAATGCCGATGGGGACATCAGCAATACCGCGTGGCAGATCGTCAATGACCATCGGCTTCACACGGAGACCGTTGCCAATCACGTGCGAAAGATCAATCCGCACAAGGACATCGTCATGTCGTCCACCGACCGAACGTCGCTGGATGGCCACACCATACCTCTGGGCCAAATGTTCGATTACAGACTGGATTCCTCCATACGTCCGGCCCAATACGGCGGACAGACCACCGAGTGGACCATCTTCGACGACTACGACGAATCCCATGATCGTTACGACGGCAACTTCGTAGTCCTCTCCACGAGCTCCTTTGTCCGCGAGAACGGTTCTGTGATCGGCCCAGGTGAAGACATCACCCGGTATTTCACCCAGAAAATCGACCAACGATCCGGCGCCGTTACGTATTCGGCCACGGATGAGTTCCTCAAGATTTTGAACCTCGAATCCAACCGTGCAAAAGAGCAGGCTTGGTCCGTCTACGTTCAAATGACCCGGATCGATGCCGGCGACGTCGAGAACACTTTCACGGAGTCTTATAACGGAAACTGGCTGAAGTCGAACCCCGTCCGGACCCATACGCCGACTCCTTCACAACCGATCGAGGAGCCCCCTCGGCCTCAGGATCCGCCGGCCCAGCCCGTGCCTCCGCAGCCAGAGTCAAGGGATCCTGAACCGCCCGGAGGCGGCACGCCGTGGTCGCAAGAAGCCCCACCGGAAAAGCCAGCCGACGAGCTACCGGGGCCGCCCCCTCGTTCGCCCGAACCACTAGGCCCGTCGCCAGAGGAACCTCGCCGCGCTGGGCCGATCGCGCACACAGGCGTCACTGGCGATAACGAAGTCAGCTCTGCGTCGGCAGTAGGCATCGGAATAGGAACCGTCCTTGTCGGATACGGGGCTTATCGCGGCCGCCACCGTCGCAAGGATCCATCACATCCTGCAGATCGCGGCCCCCGTGCAAGCCGACTCGTTCCCGCTACGGATGATCGCTGGCGACCAAAGGCGTGCACCTTCTCAGCGATGACAACCGGACAACATCACAATGCTGGAGTTTTCTAGACGCGAGCCTTCGTCAAGGGAGGGGACCCGCACCCTGGTGCCGATATGTCTGGGGCTGACGGTCATCCTGTTGGTGCTCGTCTGCGAGTTCTCCCCTTCGCGGCATGTTCCCCTCGTGCTCAGACACCCCGAGTTTCTCCTGGGCCGGACCTCCACTTCACCGGAGGGTCACACCCTCCTGGATCGAGGCCCTCACAAGACTGCCCTCGATGAAAAGACTCGTGGGCAATACGCCCCGCGTCCCGTCCGCGGTTTCAGGGACGCGCGATGTGAGACCACAACGGTTGGGATCGTCCCAGACCTTCCCGGCAGCAATACGTGGAACGCACCCACCGTCGGCGCCACGGCTGGATTCGACGTCGCCGAGGCGAATGAGCTCGGGGAATTGCCTTTACCGGAGGCACCACGAGGGGTTCGGGACAACGGGTCGGCAGACATTGGTTCTGGTTCCGGCTCCGCATTCTTGGCCGGCCACGTGAACCACGATTCTGGCGACCTTTCCCCCTGGGGGCGCCTCCACGAACTCGAACCATGCGCTCCGATTTTCGCCGCGGGATCCGACGGGGCAGCACATACATACCGCGTTACCGATCTGTACGTGGTTCCTCAGGCCAAGCTCAAGGAAGACCCGGATTTGCTGGCTTCGACAGGGCCACCTCGATTACATCTCGTCACGTGTTCCGGTCCGGAGACGGCGGGGGTCACCAGAGGTATTTTCGCATATCAAGACAACTTAGTCGTCCGGGCCAGCCTCGCCAGCTGATGGCTCTACACAGCGCATATAGAGCCGGGAAGGTCTCCGCGTTCCGGACGCGCTCCGTTCACTGCGCCGGAAGCGAGCCGACCGATGGGTCGACCCGCTTCCGTCGTCTGCGCTCTATCGAACTATCTCACCGTTCGATGCTAGTCCTCGAGGTGCTCGATGTCTTCGAATACCTCCGTCTTGTCACCTTTTCGATGCACGAAGAACCAATTGATGAGGCCTAGTGCTATACCGATGATCAGCAGTGCCCCCGCAATCTCATATTGGATCCATGCCGATCGTTCTCGGGCCCAAGGTCCGGCAAGGAATACGCACGTGATCATGCCCAGAATCGGGATGATCGTGGGAGATCGGAAAGCACCCGGAGGGGTCGCGTCCCTGCGAAGCACCAGGAGAGACGCGTTGACCACCGCGAAGACGCACAAGAGCAACAGCGCGGTCGTTCCTCCCAGAGCCGCAACGATGCTCTTCTGGCCACTGACGTTCACGTACACGACCAGTCCAATCGCCAAGAGCGTGGTGAACACGACCGCAACCCACGGGGACCGGCGCTTGGGCAGAACGCTTGCGAAAGGTCTGGGCAAGACGTGCTGCTTGGCGAGGCCATAGAGCAGGCGACTGGCCATGAGCATATTGATGAGAGCGGTGTTCACAACGGCAAAGACCGTCAAGAACGGGAAGATCACATCGACCGGGATGCCTGGAGCGCCCACTCGCACGACGTCGAGCAGAACACCGGCATCCGGGTTCTTCGGGTCGGCAATGTCGCCCGGAGGGATCACAATCGTCACGGTCACTGCAACCAGGATGTAAATGATCACGCAAACGCCGAGTCCCGTAAGCATCATTCGGGGCATATCGCGCTTCGGATCCTTGCACTCCTCCACCAAGTTCACGGAGTCCTCGAAGCCGACCATCGCGAAGAAAGCAACCGACGTCGCCATGGTCACCGCAGCGAACATGTTCCGGTCGCTGTGATTTTCGAAGACGACTATCCGACCCAGGTCACCATGCCCGCTGACGATCGCGGCAAAACCGATCACGATGATGATTCCCATCGCGACCAGAGTCACCAGCGTCAGAATCACGTTGAACTTCACGCTCTCGCCGATTCCTCGGAGGTTCACGAGCCCAAGAATGATGATGATTCCGATAGCCATGAACATCGAAGCAGTCGGCCCGGAGGGAATCCCGGGGATGAATTGCCCAATACCGATCAGCAAATTCTTGCCGACCAAGGTCGACGACGTCGCCGCGCTCGTAATACCCGAGCATGCGACCGCGAAAGCAACGATAAAGGTAACGAAGTGTATTCCGAACGCTTTATGAATATAGAGAGCAGCACCGGCCGCCTGAGGGTACTTGGTGACCAGCTCAAGGTAGGAGAACGCCGTGAAGGTCGCGACAATGAAAGCGACGAGGAACGGCAGCCACGCAACACCGCCGACTTCCTTGGAGACGGGACCGGTAATCGCGAATACCCCGGCCCCGATCACGTCTCCGATGATCAACAGAATCAGCAGCTTGGGCCCGATGACCTTTTTGAGCTCCCTCGGTTGGTCGCTCGTCTCAGCTGTGTTGGTACCCATGATTGGGCCCCCTTCTCAATCGATGCGAGTGTTGTGCCGATTACAACCCTGTGTGACCCAATCGGCAGGGACACAATTAAATCACGACTACGTCGAGTTTGTCGGCACTCCCTCCATCGCCCACGAACCGGAATTCGAGGTATCTCCCACGATGGGACCAACCTGGACCTACAAAATTTTCGATATATCGAGCATGATGTACCCATACGAGGCCCACCGGCCACTATCGAGCATCCACCAGTGAAAGCGGCGAAAACCATGGATATCGTCAGGAAAAACGTTGTATTCGATGCATCCGATATCGAAGCGGAAACCTCCTTCTGGACCAACGTTCTCGGCGGCCAGGTCAGCGACGAGGACAGCAACGATCCACGGTGGCGGGACATCGTGGTGGACGGGGAGATTCAGGTCTCGGTTCAGCACGCTCCCGATCACATCGCCCCGACCTGGCCCGCCGGTGAAGACGACCAGCACCAGCAGCTGCATTACGACCTCACCGTCGCCTCAGCAGAGTTCGAGGCCTCGTGTCAGGAAGTGCTCGCACTGGGGGCTCACTCGCTCCAAGAGCCCCGCGACCTGGAAGCTGCTCATGGCTTTCACGTCTTCGCCGACCCGGCAGGGCACCCATTCTGTATCTGCTGGGGATAACACGCGTTTCCTCCCGTGCCATGCTGGGATGAGGCGACGAACCTCGGGAGGGTCATGAAAAGCGCGAAAATTACCATTATCACGGGCGGTTTGGCCCTGCATTCCTCATCCGCGCAGCTGGCGGACCGGTTCAAGGACGCCACGAAACGCGAACTGCTCGATCGGGGAATTGAACCCAAGATCCGCACTCACCATCTGAGTCAGTTCTGCTACGACATCGCTGATTTCATCACCAACGGATACCCGGAAGGGGAATTGGAAAGCCTGCTGAATGAGGTCCTGGACTCGGCAGGGATCATCACGGTGTCCCCCACTTTTCAGGGCAGCTATTCAGGCCTCTTCAAATCCTTCTGGGATCTGGTCTCCCCCGAGGACCTCACCGGCAAACCGGTACTAGTCGGTGCCACCGGTGGATCTGCCCGCCAATCAATGGTCGTCGAGTACTCGATGCGGCCGCTATTCAATTTCCTCCACACCGATGTGACACCGACCGGGGTCTACGCAACATCGAGCGAGCTGTCCTCGCATGAGGTCTTGGAAGGCCGCATAAGACAGGCTTCACGGGAATTCGTGGGCAAAGTTGCGCTCGGCACGTCGTCAGGCTAATCCGGAAAATGTCAGCACCACCAGCAATACGTTGAGCACAACAATTGCCACGGTGACTACGACCGCAAAGACCCGAATCACCATCGGGTTGACCCACCGACCCATGAGTTGACGGTCCGCCGTGAACTTGGCCAGCGGAATGATTGCACACGGGATGCCCAAAGAAAGAACCACTTGACTGACCACCAAGCTCCACGTGGGGTCCCAACCGACGGCGAGCACCGCGAGCGCGGGAATCAAGGTGATGGCCCTTCGTGCTAGTAACGGGACCTGAACGTGCAGAAGACCTTTCATGATCGCCGACCCCGCATAGCAACCGACTGAGGTCGAGGCCAGTCCGGAAGCCAACAATCCTATTGCAAAAACGAGTCCGACCACCGGGCCGAGATGATCGGAAATGGCCGTTGCCGCCCCTTCGATGCTGTCCGTTCCGGGCACTCCCGGCAATGACGCGGCCGCCATGAGCAGCATGCCAATATTCACCGACCCGGCGAGAACCAGGCCAAGCACGACATCCCACCGCGTTGCCTTCAAGAGGCGTCCAGTCATCCCGTCGGCACGCCCCCGGGGGCTGCCGTGTCGGTCGCGGACAAGAGCCGAATGCAGATAGATCGCATGGGGCATCACGGTGGCCCCCAGCATGCTCGCGGCAAGCAAGACGGACTGCGAGTCCTGAAACCTCGGGACCAACCCCTCGGAGACCCCTGTCCAGTCCACGGGGCTGACGACCAGTCCGGCCATGAAACCGATCGTGATAACCACCAGAAGCCCGACGACGAGCGCCTCGAACCTGCGTGGATTGCGGCGGTTCTGGGTGGCAAGGAGAAGCATCGAAACGGCACCCACCAGTACTCCACCCCAAAGCAGCGGCAGACCGAAGAGAATGTGCAAGGCTATGGCTCCGCCCACGACCTCCGCGAGATCCGTCGCTGCCGCCACAATTTCTGCTTGACCCCAGAACAGCAAACGGGGTCCTCGACGCATGCGCTGACCCAGCAGATCCGGAAGGCTCTGTCCCGTGACGACCCCGAGTTTCGCAGACAAGTACTGCACCAGGACCGCCATGAGGTTCGCCAGGACGAGCACCCAGACCAGCAGGTATCCGTATTCGGCTCCCGCCGAGAGATTTGAGGCGACGTTTCCCGGATCCACATACGCAATCGATGCGACGAACGCTGGCCCCAAGAGCGCGAACCACCGCTTGCGCGGCAGAGTTGGAGATTGCTTATGGGGCGCGGCGGTCGGCCGTGGCCTCGTCGTCTTATGGGATTCCACGGTCGCACCTCGCATCCGGACAGTTCTTCGCTCTGGCTGTTTTACAGACTACGCCGGGGCGAAGTTAGGGACCACCCCGGAGGCGCGACGTCAAATTCTGAGCCGGGAGGTCCCATTCGGTGAACCTTTGGTACAGCACCTTCGTACACCTCATTTACACCGTTAGCGACGCCCTGGGGTCCACATATGTCAGCTTCAGCTCAGATCACCAGTTCGCCCAGCACTCGAGCCCACCTCTGACTCCTGCCCTTCGCCCTGAGCCTTATCTGCTCCAACCTTCTGCTCCACATTCTGATTACCCTTCGATGCAATCGCATCGATGCAGTCTCCACAACGGCGCTGGGCGGCATCGCGGACGCGGCCTACCTCTTGACGATGGGAAGAAAGCCGAACCGAATCCGATACGGTTCTTTCATTGCTCATGCACTCACCTACGGCGTCGTCAACGTCGGCTATCTGCTCCGCGCCTATTTTCTGGTCGCCCTGAATTCACCCGCGATCCTGACGGACGGGAAATTCCCACGGAGAAACTTCGCGGATGGCCTCCTTCTGGGGAATCGACCTGATCACCCACGGAATCGGAGCCGTTGTGTCCCGCGGTTTCGAGGCGAGACGGCCTTGAACACTTCGAAAACGGATCCCCAGCCAATGCCCACTGAAGATCAGGAATAGGTAGAGGAACTGACCGCAAACTGGATCGAGGTCTACAAGAAGTCGGCCACGACTCTGGCACTGCTCAGGATCGTCCGCGATCACGGTCGACTATCAGCCGCTCCGATTCGGACAGAATTCGTGCAGGTCACGGGCTGGTCCGTCACGGAGCGAAGACTCTACAGAACCCTCAAGAGACTGGCCGACAGCGGTGCATTGTCCATTCGCAAGGTCGACATCGCCAGAACTGGCGCAAAAAGTCACGACTTCGAGCTGGCCCCCTTGGGCCACAACTACTTATGCAACATCGAGCAGGAACTCTTGTGAGCTTCAGACGCGCGCCCGAGTGAGGCCGCGAATGGTCCGGGCAACGTCACCCGGGGGCAGAAAATACTCGGCGAAAGAGAGAGACGGATGATCCCCCACGCAATAGCTCTGTCCCGCATTGCGCAACAGATCAACGTCATTCGCATCATTGCCGAACGCCGTATAGCTTCGGGCGGATACGTGCAACGCCCTCAAAGCTCCGTACTTCGAAATTCCGCTGGGTGCGACGTCGATCAAACCCTCCTCGGGATGGTGCGTCACTGTGAGGCCCGCCCTGCGCAGACGGCTTATCGTCTGCGCATTCTCCGTGAAGAGCACGGCCTTCGAGTAGCTTTCCAGTCGAGACCGCTCGACGCGGGAAGCCAACCGTCCGGCGTCCAGCTGCCGGAATATTCGATGATCCGCATCTCCCGTATAGGCGTAATTCCACGGACCGTCTAGCAGATACGCGTATCCACGTGCATCAATCAGTTCATCGAGCATCCTGCGATCGCCGACCCGGAACCCCACGACCTCGACCTGGCCGGCGTGACGGACAAAGGCCCCATTGCCCCCAATCAATGTTTGATCCTGAAGGTCCTTCGGGATAACGGGAACGAGGTCACGGAGAGGGCGGGCCGAGGCGAAAATGAGCGGCCGGAACCTGCGGAGCCCCCGGAGGGCTTCAACGATGTCCTCGGAGATTCTGCGCCCGTCAAAACAGATCGTTCCGTCCACGTCAAAAACTGCCGGGTTCTCCATAGCGGATGAGTCTACAAAGAATCCGAATCATCGAACAAAATGCGGCCGGGAGAGTTCGTCCCCCGGCCGCACTTCACGCCATGACATCGACGCTGGTTCGCAACGTAGGACTTTAGAATATGCCCGGACTCGGGTTCTGGAAATCGGTCGTGGTGTTTTGACGCGAGTCCACGTTCTGATCATTGCCCGTGGACTTGTCGTCGTCCAGGCGGCCCACTTGAGTCACGGTGATGTAGTTGGTCAGACGCCCCTCCTTGGTCAGCCCGTCACCGAAGTTGAGGTTGGCGATGAGCTGATCCTGACCGGCCTCGACGGGGTTGGACAGGGTGACCATGAAGGACCGGGTCGACGTTTTTTCGTCGAATCCCAAGTCTTGGGTATAAGCGCCGTTGAACCACCCTGGGGTAATCACCCGATCGACGCCTTGGGGACCGTTGTCGGTCTTGACGTCAATCCGGAAACTGATCGCCGGGAATTCGGAGTAGTACCGCTCGGACCCGACGTTCTTCGCATGAATCGCAACCAACCCGGCATAGCCTTTCGCCTTCGCTCCCGAGACGGTGTATCCAACGGTCAGGTCGTGTGCAGATGGGGCAGGTTCGGCCGCTTGGGCAGCACCCGCACCACAAGTGACGATGCCGAGGGCAAGTGCCAGAGTGGCCGCTGCGGCACGGCTCATGAGCTTTTTCATCATTTTTTTGGTTCTCCGTTCCAGAGTCCAGCGGCGTCTTAGGAATCAGCCGGATTGTTGTACAGCTTGACTTCGACCTCATTCTTGACGGGAACGAATGCGTTCCACGCCGTGGGGTTGGTCCATCTCCCATCGGCTCCGCAGATCTGTTGTGTTCCGGACATCGTCACAGTGCGGAACCCATACGTGGCTTCACCCGTGTATCCCGGAGGAACGTCGTAGGGGCCGATTGTTTGGCCTGCGTTCCAGGACAGTTGGTAGGAGGCCTCAAAACCGATCTTCTTGGAGATCTCTTCGGCGATACCGAAGGTCCCGCCGTCCTTGGAGGCTCCAGCGTTGATGGTGGTGCTATTTCCCTGTTCGCCATTCACGCTGATATTGATCGTTTGAGACTTGGACGTCTCCTGTGTCAGCGGAATGTCTTTGGTGGTGTGATTGGTCGTGGAGATGGTCCCCACCGGTGAGAAATTGTCGTTGACCTTGTACACCACGGTGCGGCGGTCCTCCAGGGCGTTGCACACGGGGTGAGGGTTCAACACATTCGGCTTGATGTGATCCGACCCGTGGTAAGTGTTCACGATCGGCAATGTGGGATTCAGCGCCGGCGTTTCAGGGTAGTGGTTCTCGATGGTGGTGGCATTCGCGGGCGATGCGGCGAGACCGACCAGCAGCGCGCTGCCGCCCAGAATTCCGGCCATCTTTCCTGTCAGCTTCATAGGTGCTCCTCGTTTTGACCTTGTTCAGTAGATCTCGACGAACCGCAGTGCGGCCGCACCGATCGACGCTCGTGACGAGGACTGCACCCTTCTCCACGAAAGCTGTTCAGCCCCGCCCTCGGGCCCGATCTGGCGAGTTCGACGACATCTGCACGGAACTTTACATAGCCACAGGACACTTTTGTACTGATTAGTACATTAACTTTTGGTGTCTTCACGGAAAGTTTCGTCCCCCGCATTGCACGGGTTCACACAACAACCCACCCAAAGTCACCGACCACTTCATGGGGCAACATGGCGGCTACCCCACCCCTCCGCCCGGACCCCAGTCGGATCCTATGAGTAGCAGCCTTAGATCCCTTGAAGCTCGAGCAGCCGGGTTACCGGACCGCTCGAGATCAGCAATCCGCTTCAATATTTAACGTGTGGTATTCGTTTGTCTTGCCCGAAGGAGTTAAGCCGGAGCGCCCCGCAACCACTCCCCTGGCCCATGGAACATTACAAACTGTTACGCAATACGGTGTTTTCCCTACGGGACACCGTCTAGTCGCGATCATTTCCGTATCGGGTAGGCGTCACCCGGCCGAAACTCCACCTGACCGGCTGCGGACCATGGCTCATTTTTCACGCAGAACTTTCTTGATCGCCGCCAGCGCTGTGGCTGCTGCTTCATTCGTCCCCCGGGGCTTGCACCTCGGCGTCCACCCAGGATCGGATTCTGTTCCTGGTCGAAATGACCGTGGAAACCGCTGCAACGCCGAGCTCTTGCTGGTCAATCCGAGAAAGTAACGCTCCACTCGTCGTAACCGCCCGAAAGGCTGTGGAATTCAACGTCCGGTCGCACCTCGGCCAGGATGTCCATGGCCTTCCGTGAGCGCACTCCGGCCTTGCAATAGAGAACCACGTGCGAATCCTTGTCGAGACGGGCTCCCAGGTCTTTCCCGGAGTCGCGTTGGATATCGCCCAAGGGGACGTTTGCGGCACCGGGTATTGCACCCAATCTGTTCTCCCACGGTTCGCGTACGTCCACGAGCGTCAGCTCGTTGCGCTCCTCGAGAAGAGCATTCAAGGCGGTAGGGCTGATTTCGCCCTGCGGAATCGAGGGCGAAGATACGGCGCACATCGTCTCGTCGGATGACCCTGCAAGATCCGAGGCCACACCGGTGACTTTCCGGCGTTGTGGATCCGGTTCCAGCCGTAGTTCCTGAAAACTCGCGGCCAGGGCATCGTAGACCATGACGCGGCCCAAGAGCGGGTCTCCGATACCGGCCAGGACCTTAATGGCTTCAGTCGCCATCAGAGTACCGATGACTCCGGGGAGCACTCCGATCACTCCGGCTTCGGCACATGAGGGGACCTCTCCCGGGCCCGGTGCTTCGGGGAACAAGTCCCGGTACGTGGGTCCGTGACCTGCCCAAAAGACACCGACCTGACCCTCAAAACGCAGAATTGCACCGTAAACGACGGGCTTGCCCAGGATCTCGGCCGCGTCGGAGACAACGTATCGGGTCAGGAAGTTATCCGAACCGTCGATCACCAGGTCAACGGGACGGACCAGATCCAGGGCGTTCTCCGGGGTAATCCGAAAACGGTGTTCGACGACTTCGGCATCCGGGTTGAGCCCTCTCACCACGTCCGCGGCGGACTCTGTCTTGGGCCTGCCCAGGTCGGCTTCCGAATGGATGACTTGCCGGTGGAGATTCGAACGGTCGACGACATCGTCGTCGACGATCTCGATATGCCCTACTCCCGCGGCCCCCAGGTACTGGAGGATGGGAGATCCGAGCCCTCCGGCACCAATCACGAGAATCCGGGAGTCAAGCAACGCTTGTTGCGCGTCTGGGCCGAAGCCCGCCAGGCCCAGGTGACGTTGGAAGCGCTCGAGTTGGGTATCGCTGAGATCGTTGATACCGGTCATATGCGATCCTCCGCGCGGACCCGTCCTTGCACGGGCGAGGACGCCAGGGCCTCGGTACGACGGGGGATTCGGCCTGCCTCGCGAGCGAGATAACCGGCCTCGACTCCGCGACGCATCGCGAGCCCCATCGCCCGAGAATCGCGGGCTCGCGTGACGGCCGAAGCGACCAGGACGGCGTCGCACCCGAGTTCCATGGCCTGCGCGGCCTCGGACGCGGTTCCGATGCCCGCGTCGACGATCACCGGAACCGACGCGCGGGTTGCGATGAGCTCGATGTTGTACGGGTTCAGGATTCCCAGCCCAGTGCCGATCGGCGATCCCATCGGCATGACCGCGGCCGCCCCAACGCTTTCGAGCCTGAGCGCCACGCTGGGGTCATCGGTGGTGTACACCAGTGGCGTGAACCCCTGCTCGGCGAGAGTCTCCGTCACGCGAAGCGTCTCGACGACGTCCGGCAGGAGCGTGTCCTCATCGGCGATGACTTCGACCTTAATGAGATCGGTCTCGAGTGCTTCACGGGCCAGGTTCGCGGTGAGGATCGCATCGCGAGCCGTGTAGCATCCCGCGGTATTGGGCAGGACGTCGATTCCCAGTTTTTCCAGGAGCGCGAAGACACTGGTCTTGGTATCGGGGTTGTACCGTCGCACGGCTACGGTCGTCAGCGATGTACCCGAGGCGACCAACGCATCCTCCAGGGAGGTCAGGTCTGTGGCGCCGCCCGTGCCCATGATGAGCCGGTTGACGAGTTCGTAATCTCCGATACGCAGCGGGGGCAATTCTTGGTCGGTGACCGGCTTCTGCGCCGTGGCTGCGTCGGTTTCAGTCAGCTGTTCCATTCTTTTCTTCCTTCTATCCACCCTGGACGGCGGTGACCAGGTCAATTTCCGTACCGTCCGCGACCACTCGTTCCTGCCACGCGGTCCGGGGCACCACTTGGCCTCCGACGGACAGGGCGACGCCGAGCCGTCCGCCGTCCACGGGACGCCCGTCGGGCTCTAGGTCTCGGTCCAAAAACTTGCCGACCACGTCGACGAGCGTCGCACGATCGTGCAGGGAGACCTCTTCGTCATTGACCTTCACGGTTTTCATGCGGGTATACCTCCTGTGAGGCGCGCTTGCGCCATATCAGTGTGCGCGCCGAAGCGGCCAGGGTCCATGGTTTCGAGCAATCGGGCGTCCGCGTTGCTCAAGGACGCCCCGGTGAGCAGATCGGCGCCGAGCCGTGCGCCGAGCGGAGCGAGCAAAATTCCGTGGCGCGAGTAGCCGGTTGAGACGACGACGCCCGGAGCCCCCGGCACGGGTCCGACGTACGGAATATCGTCCGGAGTCCCTGGACGCGCCCTGGCCATGGCCTCAACGAGTTCCATATCCCTCACACCCGGCACAACGGTCACGGCGTCCTCGAGCAGCTCCTGCACGCATCCCGCGTTGACTCCGGGCAGGTTGTCTTCCCGTACGCTGGCTCCGATCACCAGCCCGCCATCGGCCCGTGGGACCAGGTAGACCTGTCGTCCCAGGACTGTCGCGCGAATCGTCGCATTCACCACATGCTTTTCTCCCGGTGCGAGTTGCCCTTCGCGGAGCTTCAGCCGAAGAATATCTCCGTACACCGGCCTCAGGTCCAAGGGCAGACGGTCGAGAACCCCACCGATACGCCCATAATTCACGCCACACGCCACGAGCACCCGATCGACCCGGTGGGGGCCGCTGTCCCCCGCCGTGACGTCGTAGCCTGCTGTTCGGTCCCCCACCGGGTCGATTCTGGAAACGCTTTCCATAATCCATGCGGCGGACGGCCCGGCATGGGCGAATCCGGTGGGATCGAGATCATGGACGAGTGCAGCGCGGAGAGCCTCCAGGAGGAGACGCGGGTCCACCTGCTGATCGGTCGGCGCTTCGAATCCGCCGGCCAAGCGAGGGTTCAGGCCGGGTTCCATATCCAGCAGCCGACTCGCGGAGAGGGACCGGGTCTCCATGCCGTATTCGGTCTGGACCCGAGCATGATCTGCGGCTCGAGCCGAATCGGCGCGGTCTGCCGCAACAAGTAGCGTGCCGTTCTCGAGGTATCCGTGAGGACGATCGGTGACCCGTTCCAGTTGAGCGATGAGCTGCGGATATTCTCGCCGGGCAGCAAGCATGAGTGGGTAAAGGCCCTGCTGCCCGAACTGCACTTCACTGATGGGTGCCAACATGCCCGCTGCGGCCCGTGTCGCACCGTTTCCGGGGTCCGGATCGAAGATCGTCACCCGATGGCCCCGCAATCTCAGGTGCCACGCGGTCTGCATCCCGACGACGCCAGAACCCACTATGCCGATATGCATCGGTTACTCCTCCTCACGACGGCATGACCCGCATCGAGTTCGAATGGTCGGCGGTATCGCCCTCTCAGTCCGGCCAGCCCGGACTCCCACGTGTCTCCAGTCTATGACCTAACTCGCAAGTCCTTTAATGTTGCAAGGGTGACGACTGCCCAGAATGCACCAGACCATACTTCCTTGACCGCCCCCTCCCAAGCTCCCGGGCCCTCCCGCCTTCGCACGGAACGATCCGATCGATTGCGCTGCGCCCGACTTTATCTCTGCACGGATCTGCAGAGATTCATTCTCGGAGGTTCGGAAGCCGACGCTGTCGAAAAGCTTGATACCGCACGACTCGAAGAGTTCTACAGGGCAGCTTTTCGCGGTGGTACGGACATCATCCAGGTGCGCGACAAGCAGGTTTCCATTCGAACCGAGCTCGAGGCCCTGGACGTTCTTGTCTCGGTTGCGGGGGAAGAAGGCGGCCTTTCGGCGGCCAACGACCGTGCCGACGTCGCGTTGCTTTCAGGGGTCGACGTATTTCACGTGGGACAAACCGACCTGACCACCGAGCAGGTTCGGCGAGTTCTCGGGGAAGACATCCTTGTCGGTCGCTCTTGTCATGACAAGGCACAGGTTCGTGCCGCGTCCCAAGACTCCGGGGTGGATTACTACTGCACTGGCCCTATCTGGGAGACTCCCACCAAACCCGGGCGGGCGGCAGTGGGACTCGAATTGCCCGAGTTCGCTGCCCACATAGGCCAGAGCCTGGATTCGGCTGCCAAACCGTTCTTCGCGATCGGAGGCGTCAACATCGACACCGCGCCGCTGGTTCGGAACGCCGGGGCCGAGCGGATCGTCGTCGTACGGGCCGTAACCGCCGCCGACGACCCGGAATCCGCGGCTCGGGAGCTCAGGGCCTGCTTCTCGCCTCGGTAATCACGAGAAACATTCCGCCTACGTCGAAACTCACTGGACGCGGCCACGGAATTTGGTTTGAGTACCTATATGAGTACTTTTGCTGTGACAAATCCGAACACTGGCGAAGTCGAGCAGACTTTTGAGTCCCTCACGGCAGAGGAGATTCCCGGGGTCATCGACACCGCCGATCAGGCCTTCCAGTCCTGGCGGGACACCCCTGTCAGCAAGCGTGGCGAAATTCTGAACAAATTCGCTGACCTCGTCGAGGCTCGCGCCGGAGAGCTGGCCGACATCATTGGCCGAGAAATGGGCAAGCCCAAGAAGCAGGGCGAGTCAGAAGCCCAGAAGGTGGCTTTCACGGCTCGTTGGTTCGCCGAGAACGCCGAAAAATTCCTTGCCGACACACAGTTGCCGGATGCGCAAGGCGCCGACAAGACCTACGTCAAGCATGACCCGTTGGGTGTACTCCTGGGCATCATGCCCTGGAATTTCCCGTACAACCAGATCGCGCGTTTCGCATTGCCCAACATCATGGTCGGCAACGCGATCCTGATGAAGCAGGCAGCCATCTGTCCCAAGTCGTCCCAGACTTTCCAGGACCTTCTCGAAGAGGCAGGACTGCCCAAGGGCGTTTACACGAATATCTACCTGAACAGCAGCGATGCAGAAGAGGTCCTCAAGGATTTCCGCGTCAAGGGCTTCTCCTTGACCGGATCCGAGGAAGCAGGCGCCTCGGTTGCGAAGATCGCAGCGAAGCACCTTAAGCGCTCGGTTCTGGAGCTCGGCGGCAATGACCCGTTCGTCGTGCTGGACACCGATGACGTCAAAGGACTTGCGCAAAAGGCCGTAACCCTCCGGACCGCGAACGCCGGGCAGGTCTGCACCTCGCCCAAGCGTTTCATCGTGGTCGAAGACTACTATGACGACTTCGTGGCGGCCGCCAAGGAAGCAGTCGAGAACGTGACCGTCGGAGCCTTTGACGATCCCGAGACCGATATGGGACCGCTGTCCTCCGAAGGCGCACGCGACGAGGTCGTCGAGCGCATCCAAAAGGCCGCACAAGAGGGTGCGACCTTGCACACCGGAGGCGAGAAGCTGGATCGACCGGGTTGGTTCATGTCCCCGGCGTTGCTGACAGATATCGACCCGAATTCCGATTTGGGATGCAACGAGCTCTTCGGCCCGGCCGTGATGGTTTTCAAGGCCAAGGACGAGGAAGACGCCCTGAGGATCGCGAATGATACGCAGTACGGGCTGATGGCCTCGGTATGGACCACCGATCCCGAACGCGGTCAGAAGTTCGCCGAAAAGATCAATGCCGGCATGACCTTTGTGAACACCCACATGGATTCGAGCCCCGAGTTCCCCTTCGGCGGCATCAACCGCTCTGGCTATGGGCGCGAGAATGCGCAGTGGGCATTGCAGCAGTTCACCAACGAGCGCACCGTTCGTGTGCGGAACCAGCAACTCTAAGAGGCACAGCCAGCTCTTCGTCCCATCGGACGACGAGGGGGCCGGGCACCGTCTGCAAGGGACTAACCCCCGACGACGCGCCTGGCCCCCTCAGTTCTTTATACGGGCGCACCAGGGCCACGTACCGCGAATCAGCCCTGAGCAGGAGCTTCTTCCTGACGGTGCCAGGGCGCCGGCCGATCTGCGCCGTGTTCCTCGGCATCATCGTTAATGCGGTTGTGTTTGAAATGGCCGAAGCTCGTCAATAAGACGCCGAGAACGACCCACGCAATGAGCGTCCACCACTGTTGAGCCATGGGGGCCTCGGGGAAGTAGCTCAGGGACCTCAGCAATGTATTTGAGGCACCCGGCACCAGATACTGACCGATGCGCCCCCACGGTTCCACCATGAACTGCCACGGCACCTGGGCTCCGGAGAGCGGATTGCCGACCAACAGCGTGACGACAGCACCGAGTCCGATGCCCGGCGTACCCAGGACCGCCGTACAGCCCAGGATGAAAGTCGCGGTGGCCATGGCCGACAGGCCGAAGGCGAGCCAGACCAGCCCGAAATTGCCCTGCACGAACCCGAACCACGTGTGCAGAATCAGGGTCAGGCTCAGCCCGGCCAGGGCCCCATAGGCCAATGCCGCGATGAGTCTGCGCCAGACGCCCTTAACAAGGAATGTGACGAGAACACCGCCGATCATTCCGCCGAGAACCAACGGGAATGCCGCCGTGGTGAGGCCAGCGCCGTTCGAGTCGTCGCCCGAAAGGGGAACTACCTCGGTTTCGGCTACCTGAGTCGATGCCGCTTTCTCTTCCAGCTGCTCGGCCATTTGCGCCTGCTGACCGTTCAGCTGGCCACCGGACTTCTCTTTCATCTGGTCGACCTGACCGGTGATCTGGGTACGGATCTGCTGGGTCAGTTGATCCGCGATCCCGCTCATCACCTGCGTTGCGGTCGAGTTGGCGGCCGGTGCGGTGAGAACTTCCGGAGTCTTCGGTTGTTCGGCCAAGATGACGGCACCGTAAGTTTCCCGATGCTTGATCTGATCAACGGCCTGCCTGCGGCTATCGGCAGCCACGAAGTCGAAGGTGTCCCCCGACTTCTCGTTGATTTTGTTCTCGAATTGATCGACGGCTTGCTTCGGGCCTGCGACGCTGACCGGCAGATTGTGGGCGGTCGACGTCTTGCTGGGCCAGGTGAATGCCATGACGAAAATGGTCATCACCACGGCGGCAAGGAGGGACACTCCCACTACCTTGCCCATATGGCTGCCGGTGCGGATTTTCGAGGGGTTTGAGGTGGACTCAGCCTCGGCGTGCTGAGAATCCCGAGCGCTCATAACGTCTCCTAAACAGAATGCTTCTTCTACTTGCGGCCAGACTAACAGAACGACTATTCTTTTTCTATGCCGAAGCTATCCGAGTCATCAAAGATCGACAGACGCGAGCGCATTATCGCCGCGGCCCGCCGCTGCTTCCTCAGCAACGGCTTCTCCAACACCTCAATGGCGGACATTGTTGCTGAATCAGGCATGTCTCCTGGTTCGATCTACTCGCACTTCGAGGGAAAAGCCTCGATCATGAGAGGCACCGCAGAGAGCATCTTCCACGCGGCACTGCAGGATTTGATTGCCATGGAAAACGAAAAAGGTTCGACCCCGGCCCCCTCCGACGTCGCCCGACTCGTGGTCAGCACGCTCTTCACCAACGGTTTGGGGCCGCTGCTGATTCAGTTCATCGCCGAATCGACCGTCAACCCGGAGGTCGCGGAGGTCGCGCGAGAAAATATTGCTCGGGCTCGTCAGCTGCTCACAGAAGTTCTCACACCGTGGTCTCGGCAAAGAGTCTCAGAGGGCGCAGACCCGCTGAGCCCCCTGATGGACCCTCCCCGACTCGCGAATATGCTCTTGCTGTTCGTCCACGGTCTCTTGGTCCGCACCGCGGTTGACATCGACGCCGACCTTGAACAACTCGTCGAAGACGCCATTCGTCTCTTCCCCGACAGGGAAAATGCGGCCTGAGGCTGCCTGGCCTCAGGCCGCGTGCCCAATTTCTAGACGGTCACACCCGCGCGTACCCGTCGGGCGGCTTCCACGAGTCTCTTCAACGCGGCCGTGGTTTCCTCATACTGTCTCGTCTTGAGACCGCAGTCTGGGTTGGCCCAGAGCCTGTCGCGAGGGATGACTCGCGCAGCCGCAGACAACAGATCCTCGGTTTCCGTCACAGTGGGAACCCGGGGAGAGTGAATATCCCAGACACCGGGCCCGATGCCACGCTCGAATCCGATGTCCGCCAGAGGATCCAGCAATTCCATCCGCGAGCGCGCCGCTTCGACGCTGGTCACGTCCGCATCCAGCGCGTCGATCGCGGAGAGCACCTCTCCAAATTCGGAATAGCACAGGTGCGTGTGGATCTGGGTTTCGGGCCTCACACCGGACGTGGCCAAGCGGAAGGCCCGTACCGACCACTCGAGATATTCGGCCCGGTCGCGTTCCCGGAGTGGAAGGAGTTCGCGCAACGCGGGTTCGTCAACCTGTACGACGCCTATACCGGCCGCCTCGAGGTCGTTCACCTCGTCGCGCAAAGCGAGAGCCACCTGATTCGCGGTATCCGCCAACGGCTGGTCCTCGCGGACGAAAGACCAGGCCAGGATAGTGACCGGACCCGTCAGCATCCCCTTCACAGGGCGGTCCGTCAGGGACTGCGCGTAGGTGATCCAGGGAACCGTGATGGCTCGACCCCGCACCCCTTCGCCTTGTCGACTGACGTCCCCCCAAAGGATCGAAGGCCGGGTGCAGCGCGAGCCATAGGACTGGACCCAGCCGTATCGGGTTACGTCGAACCCATCCAAGTTCTCCGCGAAGTACTGGACCATGTCGTTGCGCTCGGGTTCCCCGTGCACGAGCACGTCCAGCCCGATCTCCTCCTGAAGAGCAACGACGGCGCGAATTTCTTCCCGCAAGCGCTCGGTGTATTCGGAATCGGAGATGCGCCCGGCTCTGTGGTCCGCACGCACCGCTCGGATCTCCGGGGTCTGCGGGAAAGAACCGATCGTCGTCGTGGGCAGTTCCGGAAGGCTCGCCGAAATGCCCTGCAGAGCCTGTTCACGGCGCCTCTCCTCCGCGGGCTCACGATGACCATCGGATTCGGTCAGCAGGTCAGCCCGTTCTCGAATCAGTGCGTCCCTGGTCCCGCGGGCCTCTGTCCTATGACGAATCGCCCCGTCGGACTCGTCGAGGAAATTCGCGATCGCCTCGGGTCCGTCCGCCAGCCCTCGGGCCAGGATGCAAACCTCCTCGACTTTCTGGTCCGCGAACGCGAGCCAGGTGCGAGGTTCGTCCCCGAGCTGGTCCTCGAGAGCGGCGTCGTGCGGTACATGGATGAGCGATGTCGAAGTACTGACCGCCACATTCGCCCCGGCCTCGTGGAGCTCCTCGAGTCGAGCCAGGGCCGTACGCAGATCCGTTCGCCAGATGTTCTGTCCGTTCACGATGCCGGCCACCAGTACCGGGGCTTCGGTGCCGGTAAAGAGGGACAGCTGATCCGGATCGAGTCGCCGGATCTGCCCGTTCGCAGGGCCGGAGACCAGGTCCACGTGAACGGCATCGACGCCAGCCGCCACCAGGGGCTCGAGAAGATTCTCGGCGTCACCGTAGGCGGTCGTAACCAGGACCAAGGGATCACCAGCTGCGCGATCGGCGCTCAAGCGCTCATAGGTTCGCCGGACGATCTCGGCCAGTTCCGGATTCTGATTCTCGGCGACGAGGGCCGGTTCTTCGAGCTGAACCCATTCGGCACCGGCATTGCCCAGCGCCGAGATGAGCTCTCGATATACCTCCACGAGTTCCTCGATCCGATTCAGAGGTTCGAATCCAACGGGCGCGGTGTCCTCGGCCTTGGACAGAAGCAAGAACGAAATCGGGCCGAGGATGGCAGGGCGCAGCGGGGCGTCGTCGTTCGGCGAAAAGGCACCGGCCTGCAACTGGCCGACGATCTCCTGCGGATTTGCGGTGAAAGGAGTCCGAGGGCCGATCTCGGGCACCAAGTAGTGGTAATTCGTATTGAACCACTTGGTCATTTCGAGTGGGCCACGGGCGTCATCTCCTCGGGCCAGGACGAAGGAGGCGTCCCGGTTCAGGTGATGGTCACGGTTCGCAAGATCCGCAAACCGAGTAGGCACGGCCCCTGTCGCCAGAATCGCGTCCAGCACCTGGTCATAGAGGGCGAACGAAGCCGGGATCGAGGAGGAAGCCTTCAAGCCCAGTTCCCGCAGGCGGCCTACGGTTAGGTGTCGAATTCCGGTCACGGACGACGACAGGTCCTCGATGTCGCCTTGCCCGCTCCAGTACGCTTCCAGGGCGCGCTTGACCTCGCGATTCGGTCCGATGCGCGGATAGCCGAGGATGGTTGCCGGGGGAAAAGCCCTGTCCTTGGGTGAGGTGCTGTGGAGGACGTTGTTAGGGTTCGTCACGATGATCTCCTGATCGTTGAGAGGCGAGATGGGTTGATTCGCAGGGGCAGTATTGCCGCGCAGACCGAGTCGATCCACGAGTTCGAGCGCCGCCTGGTGTTCGTTGAAGGTATAGATGTGCAGTCCTGGGGCCCCTGCGGCAAGGGCCTGGCGAGCGAAGTCCTCCGCCGAGTCCACTCCGACGGCCAGGCGTTCTGCGAACGTCTCGGCGGTTTCGAGCCTGTGTGCGAGACCTGCATTCGGCTCGATCCCTGCGAGTCCGCACACCCGCAGATACCTCCGCAGGCTTGTCACGGGCAGAATTCCGGGGATCAGAGGCAATTCGACGGCATTGGCGCGGGCCCGCTCGGCGAGACGAGCGTAATCGGAAGGGTCCGGATAGACCTGAGTGATGGCGAAATCCGCTCCCGCCCGTTGCTTGGCCAGCAGGACCTCGGTGTCGTGGTGGATGCTCGAGGATTCTGGGTGACGGACCGGATAGGCCGCCACGCCCACGGCCAGACGTCCGGCACACAATTTGGCCGATCCCCTCGACTCGACGCCACGGATCAGTTCCACCAGGTGTCGAGCGAAGGGAAGTTCGCCCTGCTTGAGGGCGTAGTTCTCAGGTCGATCGCCCCTCAGAGCCAGGAGGCCGCGCACGCCAAGCCGGATGATCTCATCGACCAGTTCTTCGAGCTCGGAAGCTATCTGTCCGGTCGAGACGATGTGGGCCAATGGTTTCAGCTCCGTTTCCTCGACGAGGTGTCGTAGCAAGTCCAGGCTTTGGCGCCTCCTCTCGCCATCCACGGCGGCGGTCACGGAAACGTAATCAGGGCGAGTGGGTTCGATCTCGGCGATAGTGGTTTCCAATGCCTGTCGGCTCATCCTGCTGCGAGGCGGATAGAGCTCGAAGGACAACGCTGGCCTGTCATCAGGGTTCACGCCGGGTCTCCTTTCGGTACACCCGACGGAGAGCGGAGCCTCCTCGTCCGCCGACGCAACCGACCCGGTCCAGTGGGACCGTGCCGGAGTTGCGCCGACGACGTCCGGAGACGGCCGATACACTCCATCGGTCCTGGCGGGAGCACCTTTCCTCGGGACCGAGATGTTCGGGTTTCCGTGAGGAGGTTGCTGCGGCGTCGACGAGCCAGGTCTCTCGGCCGCTCTGGATAGATACGCAAGTATTCAATCCGCCTCAGCGCAGGCCCGCAAGAGATGAGAGAGTTTGACGCCGCATTTCGCGCATTGAGCGCACCCACACGCTTGACGCAACGTCGACGTCATATGACGTGGCCGCAATGAATCGTGACATCGAAGTTCATGAAAGCGGCCGACCCCGCCATCCGGTATGGGCGGGAGAAGCCGGAGTCGGAACGTTGTCAGACGGAACGAGCGTTCACGAATGACTGTTCCCGGCCGTGAAACTTTGATCGTTCACGGTCTTGTCGACAGTTCGTATCGCTTGTGTTCTTTTCGATTTCCCCTGCCGGACCGGATACTTCTCCAGGTATTCGAGAACGGTCGTTCGCGACAACAAGCTATTGCACAATATTTGATACAAGGATTCACTATTGCGCCAAGACCATTGGTGTCCTGTTCCAAGAAGCGGACCGATGTGGCCGGGGTAGAGGTCGCACATAGCGCGGAAGCCCCCTCCCGTCGGGGCGTCATCAGGACGACGTGGCCCGATATACCGAGTGGGATTTTCTCCGCGGTTGGAGCATGCAAGATACCTAGAAGAAAAATGCAGTAATCTCTCGACCGTTTTTGGTTTTGTCGGATACGAATTGTTAAAGCCCAATGCCTTCGATATCATCCCGAACTTGAGTCACCCTATTGTGGTGAACGACAAATTCATGTTTGGATAGTGACGTCAGATCAAACACCCGCGAGAGGAAATAATGACCGAGAACCACGACTCCCCGGCAGGCAACCAGCCTCCTCAGTACGGCGGCTCCCCCGAGGGCGGCCAGCCGCGGTACCAGGGTGGAGACACGGGTTACGGACAGGGAAACGGACCCGTTCAAAACCAGAGCGGGGCACTTGTCGCCCCCAAGCCCGTCAAGACGGGCGCGCTCTTGGTGTACATCTCTGCTGCCATAACCATCATCGGTTTGATCATTTCCCCATTCGTTCTCATGGGCAGCGCCGAATACAAGCAGCTTCAGGACCAAGGCCAGTCCGGTCTCGTCTGGGGCGGCTTGATCTTCGGCGCCGTCATCTCTGTGGCCATCGTGGTGCTTCAGGTTCTCGCCGCACGAGCCGCGACCAAGGGCAAGAACTGGGGACGAATCACCCTGTTGGTCCTCGCCATTCTGAGCCTTCTCTCGCTCTTGGTCTCCCTCGGTAGCGGCTCCGGAATCACCGGTTCAGTCGGAACCATCTTGTTGATCATCGGCACCATCATGATGTGGGCAGGACAAGGCGGACGTTGGTTCAAAGACATCAAACAGAACCGCAATGAGATGATGCGCTAGCCTCATCGCCTGAACACCGTGGCATCCCCCGGTTTTTTGGGGTGCTGGGTCGGATTCACCATGAGTCCGGCCCAGCCTTCTTCAGAGGTACCTCTTTGACAGGTTCTCGGGAAAAGGACCACACTGGATACAAGGCACTGGGCCGCAGGTTGCCCCGGGCTCCATTATTTAGCCGCTTCGAGCGGCCTTCCGCCGAGAGGCGCACCCGGTCCAGTGCCCCTAATCTTCACCTGCGTGCCCCCGCTCCAGCGGGGGCTTTTGCGTTCGCGCGACTGGCCCCTCGACGAATCGCCCAAAACGCGCCGGTTGCTTCCCCGACCCGGTGCCACAATGACGGATCGGATCCGGGCGAGAGCAGTATCACGGCACCGACCGGGGCCCACTGCATCATGGCCTTGTGAACCTTCCATGACAGTCCTGTTAACCAAGGACGGTTATCTTAGGAACGATCACCACCACCACCTTGGAAGGCAGAGCGTGGCAATTCGCTTATTTCCTCAGGAGAACAAGGCCCTCGAGCTGCTCGCGGACATGGCACAGCTTGTCGTTGATTCCACTTCCGCGGCCTCACGCATGATGGGGTCACCTCTCACGGATCACGACGAGGTCTTCGAACAGGCTCTGGAGATTGAGGGACGATCCACCGATTCGTTCTTCGCGCTGATGACCACCGTACGAAGCGCCTTCGTACTCCCTCTCCCCCGCGCGGACCTATACCTGCTGGGCCAACGCCTCAACCAGGCGACCGAATCCCTAACCTCGGCCTCGCATATCATCAAGATCCACAGCCTGGATCGATTTTCCAAGCGCGCCTCCGACCTCCTGGACCTTCTCCAGCGCCAAGCTTCCCTGACCGCCGAGGCCATGCGGCATCTCTCGGACCTTGAGGGCCTCGACGAATACTGGGTCGAGGTCCTTCGCATGTCCAAGCAGTCCATCCGGACCACGAACCTCTACCAAGCTGACATGATGGACCGGCTCAAGCCAGCGGCCTACCTCAAGGAGTCGCAGTTCACCGCCCAACTTCAGGCAGCTTCCCTGAGCGTGCGCGAAGTGGCCACCGACGTCGGACGAATCCTCGTCCAGGAGTCGTAACCGGTGGAGTACTTCCTGTTCACCCTGTGTGGGTTGTTTCTTCTGGGCTACACCGTCATCGGTTGTTTCCATGACGCTTCCAACGCCGTAGCAGTGCCCGTCGGAGCCCGTGCCCTCACCCCCAAGGTTGCGCTGATCGTCTGCGCGTTCTTCAACGTGGTGGGCTTGCTCATCGGCTCGCTGACTCTGTCATTGACTTCGGATCACTGGCTCACGATCCCGCACGACGACATCGGCCTTGCCGTCCTGACCTCGTCATTGCTCACGGTGATCCTGTGGGAGATCTTCACCTGGTGGCGCAGGTCACCGTCCTCGTCGACCAATGCCCTGATCGGCGGGGTATTCGGCGCGCTGTGGGCCACCCAGCAGGTAGGGCTGGGCGATCATCTTGACCTCGGAGTCAAGATGGTGGGCGACGTCGTCCTTCCCCTCATCCTTGCCCCTTTGGCCGCCTTCGGGATCGCCTGGGTGGCTGTCATCCCGTTGGTGCATTTGCTCCAGCACACGAGCCCGGGAAGAATTCACCGACGCTCTCGCTACGTTCTTTCACTCAGCACATCCGTCATATCCCTCGGGCACGGGATCTACTTCGGGCATCGTAGCCTCGTGATCGGCGCTTTGATGTGGATGTCGATCGGGCACAGCATCACGTCGACCCAAACCGCTTGGATGTGCACACTTATCGGCGTCATGATGGTCATCGGAACTTTGATGGGCAGCTGGCGTATCGGACACACTATCTCGGACCGTCTGGTCACGATCGACCCATTCCGCGGTGCAGTGGCTCAGGCCGTAACCAGTCTCCTGATTTTCGGTACGGGGGCAGTGGCCAAAGACCCGTTCTCCTCGTCCCACCTCGCGGCGTCTGCCGTTCTGGGCGCAGGCTCCAACCAGCGCTTCCATGCGGTGCGTGCCCATACGGCCGCCCGCCTGGTCCTGACCTGGATCGTCACCGTGCCGGTCACGGTCATCGTCTCGGCCATCTTTTTCCTCGCGCTGTCTCCTTTGTTGTAATTCCACGATCTGGTAGCCGCTCTTGGGCCGCCGTGAGGAAGTTTTAAAAGTCCGTACGAGGCCCAACGGCCGTCGTCGACCGACGGAGGAGACGTCAGCCGAAACGACCCGAGACGTAGTCCTCGGTCGCCTTGTTCTGAGGCTTGTTGAAGATTTCCTGGGTGGGCGCATACTCGATCAATTTTCCGGGCTTGCCCGTACCCGCAATATTGAAGAAAGCCGTCTTGTCGGAAACGCGAGCGGCCTGCTGCATATTGTGAGTCACGATGACAACAGTGTAATCCTCCTTGAGCTCGTTGATGAGGTCTTCAACGGCCAGAGTGGAAATGGGATCAAGCGCCGAACACGGCTCATCCATGAGGATCACGTCCGGGCGGACCGCGATACTGCGCGCGATGCACAGGCGTTGCTGCTGTCCACCCGAGAGGCCGGAACCTGGCTTGTCCAGGCGGTCTTTGACCTCTTCCCACAGGTTGGCGCTCCGCAGCGAGGATTCGACCAGCGTCTGAGCGTCCGAGCGGGAGATGCGCCGTGAATTCAATTTGACGCCGGCCAGCACGTTGTCGCGGATGGACATCGTGGGGAACGGGTTGGGCCGCTGGAACACCATGCCCACCTGGGAACGGACCCGGACGGGGTCCACGCCTTTCCCGTACAGGTTCTCGCCGTCGAGGTTGACCTTGCCCTCGACGTAGGCGCCAGGGATGACCTCGTGCATACGGTTCAGGGTGCGAAGGAAAGTCGACTTGCCGCACCCGGACGGCCCGATGAACGCGGTCACCGAGCGGGGCTCGATCTCCATGGTGATATCGTCCACCGCCAGGAAATCACCGTAATAGACGTTGAGGTGTTCGACGTCGATGCGCTTGGACATTTATTTCCTTTACTTCGGTTCGCCGGACTCAGCGACCGGTCTTGGGGGCAAAGAGCTTGGAGATCAGGCGGGCGATGAGATTCAGCGCCATCACCAGGATGATCAGGATGAGGGCCGAAGCCCAGGCACGACCTTCGGAAACCTGCGGGTTCGTCGGCGACGTCGGGTTCATGATCTGGTAGTAGATGAACGTCGGTAACGTGGTCATCCATCCGCTGAAGGCGTTGAAATTGATGCTCGAGACGAAGCCGGCCGTCACGAGAATCGGCGCAGTCTCACCGATCACGCGGGCAATGGCCAGGGTAACGCCCGAGGATATACCGGAGATCGCCGTCGGAATGACGACCTTGGTAATGGTGCGCCATTTGCGCACCCCCAATGCATACGAGGCCTCACGCAATTCGTTCGGAACAATCTTGAGCATTTCCTCCGTATTGCGCACTACCGTCGGGATCATGAGCACCGACAATGCGACGGACGCGATGAATCCGAATCTGGCCGAGGGGTCCCCTAGAACCTGGACGAAGAGTGCCACGGCGAAGAGGCCCGCAACGATCGATGGAATTCCGGTCATGACGTCCACGAGGAACGTGATGATGCGCCCCATCCACCGGAATGCTGCGTTGCTGCCACTGTACTCGGTCAGGAACACCGCGGTGAGCAGACCGATCGGGACCGACATCAATGTTGCCCAGAAAGTGATGATCACGGTTCCGGCGATCGCGTGGTAGGCGCCGCCGTAGACCGGACCACCATTGGCGGCCTCATTGTCGGTGACGCCGCTGACGCCGTTCATCGAGGTGCCCAGGAGATTCCCGGACAGCCCAGGAACCCCGCGGCTGAGCACGACCCAGATCACCGAGATCAGGGGGATCAAGGCCAGCAGGAACGCGCCGTAGATCAGATAGCGGGCGAATGCGTCCTGGCCTTTGCGACGACCTTCGATGATCCCGACGACGAGTGGCCCGGCAATCACGAAAATGATCGCGGCGAAGACTACCCACAAGGCAATACTGAAACCAACCAGGGCCGAAAGCGCGGCACCTACGATCAGGGCACTCAGGCCGATGACTGCGGGAAGCCATCGGGGGGACTGTCCGCTGGTGAGTTTGGATGCGGTGGTCGCTGTCGTGCTCATGAGTTGGCTCCCGAGAATTCCTTGTATCGGCTGATCACCAAGCGCGCGAGGAGATTGACCACCAGGGTGATCACAAACAGAACCAAGCCCGCTGCAATGAGCTCGTTGAGGCGCAAGCCGTAGGCCTCAGGAAAGTTCAACGCGATCTCGGAAGCCACTGTCTGGTTTCCGGACTGGATCAGGGAAGGATTGAACGGTCCGCCGGAAAGGACCAGAGTCACGGCCATTGTCTCGCCCATGGCCCGGCCGAGAGCCAACATGACCGAAGAGATGATGCCGGCTCGCGCGAACGGAAACACGGTCATCCGGACCATTTCCCATTTGGTTGCCCCCAGCCCGAGCGCTGCTTCTTGTTGCAGCACCGGGGTCTGAGCAAAGATTTCGCGGCACATCGAGGTAATGATCGGCAGAATCATGATCGCCAGCACGATTCCGGCCGTGAGGATGGTCTTTCCGGTCGCGGTCGCCGGTCCTTCGAAAATCGGAAGGAATCCGAGGATGCTCGACAACCAGTCGTAGAACGGAACGATCTTGGGTGCCAGGACCGAAGCACCCCACGCACCGAAAATGATCGATGGGATAGCCGCCAGAAGATCAATCACATAGCCCACACCCTTGGCGAGCCGCGGAGGAGCATAGTGAGAAATGTACAGGGCGACGCCGATGCCAACTGGGGTCGCCAGGACCAACGCGATCACCGAGGCAATCAGGGTCCCGAGCACGAGCGGCCAGATATAGGCCAGGAAGCCCTGCCCGCCGGTCACTTCGCTGGACGCCGCGCTGAAAATCGGCGAGGCCTGCCAGGTCAGGAAGAAAGCTACGGCCGCCAGCACCACGAGGATGATGCCTCCGGCGATGAGCGTGATGCTCGCGAAGACCTTGTCCTGGGCCGGGCTGCCCTTGGCACCGGCCACGGGAACGGGCCGATTCTGCCGAGGACTATTGCCCTCGTCCCCGTGTTCCCCACCGGGCTCGGCTGAGGTTCCGGGGGCGGGAACCGTCGAAGAAGAGTGAGACATGAATCCTCAAAAACTCTCTGCTGGTTGCTGTTGGTCGTTGCGCGAGATTCCCGCCAAGGCTACCTGCGCCTTGGCGGGAATCTCACCTGGCCGCAGGTCTTGCGGCGGTAGGGCTACTTGGTCTTGATCGATTCGATAGCCTTCTTGGCGTCTTCTCGCATGCTCTCAGGAAGAACGGCAGACTTCGCAGCGCTGGCTGCCGATTTCTGCCCGTCCTCGCTCACAACGTAATTCTCGAATGCTTTGACCAGGTCAACAGTCTTCTGATCCGAGTAACCGGAGCATAGGACGTGGTAGGAGACCAAGACGATGGGGTAGGAGCCGTCATTCGGCGTACGATTCAGCTCGAGCGACATATCGTGCTGACCGCGTCCCTCAACCTTCTTGGACTGCTCGACGGCCTTGGCCGCGGAATCGGCCGAGACCTCGACGTAGTCGTCGCCGTCCTTAACCTTGGCGGTCGAAAGATCGCCCACGGCCGACTCATCGGCGTACGTTATCGCCCCGTCGGTGCTCTGAGTGGTCGAGATGACCCCGGAGGTTCCCTTGTTGGCTTCCCCCTTGAACTGACTGGGCCAGTCACCCGAAGGTTCCTGCCCCCAGGCGCCCTCTGCAGCCTTGGACAGGTACTCGGTAAAGTTCTCGGTCGTACCCGAATTGTCCGAGCGGTGGACGACGGTGATCGGGGTGGACGGGAGGTCTGCGTCCTGGTTCTGCTTCTTGATGGCGTCGTCGTTCCAATTCTTGATCTCGCCCTTGAAGATCTTGGCGATCGTCGCGGGGTCGAGGTTCAAGGAGTCGACGCCCTTGACGTTGAAGGCGACGGCAATCGGGGACACATAGACCGGGATGTCGATGGCTCCGTCGGGACCGCACTGGTCCTTGGCCTGGCTGTACTCGTCATCGGACAGGTGAGCATCCGAGCCGGCGAAGTTGGCACCGCCCGAGAGGAAGGCCTTGCGACCGGCTCCCGATCCATCCGGGGAATACTGCACGTTGGCGCCTGAATTCTGGCTCTGGAAATCGGTCTGCCACTGGGTCATGGCCGCCTGCTGGGCGGAGGACCCCACCCCAGACAGGGTGCCGTTGACATCGGGCCCTGCCGAAGACGAGGCGGTTCCCGCCTCACCCGTGGCGTTGTCGGAGCCGCAAGCGGTCAATGCGATAGCGCCTGCCGCTGCGATGGCTGCGAAACGCCCCATGCGAGAGATCTTCACAAAAAGTACCCCTTCAAGTGTCGTCAACCGTCGCCCGCGGGATTTTTCGCGCGGATCGGAACGGTCCGGTGATGTGATGCGGTCGGACGATAGCTCGACCGAATGGCAAGGAACCCGAGCGGAGAGGAATCCGTCCTGCCCCCTACCTCTGGCACGTTACGGAGGGCAGGTATCCGGATGCCCGGGGTAGAGTGAACGGCGGGTTAATTTTGAAGTTAGGCCGTGACAACGACGAACTATGATGGCTCCATGAGTCGATTCAAGGTCAGGGAGAGGGCACGGTCCTCGAGACGCGAGATCGTCTCACGGGCTCGGCTCGGCCTCTCCAGGGTTCGGAGCGGACTGTTCCAATCCATTCAGATCACGGTCGCCGCGGTCGGTGCGTACTTCATCGCTGAAGTCCTGTTCCAGCACCATCAGCCTCTGTTCGCCGCGACGGCCGCGATCGTCTCCTTGGGTTATGTCCGCGGTGGCAATCACATGCGTCGGATCATGGAAGTGGCCATCGGGTGCACCCTCGGCATCGCGGTGGGCGATTCGCTGATGTACTTCCTGGGGCGGGGCCCTCTCCAGGCCTCGCTCGTTTTGTTGTTCTCCCTGCTGCTGGCACGATTCCTGGACAACGGGACTATCTTCTCGACCCAGATGGGTCTCCAAGCGGTGCTCGTGGTTCTGTTGCCTCCCGCGATCGACGGGCCCTTTGCCCGGAGCCTCGACGCCGTCGTCGGTGGTTTGTGCGCCCTGGTGATCATGGTCTTGGTGCCGCAGGATCCACGGCGTCAGCCGAAGGACGAGATCTTGCATGTCGCCCGCGAATTCTCACGGGTACTGCGCGAGGCATCCGAGGCAATCGGGGATTACGATGCCACTCGGGCCTGGCACGCCCTGAGTCGCGCACGAAAGACCCAGCCGCTTCTCGACCAGGTCGAGAGCTCGCTCAAGACCAGCAAGTCCATGGCGAGGGTTGCGCTCACGCGACGCCAAGCGATGGAAGACATACGCTTTTACGAGCAGGCTCTCCACGGTTTCGATTACGCGATTCGAAATGCTCGTGTTCTCGTGCGGAGAATCGCCAACGTCATCAATACCGTTCAATTGCGGGACGAGGCGATTTCCTCGCTGAGAGACGTTCTGCTCGAGCTCTCCGAGGCAGTGGACCTTCTGGGCTTGGCACTCAAGGCGGACACCGAGGATGCCCGCAACGTCATGCGCCGTCGTGCCCGCATCGACCTGAGCTCGACGGCTGCGAAGCTCGACCCCCAATCCCTGGGCGTCAGGACATATCAGGGCGAGGCTCTCGTCATGATCATCCGCCCGCTGACAACTGATCTCTTGGTGATGACGGGGATGGACGAGAAGTCCGCCGGCAAAGTGCTCGTGACGATACGCCAGGAGCTCACGGAGGCCATCGACGTGATAGATCCGCGAGACATCGAGGATCAGGACTCTTAAGTTGTCAGTCAGCCCCCGTAGTCTTTTCCTATGAGCCCCGCACGTAAGACAACCCGGAACACCAACGCCTATCGTTGCCGCGAATGCGGCTGGACCACGGCCAAGTGGGTCGGTCGCTGCGGCGAGTGCCAGCAGTGGGGGACCATCGAAGAATCGGGCGGCCCCACGGTCGCCCGGACCAGTGCCGCTCGTTCGGTCGAGACGCCGGCCCGTCCCATCGGCGAGGTAGATGCCTCCGTCGCCCAGTTCTCCAGCACTGGGATTCAAGAGTTCGACCGCGTCCTGGGCGGCGGCTTGGTCCCTGGTGCCGTGATCCTCATGGCCGGTGAACCCGGAGTGGGCAAGTCGACCCTCCTCCTGGACGTCGCGGCGACTTTCGCCCGAGGACGTCCTACGCACCGCGATGCTCAAGAGTCGGCGGGGCGATCTGATGCCCCGGACGGAGGCTCCAAGCCTCACGAGGTCCTGTACGTGACCGGCGAGGAATCCGCAGCGCAGGTCAAGCTCCGCGCGGACCGCATCAATGCTGTCGCCGATACATTGTTCTTGGCCGCGGAGACGGATCTGGGTTCGGCCCTGGCCCACATGGACAAGGTTTCCCCCCGCCTGCTCGTCGTGGACTCCGTCCAGACATTGGCCAGTGCGGACGTCGAAGGATCGGCGGGCGGTGTCACGCAGGTCCGCGAAGTCGCCGCGTCGATCATCGCCGAAGCTAAAAAGCGCAATATGACAACGCTGTTGGTGGGACACGTGACCAAGGAGGGGACCATCGCGGGGCCGCGTTTGCTCGAGCACCTGGTGGACGTGGTCTGCCAATTCGAGGGAGACAAGAACTCACGGATCCGAATGCTCCGTGCAGTCAAAAACCGCTTCGGGCCCACGGACGAGGTCGGTTGTTTCGACCTGCTCGAGGACGGGATCGAAGGCGTCTCGGATCCATCCGGTTTGTTCGTTTCCCGTACCGCTCACCCGGTCGCGGGTACCTGCCTGACGGTCACCATGGAAGGACGCCGCCCTCTGCTGGCCGAGGTCCAGGCCCTGCTCGACGAATCCTCAACAGCCCAGCCGCGGAGGGCAACTGCCGGACTCGATTCCGCACGCACCGCGATGCTTCTCGCCGTGCTTCAGCGCCGGGCCGGATTCAACGTCGGCAAACTGGACTGTTACCTTTCAACCGTCGGAGGGGTCAGACTCAACGAACCCGCCGCGGACTTAGCCACGGTGATGGCACTGGCCTCGGCGGCAGAAGACAAACCGCTTCCCCGCAAACTCGTGGTCTTCGGCGAAGTCGGGCTAGCTGGTGAGGTCCGGGCGGTACCCGGAATCCGGCAGCGCATCAATGAGGTAGCCCGACTCGGGTTCACGCATGTCATGGTCCCGGCCTCACCCGCCGGTGTCGGCGATGTCCCCGAGGGCGTGCACGTCAAGGAAGTCGCTTCCGTGGTTGATGCCGTCGACACTCTCTTTCCGGGCCGTTCCTGATGGCGCGGCGAGCCACATCGTTGTGACCACGCGTTAGGCTAGATTCGTGGCTTCACCCCGTAACAAACAGCTCAAAAAGACGTTGGCGCTCCTGGCTCCCGGAACTCAACTCCGGGACGGCCTCGACCGGATCCTTCAAGGACGAACCGGTGCACTGATCGTGTTGGGGAAGGATCGCACCGTCGAGGCCATCAGTAGCGGCGGGTTCACCATCGACACGGAGTTCACCGGCACCCGACTCCGCGAACTTGCCAAAATGGATGGCGCGATCGTGTGCGACCGAGAAGTCGGCACCATCTACCACGCTGGTGTACAGCTGATGCCGGATCCCACGATCAGCACCGAGGAGTCCGGAACGCGCCA
Organism: Kocuria sp. TGY1127_2; assembly: GCF_013394385.1. Classification (NCBI taxonomy): domain Bacteria; kingdom Bacillati; phylum Actinomycetota; class Actinomycetes; order Micrococcales; family Micrococcaceae; genus Kocuria; species Kocuria sp. TGY1127_2. The sequence goes on from NZ_AP022834.1 coordinate 2,514,935, forward strand.
CCGCACGGCGGAACGGGTGGCCAAACAAACAGGGTTCCCGGTCATATCGGTCTCGAAATCCATGGGGGTCATCACCATCTATACGGATGGTCAGAGATACCCCCTGGAAGGCGCTCAAGAAATCATGGGGCGAGCGAACCAGGCCATTCAGACCCTTGAGCGATACACGATGCGCCTCGAGGAGGAGCTCAGAAACCTCTCCGCGTTGGAAATCCAATCCGATGTCACGGTGCGGAACGTGGCCCTGGCCTTGCAGCGCCTGGAACTGGTCCGCAGAATTTCCGAAGAAATCGGGGACAGCGTCGTCGAGCTGGGCGCCGAGGGCCGCATGATCGCCATGCAGCTAGAAGAGCTCGTCCTGAACCAGCCCACCGCGGAACTCGTCTTCCGCGATTACCTGCCGTCAGGCCAAGACACCGCTGTGATCGAAAGGGCCCAAGAGAGCCTCTCGGATCTTTCCCCCGTTGAGTTGGCGGATCCCGTCGCCATCGCACGGGCCGTTGGCCTCCCGGGTGGCGGAGACCTCGACTACACGCTGCATCCACGCGGTTACCGCCTGCTCAGCGGAGTCAAATCCATTCCGCGGTCGGTCTCCGAAAGACTCGTGGATCGGTTCGAGGGCCTGCAATCGCTCATGGCCGCCAATCTGGACGACCTTCGTGGCGTCGAGGGCATCGGGGAGTATCGCGCCAGAAGCATCCGTGAATCACTGGCCCGGATGGCGGAAACCAGCCTCCTCGACCGCTTCATGTAACGGTGACTGGGTACGGCGGTAGCACGACCCTCAATGACTCGATGCCAGGGTCGCCGGCCTGCCCGATCCTGGGCAGAAGCTACTGGATCACGATCTGCTGTTGCTCGCTCGGCACCCCATTGACTGAGACGGTCAGCCAGTAGTAGCCGGGTTGAGCAGGCTGCGATGCGTCACCGCAACCGTTGACGTTGATGGTTCGGTCCCATGGCTGGGTTACCTTTTGCTCGCCACCGGCTTCCAAGGTTGCTTCCTTGGAGCCTCCCCCACCGCCGCATTTGGTGTTGTTGTAGACATCGGCCGGGCCCGAAGTGATATCGTACGTGACCTTGCTGGCGCCCAAGTCGATGTTGCACGGATTGCCGCCGGTGTTCTTCACGGTCGCCGTCATGACGGGGTTCTCCCCCTGTCCGTATGACTGCTTGTCCAAGGACGCATTGACCTGAATATTAGAACCGCAGGCCTCCGGCTTGGCTGGTTCGCTATCGGTCGGGGTCTGCTCGGACGCGGCCTCTGCCGAGGACTCGCTGGGACTCGGCGTCTCACTCTTACTCTCAGAAGGTTCCGACGAGCCGGAAGCGTTCGCTGACGACGACGCCGACGGACCCGCGGAGCCGCTGGGTCCCTCCGACCCAGAAGCCGATGGCGAAGGGCGCGCGCTGAAGCTCGCGAAGTTATCGCTCGGAGGCGCTGAAGTCGATGCGTCGCTTCCCCCGGTGAGACTCGAAGCGATTTTGTTCACGGCAAAGACGATGCCCCAAACGATCAGGACGATCACCAAGAGAGCCAGGATCAACGCAATGATCCGGCGTCGACGGTATACCTCTGGGGACTCACGTCGGTACCCGCGTTCAAAACCGTCGTCATCCGGGGTGGGATCTTCGTACTCAGCCATGCGTCCAAGGCTACTAAACAGAAGCGCCAACATAGGGAAGAAATGAGGACACTACAGTAGTCACGTCATGAAATTTTCGAATGCGTCGGCCGTAAGGTCGAATCAGCCCACATCGCCCGAATATCGGGGTACCGACCTCGACCCGGAAAAGATCCAACGCCTTCATCGGCATATCGCGAACTGGTTCGCCGAAAACGCGCGGGATCTGCCTTGGCGTGCGCCCGACCGCACACCGTGGCAGGTTATGGTCAGTGAGTTCATGCTGCAGCAGACGCCCGTTGTCCGGGTACTGCCCCAGTGGAGGCGCTGGATGGACTTGTGGCCGACTCCGGCGGATCTGGCACAGGCCACGACCGGCGAGGCCGTCCGGGAGTGGGGGCGTCTCGGTTACCCCCGCCGAGCATTGCGGCTGCACGCGGCCTCAGTGGCGATCGTGGAACGTCACGGAGGCGAAGTTCCCTCGGAATACGAGGATCTTCTCGCGCTGCCCGGCGTCGGCTCGTACACCGCGGCGGCTATTTCGGTTTTCGCCTTCGAAAAGCGGCAGACCGTGATCGACACGAATATTCGACGCGTCCACGCCCGCGCTGTCAGCGGCAAAGCACTTCCGGCGAAGTCTCTGACCTCAGCCGAAACACGCCTCGCTCACGAGCTCATGCCCGAGGACGACGAAGCGGCGGCACTGTGGAACATATCGGTCATGGAATTGGGTGCGTTGGTCTGCACAGCCAAAGCGCCCAAATGCGATATGTGCCCCGTGCTCGACGATTGCGCCTGGGTCGCCGCCGGGCGGCCCGAGGCGGAGTACGTGCCGCGAGGCCAAACGTGGAAAGGCACCGATCGGCAGGCACGTGGCGCGATCATGGCCGTGCTGAGAGAAGCCACGAAGCCGGTTCCACGCGCATCATTAATAGCGCCCAATCGCGATACCCCGGGTGTGGAACCGAAGTCGATGACCCGGCTCCGCGCGCTCGAAGCCTCACATGAACAGCTGAAACGGTGTCTGGATGGGCTCATCCGGGACGAATTGGCCTTCGAAGACGAGCGTAATCGGGTTACGCTGCCCGGATAAACCGGAAAGCGCTCAGAGCGCGCGGATCATCCGGGTGTTGCCGAGCGTATTGGGCTTGACCCGGGCCAGGTCGAGGAATTCCGCGATCCCTTCGTCGTGGGACCGCAGGAGCTCCGCGAAGACTTCGTGGTCGATGGTCTCCTGGTTGGTCATCACCTCGAAGCCCATACGACGGAAGAATTCGACCTCAAAGGTCAGGCAGAACACCCGCTCGACGCCGATGCCGCGGGCGCGCTCCAATAGGGCGTCCACGAGCATCCGCCCCACGCCGCGTCCGCGAGCTCGCTCGTCCGCGGCGAGGGTCCGAATCTCACCGAGATCTTCCCACAGAATATGGAGGGCCCCGCAGCCGACCAACGGCGCCGCGCCTTCGGGATTTGAGGCATCAAGGTCCTCGACCACGAGGAATTCTTGGATCGCCTCGAAGTAGTCAACGGCTTCCTTGGAAATCAAGGCGCCCGTCTCCACATACGGTGCAACCAGACGCCTGATGCCGTTGACGTCTGAAGTTCTGGCAGGTCGCATCCGCAAGGTCGTCATGGGCGTTGAGTTTACGCCGCCGGCCTACCCAGGCGCCAAAGTCGCGACACGCGTCAAAGAAGTAAAAGTAGGGTCGCGGAGCCCTTGTCGCCCCGGTGGAGAGGTTAAATCCACAGTTTCGAACAGTACCCCCCTAGGGCGGCAGCCCCTGACCGAATTGTCCTCGCCGCAAAGATTCCTGGGCATGCAAAAACGGGGCCGCCCCGTAAGGGACGGCCCCGCTTATCGAAGGTCGTCAGAAGCCTGCTCAGGCCCCCTCGCACACAGCCAGCACGCTATGCGGTCGCGGAGCCCGCGGCCCCACCGCCGTCGCCGCCTTCATAACGCGGAGGCGTTGACGGGCGCGAGAGCTGCTGCGAATCCGGATTCGACTCGGTCGACTCGGTCGCGCCGTAATCGAAACCGTCGTCGGACAGCTCCGACATCTTCTGCGAAGAGAAAATGAATTTGGCTTCCTTCCCCTCGCCTTCGACGTCCACGGTGATCTTTTCGCCACCCTTGATCTCTCCGAAGAGAATCTTCTCGGAGATGTGGTCCTCGATGTCGCGCTGCATGGTACGACGCAACGGACGAGCGCCCATCGAAGGATCGTAGCCGCGCTCCCCCAGGACCTCCTTGGCCTTGTCCGTGAGCTCGATTGACATGTCCTTGTCCCTCAGGCGTTCCGCCAGACGTGCGACGAACAGGTCGACGATCTGAAGGATTTCCTTCTCCGACAGCTGCGGGAAGACGATGATGTCGTCCACACGGTTCAAGAACTCGGGACGGAAGTGCTCCTTGAGTTCCTCCTGGACCTTCGACTGCATGCGCTCGTAGTTGGTCGTCGGGTCCTCAATGGACTGGAAACCAACGGGCACACGCCGCGAAATGTCCTTGGTGCCGAGGTTCGTGGTCATGATGATCACGGTGTTCTTGAAGTCCACTACGCGACCCTGGGAATCGGTCAGACGACCATCCTCCAGGATCTGCAACAACGAGTTGAACAAATCGGCGTGGGCCTTCTCGACCTCGTCGAAGAGAACCACGGAGAACGGCTTGCGGCGGACTTTCTCGGTCAACTGTCCGCCCTCTTCATAACCGACGTAACCGGGAGGAGCGCCGAACAGTCGCGAGACAGTGTGCTTCTCTTGGTATTCGGACATGTCCAGGGTGATCAGGGATTCGTCGTCACCGAACAGGAACTCGGCCAGGGCTTTGGCCAGCTCGGTCTTGCCGACGCCGGTGGGCCCGGCGAAGATGAACGAGCCACCGGGACGGTGCGGATCCTTCAGACCCGCACGAGTACGCCGGATCGAGCGGGACAGCGCCTTGATGGCATTGTCCTGGCCGATGACGCGGCGGTGCAGCTCGTCCTCCATGTTGAGAAGGCGACCGGATTCCTCATCGGTGAGCTTGTACACAGGCACACCTGTGGAGGCCGAGAGCACTTCGGAGATGACGTCCGGAGTGACCTCGCCCATGGCGGAATCGCTCTCCTTCCATTTCTTCTCCTCCTCATCCTTCTCCGCGATGAGCTTCTGCTCCTTGTCGCGGAGCGATGCGGCCTTCTCGAAGTCCTGACCGTCGATCGCCGCTTCTTTCTGCGCCCGCACTTCCGCGACGCGCTCCTCGAGATCCTTGATCTCCGGCGGGGCCGTCAGGCGTTTGATGCGGAGACGAGCACCGGCTTCGTCGATCATGTCGATCGCCTTGTCCGGGAGGAACCGGTCCGAGATGTATCGGGCCGAGAGACTCACCGCGGCTTCGAGTGCCTCATCGGAAATCGTGACCCGGTGGTGCGCCTCGTATTTGTCCCTGAGCCCCTTGAGAATCTCGACCGTGTGGGCCTGCGAAGGCTCATCGACCTGGATCGGCTGGAAGCGGCGCTCGAGCGCGGCGTCCTTCTCGATGTGCTTGCGGTACTCGTCCAACGTGGTGGCGCCGATCGTCTGCAATTCGCCGCGAGCCAGCATCGGCTTGAGGATCGAAGCGGCGTCTATCGCACCTTCTGCGGCACCTGCGCCCACCAAAGTGTGGATCTCGTCGATGAACAGGATGATGTCGCCACGAGTGCGGATCTCCTTGAGCACCTTCTTGAGGCGTTCCTCGAAGTCACCACGGTAACGCGAACCAGCCACGAGGGAGCCCAAGTCCAACGTGTAGAGATGCTTGTCCTTGAGCGTCTCCGGAACGTCTCCGCGGACGATAGCCTGGGCCAGCCCCTCGACAACGGCGGTCTTGCCGACGCCGGGCTCACCGATGAGCACGGGGTTGTTCTTGGTACGCCGGGAGAGGACCTGCATGACGCGTTCCATCTCCTTGTACCGCCCGATCACCGGGTCCAGCTTGCTCTCGCGAGCCGCCGCAGTCAGGTTGGTGCCGAACTGGTCCAGGACGGCGGACCCTGCTGGGGTGCCATCCTTGCCGCCGGCGCCAACGCCTGCGGTCTCTTTGGAATCTCCTGAACCGCCCTGGTAACCGGAAATCATGTCGATAACCGTCTGGCGGACGCGGGAAGGCTCGGCGCCCAACTTGGACAGAACCTGGGACGCAACTCCTTCGCCGGCGCGGATCAGACCGAGCAAAATGTGCTCGGTCCCGATGTAGTTGTGGCCCAGCTGAAGGGCTTCCCGAAGAGAGAGTTCGAGAACCTTCTTGGCCCGCGGGGTGAACGGGATGTGCCCGCTCGGTGCCTGCTGGCCAGGTCCAATGATGTCTTGCACTTGCTCGCGAACGGCAGAGAGGGTCACTCCCATGGACTCCAGAGCCTTGGCGGCGATTCCTTCGCCCTCATGGATCAGACCCAGCAACAGGTGTTCTGTGCCGATGTAATTGTGGTTGAGCATGCGGGCTTCTTCCTGAGCCAGCACCACAACACGCCGTGCGCGGTCCGTAAACCGTTCAAACATAGTTAGGTCTCCTTGTACGTCTTTGTTTCGATGCTACGCACGGAAAATGGCTTGGTATCTACTGTTCGCCACCGGCGAGACGCAATAAAGCTCAGGGCGGAAAATACATGAGAATTTCCGCCCTGAGCTTGATCTTCTACCTCAAGAGAACCGGTAGAGAGCCTCTGCCGATTCGTCGGTAACGGCCAAAACCGCCCCTTACTAGGAGTCCTTCTTACGGGCTGCGTAGTAGGCGTCCTGAATCTCCTGGTGGATGCGACCACGATCGGACACGTTGTAGCCGTTGTCCTTGGCCCACTTGCGAATCAGAGCGGTCTCGGGATTGCGGACCTGGCCCGTACCCTTGCCCGATCCGGTCCGGCCACTGTTGCGAGCCTGCACGCGGCGGGCCTTGGCGGCGAACGGACGGATCGCGTCGCGCAGCTTTGCGGCGTTGCCCGAGGACAGATCGATTTCGTACTGGCCGCCGTCGAGTCCGAAACGTACGGTTTCGTCGGCGGCACCGCCCTCGAGATCGTCTTCCAGAATGATCTTTACTTTCTGAGCCATGAGTGTCTCCTCAGTCCATATTGGCAGTGGTCCGACGCATTATGTGATGTCTTAGGACCATAAAACGTGTTAGCGAGGCGCGGGAACCATCGGCGACTCACGCGACACTAAAGCTGGTGGACATTTGTCCTGTATAACAACAGAGTATCAATCAAGGGGAGGAAATCACAGTCAAACAGTGTGAGGGAGGCATAATTCTTCCTGAGAATAACTTATGAATTTTCTTGTTCTCGTGGGCGAAAAACTTCGCCGGATCCCTCCCGGGATTTGATCTCCTCGTACCATTTTCGTGCGTCTTCTTCTGAAGCGGCATGGGCTTTGCGTTCGGAACTATCCGCCCGAAACGCCCATCTCATCAGGAAATAGAAGATGACTCCAATAGCGACGGAAGGCAACAATACAGCCACATATTCCATGCTGAACCTTCTCCCCGGGCCCTCCGGCCCGCTCGATCACCCCGAGTTATTCGGGCTTCATCAGCGGAAACAGGATTGTTTCCCTAATCCCCAGTCCGGTAAACAACATCATCAAGCGATCAATTCCCAGCCCCAGGCCGCCCATGGGAGGAGCGGCGTGTTCCAGGGCCCGCAGGAAGTCCTCGTCGAGCTCCATCGCCTCGTCGTCGCCGCCGGCAGCCAAACGGGATTGTTCCGTGAGACGCTCGCGCTGGATCACGGGATCGATCAATTCGGAGAACGCCGTTCCGCGCTCCGTTCCGCCGATGATGAGGTCCCAAGCCTCGATGACATCAGGCTTGGAACGATGCGGACGGGCCAGTGGCTGAGCAGACGGCGGGTAATCGCACACGAATGTCGGATTGATCAGGGTCGGCTCCACGATTTCCCCGAATAGCTCAATCACGAGCTTCTCAGCGCCCCATGCAGGATCCACGGAGACTTCGTGCTTTTGTGCGATTTCTCGCAGAACATCAGCGGGCGTCTCGGGCGTGATTTCCTGGCCCACCGCTTCCGAAAGACCAGGATAAACACCCAGCCACTTCCATTCCGCGTCCAGATCGATCGTGCCTTTTTCGGTTTCGATCTGATGTGTTCCCACGGCGTCCGCACAGGACATGATGATGTCCTTGATGAGCTCGGCCATGGTGAACTGGTCCCCATATGCCTGATAAGCCTCGAGGGTCGTAAATTCGGGGCTGTGGGTCGAATCCACTCCCTCATTGCGGAAAATACGGCCGATTTCGAAAACGCGATCAATTCCGCCGACCACGGCCCGCTTCAAATAAAGTTCGGTCGCGATGCGCAGGGTCATGTCCTGGTCAAAAGCATTCAAATGCGTTTGGAACGGGCGTGCGGTGGCACCCCCGTGGACGAGCTGAAGAATAGGTGACTCGATCTCGATGTATCCCTCGTCGACAAGGACCTGGCGCACGGTCTGCATGATCTTCGCGCGCTTGATCACCGTTTCCTGCGCTTCCTTGCGAACCATGAGATCCAGGTAGCGTTGGCGGACCCGGGTCTCTTCGTTGAGGTCCTTGTGCAATGTCGGAAGCGCCCGCAAGGACTTCGAGGCCATCTCCCAGTCCTCGACCATGACGGACAGCTCGCCGCGGCGTGAGCTGACGACTTCCCCGTGCACGAACACGTGATCCCCTAGGTCCACGAGGGCCTTCCAGTCGTCCAGATTCTCCTGTCCAGCCTTGGCCAGCGAAATCATGGCTTGCAGCCGGGTGCCGTCCCCGGCCTGGATGCTCGCAAAGCACAGCTTTCCCGTGTTCCGCACGAACACCACGCGCCCGGAGACTCCGACGACATCACCCGTCTCTTCGCCGGCTTCGAGGCCTTCGTACTGTTCACGGATGCTCTGAATGGTGCGAGTAATCGGAAGACCCACGGGGTAGGCTTCACGCCCCCGTGAAATCAGCTCGGCACGCTTATCCATGCGGATTCGCATCTGCTCGTTGATCTCGGTCTGCTGACTTGTCTGGTCCTGTTGTGAGGACGACGAATCTGAAGTAGTCACGGTCCTAAGCCTATCTGTGGGTTTTCCGGGGAAGGAATTGAAAGGGGTGCGGACGGCTAGATGACATCCATATTGTCGATGAGCCGCGTCCCGCCTACTCGAACCGCCGCGAGAGCGGTCGCGCGTTCCGAGTTGTCCACCGGCGCTTCGAATGTTTTGGGATCGACGATTTCGAGGTATTCGAGCTCCACGCCGTCCCTGTCCGAGATGCGCTCTCGTGCGGCGTCGACGTCTATTCCCGCGTAGCCGCGGGACAGCCCTTCTTCCCGTAACAGCGCCAATGTCCGCGACAGAACGAGCGCTGCTTTCCTTTCCTCGGGGCCGAGGTACGAATTGCGGGAGGACATGGCCAGGCCGTCGTCATCGCGAACAATCGCAACGGGGCATACGGCCAAGGGAATGTTGAAGTCAGCGACCATCCGTTGGACCAATGCGACCTGCTGGGCGTCCTTCTGCCCGAAATACGCTCTGACGCGGTGGGTCCCGGCTGCCGAAACGACAACGTTGAACAGCTTGTTGACCACGGTCAGGACGCCGTCGAAGTGTCCGGGACGGGCCGCTCCCTCAAAAAGGGTGCCCAGACGCCCCGAGCTCACACGGACCAGGGGCTCTCCCCCCGGATACATGACATCTAGTTCGGGGATGAACACGATATCAACGCCTTGCTCTCGCAGCAGAGCCAGGTCCTCTTCCTCCCGACGAGGGTACTTGTCGTAGTCCTCTCCAGGACCGAATTGCAGGGGGTTGACGAAGATCGAGACTGCGACGACGTCGTTCTGCTCGCGAGCCCGGTTGATCAGGGTCCCGTGCCCGTCGTGGAGCGCACCCATGGTCGGAACGAATCCCATCGTCGCGACGCGGGGCGCAGCGGGCTCGGTTTCCGGGTCGGCACGATGGTCAGCGAGCCTTTCGGCCTCGGCCGAGTGGATTCGCGCCTCGGCGTCGCCCATTCTCTGGCTGATATGGGCGGAAAATTCTTCCAGGGTTCGAGCAACGAAAAGCTCACCCGTCATAGTCGTCCTTCCTTAACCGGATGCTGTGGCATGACCGAACATCGTGAACGGTCAGGTGCCAACTGGTCGACAGCCTGCCCGCGGAGGTGCGGAGGATGTCTAGGACCGCAAAGCAGTTTACTGTTCGTGGTCGTCGCTTTCACTTTCGGGCGCTTTTTCAAGGTCTAGCGCCCGCAATATTCGGTGAAATGCTTCTTCAGGCAGAACCCCACGCCGATGTGCGCGGTAAGCGCTCGCCTCCGCGAGAGCGAGGTACGCCGCACCGATATCCGGCGCGGATTCTTCTGCCCCGAAGCCTTGGAGGATCTCTCGGTGGGTCTCGACCGTCCCGGAGTCACCACGCACCACGGGTCCGGTCAGAGCGCTGTCGCCCGAAGCCAAGGCGTTGTCGACGCTGGCCCGCACGAGCGGGCCCAGAACCTCGCCAGGGCTCTCGACCCCGAGGCTCTCCAAAATTTGGGAAGCCTGTGCGATGAGCGTGACCGTATGATTCGACGCGTGGGCCAGAGCGGCGTGGTACAGGGGACGGTCGCCCTCGGCAATGACCACAGGCTCTCCTCCCATTTCCACGACCATCGCTTGTGCGATCGGTAGGAAGGGGGCCGCGGCCGTCACGCCGAAACTCGCGGTCTGCAATCGCGTCAGATCAAGCGAAAGACCCGTGAAAGTCATGGCCGGGTGAATAGCCAGCGCGATCGTGCCGGCGTCCCGGCCGGCGGACAAGACGTCCGTTCCGAAACGGCCGGAGGTGTGGATCAGGATCTGCCCCGTGGTGAAGTGACTACCCCGGGCTAACCCTGACACCAGAGGTTCGAGTACATCGTCGGGAACTGCGAATAGAACGACTTCACTGCGCTCGACGATTTCGGGAATCCGGAGAACGGGAACGTCGGGCAGAAGCGCCTCGGCCCTCGTCCGTGACTCTTCCGAAACGGCGTGAACCCCAACGAGCGCGTGGCCCGCGTTGCGCAGGGCGGCACCGAGCACGGCGCCGACCTTTCCTGCGCCGATGATCCCTATTCCGAGCCGCCCTGGGCGACTCGCTGGTTCAGTCATAGTGTGCTTCGTCCTTGATCGTTGAGTATGTTCCGGCACCCCGTGGAATTCGTCCGCTCGTGAGTCTACGAGCGAATGCTGCCCGATTCGCCTGGTCACGAATCATGCGTCGAGCGTCGTCGACGGCCAGGTGCGCGACCGTGGTGCGGACCGATCCCCCGACGGAATCCAGACGCACGTCCGCCAGGCCGAGAAGCCTGAGCAAAGGCCCGTTCGTGATCGAGGCCGACTGTGTCCTCTCGTGGGGCACAACGGAGAGCCTACGCTTCAGCCAGCCACCGCGCAGAAGCAGCAAATCCGCAGTATTGGAATATCCGTTGCGCCGGTAGCTGAAGGGATCCAACCATCGGGAACGGCGCGGGGCCACCACAAATCCGTAACCCGGTCCGCTTCCTTCGAGCGCGGCTCGCAGCTGATGTCCGTCGATCCCGGCCTCCGTCGTGGCGACGATGTGCGGCAAGAGATTCATCAGGTCTTGCCCCGCTCCCACAGGCAAGAGGACCCGATGTTCTCCTTCAGACGATGATGAGCCCAACCCTGCCGTATTGATTCGCACACGGAACCAGCCCGGTATGCGCCACAACACGGGTTGCTCAATACCGACGGCCTGGATCTTGCCCAGAGGAAGGGTCTGAGTTCGGGTGGACGTCAGCCCGTACCGCACTTTGAGTCCGTCCTGTGTGCGCGCTACTCGGAAATTCGCGGAGGTGTTGACCGAGCTCCACACACCGCTCACCAGGCTCAAGGCAGCGGGTATAAAGATGAATCCGCCTACCTCCGGGAGAAAAATGGCGAAGGACAACGACGCTAGGAGAACGATCACGAACCAGATCCCGGTTGAGCCGAGAAGAGTTGCCAGAACGGCACGCCCGACACCGACCGAGGCGATCGGACTTTCGGTGTCGACGCGAGGGCCGGTCGGAGAAGTTCCGGGGCCGAGAAGGTACGCCCCGGTGCCGCCGACGGAGGGCTCGGCGGTGGTCGCAGGGTCGCCGCTCTGACCCTCGACAGGAAGATCCTGGGACCACGGGGATTCTGACCGGCTGAGAGCCGGCCTAACGGCCGAGTCACCCGTGCCGGATTCCTTCGCCAGAATAGTCTGCTTCCGGCCCAAGAGGCGCGCGCGGAGCTCTTCGGCCTCGGTTTTGCGCAGGTATTGGAGGTGCAGGGCTGAGTCCCCGGAATCCGCGACGTCGAACCGCAGCTCCGCCATGCCGACCAGGCGTGCAAAGAACGGCTGAAAGATCTCGATGCTCTGCACGCGATCGAGGCGCGCCTGTTTTTCTTTGCGGAAGAAGTACCCCTGCCGCATCCGGACCGAGTCCTCGGTCACGAGGTAGCGGGTGAACCACCAGCTCCAGAACATACCGCCGAGAACCAGGACGATCGCGAAGATCAGCCCGAGCCAGGCGATGAGGCTGAGAGATGCGAAGAATTCCCCGAAGCCGTGACGCACTTTCTGGACGTCGGTCTGGCCTTCGAAGGCGTCCTCGATGAAGTGCCTGCCGATTGCGAAGAGGAAGATCAGGATGGCGAACCAGAAGCGAGCCAGCGGGCTCAGGGGGTGTACCCGTTCCCAGTCCTTGGTGGCGGGAATCTGTGAGTCCTTCATTTACAGCCCCGCGAGTCGGTCGTCGCCACGCTTCGACAGCTCCTCGCGCAACCGGGCAGCGTCGCGCGCGCTGATGCCTTCGATCTTTGCATCGGTCGACGATGACGCCGTGTGCAGCTCGACCTTGGCCAGACCGAATTTGCGTTCCAGCGGGCCGACCGAGACCTCGACGGTTTGGAGACGCCCATAGGGTACCGCGTTGATCTTGTGCCACAGGACTCCGTGACGGATCAACAGATCGTCTTCGCGTTCCGAATATCCTCGGGCCCGTGCGCGCCGAGGCACGAGTGCCATTCGGAGGATGCTCACCACGAGGTACACGGCGGGGACCACGATGGCCAGCCACAGCCAGGGCCAGTTCCACCACCCGATCGAGACGAAGACGAGGGGGATACTCAGGATCGCGGTCACGACCACGGTGGACAGGGCTTCGGAGACGAGAATGAGCCGAGGGTACCGCCGATCCGGCCGGATCCACTCCGTGTCCCATGCGTCCAATTCCCGAAGTTTCTCTTCGAAACGAGGGCTACCGGGTCCAAGGCGTCGCGATGGCTCGCTGTCTTGATTCACCGATTCGGCAACAGCGTGGTCAGCAACCGGTTTGTCGTCTCGTGGTTTCCCGCCCAGCGGATGGACGTCGGCTCGTCTCCGTGGGTTCGGTTCCGAACGGTCGTGGCTCGGGACCTCGTGGTTCTCAGCGTCGCTGGTTCCTGGCATATCCGCCTTCTCCCTCGGGTATGTCATTGTCGTTGCGACGTCGAGAAGAGATTCCGTTGCCGGACTCGGAACTGTTCGGGTCGTCCGGAGGCCTCTTGCACCACATCTCGGCGACGCAGCCTGCGATGCACACCACCGCACCAACCACCACATTAGCGATGCTCAGTACCAAGGTGTCCGAAGCCGGTCGAAATCTCAACAGCGCGAGCTCGTAGATGAGCACCCCTCCGGCCCAACCGAAGAGCACGGTCCCGTAGACGGCACAGGTTTGACCGAGAACCGCGATCCTCGCTGCGAAAACCGGCTCGATGGGTTTGTGCTTGGGGTCTTTGACGTGAGCTCTGACCCTCCATCCGAGACTCAGGGATACCGCGGCCAGGAGAATACTCAACGCGAGCGACGGCCACGGCAGAACAAAGGCCACTTCACGCAGGTCAGGCCACAACGCCGTCACGACGCTGCTCGCGGCCAAGACCACCGCCGCCAGAAGGACCAACCATCGGTAACGGAGAGGTCTCACGTGCTTTGTCCCGGCGTGATCGTTTCGCCCAAGTATCCCCGTATTCCGTTTCGGTCCTCGGCGCGGGCGGCTAGGTCAACCACGGGCTGACCGTCCAACAGGGCATCCGGATCCATGCGCGCCCAAGGGGCCAGGACGAATGCACGCTCTGCCGCTCGGGGATGCGGCAGACTCAATTCGGGTTCGTCCATGAAGAGGTTCCCGAACGTCACGATGTCAATATCAAGGGTTCGCGGACCCCAGCGGACGGTCCGGACTCGGTGAAAATCTTCCTCGATCCCCTGACAGAACCGCAAGAGGGCAAAGGGACTCATGTCGGTGCTCACCCGGATGACCTGGTTGAGATAGTTCGGTTGGCCTTCAGGGCCACCAACGGGTTCCGTCACGGCAATCGGGGAAACCGCCTCTACGGTGATCTTCTCATTGTTCGCGAGGGCGGTGATGGCGCGTGCGAGCGTATCCTGTGACTCCCCCAGATTCGATCCGAGGGCGATGATGGAATCAACGGTCATGGTTCTCCCGCAGAATCGTCACTGAAACATCCGCGAAGGTGACCTCGATGGGCGCTTTCGGCTTGTGGACCGTCACCTCGACGGCAGGCAGGTCGAACTTCTCGAACAGTCCCTGGACAATGCGCTCGGCAACGGTTTCGATGAGGTTGACGGGTTCTCCGACGATGACTTCTTTGACCGATTCGGCCACCGCACCGTAGTTGACGGTGTTCTCCAGGTCGTCCGTCCGGCCCGCGGTACGGCAGTCCATGAACAGCGTGACGTCCACGAAAAACGGCTGACCCACGCGTTTCTCATGATCGAAAACCCCGTGATAACCGACGGCGCCAATGCCTGTGACCGAGATTCGGTCATATTGGCTTGTGCCCGGCGCCACGGCTGCGGCTGGCGCTTCTTGGAGATTTTCCGTCATGTGTTCGTCTCCTCATGAGGTGCAAGTGATGTGTCGCATTGCGATGCTATTGAGTGCGTTGACTATCAGGATGCGTCAGATACGGCTTTGATCGCGAGCAGTTTACGGGTGACTTCCACCGCATCCCGGGTTGATGCGACGTCGTGGACTCTCACGGCCCAAGCACCTCTTTCCGCCGCGAGGGCCGAAATTGCGGCGGTCGAGGCGTCGCGCTCCGACGGACGCGGCACCTTTTGTGATGTTTCCCCCAATGGTTCGGGGAAAGTAGCACGCGCTTGAGCCATCAATGTTCCAATGAATCGTTTACGGGAGGCCGCAATCAGCACGGGGTGACCGATATCCGCAATCCGGTCCATCCGTGCCAAGAGCTCCCAGTCCTGGTCGCCGCTCTTCGCGAATCCCAAACCGGGGTCGACGAGGATCTGACCCGGCGCGATCCCGGCGTCCAAGAGTCGTTGACGCCACTGAATCAGTTCGGCCCGAACGTCCTCGACCGTGTTCTGGTAATGAGCCAGCCGGTCCATTGATCTGGAGTCTCCGCGAGAGTGCATGAGGATATACGGCACCCCGGATTCGCGCACGACGTCAATCATTGCGTCTTCGACCCGCTCGCCCGAGACGTCGTTGATGATGTGGGCACCGGCTTCGACAGCCGCCTGCGCCGTACTCGCATGCATGGTGTCCACCGAAACGACGATGTCTCGGGCAACCAGTTCGTCGATGACGGGGAGAATTCTCTGGCGTTCCGTCGACGCTGCGACGGGTGTTGCTCCTGGGCGGGTCGACTCCCCGCCGACGTCGACGATGTCGGCGCCTTGTGCTACAAGCTTCAGGGCGTGCGACACGGCTCGCGACGTGTCATCGTGTTCGCCCCCGTCAGAGAAGGAATCGGGCGTGACGTTGAGAATACCCATGACCAATGTCCGGTCCTGCGGCAAGTCGGCAAAGGATCCCCACCCCCGCGCGGCGGACGATTCCGGAGGCACGCTGGACGCGTCTCCGGGGCCGCCGAAGGAGGCTACGGGAGCGTTCACCGCTGTTTCCCTCCCATGATGAGTCCCATCGCCTCAGAGCGTGTGGCGGTGTCTCGCATTTGCCCCCGAACGGCCGAGGTGACCGTCTTGGTCCCGGGCTTTTGGATCCCGCGCATCGACATGCACATGTGTTCGCCTTCCAGGACAACCATCGCGCCCGCGGGATCGAGAAAGTCTTCGATGGACTCGACGATCTGAGTCGTGAGACGCTCCTGGACTTGGGGTCGCTTGGCATAGAGGTCCACGAGGCGGGCGAATTTCGACAGACCAGTCACCTTGCCGTCCGTGCCCGGAATATATGCCACATGGGCCAAGCCGTAGAACGGCACCAAGTGGTGTTCGCACATCGAGAAGAAGCTGATGTCCTTGACCAACACCATCTCGGAATGATCGATATCGAAGGTCTTGGACAACAGTTCGGCGGGATCGCCCCCCATACCGGAAAAGACCTCGGCATAAGAACGAGCGACCCGCGCCGGGGTATCCTTCAGCCCGTCCCTGTCCGGGTCCTCGCCTATAGCGGAGAGGATTTCACGGACGGCGGCTTCGATACGAGGCTGATCCATTCTTACCCCTGCTGACCTGGCGTATCGTCATCGGGGCCGGGCGAACCCGCCGGCCCCTGACCGGGGTTGTCCGACCCGGGCTCTCCCGGACCGGGCTGCGGGCCGCTTTCCGGCGGCGTCGCTCCCGAGGAATTCTCCGGGACCTCGAGCGGATGCTCTGGTTTTGCGGCCACGGCCTGATCCTGAGGAGCCATGTTCTCGGGGTCCTCAGCACCGGCCTCGGCGGCCTCCTGCTTTTCTGCGGGGGTCGTGATCGGAGGCATGCTCGAAACCGGACGGGTCTCCTTGGACAACCACACTTCGCGCAAAGGACGTTTGCGGACGTCCTTGAAGATCTCTGCGATCTCGTGCTCGTTGAGCGTCTCCTTATCCAGGAGCTCGAATGCGAGGCGGTCCAGGACGTCGCGGTTCTGAGTGAGAATCTCGTAGGCCTCGTCGTGTGCGCTGTCGATGAGGGATCGAACTTCGGCGTCGATCTTGGCCGCCAACTCGTCGGAGTACTCCGGTCCGCTGGCGCCGGCGTCGCGGCCCATGAACGGTTCCGAATTCCCCGAGCCGAGCTTGACCGAACCGATGACCGAGCTCATTCCGTATTCCGTGACCATCTTGCGAGCCGTGCCGGTAGCCTTCTCGATGTCATTCGCGGCTCCCGTGGACGGATCGTGGAAGATGATTTCCTCGGCAGCTCGTCCGCCCAAGGCATAGGCGAGCTGATCGAGAAGCTCATTCCTGGTCGTCGAGTACTTGTCGTCGACGGGCATGACCATGGTGTAACCCAGCGCCCGACCGCGCGGCAGGATGGTGATCTTGGTGACCGGGTCGGTGTTGCGCAGTGCCGCGGCAACCAGGGCGTGTCCGCCCTCGTGGTAGGCCGTGATCTTGCGCTCGAGTTCTTTCATGAGGCGCGAACGACGTTGCGGGCCCGCGATCACACGGTCGATTGCCTCGTCCAGGGCACGGTCATCGATGATCTGCGCGTTGGACCGTGCGGTCAGAAGGGCGGCCTCGTTCATGACGTTGGCCAGATCCGCACCCGTGAAACCGGGCGTCCGCTTGGCCACGGAGCCGAGTTCGACGTTTTCTGCTAGGCGCTTGCCCTCGGCATGAACCTCGAGAATGCGCTTTCGTCCCTTGAGATCAGGGGCGTCGACGCCAATCTGCCGATCGAAACGGCCGGGGCGCAAGAGCGCCGGATCCAAAACGTCCGGACGGTTGGTCGCGGCGATCAGAATGATGTTGGTGTTCTCGTCGAAGCCGTCCATTTCCACGAGAAGCTGGTTCAGGGTCTGCTCGCGCTCGTCGTTGCCGCCACCCATTCCGGCGCCGCGCTGGCGGCCGACAGCGTCGATCTCGTCGACGAAGATGATGGCCGCGTCATTCTGCTTGGCCTGCTCGAAGAGGTCACGAACGCGCGAAGCACCCACGCCGACGAACATTTCGACGAAGTCGGAACCGGAGATCGAGTAGAACGGAACGCCGGCCTCGCCCGCCACCGCCTTGGCGAGCAGGGTCTTGCCCGTTCCGGGTGGGCCGTACAGCAGCACGCCCTTGGGAATCTTTGCCCCGACGGAGGTGAACCGGGCGGGTTCGGTCAGGAATTCCTTGACCTCGTGGAGTTCCTCGACCGCTTCGTCAGCACCGGCGACGTCGGCGAACTTGACGGTCGAATTCTCCTTGTTGAACTTCTTGGCCTTGGACTTGCCGAAGTTCATGATTTGGCCGCCGCCACCGCCCATGCGGGAGAGGAGGAACCAGAAGATCACCATAATGAGGAGGAAGGGCACGATGAAGCCCAACATCGAGGTGAACCAGTTGTTCTGAACGGGTTGATCCGTGTAGCCCTTGAGCCCGGCGTCGTCCATGGCTTTCACAACGTCGCCCGAACGCGGCTGGACGTAGTAGAAGTCAACCTTTTTCCCGAGGTCCCGATCGCCCTCGTGATAGTTGTCCTTGAGCGACAGCTCAACCTTTTGGTCGCCGTCGTAGATCTTGGCCTCGTCGACCTTGTCGTCCTTGAGCAATTCCATGCCCACGTTGGTGTCCACCCGATTCGTATTCGACGAGGTGGAGACGAAGATCACGGGCAGCAGAACCAAAAGCGCCAGGAAGATCCAGAAATAAGGCCCCTTCAGGATTCTGTCCTTGAGCGGCTTCTTCTGGTTGCTGTTTTGCTGAGCCAAGCTATTTTTCCTCCGCGTGAGGCGTTCACGGTCGAGATTTAATTCTCGGAATAGGCTACCGCCGAGAGGTGAGGAGCGTGCGCTCTTCACCTCACAGCGGACATCTGCCGAGGTTCATGGAAGGTCCCGCGAGACCCTTAGGAATATACGTGGGGCGCGAGCGTTCCGATGCAATCGAGGTTGCGATATTGCTCGGCGAAATCCAGGCCGTAGCCGACCACGAATTCGGGATCGATGTCCCAGCCGATGTACTTGACCGGAATCTCCGTCTTGACCGACGCCGGCTTGCGCAGGAGTGCACAGATTTCCACCGAATTGGCCCCACGCGACTCCAAGTTGGACTTGAGCCAGGACAAGGTGAGTCCGGAATCGATGATGTCCTCGACGATCAGCACATCGCGACCGTGCAGATCCGTGTCCAGATCCTTCAGGATGCGAACCACACCGGAGGACTTGGTCCCGGAACCATAAGATGAAACAGCCATCCAGTCCATGGTGTAATGCGCGTGCAGAGCACGAGACAGATCGGCCATCACCATGACCGCGCCCTTGAGCACACCGACCAGAAGAACGTCTCTGTCCTCGTAGTCCTTGTCTACCTGGGCCGCGAGCTCGGCGATCTTCTCCTGAATCTCTTCTTTGGTGAAGAGCACGTGTTTGAGATCGTCCTTGACGTCCTGTGAATCCACTGCTGTCTCCTGCTTGAGTCACTGAAATCTTGGGGGTCGTGCAATCCGGCGCCAGACTTCGCGGATCGCGACGACACATGGCAACTCTACCCGTCTGTTCTCCACGCGCATTACTGTTTCCGAAACGCCCGGAATCAACGCATTGACGTCCTATGAAGACCGGATGAGGACCAGAGCGCCGTCCCGGCCTTGTCGATGCTGCTCTGATCCCGGCTGTGCCAGCGGGCGGCGTCTCCAGACGGCCACATGACCGGCCATCTGAATTGGGCCGGCATTTCCGTGCCCGGCCAGTAATTCGTCCAGGGCCCGGAGCCGCTCGAAACTGGGAGACTCTCCCCCGCTTGCCACGATGGCACGGGCCAGCACACGCCGGCGCATCGCGGGATGGGCTGCGCGAAGTTCCGGCATGGACAACGCCCCTGCCGGCCGCTGGCCCTCTTTCATCGGTACGGGCTGATAGTCGGCAGGGTCCGCCGCTGCGGTTCGCGCGACCTCATCTGCTCGTTGTTCCAGGAATTCTGCATCCGGCCCCAAGACGGCCGCCGTCCGCGCGAGGGCTTGAGTTATCCCCGGCCCCATCCTCTCCTCGAGAAAGGGAAGGACCTCGTGCCGGACGAGGTTTCGACGAAACGCCAGATGCTCATTCGTAGGATCGTGCCAGGGCTCGATTCCCTCGGCCTCGCAGATCGCAAGCGTGTCTCGCCGGCGTAGGTCCAAGAACGGGCGAATCAGAAGAGCCGCGTCCTCGGTCGCCGGTTCGTCTATGCGTCGGGCCTGGGGCATACCGGACAGGGAACGGGTCCCCGAGCCTCGAGCGAGTCCCAGCATCACGGTTTCGGCCTGATCGTCCAGAGTATGGCCCAACAGAACGGCACGCGCTTCCTCCTCGCGGGCCGTGCGGTCGAGCACCTCATAGCGGGCCGTGCGGGCGGCCATTTCGGGTCCCATTCCTTGACTTCTGACCACCGCACGAACCGTGCGCACCGGGTCGAGACCGAGCCTCCGACACTCTGTCGCGGCTCGCTCGGCTTGTTCCGAACTGCCGTCCTGGAGAGCGTGGTCCACGATGACGGCACCCACCCGCAGATCCCCGCGTCGGGCGAAATGCGCCGCGACGGAGGCCAAAGCCAGCGAATCGGGGCCGCCACTGCACGCGACCAGAGCCAAAGGCACATCCCCGGCTTCGTCAGGTACGTCGCCTCGGGTCCGGCCCGTGGGCGCCGCACAGAAGCCCGGGAGGTGATCCTCGAGGACATCGACAAATTTCTTGCGTGCCGACCCCACGGAGGGATGAAGCCGGCCTTTTCGCCCGGTCTGTGCCACTAGCTCGCGTCTCCGGAGAAGCCGCGGGCACTGGCGTCCCGTGGTATTCCGTCGAGGACCCGCTCGATCCAGAGCCTCGGATTGTGGATCTCGAGTTCGCTCGGGAGGTTTTCAGGGCCTTCCCAAATACGGTTGAACTGTTCCATTCCGCGTTCGTCGACGATGGTCTGGACGAAAGCCTGACCGTCACGGTACTGACGCATCTTGATGTCGAGCCCCATGGCCTTGCGGATCAGGGTATCGAGAGCGCCGCGGTTCTTGCCCCGGCTGTCGAAGCGACGCCGAATGGTCTTGACCGTGGGCACAATGCTCGAGTCGACGGCGTCCATCACGACGTTCGCGTGGCCTTCCATCAGACTCATGATCCCGGTCAGCTCCGAGAAAACGGCCGCCGATTCCTTGTCCAGCAAGGCCGTCATCCGGTTCTTGGGCACGGGGCGCAAGTCTTCCGAGGAGTTCGGCGTGGCGCCGTCGACCCGCGCCTTGGGAGAAGCCTCGTCTTTCTGGGTCGCATTGCGGACGACCTCGCTCGCCCCTTCGAGCAGCCGGTCCACGAGCTCCCGGCCGCCACCGGCAACGGACTGGGGCAATCGGGACATCAACCCGAGCATGTGCTCGCGCAACCACGGTGCCGCCGCGAACTGGACGCGGTGTGTTTGTTCGTGGAGACACACCCATAAGCGGAAATCTTCCGGTTCGAGGTTGAGCTCCTTTTCGATCATGACCATATTGGGGGCCACGAGGAGCAAACGACCGCCCGAAGCACCAAAGCCACCGAGCGCCGCGAACGGGTCGTACTGACCCAAGACCTTGCTCGACATGAACGAAAGGACTCCCCCGAGTTCGACGGCGGTGCCGACTTCGGCGACTTTGCGATCAACCTGCCCCATCTCGTCAAATCTTTCCTTCATCCCGGCTTGGACCAGCCGATTGAGGATGTAGGAGAAAGTTTGGGAATTTGCTCGAGACCATCCGGCCCGGTCCACCACCAGCACTTCGGAGTCGTGAAGATTCTCCGCCGCATCGAGCCTGGTGATCCGATGCACGTGATCCACGGATGCGGTCGCGTTGTATCGCACGGACTCGACGACTCGACGCGTTGCCCCAGCGGACAATTTGGGCCCGGCGGGAGTCAACCGCGCGGCGGTAGCGGCTGCGGCGTTCCAACTGATGATGTTCTCACTCATGATCCCTACGATGCCACACGACTTTGAACCCAACCTGAGCGGATCGGCCGATCCTGTCCGGAGAACTCCTCAGGGACGGCGCGTGCGATCGGACCGCTCGTCTTCCCGTCCGAGTACGGAGTTCAGAGTTTGGTCAACGCAGCGACCGAAGCATCGAGAGCGGTCGTTGCGGCCTCGGAATTCGTCACGTCGTTGACGACGAACGAGTAGGCCAAGAGGCGACCCTGCGACGTCGTGGTGTACCCGGTCAAGGAATTGACCTTGAGAAGTGTTCCCGTTTTCGCACGAGCGCTGCCCTGCGCGGCCGAGGCGTCATCGGCCTCGAAGCGACTCGCCAGAGTTCCTGTTCCGCCGGCGACGGGCAACGTTTCCGCCAGGTTAGAGGTCGCCGTTTCGGACTGGGTCGCGTGCGCGATGATCTGGGCCAGTGTTATGGGAGTCACGCGGTTGTCCGCGGACAGTCCGCAGGAGTCCTTCTGTATCAGTCCATCCGTGGAGATCCCCGCGCCGGTTAGCGTCTGCTTGACGGTTTTGATGGCGCCCTCGATGGATCCTTCATTGCCTGCGGCAATCGCGGCGTTACGACCCAGCACCTCGGCAAGAACATTGTCCGAATTCTCCATCATGTATTTGGCCTGTTCGAGCACCGTTGCGGATTCGACCGATCCCAGCCGTTGCGAGTCCGCGTGTTCGGCGGCCTCGGACGAGTCCGAGCCCGATGCGAAGCTGAGTCCTTGGCTCGCCCCGGCCTCGTTGAGGGCCTTGACGTAGCCGTTCAGGGCATCCGCCCCCGCATTCTGGGGGCGATGCGAAACATCCTCGCCGTCCGAGGGCCGTTGCGTGTGGTGGTCCCATAGCGCGATCGGAGAAATGGAGGTTACGTAACCGGCGTCGACATCGGCAGAGTCCCATGCCGGATTTGTTCCCTGCCCCGAATACATCGATGCATCCAGATTCACGGGAAGTTTTCCGCTGACGCCCTTGTCCTTGAGTTCCTGAATGGTCTGCGCCGCGAGCGTCTGCACGCCAGCGTGCCCCAACACGGAATTCTCGTCGGAGGTCCCACTCGAGAGCATCGTGTCGCCGCCGGCCACCAGGGTGACCGATTTCGAATCCTCCGACAGGTAGGAGTTCGTTTCATAACGCGAATTCGGATCGGCATGGCTAAGCAGCGCGAATTGCGTCAGCAGCTTGAGGTTCGACGCCGGAGTCACCGGACGCGTCGCATCATCCGAATACAGAACGTTTCCACTGGCCACGTCCACCACCTGGGAAGCCATCGTGCCGCCGCCGTCGAGCTTGCCGGATGCGGCCTCCAGCGGCCCCGCAAGGTCGGCGGGAGCTGGCTGGTCCGCATCGCCAGGGAGGTCCTTGACGGGATTGTCGACCGACGAGGCCGAGGCCAGCGCGTCGGGTTGGTCGGCTCCGGTCAAGGAGTCCCATTGTCCCGCGGCCGTGGGCACGAGCCATGCCCCGATCCCGATGCAGCCGACGGCGACGATGCCCGATGCGATCCACCATCCGCGTGACGTGTGCTGTTCGGATCGCTGCGGCTGACGCTTCCTCATCGGGACTCCTCGATTCGCTGGTGGTTCGGTCTTCGGTCAGAAGCCGGACGACCGCCGTCGCCCAGGTGCTCCTTCACGAGTTTAGGCGCAAATCCGCCGATCTGGTTTTCCCAAAAGGCGATAAGGGGCGATAGATTGAGGGGTAGAAAAGCCGAGAACAAGGCACCGAAATCACGAAATCCGCAACTATCCATCCTCTAGGAGAACCATTCATGGAACTTGATGTCACGATCGAGATCCCCCAGGGATCCCGCGTTAAGTACGAGATCGACCACGAGACCGGCCGCCTCCGCCTGGATCGTGTCCTCTTCACGTCGATGCAGTACCCCACCCACTACGGATACTTCGAGAACACCCTCGGCGAAGACGGCGATCCGCTCGACGCCATGGTCGTGATGGATTACGACATCATTCCCGGCGTGATCGTCGAGGCTCGCCCAATCGGCGTCTTCAACATGACGGACGAAGCCGGCGGAGACGCCAAGATCCTTTGCGTTCCGACCGACAAGCGCTTCGACAATATCCAGACCCTGGACGACGTCGAGGACTACAAGAAGGACGAGATCAAGCACTTCTTCGAGCGCTACAAGGATCTCGAACCCGGCAAGTGGGTCAAGGGCGAAGGCTGGGGCTCCAAGGAAGAAGCCGAGCGTCTCATCACCGAGGCCGTCGAGCGGTCCAAGTAGCCCGAGTTCGATTCCGGCGCTCAGGCGCGGAACGACTCGTCGCTTTGCTTTCCAACGGGCGGCGTCGCGAACCATTGGTTCGCGACGCCGCCCGTTTTTCGTCTACCGGTCCAGGTGCAGGAATCCGCGCAACAACGACTCCGTGCCCTGCACGTGATTCCGAGCGACGGACTCGGCAAGTTCTGGCTCCCCCTCGAGTATCGCTTCGACGAGTTCGCGGTGCTGATCATTCGAATGCTTGAGATTGGAAGCCAGCAGAGGAATCCTGTTCAGCAGATCGTTGACCAGGGCACGTGACTCAATGACGCACTCAGTCAGTCGACGAGATCCCGTGGCTTCGGCTATGGCGATGTGAAGTCTCGAATCCAGCCGTCGGTAGTGTTCTGCCGGAGCTTCCATGACCGCCTGGGACGCCGTCCGAAGGTCTCGACGCTGCCGGGCGGTCAGGTCGGACTCCGCCGCCAGCCGGGCGACCCCTGTTTCGACAACCGATCGATACAACAGAATGTCGTTGGCTTGGCTGGGGTCGACCTCTAGGGGAAGGTCCGTCTCCGGTACCGCAGTCGTCACGAATGTTCCTCCGTAGCGGCCCCTTCGGACTTCCAGGTATCCGTGTCCCTGAAGGTCGTGGAGGACGCTTCGAAGAGTCGACCGGGAAACGTGCATCTGTTCGGCTAGTTCCCGCTCCGAAGGCAGTTTTTCACCCGGTGGGATCGCCCCGACCTTGACCAGACGTACCAAGGCCTCGAAGGTCGCTTCCAGAGTATTTGCTGCGCGGACGGGACGAATCAACGAATGAGGATCCCCGAGATTGCGCTGACATCCCGTCGCTCCACCCGTCACCTGTCGACCACCCTTCTCTCGCGTCCCAATTCATTTCATTCTAGTGACCTGGGCAAATATGGGGCATCCAAAGGTCTTAGGACAGACCCTTTGTCAGCGATGGGTGTCACTTTTATGCGCCCTCTTGACAGATTTATGTGACTTACCTCATGATAGTGAGCCACGTTAAAGGTTGTGAATAATACCTTTGATTGGAAGGGGCTCCATGACCGATCACGAACGGCACCAGTCCGATTACCTCAGGAAGAGACAACTCAACAGGGGCGCGGCGGGATGGATTCTGCTTGCCGGCCTGGGCGTCGCCTACGTCGTTTCCGGGGACTTCTCCGGGTGGAATCTGGGCCTCGCCCAAGGTGGGTGGGGAGGCCTGCTCATCGCATTCGTTCTGATGGGCCTTATGTACACCTGCATGGTCCTGGGTCTTGCCGAGCTCTCCTCGACCTTGCCGACGGCCGGGGCCGGATACGGATTCGCGCGGCGGGCCCTGGGCCCGCTCGGAGGGTTCGCAACTGGCATGGCCATCCTGATCGAATACGCCGTCGCACCCGCCGCGATTGCGACCTTCATCGGCGGATATATTGAGTCGCTCGGCCTCTTCGGAATCACGAATTCCTGGCCCCTGTACCTCGTGTTCTATCTCGTCTTCATCGGAATCCACTGCGTAGGAGTCGGCGAGGCTCTCAAGGTCATGTTCGTCATCACCGCGATTGCCGTAGCGGCCCTGATCGCCTTCGTCTGCGGTATGCTCCCCCACTTCGATCCCTCGAATCTGGTGGACTTCGAGCCTGTCTCGGCGGCGGGCTCCAACTCATTCCTTCCGTTCGGGTTCGCCGGAGTCCTCGCAGCCCTCGTGTACGGGATCTGGTTCTTCTTGGCCGTCGAGGGGGTGCCGCTCGCAGCGGAGGAAACGGCCAATCCTCAACGCGATATGCCGAGGGGAATCGTAACGGCCATCCTGATTCTGCTCTGCTCAGGGCTGGCCGTCCTGGTCTTGGCGCCGGGAGGCGCAGGTGCGGTTGCCATGAGCACGTCGGAAAGTCCATTGCCGGATGCTCTGCGTGCCGTGTATGGGCGGGACAGCTGGTTGGCCCAGGCCGTCAATTACGCCGGGTTGGCAGGTCTGGTCGCGAGCTTCTTCTCCATCATCTTCGCGTACTCGCGGCAGCTCTTCGCTTTGTCCCGAGCCGGGTACCTGCCTCGCTGGTTGTCCCTCACGACCGGACGAAACACCCCGGCTCTGGCCCTCGTGGTCCCCGGGACCATCGGATTCATTCTTGCCGCCACCGTCCGAGACGGCGGCCTGCTGATCAACATCGCCGTATTCGGCGCCACTGTTTCCTATGTACTGCTCAATCTCTCCCACGTCATCCTGCGCGTACGGGAACCAGATTTAAAGCGCGGTTATTACACCCCGGGTGGGATCGTGACGACCTCGATCTCCTTGGTTCTGGCTGTCATCGCCGTGATCGCCACTTTCGTGGTCGACGTCACCGCCGCGTCGTACACACTCGGGGTCTTTGTACTTTCACTGGCCTACTTCTGGTTCTACAGCCGTCACAGAGTGGTCACCAGTGCACCGGAAGAAGAATTCGCTTCGATAGCCGAAGCCGAATCACGCCTCAAATGAACGCCTAGGAGCCCAACCCAGTATCGGCTCCGGAGAAAGGATCACTCATGCCGGATTCAGGGAAATTGCCTGGAATGCTCGACCTCGATGAACTCGAGGCGCTGGTGGGCAAGGGGGAAATCGACACTGTCGTCGTCGGCATCACCGACGCTATGGGCAGACTTCAAGGGAAGAGATGCGGCGCCCAATTCTTCCTTGACGACGTCGCCCACCACGGGGTCGAAGGGTGCAACTACCTCCTGGCGGTGGACGTGGACAACAACACCGTGGACGGATACTCGTGCTCGTCGTGGGAAAACGGCTACGGCGATCTGGTCATGAAGCCGGACTTCGCGACACTGCGGAGGCTGCCCTGGCTGCCGGGTTCGGCGCTGGTTCTGTGCGATATCCACTCGACGGACGGACGTCCGATCCCGATGTCGCCGAGGCAATTGCTGAAGCAGCAGATCGACCGGCTGGAATCCTTGGGGTATCGGGCAAATGCGGCGACGGAACTCGAGTTCATCCTGTTCGAGACAGACTACGAGCACGCCCATACGCGCCACTACGCGGATCTCGAACCGTCCACGCAACACAATGTGGACTATTCCCTATTGGCCACGTCGCGCCTCGAACCGGTGATCCGGGATATCCGGGTCGGCATGGAACACGCCGGGATGACCGTCGAAGCCTCCAAGGGAGAATGCAACTTCGGCCAGCAGGAAATCACTTTCCGATACCGGGACGCCCTCACAGCCTGCGACAATCACAGCATTTACAAGGCTGGGGCCAAGGAGATCGCTGCACAGCACGGTAGATCGATCACGTTCATGGCCAAGTACAACGAGCGCGAAGGCAATTCCTGTCACGTTCACTTCAGCCTCACTGACTTGGATGGGAACCCAGTCTCGACCGGAGACAGCGAATACGGGTTCAGCCCAGTGTTCGAACACATGATTGCCGGGCAGATCGCTTGCTTATCGGATTTCTCCCTCTTCTTCGCCCCCAACATCAATTCCTACAAGCGCTTCCGAGAAGGCAGTTTTGCGCCGACCGCGATCGCGTGGGGCAAGGACAACCGCAGTTGCGCCCTCCGAGTCGTGGGCGAGGACTGTTCACTGCGGGTCGAGAACCGGGTCGGCGGGGGCGACGTCAACCCATACCTGATCGTTGCCGCGATCATCGCAGCGACCTGCCACGGGATCGAAAAGGCTCTCCCGATTCCGCCGATCACCACCGGCAGCGCCTATGTGACCGAGGCCGACAGAGTTCCCGGTTCTCTCGCTCAGGCCAGGGACTCGTTCACCAAGAGCACGATTGCCCGCGAGCTGTTCGGTGACCAGGTCGTCGATCACTACACCCACGCTGCCGACATAGAACTGGAAGCGTTCGGACGAGCCGTGACCGATTGGGAAAGGGAGAGAGGCTTTGAACGACTCTGACAACATACCCGTCATTGGGGTCACCACGTACTATCAGGACGCTCAGTGGGGAGACTGGAGTGGTGAGGCCGCCATTCTCCCGGGCAATTATCTGAACGCTCTGGTCGATGCCGGAAGCAGCCCAGTTCTTCTTCCGCCGAGAGGGACACACCCCGAATTTCTCAGGCTTCTGGACGGTCTGATGATCATTGGAGGACCCGACGTCGATCCGAACAGTTACAGCGAGGAGCCTCACCCTGCCACTGTCTCGGATCCTGACCGTGACGCTCACGAATTCGCGTTGCTCGGGGCGGCCGAAGCGGCCGATATTCCCCTCCTGTGCATTTGCCGCGGAGCCCAGATCCTGAACATCGCGCACGGAGGAACCCTGCATCAGCACTTGCCGGAAGTGCTTCCGGACGGTGGACGGTACCGCGCGGCACCCGCAGTCTTCACAGACACGGAAATCACGGTGGATCCCGGCACCCTCGCATACGGGATCCTGGGAGGTTCGTGCGTCGTCTCCTCGTATCACCACCAGGGCATCAATGCCGTCGGTCGGGACCTGAAGGTCACGGCGCGCTCGGCCGACGGACTGCCCCAGGTCCTGGAGAGCACCGGGGATGCCTGGCTCGTGGCCACCCAGTACCACCCGGAAGAAAAGCGTTTGGACGATGCCCGCCTCTTCTCCGCTTTCGTCAACGCCTGCCGCGAGCACGGTTCCGCACGAAAGGCATCAGATTCACCCAGACCATGGCAGAAGGAGGACCCGCGATGACGGTTCACGAAATCATCAATCCCGCGAATGAGATGAGGATCCAGGATGTTGAGCTCTTCGACCGGACGCGGACGGATGAGGCGATCGACCGGGCTGCCGTCGCTTTCGAGACCTGGAAGCATGTCGCCCCCGCGGAGAGGGCCAATATCATGCGCCGGTTCGCGCAATCTTTGGATGCCGCGCAAGAGGACCTGGCGCAAATGGAGGTCGCGAATGCGGGCCACGTCATCGGCAACGCCCGGTGGGAAGCCGGAAACGTGCGCGATGTCATCCAGTACTACTCGGCCGCACCTGAGCGTCTCCTCGGAGATCAGATCCCCGTCGAGGGCGGAATCAACGTCACGTTCCACGAGCCGCTCGGCGTCGTGGGAGTAATCGTTCCGTGGAACTTTCCGATGCCCATCGCGGGATGGGCCATCGGTCCGGCCCTGGCCGCGGGCAACACCGTGGTTCTCAAACCGGCCGAGCTCACGCCGCTGACCGCCCTGCGCATAGGACGAATAGCTCAGGACTCCGGCATCCCGGATGGGGTGCTCCAGGTTCTCCCTGGCAAGGGATCCGTGGTCGGAGAACGCTTCGTGACGCATCCGGCCGTCCGCAAAATCGTCTTCACAGGCTCCACCGCAGTCGGTCAACGAATCATGGCCGGCTGCGCCCCGCGGTCCAAGCGGGTCACATTGGAGATGGGCGGCAAGAACTCGAATATCGTCTTCGCCGACGCGGACGTCCGAGCAGCCGCACTCGCCGCACCCGGCGGTGCATTCGACAATGCGGGTCAAGATTGCTGCGCACGATCGAGGATCCTGGTGCAGGATTCGGTGTTCGACGAGTTCCTGGAACATCTGGAGTCTGCGGTCAAGAATTTCGTCGTGGGCGACCCTCTGGACGAGAGCTCGGATATGGGCCCTCTGATCTCGGCGGGACATCGTGATTCGGTCCTGGAATACGTTGATCAAGGAAACGTCGCTTTTAGGGGTTCGGCGCCCGCGGGCCCCGGCTTCTGGGTTCCGCCGACCGTTTTGATCGCCGATTCCGAAACCGAGAAATGTTTCACGGAGGAAATCTTCGGGCCGGTCGTCTCGGTCTTCAGGTTCCAGGACGAGGCCGAGGCTCTCCGCATCGCCAACAACACGGAATACGGGCTCTCCGGTTCCGTCTGGACCCGGGATCTCGGTCGGGCGCTGCGCGTGAGCCGAGGGGTCCAGTCAGGCAACCTCTCGGTCAATTCCCACAGTTCCGTGCGGTACTCCACGCCATTCGGAGGCTTCAAGCAGTCCGGGTTCGGCCGAGAACTCGGGCCCCACGCGGTCGAGGCCTTCACCGAGGTCAAGAACGTCTATTTTTCCAACAACTAACCACTTCACCCCGATTACAGGAGGAAACCATGACTGACGTCAAAGCACACCGGCTCGATGGAAAGAGCGCGGTCGTCACGGGCGGAGCTTCCGGCATCGGCCTCGCCACAGCCCGGCGCCTCGCGGCCGAAGGGGCGCGCGTGGTCATCGCTGACGTATCCGAGGAACAAGGACAGGCGGCGGCCAGCGAAGTCGACGGCCTCTTCGTGAAGACCGACGTGACGGACGCCGAGAGCGTCAGAGCCCTCTTCCAACGGACCAAGGATGAGTACGGTTCGGTGGATGTTGCGTTCAACAACGCCGGAATCTCACCCAGCGATGACGCATCGATCACCACAACCGGAATCGACGCGTGGAAACGGGTTCAGGACGTCAACCTCACAAGCGTTTTCCACTGCTGCAAGTACGCCCTGGAGCATATGCGGGCCCAACGCAGCGGGTCCATTATCAATACGGCCTCATTCGTTGCTGTGATGGGCGCAGCGACCTCCCAGATCTCATATTCCGCTTCCAAGGGCGGCGTTCTTGCCATGAGTCGCGAACTAGGCGTCGAATTCGCACGCGAGGGAATCAGAGTCAATGCCCTGTGCCCTGGTCCGGTCAACACACCATTGCTCAAAGAACTATTTGCCAAGGACCCCGAACAAGCACAGCGGCGCCTCGTCCACGTTCCAATGGGTCGCTTTGGGGAACCGGAAGAGATGGCCGCCGCGGTGGCATTTCTGGCTTCGGATGATTCCTCGTTCATCACCGCCAACACCTTCCTGGTCGACGGCGGACTCTCCGGAGCGTACGTCACCCCGGAGTAGACCCTGCACGGCCGACGAGTTGGCAAAAACGCGTCTCTCGACCCGTAGTGGTGCGGATTTGCCAACTCGCAGCCTCGGTTTCTATGGGACCAAGTACTCCAGCGCCGCGAGCACCTGGGCTCGCGTTCCGGTCTCGATGGTCGGGTGAATCACCGGGTAGAAGAAAGGCGAATGGTTCGCCGGGATGTCTTCCTGCAATCTGCCGTTCTTCACCGCGTCAGCGTATTTCTTCTCATCCGCGCCTCCGAAGAACCAGTAACAATACGGCACCCCGAAAGCGTCCGGGAGTTCGCTGAAGTCCTCGGAAGCCGTCGCGGGGGATCCTGTCTGGAGAACGCCCTCGTCGAATCCGGATGTGAAGGCTCGGCTGAGACGGTCGGTCACGTCGGCGTCGTTCTCCGTGAGCGGGAACTGGTCGTAGTACTCGAATTCCGGGTCCTCGGGCGAGCCGGCGGCCTGGCACTCGCCGCGGACAATTCGCTCGATCGATGCGATCACGCGGTTGCGCACATCGTGGTCGTAGGTGCGAATATTCAAGCGCAATTCGGCTCGATCCGGAATCACGTTCGCTTGTTTGCCGGAGTTGAAGGCGCCCACAGTCACCACGGCGAACTCGCCCGGTTCGACCTCACGGGAAACGATCGACTGCAAGCGCAGCACGATGCTCGCGGCGAGTACGACAGGGTCTACCGACAGATGCGGCATCGAACCATGCGAACCGCGTCCGTGGACGGTGATGTGAATGGAGTCCGCCATGGAAAGCATGGGACCCGAGTGGGTATAGACGTGGCCGGCAGGCTTAGGCATCACGTGCTGCCCCAGGACGACCTCGGGGTGTGGGACCTTGTCCACAAGCCCGTCGTCGATCATGGCACTCGCGCCCTTGGCATTCTCCTCAGAAGGTTGGAACAATGCGACGTAGGTGCCCGACCATGCGTCTTTGTTCTGAACCAGGATCCGCACCGCGCCCAGAAGCGTGGCCATGTGCATATCGTGCCCGCAGGCGTGCATCACCCCATCGTTCTTCGAGGCGTAATCCAGACCGGTCCTTTCGCTCACGGGAAGTGCATCGATATCGGCACGCGCCATGATGATCGGCCCATCCCCGTTCTCGATCACCGCAACTACTCCGGTACCACCGATCACTTTCGGCTCAAGCCCCAAATCGCCCAGCTCTTTTTGCAACCGCTCCGACGTCCGGTGTTCTTTCAGACCCAATTCCGGATTGCGGTGGAGGTCCTTGTACAGCTCCTCTTGCCAGTTCAGCTGCTCGGCCAGCCCGGCGAAAATATCGCTGACGTTCTTTCCCATGGGTATCCCTCTCAATCCCTCTCAACTCGAGTACGCCCCGACCAGCATCAACCGGAGCGGGCGGTTGGGCTCACTCGGCCAAAGCCGCTCGGTACCCATCTTCCGCCTCTTGGCCGAACGGCACCAGAACGACGGTGCGAATGGTGTCTCCGACTTGGTCTTCCATCGCACGGATCGCCTCCACGGCGATGCGCGTCGCGTCATCCATCGGCCAGCCGTAGACGCCAGCGGAAATGGTGGGGAACGCGACGGACTCCGCACCGTTTTCCGCGGCGATCTGCAACGCGCTGCGGTAGCAGGATGCGAGAACCGGAGCCTTTTCCGCGTACTTCTCCTCCGTCTTGGCGTAGGTGGGTCCCACGGTGTGAATGACCCACTGCGCCGGCAAATCACCAGCGGTCGTGGCCACTGCCCGACCCGCAGGAAGCCCGTCAGGGAAGTCCGTCTCCCGGACTTTCTTGCACTCCTCTAGGATCGCAGGCCCGCCCGCACGGTGAATCGCCCCGTCCACGCCGCCACCTCCCATCAACGATGAATTGGCGGCGTTGACGATCGCGTCGGCCTCGACCTCGGTAATGTCTCCCGGACGTATCTCTATATCCATGTGCCCAGCCTAAAGCCGGGAACCGGAACACGGACCGATAGTTTTCGATGGGATCTCGGGACCCGGGCGAGCAGATGGCAATTGTCTAGTTGCGAGCGAGCATCATCTCTCGGGCATTTCGTGCCAGACCTCGGCCCGCACGGACGGTGCGGTACGCCGCATAGCGAGCCGTCGAGACGGCCAGATCCCATGTGCCCGCGAGTTCGACGTCGTCACCACCGAACGACCTCTTGAACCGCGTGAACCCTGCCCAGGGGTGCGTCGGCGAATCCGTAGGCGCAATACCGAACAGATCGGCGACGGAGCTACCGCGCTCGGCGGCGTCCAGAATGGCCTGGGCAATCATCGGCTGATTCGGGCGCATCCTGCGATATTCGGGGCGCATTCCCGCGTGGGCGAAAATCCTCGTGCTCGGGGAATCATAGACAAACGCAGATGCGACGACTCGCCCTTCATGGAATGTCATATAGACCCTTCCCGCATCTGCGGGCATCAGGGAGCGGGCCACCGCCCGCAGATAGTCGGCGTCGTGCGCAACGAACCCTTTGCGCTCAGCACTTGCGTGGTTCAGTGCGATGAGTTCTTCCACAGCCTCCGGGTCCTGGCTCGACTCAATGCTCAAGCCCTTGTCCCGATGCCGACGCCACAGGTTCCGATTGGTTCCCGTCATGCCAGCCAGGATCCTTTCCGGATCCGTCGTGAGATCGATCCAGCGGGTACGACGCGGCTGAATGTCCCTGGGCGCCTCATGGGCACCGAGTTCCAGAAGTTCGGAACGGACTCGGGGCGCGCTCATGGGCTGGGTACCGTCTGCGACGACGGGTTCGATCCTCAACCAACCAACGCCCTCGTGACTCGCGGCATCCCGAAGGACCTTGACCGCGGTCTCGAGGGCCTCGACGTCCTCGACGACCGGGCCATACGGGACATACCAAATACACCCCAGCACGTTGTTCTCCTCGATGACCAGCGCCGACCATCCTGGGCCGCCCAACCGATGAGTCTTGTGGCCCAGGGCAGTTTGGGTCCGTGCCCACAATCGCCCCTGAAGCACTGTTTGCGGACCAGCAATCCCTTTCGCCTGAGCGAGCGGTACTGACATGGGCGAATCTGTATATTGAAGCGGTGACATCGGCGTCGTCCCTCTCCGGTTCTGGGTGATCAACATGGATCAGCACAGACGCCGGAAAACGCCGCCCTGCTGATTGTCTCTACCCTGTATTCGGAGCCGAGGAGGCGTTCGGATTCATCATCGTGCTGGTTATTTTCAGCCGGAGACTATTCGCTGTGCGAAGTGGACAAGGTATTCGTTCAGTTGCCGTGCCGCTTGCTCACCGCCAGAGAGATCCTGTACTGCGATGGCCGTGAGCATCTCGCGGTGCAACTTGGCCCCTGTGCGCACTTCGGAATCGTCGACGACGTGGGCGGTCCAGAAACGACGCGAAAGGTTCTGCAGTGGGACCATCGCATCCTGCAGATAATCGTTGTGACTTGCCTTGAGAATCAGACCATGTGTCTGCCGGACGGTTTCCGAGTAAGTGTCGAGCGTGAATTCCTCCGTTTTCAAGCGCTCGGCCAATTGCCCCATGTCATCACGTTCCTCGTTCGAAGAACGTTCACAGGCCAATTGAACCGCCAGAGGATCCAGAACCCGCCGCATCTCGAGGATACGCAACTCCGCTTCGACGCTGACCTGGGGCACCAGAATGCCGCGGCTTGGGTGGATCTCAACCATACGTTCACGCGCGAGTCGATGGACGGCCTCCCGTACCGGTGTGCGGCCCAGCCCGGTCCATTCCATGAAATCGGCCTCGGAAACGAACGTGAGCGGTTCGATCTCCCCATGGATGATCATGTGCTCAATGCTCGTGTAAGCCACGTCGGTGAGGGTGGTGCGGGACCGTGTCCGAGTGGGACGGTTCATGGTCATCCTCTCTAAGAGTCAGTACTGAAATTTTTGCATAACCCTGGCATATACAGCCAATATATCGGTAGAGTATCGCAAATAAGAGTGTCAGCAGTCACACTGACCAAAGGATTCAAGGAGATACTCATGGCCACTCCAACAGCGGGGCCCAAAACCATGGAGCTGCGATCCATTGACTGGATCCCTCCCAAGGAGCGGCACGGTTCCCCCGTCTCTCTCTTCTTCCTCTGGTTCGCGGCCAACAGCTCGATCACGGCTTTGGTCACCGGCGGCCTCTTCGTCCTGTTGGGAAATTCCGCCCTGTGGTCGATTCCCGCCATCATCATCGGCAACCTGATAGGTGGCTTCATTACGGCACTGCACTCCGCCCAGGGGCCGCAACTTGGCGTTCCGCAAATGATCCAAAGCCGCGCACAATTCGGTTATTACGGCGCTATCTTGCCGTTGGTCCTGGCTCTCATCATTTACATCGGTTTCTATGCAACGGGGTTGGTGCTCGGAGGGCAGGCTCTGGCAACGCTTCTTCACGTCAGCGTGAGATTCGGTGCGATCATCTTCGCCGTGTTCTCCACGGTCCTCGCCATCGCAGGGTACAAGTGGATCCACAAGTTCTCCCACGCCGCATCGGTTTTGAGCGGGATCGTGTTCATCCTTCTGCTGATCATCATTCTGGGCGGTCCCATGAGGAGCGACATCACCGCACATACGAACTTCGCGCTGGCACCGTTCATCCTCGGCATCTCGTTGTCCGCGTCGTGGCAACTGACTTTCGGTCCGTACATTGCCGATTACAGCCGGTATCTCCCGGAGTCGACGTCGCAGAAATCGACTATCGGGTGGACCTTTGCCGGGAGTTTCGTCGGAGCGACCCTGGCGATGACGGTCGGCGCCTTTGCTGCCCAGATCGGAGGCGATGCCTTCAGCGAGCACCAGGTCGGTTTTCTTTCGGGGCTCGCCGGATCATTCTTCTGGCTCGTACTGCTGGCCGTCGTCGTCGGCAAGCTCACCGGAAATACGCTGAGTTCTTACGGTGGCTTCATGTCTCTGGCAACCATCGTGACCGCGGTCGCCCGACACGAGGTCATCAAACCTCGCGCCCGCTCAATCTATGTACTAATCATTTCGCTCTTCGCGGTCGTGATTGCGTTACTGGCCTCGGATAACTTCGTCGCAGTCTTCACCGACTTCCTCATGTTCCTCCTGTACTTCATGACACCGTGGTCCGCCATCAACCTGGTCGACTACTACCTGGTCCGTCACAAGAAGTACGACGTCGACGCTCTGTTCCAACGCAATGGGCCCTATGGAACCATCAACAAGGGGGCATTCGTCGCGTACTTCGCGGCCGTTTTGGTCCAGGTCCCCTTCATGAACAGTTCCCTCTACGTCGGCCCGGTCGCGAATCTTTTCGGCGGTGCCGAAATAGCGTGGCTGATCGGCCTCGTCGTCGCAGGTGGCCTGTACCTTCTGATCGCCAGGATCAAAGGCGTAGGTCGTGAGCCCGTACCCTCAGAAGACGTCTCTTCTCCTCACTATGAAAGGTATGCACAGTGAAATACGATCCCAACGAGACAGAACGCCCGCTCGCCCATTCCCCCTTCAAAGCGCTCACGGTTCCCCGCCCGATCGGTTGGCTTTCGAGCATCAGCGAAAACGGCGTCGAGAACATTGCGCCCTACAGCCAATGGCAGAACCTGACCTTCGATCCGCCGATGGTCATGTTCGCGGCCAACCAGTACCCGGACGGGCGGCGCAAGGACACCGTGATCAACGCGGAGAAAACCGGCTGGTTCGTATGGAACATGGCCACGTGGGATCTGAGGGACGCAGTCAACACGAGCGCGATGGCTCTGGACGCGCACGAGAACGAATTCGACCGTCTCGACGTCACCAAGGTCACGGCCGACCTTTCCTCAACGCCCATGGTTGCCGAGAGTCCATTCCACTACGAGTGCAAGTACCTGACGACCCACCGGCTGCCTGGTCGGTCTAATGTCGGGAGCATCGATGTGGTCTACGCGACGGTCGAACGGATCCACCTTGATGAGCAGTATCTGACCGACGACGGGCGGGTCGACATCACGGCCGCTCGCCCGATCGCGCGCATGGGATACTTCGACTACACCGTGGTCACCGAGACCTTCGAAATGCGAGTGCCCGGTGCCGACGCGAATGCCCAGGCAGGGCTCGGCGGCAACCCGCGGTGATTCGACGGCGACCGGCTAGAAATCCCAATGGGTGAGCCGGCCGTCGACGAACGTCGCGGCAACGCGCATACCGGACAGGTTACGGGCGGCCTCTTCGGATGTCGCCCCGCCAAACGGATCCGAATCGAGCAACAGGACATCGCCCCGGTCGCCCGAACGGAGGCGGTCGACACCATCGGTCGAGGCCGCGAGGGCTTCACGCGGCGAAAGTGCTTCCTGCTGATTCCACGGAGGACGGCCGTCTCCGGACCGGTACACTGCTGCGGCCATGGCAAGCCAGGGGTCCAAAGCGGCGACGGGCGCATCCGAGCCCAACGCAAGACGGACCCCTCGGTCGAGCATCGCACGAAACGCAAAACTGCGATCGGCCCGATCGGCCCACAGCCGATCCATCACATCGCGGTCGTCGAGGAGGTGGGCTGGCTGGACGCTGGCAGTGATTCCCAGCCCCGACATCCGGTCGATATCCTCCCACCGCACTACCTGCGCGTGTTCGATCGAACCCCTGCTCCCCGTGATCTGAAAAGCATCCAATGCGTGGGAGACCGCCGCATCGCCGAGTGCGTGAAGAGCTACGTCGAGTCCTCCGGATCGAGCAATACCGAGCAGCCTCACCAATTCCTGCGGATCCACATTCTGTACCCCTCGCGGATGAGTCATCTCGTCCGCTCCGAGGTACGGCTCGCAACAATGGGCCGTGCGGGTACCGAGGGAACCGTCCGAGATGATTTTGAGAGGCCCCATCCGAACCATTCCGCGCTCGTCGAGGACATCTCCGCTGGCCAGACCCCGCTCCAGGACGGTGTGGACGAGGTCCGGGTAGACACCGGTGCGCACGCGCAGTTTCGTATCCGCGTTCTGGGACCGGCGAACCCACACATCATGGTTCGCTGCGAATTCGAGGTCCACGATACCGACGACGCCTTTGGCCGCGGCTGCCTTCATCGCATCGCGCACCGCGGATTCGGGGTCCGGGGCCCAAGGCTCCAATCTTCCGAAGAGAGGAAACCAATCGTCCTCATCGAAGGGCGTGTCCCTCGGCGGTGCCCCCACAAGAGTCATAGCCGCCGAGTTGAGCCAGCCGTTGTGCATGTCTCCGCTCACCAGAGCTACGGGACGCGAACCGGTGACCGCGTCGAGCTCCGCCACGGTTGCCTGGCGGGACCATTCCGAGGCTCGGTACCCGAAACCGAAGAACACGCCGTGCCCACTGTCATGGGCCAAGGCGTCGCCCACCAAACGCGTGACAGCCTCCGGTGACTTCGTCCCCGCGAGATCGAGCCGGGAACGAGCCTGTGCCCACTGGTCAAAATGAACGTGTGCATCCCACAACCCCGGGACGAGCCAGCGGCCTTCGGCGTCGACGACTTCGTCGCCGATGTCGGGCGAGATCCGGGATGCCAGATCGATTCGCCCGTCGGTGATGCGGGCATCGAGGACCTCACGGGTGAAGGCCTCCCGCACATTGCGGAGGAGAAACGAACTCATGTCTCCCTTCTACCTCAGGCAAACGCTCACTCATGTGTACGTTTCCGAGAACGCGGGAATGTGACGCCCCCGCTGCCAGGTGACCCTCGGCCACGACTGACTCCCCGAACGCAAAGGCAGGGGATGCCTTCAGACGTCATGCGACCTCCCAGCGCGCAATGTGCGGTGCGTGCCTCGGTCCAGGCCGCACATTGGCTCAGACTGGACCGGCTGAGGCCGGGCAACTACCCCTTGTCTTCGTCCGCCATGCGTGCGACCAGGTCCTTGGGCACCCCGAAGAAATACGTCAGGATGAAACCTGCTACGTAGGAAATCAGCAGCCCCACAGCATAGATCGCGAGCGCGGCACCGATACCGTGGTTGCCCGCTGCCAAGGGAAAGAGCGCCCACCCGCTCGGTCCGATGGCGGTGGATCCGGTGGCATAGCCGAGCTGATTGAACAGCCCCACGAACCCGCCTCCAAAGGCGCCACCAAGACACGCGGTGATGAAGGGGCGGCCCATCGGCAGGGTAACGCCGTAAATCAGCGGCTCGCCCACCCCGAGGATGCCCGCCGGGAGGGCGGACTTGATGGTATTTCTCAAGGCACGATTGCGGATACGCAAGTAAATCGCCGCGGTCGCCCCGACTTGTCCGCCACCCGCCATCGCGAGAATCGGCAGGAGGATCGTGTACCCGGCCTGGGAGATGAGAGTTGTGTGAATCGGTATCAGAGCCTGGTGCAGACCCAGCATCACTAAGGGCAGGAAGAGTCCGGCCAGAACGAATCCGGCGACTCCTCCACCGACCCCCAAAAGCCACGTCGCACCGGTTCCGATGCCGGTCGAGATCCAGCCTGCCAGGGTCATGAGCGGGAAGAGCGTCAGCGCCCCCGCGATTAGAACCGTGACCGTCGGAACGATTAACATGGCCAGTGATTCCGGGGCCCACTTGCGTGTCCAACGCTCGATGTACGCGGCGAGGATTGCCGCGAACAGGGCACCGATCACGCCGCCCTGGCCCGGTTCGAGGGATGTGCCGAAGACGGAGATTTCGGAGACCCCCGCAAACGGAATGATCGCTGCGACTGCCCCGCCGAGCACCGGAGTGCCGCCGAACTCCTTGGCCGCGTTCATGCCCACGAACACGGCAATCAAGGTCATGAACCCGCTCGATATCGCTGTCAGGACGGGCACGGCCCCAGCGGCCCACGGCCACGCCCCATTCGCGACGAAGTTTTGCAGAACGCCACTGATACCGGCCACGATGCCGCACGCGATCAGGGCGGGAATCAGTGGAAGGAAAATATTGGCGATCCGACCCAGGAATCCGCGGATCGGGGATTTCCCACGCTCGGACTGCGAGCGTTTCATCTGCGCGCCGAGAGCCTGGAGATCGTTCGGGGACGTCGGCTCGGTGACGTCCGGATTCTCCGCGCTCTCCGACGCCGCCACGGATCCGCCGCCGCGCGAGCCCTGAGTTACTTTCTCTTTCTGCAGGCGCTTGTCGATATCCCGGGCGACCGTGTCCACGACCCCAGGGCCGAGCACGACCTGCATAGTCGATCCGGGCACGACACCCAATACTCCCTCGACACCGCGCAATGCCTCGACGTCGACGGCGGACTCGTTGTTAACGGGGATTCTCAAACGAGTAATGCAGTTTTCTACCCCGCCGATATTGGAAGCGCCACCGAGACCGGCGATCACTTCCTGCGATATTTTCTCTTGGTCAGGCATTGTCGACTCCTTTGTACGTTGCCTTCATGACGTCGTGCGGGCAAGTCCTCCTGCCGTGCAGGTCTCCCCCATCAGCTGTGAGACCGGACCAGCCGTCCCAGAGCTGCTCGGAGGACGCCCGCATCACGATCCAATTCCTCGCGTGCACGTGGGGCGTCGACACCGGCAAGGATCATGAGAATGGCTACTTTGGCGCTTCCATCCGCCGCCTCGACAGCCGTTTCGACCTCGGAGTCCTCGGCGTCGGTCACCGTCTGAACGATCCGACGGACTCTCTCCTTCAATTTGGTATTGGTCGACTGAACGTCCACCATGAGATTCCCGTACGTCTTGCCCAGTCGGACCATGCTCATCGTCGAGATCATGTTGAGCACGAGTTTCTGGGCCGTCCCGGCCTTCAACCTGGTCGAGCCCGCTACGAGTTCCGGCCCCACAATCACCTCGATGGCATGCGCGGCAACCGCCGCGAGCCGGGACCCCCGATTGCACACGACGCCGCCCGTCGTCGCGCCTCGCTTTGCGGCCTCCTCAACAGCACCGACTGCATAGGGCGTCGTCCCGGATGCCGATATCCCAACGACGGTGTCCGAGGGACCGATGTCCAACGCGACGATGGCCTGCCCGCCCGCGGCCGAGTCGTCCTCGGCTCCCTCCACCGCGGAAACGATAGCCCGCTCTCCGCCGGCGATGAGGCCGACGACTTCTCCGGGTGCGGTATTGAACGTCGGCGGACACTCGGAAGCGTCGAGGACACCGAGCCGTCCCGCGGTTCCCGCGCCGGCGTATACCAACCGACCCCCCGAGCGAAGACCAGGAACTGCCGCGTCCACGAGTCGGGCAATATCCGCGCTGCGTTGCCCCACGGCAAGCGGAACCGTCGAATCGGCCCGATTCATGAGCCTTGCCAAGGCTTCGGTGGGCATCCGGTCGATCTCCGAGAACTGTTCGTCGATCGCTTCTGTGGTGGGAATGTCAGGTGTCATGAGTTCCGGTTCTCCTGGGGTGTCGTGCCGTTCGGGCGGGGTGAACGTTTGAAGGCCAGGGCCTCGTGGGAGCGCGCGATGGCCCTCCGCGCTTCCTCTTCACGGACCTGGAAAACCATGGTGAACAGCGCATCAACCACGAAAAGCTGTCCCGAGCGAGAAGTCATTGCCCCGAGGCGAATCCCGGATTCGCGGGAAGCAACGCTGACCAAGACGTGGTCGGCGCTCCCCAGAGGTGCACGCGGTTGTGTCGTAATGCCGACTGTTCGGGCACCGGCTTGAGCCGCCAGCCCGAGCGGATCGACGACGTCGCGGGTTCGGCCCGATGCGGATACCCCGATGAAAACGTCCTCAGAAGTCAGCAGCACGGCAAAGGTCAGCGCATCGTGCGCCTCGGTCGCGGCATGAACCGACAGACCTATTCGGCCGAGCTTGGCGGCAAGATCTTGAGCGACCAGCCCGGATGCACCGATACCGACGACGAGGACTCGCCGAGCGTTCGCCACGGCGTCCGCCACGGTCCGTACCGCCTCGGCATCGAGCGCCCGCTCGGTCTGCGAAATGGCCTCCCGCTCCCCGGCAGCCAGCTTCGTCACGACGTCGCCCGGGGCGTCCTCGGCCGAAATCCCCACCGGATACGACCACTGGTCTGCGGCGGCTCCCTGAGCCCGCCCGACGGACGTGGCGAGGAGGGTGCGCATTTCCCTGTAGCCGGCACACCCGATGGATCGGGCCAAGCGGATGACCGAAGCATCGCTGGTTCGGCTGCTCCGGGCGAGCTCCCCGAGCGTCATCGGGACCGT
This sequence comes from Kocuria sp. TGY1127_2, assembly GCF_013394385.1. NCBI lineage: Bacteria > Bacillati > Actinomycetota > Actinomycetes > Micrococcales > Micrococcaceae > Kocuria > Kocuria sp. TGY1127_2. The sequence continues at coordinate 2,556,538 of NZ_AP022834.1, forward strand.
GCGGACGGGATCGTCCAGGATGAACCTCGCGACCTTGGCCGGGCCGGGACTCAATGTGTCCGCGAGCGCTCGCAGCGAGCCGAGGACGTCAGGCGGCGACGCTCTTTCGGAGTTTTTCTTCACATTTTTCTTCACCCTTTGAAGTTTTCCTCCCATTGTGACTCATGTCAACAACTACGGCCAGGCGTAGTTTTAAGTTCGCCTTAATGATATTCCTATATGTGCCACCTTAACGTTGCCATCAGCACAACATATTGTGCTCGGCACGGATCTTGCAGAAAGGAAGACATGGAAGAGCACTCGGCCACCCGCTCCCGGCCGCCTATCCGATTCCGCACGCTTGCCCCGCACGAGTCCCCGAGCCTCGTCTATTTTTCGAGCGCTTCGGAGAACACCCGCCGCCTCGTGGACCGTCTCCGATTCGACGCCGTCAGAATTCCCCTGCGTCCACGCCTCGACGGGATGATCCGCGTCAGTCGGCCCTACGTTCTGATCGTGCCGAGTTATGGCGGAGGAGAGGCAAAACAGGCCGTCCCCCGACAAGTCATCACCTTTCTGAATGACCCGCAGAACAGGAGCTTGATTCGAGGGGTCATCGCGTCAGGAAATACCAATTTCGGTGAGCACTTCTGCATCGCAGGTCCCGTGATTTCGAAGAAGTGCGGGGTTCCGGAGCTCTACAGATTCGAGCTCTTGGGTCACTCCCGCGACGTCGAGACCATCAATCACGGGCTCGACGAGTTTTGGCACGCTTTGGAACACGACAAGGAATCCGCATGACATCACCCACCACGACATCACCCGGTGACAAAGAAGGCATCGGCACGCGCAAGGACTATCACGCCCTCAACGCTCAACTGAACCTGTTCGACGAGTCCGGACAGATCCAGTTCGATCGCGACAAGCAAGCAATCGGCGCTTATGTACAGCAATGGGTCAAGCCTCGTACACGACGATTCGACAGCGTGACCCAACGTCTCGAATGGCTTGTGGACAACGACTACTACGAAACGGATTTTCTTCAGGCCTACGACTCCGAGTTTCTTTCCACGGTTCACCAACGAGCTGCGGAGGCAGGACACCGTTTCGGGTCCTTCCTCGGCGCATTCAAGTTCTACACCTCGTACGCCATGAAGACCTTCGACGGACGGGAGTATCTCGAGGACTTCTCGGAGCGGGTGGTCGCCACGGCCCTGTATCTCGCGCGGGGCGACGAAAAGTTGGCGGTGCATCTCGTCGACGAGATGATGTCAGGTCGCTATCAGCCTGCGACCCCCACTTTTCTGAATGCGGGGAAGAAACAAAGGGGCGAGCTCGTCTCCTGCTTCCTGCTGCGCGTGGAAGACAATATGGAGTCGATCGGCCGGTCGGTGAATTCCGCCCTCCAGCTGTCGAAACGTGGCGGCGGCGTCGCGTTGATGCTCACGAATCTTCGTCAGACCGGTGCCCCCATCAAGAAGACCCAGAACCAAGCCTCTGGAGTGGTTCCGGTCATGAAAATTCTGGAGGATTCCTTCTCCTACGCGAACCAGCTCGGCGCCAGGCAGGGGGCAGGGGCCGTATATCTGCATGCGCACCACCCCGACATTCTGCGGTTCCTCGACACCAAACGGGAAAATGCTGACGAGAAAGTGCGCATCAAGACCCTCTCTCTCGGCGTCGTCATCCCCGACGTCACGTTCCGGCTCGCCAAGGAAGACCGGGACATGCTCCTCTTCAGCCCGTATGACATAGAACGGGAATACGGAAAACCGATGTCGGATTTGTCGATTACCGCGCTCTACGACGAACTGGCCGCAAACCCGCGGATCCACAAGGACTCGATCCGGGCTCGCGACTTCTTCACGACGATCGCGGAGCTTCAATTCGAGTCGGGTTATCCCTACGTACTCTTCGACGACACCGTCAACCGGGATCATGCGCATCCCGGACGCATTGGGATGTCCAATCTCTGCAGCGAGATCCTTCAGACCAGCACCCCCTCGACGATGGGCTCCGATCTCAGCTACGAGTCCGTTGGTCGGGACATTTCATGCAATCTGGGCTCGCTCAACATCGCCGCGGCCATGACCTCCCCTCATTTCGGCCGCACCGTCGAGACCGCGGTCCGAGCGCTGACCAGCGTCTCCGACCAGTGCGACGTCGACGCCGTGCCCTCCGTGGCCCGCGGAAACAGGGCCACCCACGCGATCGGGCTCGGGCAAATGAACTTGCACGGCTACTTGGCATCCCAGAACATCCGCTACGGGAGCACCGAGGCTATCGATTTCACGGACGCATATTTTCGGCTCGTGACATTCCACGCGATCCGGGCCTCTCATCTGCTCGCGGTCGAACGCGGCGAGACTTTCGAGGGATTCGCCAGTTCGGACTATGCGAACGGGGTCCGCTTCGAACGCTACGTCTCGACGGATGGCACCCCCGCCACCGATCGTGTCCGCTCGCTGTTCGCCGAGGCGGGTGTGCACCTGCCCAGCCGCGAGGACTGGATCGTCTTGAGGGCGGCTGTGATGAGGGACGGCATGTACAACGCTTACCTTCAGGCGATTCCTCCGACGGGATCGATCAGTTACATCAATCATTCGACCGCTTCATTGCACCCGGTCACCTCGCGGATTGAGATCAGAAAGGAAGGGAAGCTAGGGCGTGTGTACTATCCGGCCCCGCATATGAGCCAGGAGAATATCGAACTCTTTGAGGACGCCTACGAGGTGGGGTACGAGAAGATCATCGACACCTATGCCGCTGCGACCAAACACGTGGATCAAGGTCTTTCGCTGACGCTCTTCTTCAAGGACGACACGACGACGCGAGATATCAACCGTGCCCAGATCTATGCCTGGAAAGCGGGAATCAAGACGCTCTACTACATCCGACTTCGCCAGGCCGCGCTGGAGGGCACGGAGGTTCAGAACTGCGTCTCCTGCGCCCTTTGACCCCATCCGATCCAAGCTCCAAGGAAACCACTATGTCCAACGCGACCCCGAACCTTCCGATCACCGATATTTCCGTGACCCCGCCGTCCTTTCGCCACGACCCGGCTCTGCGCCTGCGCCCCGTCAATTGGAATCAGGTACAGGACGAGAAAGACCTCGAAGTCTGGAACCGATTGACCTCGAATTTCTGGCTTCCCGAGAAGGTACCCCTGTCCAACGACCTTCCGGCTTGGCAGCGACTGACCGATGAGGAACGAACATTGACCATGCGAGTGTTCACCGGGTTGACCTTGCTCGACACGGTTCAGGCGACGGTCGGGGAGATCAGCCAGATCCAGGACGCTCGCACCGAGCACGAGGAAGCCGTCTACACGAATATCGCCTTCATGCAGTCCGTGCACGCCAGATCCTATTCGAGCGTTTTCTCCACGCTTTCCAGCTCTCGCGATATCGAGCAGTCGTATCGGTGGGCGGTCTCCAACGACCTCCTGCAGGAACGTGCCAAGAAGGTCTTGATGCACTATTACGGCGATGACCCGTTGCGGCGGAAAGTCGCCTCGACCCTGTTGTCTTCGCTCTTGCTCTACGCGGGGTTCTACCTGCCGCTTCACTTCTCGGTGCACGCGACCCTGACCAATACCGCGGACATGATCCGGCTGATCCTTCGGGACAAAGCCGTCCACGGTTACTACTCGGGTTACAAATTCCAGCGGGGCCTCCGAGCTTGCTCGGTCGCGCGCCAGGAAGAGGTCAAGGACTTCACCGTCAACTTGTTGGAAGAGCTGTACGAGCTGGAGCTGCACTATTCGGGAGAACTGTACGAACCGCTGGGGCTCATGGACGACGTCGCCGTTTTCGTCCGATACAACGCCAACAAGGCACTGATGAACTTGGGCTATCCCGCGTACTTCTCCGCGGAGGAGACCGCCGTGAATCCGGAAATCCTGGCGGCCCTCGCTCCAGGCGCCGATGAGAACCACGATTTCTTCAGTGGTTCGGGCTCCTCCTACGTGATGGGCAAGGCCGTGGAGACGGACGATTCCGACTGGGACTTCTAGCCCTCAGTCTCTCGACGGGGGTTCTCGCCATCGGCGGAGTCGACGCGCTCAGTAGCCGATGACGAGGCCTCCTCGAGGTCTCCGTCCGCGACCGCCGCACCTTCGTCGGGGTCTTCCTCGCGCCCCGGGGTTCTCAGGTTCCATTTACGGATCACGAATCGGAAGAGGAAGTAGTAGATCAGTCCGTAGCCCACCCCTATGGGTATCAGCCAGATCGAATTCTGAGATATGCCGAAGTTGAGCACGTAGTCGATGGTTCCGGCAGAGAAACCGAATCCGGAGTGAATCCCCAGGGCGTTAGTCAGCGCCATCGAGGTCCCCATGAGCACCGCGTGGATCAAATACAGCGGCCATGCGATGAACATGAAGGAAAACTCGAGGGGCTCAGTGATACCGGTCAGGAACGACGTCAGACCGGTGGACAGCATGATGCCGCCGACGATCTTCTTCTGCCCTGGTTTGGCTTCATGCCATATGGCCAGCGCAGCCGCGGGAAGACCGAACATCATGATCGGGAAGAAGCCCGTCATGAACACTCCCGCGCTGGGATCGCCCGCGAAGAACCGCGTCAGATCGCCGTGAGCGCCGTTGTAGTCTCCGAGGATGAACCAGACAATGGAATTGAGAATGTGGTGGAGGCCGAAAGGAATCAGGAGCCGGTTCAGTACACCGTATAGACCGGCACCTGCCACAGGGTTCCCTCCGACCGCGGTGCCGATTGCGGACAGCCCCTTGTCGAAGAGCGGATAGATCAAGGCCAGGACCACGCCGAGCACCAGGGCCGCCAGGGACGTCAGGATCGGGACGAGACGCCTTCCGCCGAAGAAGCCGAGCCAATCGGGCAGTTTCGTCCGGTGAAAACGTTGCCACAACATGGCGGACGTCAATCCGATCACGATCCCGCCCAGGACGCCGTAGTCGATCGCAGGGTCCTCCCCTGCGGCCGAGGTTGCGTCGCTGCTGAGGACGACCGGCGACATCACCTTGAACACGTTGGTCATCACGAGGTAGCCGACGACGGCCGCGAGCGCCGTCGAGCCATCGCCCTTTTTGGCGAAGCCGAAGGAAATGCCGACCGCGAAGAGCAGCGGCAGCCCGTCGAAGAGAGCCGTACCGGCGGCGCCGATCACCTGGGCTGCGGTGGAGATCGAGGAGAAACGGCCGAGGAGGTCGTCTTGCCCCAGTCGTTGAAGGATCGCGGCTGCGGGCAGAGCCGCGATCGGAAGCATCAGGCTCCTCCCGAAGCGCTGAAGGACTTTCATGGATTTGCCGTCGCCTTTTTTGGGGGAAGACCCGGCGGCCGTCATGGGGACGTCTGACGAAGACATGGGGACCTCGATTCTCGCGTCGGCGAGAGTAGCGTGCGGTTGTGTCGATGGAGCGCAGTCGGTACGCTCAAGTCAACTGTTTATAACCAGTGGTTCTGATCACTGTGAGGCACAAGGAATTGCTTGTCAAGGGCAAGGAGGAATTCAATGTTTGATCCGGAAAAGCTTCTGGAAGCTCTCGGGGGCGCAGACAATATCGAGGACATCGAGGGCTGCATCACACGGTTGCGCACCGAGGTCGAGGACTCATCCGTCGTCAACCAGGCTGCGCTCAAGGCCATGGGCGCCCACGGTGTGGTCGTCTCGGGTGGCATGGTTCAGGTCGTCGTCGGTCCCGAGGCGGAGAACCTGGCCGAAGACATCCAGGATCTGCTGTAGCGGAAGCGATCGCAGAGGTGGTTCACAAGCATGAACAGGTCAGGTCGGAACTGCGCGACCTGGCGCGGCACGAGTTGTCCCCGGGTGATGCCTTACCTGGTGAAAGGCAGCTGGAAAAACAATTCGGCGTTTCCCGCATCACGATCCGACGTGCCGTCGCGGACCTCGTGGCCGAAGGCGTGCTGGTGCGCATCCACGGCAAAGGGACTTATGTCTCCCATGGGCGCGTTCGTTCCAATCTGCACTTGGCTTCCTTCACGGAAGACATGAAACGCGCAGGACTGGAACCATCGACGAGGATCCTCTTGGCCGAACGCAGGCAGGCCACGCCGAGGGCAGCGGAGTTCTTCGGGCTGGACGACGGCGAGGAAACCCTGTGCGTCAAACGGCTCCGGCTCGCGAATCATGCCCCGGTCAGCGTGGACGAATCGTGGATGCGACCGGAACTGACCGATCTTCTGCTCGCCAAAGATCTGAGCCAATCTCTGTATTCGCACTTGTCCGGGACGGAGTTCGCGGTCAGCACCGCCGAGCAGACCGTGGAAGCCGCTGCGGTAGATCCTGATCTGGCTCGAATTCTGGACGTGGAGGCGGCAGCACCCGTCCTGCTTTTCCACCGATATACCTTTGCCCGCGGAGAACACGGGCCCCTTCCGCTCGAATACTCGATTTCGACGTACCGTTCGGATCGGTATCAGATTTCGATGAGTCTGGAGCTGGATCGAACCGGGCTTTCCGATCAGCCTGAGGCCGCCTCCGCTTAACTTGTCAGTCACTGCCCGTACCCTGTATTCAACGCCCCGCGCGACGCCGGAGGCGGAACCAGGAGGTGGCTGTGTTCTTCGTCGATGCCCCGGGCCAAACCCCCGGGAGCTCTCATCGTTCCTTGGTCTACTCTGCTTCGGATTTGGTCCGTGCCGCGGAATGTCCGTGGGCAACAGTACACATCTTGGAGGAAAAGCTAGGCCGCCTGCCCCGCTTCCGTGCCCCAGAGGACGCGATGCTCGAGCGCACCTCCAGATTGGGAGATCAGCACGAGGCCGCTGTGCTGCAAGACATGATCGCTCAATGCGGGCGTTTCGATCGGAGCACCGGCCGCGGGGTCTATGAGGTCGAGCCGGCCGGAACCCTGGACCGCGGGGCCCTTCTTCGAAAGCACCAAGAATCCATTGCAGCTCTGCGCGTGGGCGCTGACGTCGTTTTTCAGGCATCTTTCTTCGACGGCCGATTCCACGGTCGTTCGGATTTTCTCGTCCGTGAGGCCGACGGCAGATACGCCGTCTTCGACACCAAACTGGCTCGTCACGCCAAGGTCACCGCATTACTGCAGCTTGCCGCCTATGCGGACCAACTGGCGCAAGCGGGGATCCCGGTCTCGGATACGGTCACGTTGATACTCGGCAATCGGGAACGGGCGTCATTTAGTGTCGGGGAGTTCATGGCGGTTTACCAAGAGCGCAGGGACCGCTTCGAGTCACTGACTCAGGATCGCATGAATCCATCAGCCGCTCCGCTCGACTGGTGGGACGAGGCCCTGCCCCGTTGCGGCGCGTGTCCCCACTGCCTTGCCGAAATCGAGAAACACCAGGACGTCCTGAAGGTTGCGGGGATGTCCATGACCCAGCGCAAAAAACTACGCCAACGCTATGACGTACGCACCATGATGGACTTGGCGGGTCTGGGCGGCCGAGACCTTCCCGCTCCTGTTCGCTCCGCTCGGGATCAAGCGGCGATGCAATGTGGACTGTCCGTCCCGGACAAGACCGTGACTTATACGGATGCGGAAGGAGTCCAGCAGAGTGTTTCCTATCTGGTCACTGATTCCGCGCCCCTGACAAGGATCCCGGCCGCCAACCCCGGGGACATATTCTTCGATTTCGAGGGCGACCCCATGTGGCAGGATCCTGATGATTCTTCATGGGGCATCGAGTATCTTTTCGGCCTTATCGAGACACCGCTCGACTCTGCTGAAGAACCCGCGTTCGTGCCGTTCTGGGCGCACTCCCGGGAAGAAGAGAAGCAGGCTCTTCTCGATTTTCTGCAGTACGTCAGTGAACGTCGGCAGCGTTATCCCGGTATGAAGATCTACCACTATGCCAATTACGAGAAACGTGCACTGCGAGACCTCGCGGCCCGGCACGGCGTCGGGGAGGAAGAAGTCGACGACCTCCTTCGCGAAGAGGTCCTTGTGGATCTCTACGAGTCCGTCCGCGCGAGTTTGCGCATTTCGCAGGGCTCGTATTCGATCAAGAAATTGGAACCGCTCTACATGGGCGATCAGCTCCGCATGGGGGATGTCACCAACGCCGCGGCCTCGGTCGTGGCCTACGCCGATTATTGCTTGGCTCGCGATACGGGTGAGAACGAGCATGCGAATTCCGTTCTGAGTTCGATCAGCGACTACAACCGATACGATTGCCTGTCGACTCTCAAGCTCCGCAACTGGTTGCTCTCTCTCGTCTCTCGTTCCGCGACCGAAGAAGTGAGCCGGCCGCCCCAATTGCCCGGGACTCAGGTCGAATCGGAAACGATCGAGTCCGCGCGCGAGACACCCGTCGAATTGTCGCTGAACCACTTCGTGGAGACAGCCACGCCCGAGTCCACCGCGCTCTCCCCGGGAGAGCTGAGGGACACGGTCCGGGCGGTCGCTATGGTCTCCAGCGCTACCGGTTATCACCGACGCGAACGGAAACAATTCTGGTGGGCTCACTTCGACCGACTCACGGCTCCCGTTTCGGACTGGGAATCGCAGCGAGACGTCGTGGTCTTCGAGCGGATGAGTGTGGAAGAGGATTGGCACAAGGCTTCACCTCGGTCGAAGGTCGAAAAGCGCGTCCTCGCCGGAACGGCCCGCCTCGCGGAGGGTTCCGGACTGAAGCCCGGAGACTCAGGGCTCTTCGCTATGTACGAAGCTCCGCTACCACCGTACTTGGAAAACAAGGCGCTCGAAGCCCAGCAACGTATCGAGGCTCGGTCCGGAGGGCAACAACCGGTCGTTTCGCGCGCCAGCGATGCTCGGCTGACCGTAGAATCCCTGGAGCCCGCTTCGTCCCCTGGACTGGTCCGCATCCGGATGATCGAATCCCGTCCTCAAGGCACGGAGCCCTTCGACCAGATTCCAATGGCGTCGACCCCCTCGGCGCCCATTCGCACTGCGGCCCAGGAAGATTCGCTCGCGGCTCTCGCGGAGGAAGTCGACGCGGCCCTCCCCCAGTTACCTCGGGCAGCGGGATTGGACATCCTGGCCCGCAGGCGGCCACGGCTCGTCGGCGGGGCAGCCCTTCCACGAGCAAACGACCCGGGCTGGGGAGACGGGAAGATCCCCATGGCAGATGCGATCCACGCGGCGGTCTCGCGGCTGGACGACTCCTACATTGCTGTTCAGGGCCCGCCCGGAACCGGGAAATCGTACGTGGGATCTCATGTGATCGGACGTCTGGTGACCGAGGGGTGGACCATCGGGGTAGTCGCCCAATCGCACGCCGTCATCGAAAATCTACTGCGTGGCTGCATCACCAACGGAGGCGTCCCCGCGGCGGCCATCGCCAAAGCCAAGAAAGCACGCCCACAAGGAGATGCGATTTCTCCTCAAGTTCCTTGGCAGGAAATCTCGCCCAAGGAGATTTCCTCATTCTTGGCGGAAGCAATGCCTCCCGACTCGGGGCCAGGCGAGGGGCGAGTGTACGGCGGCACGGCCTGGGACTTCGCGAACCAAGACCGTTTTGCCCCGGGGAGCCTGGACCTTCTCGTCATCGACGAGGCCGGGCAGTACTCCCTGGCCAATATGCTGGCCGTCTCTCGGGCCGCGCGCAACATGCTTCTGCTGGGCGATCCTCAGCAATTGCCTCAAGTCACCCAGGGAAGTCATCCGTATCCTGTCGACGAATCAGCTTTGGGTTGGCTCTCCGCGGGCGAGCGCACCCTGCCACCCGAATTCGGGTACTTTCTCGACTCGTCATGGCGAATGCATCCACAACTGTGCGGACCGGTCTCCAAGCTGTCATACCAAGGCAAGCTTCGGTCCGCACATGCTGCGGCTCGGCGGGTGCTGACAGATACCCGCCCAGGCGTGTATCGTCTCGACGTTCCACACGTAGGGAATGCGACGTCCTCTCCGGAGGAAGCTCACCAGGTCGTGGAGCTCGCGAGACAATTCATCGGAAGGAGCTGGAGTGATGCGCCGGACCAAGCGCTCAGGCCGTTGGAACCTGAGGATGTCCTCGTCGTGGCTGCCTACAACGCCCAAGTGGAAGTCATTCGTGACGCCCTGGAAAAAGCGGGGCTTTCGCATCCGGATGAAACGGGGGTCCGGGTGGGCACCGTCGATCGGTTTCAAGGCCAGGAAGCGCCGATAGTCATTATTTCAATGGCGGCTTCTTCTGCAGACGAAGTGCCTCGGGGGATGGATTTTCTCTTGTCACCCAACCGACTCAACGTAGCCGTTTCCCGTGGACAATGGGCGGCGGTGATCGTCAGCTCCCCCAGCCTCACAGATTATTGGCCGACCAACCCGGAATCGCTGTCGATTCTCGGCGGTTTCACGGCCCTTCGTCGGGACGCCGCACGATGGAACGAACTTCCGCTCTCAGGGAGCACGCGGGACAAAGAAGGGATGATCCATGAATAATAATCTAGAACCCCACGGACACAACCAGGAGGAAGGGATGATAAACATCAACCCGAGTTTTAAAGCCCGGACTCCCTACATCTTCCATTTCGACGAGCAAACGGTCGTCTTGGGGGATCCCGAGTACCTGAAACAGGTTGAGACGTTCCTTCTCACGGCGGATCTGGCGACACGCACCACCTACTGGGACACGGGAGAGGAAGATCCCCTCGACTTCGACCCGGATCCCGAGCCCGAAGACATGAACAGCGTCGGCATTGAAGGCGACGAGCGGGTCTTCTGGAATGCCATCGAATCGGCGATTTTCCAACAGACCGAATGGCCCGAGGGCGAGGAGGCCGTTGTGTACGCACCTCACGTGCCCGAATGGTTGTCCCGTGCCCAGTCGTGGTACTTCGATCCCGTATGCCCCCCGCTGGGCCCGGGAGGACCTGGCGGTTGGGTTCGACGTCGTTCCGTAGACGGCCGCGGTTATCCGGTGGGCCTGTTCCAACTCACCGAAGCAGATTCCTTCTGGGTGTTCGCGGCCGAAGACGACCTCTCCGACATCATGGAACTCTGCCGTTCCCTTGCCCGCTTCCGGATTGGTTTCGACCAGGTCACGCCGTACATCGGGCCGGATGACTCGGTCGGCTCCCTGGCCCTGCCCATAGAATGCCGAGATGCTCTCCAGGAAGAGCTCATGATCAGGGGCGTGGACGTCGAATCGATGTTCTGGGAATAACCCCCGGAACTGGGTTCAGTTTCGAATCCAGAAGCTGAACCGAAAGGCCCTGACCCCACGGCGGCAATCCCAGAGCTCTAGCCGGCCGGGTCGAGGCCGCGATTAGTGCTTCGTTGATACTGACCCCAGCGGAAACAACCGTGCGCACGGCCTGGTCCATGGTCAGGGTCGAGCCAGCGATCGCCCCTTGGCTACCGTCTTGAGTTGCCAGGCGGGCGATCCCGGCCTCAACATGCACATCCAATGAGCCCAACCGATACTCCCCGTCGGACTGGCCTGTCGCGGACATGGCATCCGTAATGAGCAAGACCCTTTCGGGCAGAGACCGGAACAGCATGGCGATCACCTCGGGGGCCACGTGAACACCGTCGGCAATCACTTCTGCGTAAACGTGTGGCGATTCCATGGCAGCCATCACTGGACCCGGGCGCCGGTGATGGATGCCGTTCATGGCGTTGAACGCGTGCGTCAGAATCGACGCCCCGGCGTCGAATGCTCGACGGGCTGTCGCATAGTCAGCATTCGTGTGCCCCACCGCCACTCGCACTCCTTGATCCACAAGGTACCGAGTAACGGCCAGATCCTCGTCGTATTCGGGGGCCAGCGTCACCTGACGGAGGTATCCCCCGGCCGCCTCGACCAGCCGCTTCGCTTCGTCGAGGGACGCGCCATGAAGGAAATCCTCACGGTGAGCACCTTTGTGCGTCGGGGATAGCCATGGGCCCTCGGCGTGAATCCCTTCCAGCCTCACACCCTCCGGAACGCCATCACCCGACTCGATTACCGTGGCGATTCTCCGACACGATGCCTCGAGTTCTTTCAGCGGATTGGCAACCAGGGATGCCACGGCCCTTCCCGTACCGTGCTCCCGATGCACCTTCAACGATGCCGGGAGACTCTCGACCTCCTCGTACGCGTACCCTCCAGCCCCGTGCGAATGAATATCGGTAAAGGGTGCCGTGAGGTACAAGCCCGTCGCATCCACACGGGTAGCAACCGCATCGATCTCGGGCAGACCGCGAAAAGAATCGCCGAGACCGCCACGGACGGGTTGACCGTCCTCGTCGACCACGATCCAGACCGTTCCGGAGTCACCACGCAGGGCCGCTCGGGGCAGATGAGATAGGACCGGGAGATCCCGCAAAACTTGGGTCGGGTGCGCGGAATGGATCAGCAGAGTCATCAAACTCAATCCTTCGGTGTGCGGACAACAGTGAGGTCGAAGCCGTACCGGTCCGCGCGATAGGTGGTCTCCGTGGTTTCGACGGGGGTTCCCGCCGCGTCGAAGGCGATACGCTCCACACGCAATGCCGCCGCGCCGACAGGCTGGGACAGAAGATTCGCTTCCTCCAGGCTGAGGTTAACCGCCCGAATCGCTTGCCGTGCAGATTCCGCCCGGTGACCCTCTCGCGCCAATTGCCGGTCGAGCGAGCCGTTGGGATCGGGCAAATGGCCCCCCAGCACGGCCAACGGAATGAAAGATAGCTCAATGGCCATGGGCGCACCATCGGCGAGGCGCAAACGGTACACGCGCCCAACGTCCTCGCCCTCCGAAATCCTGAGTTTCACGGCGAGGTCGGCGTCGGCTCGGACGACATCGTTGCCCAAAGGCTCGCTGGTCGGCCGATGACCTCGTTCCGCCATATCCTGCGAGAAAGAAGTCAGCCGCAGGTCCTTGCGAATCAGACTGGGGTCCGCAACATAGGTTCCCGACCCACGAACCGCATAGACGGCACCGGAAGCGACGAGATGACCTATGGCCCGGCGCACGGTCGCCCGGCTCACATCATAGCGTTCCTGCAAGTCCCTCTCGGTAGGAAGAGCCTGATGAGGCTCCAGCGCAGAAATGACCTCGGTTTCCAAGTCCGCAGCCAACGAGACGTACTTGGGCTTTGCCCGGACATCATGAGGAGTCATCGCCGAATATCACCCACCGAAAATATATTGGTACGAACCAAACATACACTTTTTCGTGACATTTGATAATTGGTACGTACCAATAGGTGCTCAGGGGAGTAGGCTGAAGTCATGGAGATCATCGTTACCCCGAACCCGGAAGCCGTGGGCGAGTACGCCGCCCGACGCATTGCCGCACTCATCGAGAATAAGCCGGACGCCGTTCTGGGCGTCGCAACCGGCTCGAGTCCGGTGCCTACTTATCAGGCTTTGGAACGGAAGGTCCGGACCGGTCTCGACATGTCGCAGGTCAGCGCTTTCGCCCTCGATGAGTATGTGGGGTTGGACGAAGGGCACCCGCAAAGCTATGCCGAGGTCGTGCGGAGGGACGTGACCGAGCGACTCGAGCTCGACCCGAACCTCGTGCATGTCCCCAGCGGACACGCGCACGACATCCTGGCGGCTTGCGAGGACTACGAGGCCCAGATTCGTGAAGCCGGCGGAGTGGACATCCAGATCCTCGGCATTGGAGCCAACGGACACATCGGATTCAATGAGCCAAGCTCTTCCTTGTCGGGACGGACGCGGGTCAAGACGCTGACTCCCAAGACGCGCAAAGACAACGCACGGTTCTTCGACAATGATCTCTCTCAGGTGCCCACTCATTGCATCACCCAGGGGATCGGTACCATCCTGGATTCCCGCGTTGCCCTGCTCGTCGCGACGGGCGAGGGCAAGGCCGATGCGGTCGCCGCAATGGCTGAGGGCCCTATGGGAGCGTTCTGCCCCGCCTCGGCGCTTCAATTGCACCGCAGGGCGGTCGTCGTCGTGGACGAAGCCGCCGCCTCCGGCTTGAAAAATCGCGAGTACTACGACTTCGTCCGGGACCACCGGCCCGATTGGCAGGTCGAGCCTCAAGGTCGTGATGAGCGCACCGTCACCTCAGCGCATCGACGAACCACGACGTAATGCTGGCCGGGTGGGTGATCGCGGTGCCCACGACCACGGAATCCGCCCCTGCGCCGAGGGCCGCGGCCGCCTGGGCCGGGGAATGGATGCGGCCTTCGGCAATGAGCATCTTCCCAGTCTGTGCTTCTGCGATCGAGGAAATGAGCTCCAGGTCCGGTCCGTCAGTTTTGGCTCGTTCCCCGGTATAACCGGCCAGGGTTGTCCCCACGATGTCGGCCCCTGCATCGACCGCGGCGAGGGCGTCATCGAGGGAGCCGCAATCGGCCATGACTTTGGCCGCCGACTGCTCGTGCAAGGCGGCAATCGTCTCGTGCAGACTCCGCCCGTCAGGCCGGTTCCTGCGTGTTCCGTCGATGGCGACGATATGCGCACCCGCTTGGGCGACCGCCAGAGCGTGGTGAAGGGTCGGGGTGATGAAGACGCCTTCGTGCCCGTCCTTGAACAATCCGATCACCGGCACCTCTACCGCGGATCGGGTGTGCTGGATATCCGCGATTCCCTGGACCCTGATGGCCGCCGCTCCTCCGACGACGGCCGATTGAGCGACCTGCGCCATGGTCCGCGGATCCCGCATAGCTTCCCCAGGGTAGGCCTGCGCCGAGACGATCAGACGCCCGCGGAGATTCTGGAGCTGCTCATTCGTGAGAAGCATGGAGGATTCCTTTCCGCCGCTGAGGCGTTGTTCAGGTATTCGGGGAGGCCGGGTTCTCGTCCGACCAGGCCAACGATGCTGCACCCAGCAACGCCGCCAACCCGCCCGAGGACGCCGCTGCCGGAACGGTCTCGATTCCGGGCAACCTTACGGCTTCAAAGGTCTTGATCATCGGGTCCCACCACAGGGGCCCCGAGTCGGCAATGCCGCCGGAGAGCACGAGTTCGTCCGGATCGATCATGTTCACGATGCCGCCCAGGAAGGCCCCTGCGATTTCCGCCGAAACGCGGATGACCTTCTGAGCTGCCGCGTCGTCCGCCGCGTTCGCGAAGACATCCCGGGCTGTGCGGACGTCACGATCCCCGCCGACGCTGCGATAGGCGTCCGCGAAGGAGACCCCGCCACACGCATCCTCGAGGATCATGTGTTCCGGGATTTTGGAACCCGCGGCGAAGATCTCCGCGTCAGGATGGTGCGGCATCGGGATCATTCCCACGTGGCCCGCGACGAAATGCCTGCCCACTTGCGGCTTCCCATCGATCAGCATGGCTCCGCCGACTCCCGTGCCGAATGCGACGAGAAACATCGTTCCTCGCGCCGACATCCCGTTGTTGCGCCGGTACAGGGCCTCACCCAAAGCATGCGCGTGAACATCGTTCACGGGCCGAACAACCTGGATCGGTCGTCCCGGCACGTCAGCGAGGAGCGCGCTCAGTTCCTTGGACAATGAGGTCCCCGTCCACCCGCGAATATTCGGTGTCGCAGAAACGACTTGGCCGGTATGGGGGTCGATCACTCCCGCCGAACCGATGCCCAGGATCGGCCGCACCTCGAGGCCGAGCTCATCGGCTTTCCGCAGCAACGTCTTGGAGACCGACGCCGCCGCGGCCAGAACGGCTGGGGGTCCTTCTTGCGCGGGGGTCGGCTCAGCAGTTTGCCCCAGGATCTCCCCGGTCGCTGTAATGAGAGCTCCCGCCGTCTTCGTTCCACCCAGGTCCAGGGCAACCGCGGCATGGGTCATAGAAGACCGGTCCTTTCCAAAATTTCTCGAATCGAGGCGGCTTCCTGATTGTTGAGCGCCGCCATGGGCTTGGACATTGTATTCGACGAGAACACGCCGAGTTCCACGAGGGCGGTTTTGAATGCACCCACGCCGGCGGCGCCCCCGGAGACCCGCGTGGCGTCCGCGCAGGTCACTATCGTGAAGAGGTCGGCCAGGCGATCCTGCTCGCGACGAGCTGCGTCCCAGTCTCCGGCGACGGCTGCCTCGTACAACCGAACGTACCCCGCCGGATCGACATTGCCCAGTCCCGGCACCAACCCGTCGGCACCTGAGAGCATTGCTCCGTCGCATACGATCTCGTGCCCGGTAAAGAGCGAGAAACCTTCGATATGGCGGGTAGCGAGACGCAATTGGCGGAACGCAATGTCATCGTTCGCCGAATCCTTGACCCCGATGATCGTGCCTTCTTCGGCCAACTGTGCCAGGACGTCCGTACCCAAGGGGATGTGTGTGCGGACCGGAACGTTGTACGCGAAAACCGGGACATCCACGGCTTCTCGCACAATGCGGAAGTGATCGAGGATCTCGCGCGGGTCGGTGATGATGTAATAGGGACTCGAAACGACGACGGCGTCCGCACCGAAATCGCTCATACGGCGTGCTTCGTCGGCCACGCGAACGGGGGTCTGGTCGTTGGCGCCGACGATGACCGGTACGGAACCATTCGCGAATTCGGCGGTCAGCTCGACGACGATGCGTCGCTCGTCGTCGCTCATGTAGGGGGTCTCGGCCGAGGAACCGAGCATGAACAACCCGTGGACTCCCCCGTCGATCAGATGGCGAACGACCCTTTCCAGGCCCTGGCGGTCGATCTCGCCATCGCTGGTGCGAGGGGTGATCACGGGCGGGATGACGCCGTGGAATGCGGGGGTTACAGACACGAAATTTACTCCTGATGGTTGTGTTGCTGATGATCCGGGTTCAAGACCGGCCCCGGTGGCCGGGGCTGTTATGGGGCTCGAAGGTTGAGAAGGCTCGGCGCGGCGTGGAGCAGTGACCGAGTGTAGTCGTGCGATGGGTTTCTCAGGACTTCGTCCGCCTCTCCTTGTTCGACGGCCTGGCCCTTGGTCATGACCAAGAGATCGTCGGAAATATGGCGGACGGTCTGAATATCGTGAGAGATGAACACCATTCCCAGATTGAGTTCCCTCTTCAGATCGATGAGCAGGTTGAGCACCTGAGCACGGACGGAGACGTCCAGGGCGCTCGTTGGCTCGTCGGCCACGATGACCTCCGGGTCGAGGGCGAGCGCTCGGGCGATGGCCACGCGCTGCCGCTGACCACCCGAGAGCTGAGCGGGTACGGCTTCGGCCGCCGAGGTCGGAAGCCCGACCAGATCGAGCAGCTCGTACACACGGTCCGAGCGGCCGGATGCGGCCCCCATCCCGTGCACGTCCATGGGGTCCTTGACGATGTCGTGCGTGGTCATTCGGGGATTCAACGCGGTCGAGGCGTTCTGGAAAATCATGGTGACGGCTTTGCCGAATCTCTTGCGGTCCGCGGCCCCCGTGCCCACGGGTTTTCCGCGGTACAGCAGCTCACCGTCCGTGGGCTCTTGGAGGCCCACGATGACGTTGGCGAGGGTCGTCTTGCCCGATCCGGATTCCCCGACAACGCCTACGGTACGACCGCTCAGGACGTCCAGGGAGATTCCGTCGACGGCTTTGACGACGTTGCGTTTGAACAGGGACCCGGTGCGCGTCGTGAAATGAACCTTCAGGTCCTTGAGGGACAGAACAGCTTCGTCCGTCCGGGATGCCGTGGCACTCATGAGTCAGCTCCTTGAATGATTTTGACGGTAGCGGATCCGTTCGTCGGAGCGTTGGTCGCCCAATAATGGTCCGATCCGCCGATCTGCTCCATATGCAGGGGCGCCAGCGGATTGGCGTCGGGCCTTTGCGATCTGGGAGCGAATCGGTCGCCGGGTGCGAATTCACGCGGGCTGGGAACTGTCCCCGGGATTTGGTAAAGGCGTTCGGCCGACGACTCGATGGACAGAACTGAGCCGAGCAGACCCTGTGTGTATTCGTGTCGGGGATCGGACAGGACCTCCGTCGTACTGCCGGTTTCGACGACCTGTCCCGCGTACATGACCGTCACCCGGTGGGCCAAGGACCCGACCAGAGCGAGATCATGGCTGACGAAAATCATCGCGAAGCCGAGCTGCTTCTGCAGGTCGAGCAGCAAGTCGACCACCTGGCGCTGCACTGTGACGTCAAGGGCCGTCGTCGGCTCGTCCGCGACGACGAGTTTGGGTGAACGGGACAATGCCATCGCAATGAGCACGCGCTGCCGCTGTCCACCGGACAACTCGTGAGGATAGCTCTTGAGGGTCCGATCCGGGTCCAGCTGCACGAGCCGCAAGAGCTCGTTCGGCTTCATGCGCCCGCCGCGCTTGGTCAGTTGTTCCATCTGATCCTTGATGAGCATCGAAGGGTTCAGGGAGGATAAGGCGTCCTGGTAAATCATGGCGATCTGTTCTCCACGAAGTCCGGCAAAGGTGCGGTCCAGGGCTTGCTGACCCGGTTTGGAAGGTACCAGCTCTTTCCCACCGAAGAGGATCGATCCGGTGACGACCGCGTTGGTCGCTTGAAGCCCCATGATGGCCAAAGACGTAATCGATTTACCCGACCCGGATTCTCCGACCAACCCCATGGTTTCGCCCGGGGCGACCGAGAAGCTGAGATCGCGAACGACCTTGGTGTCCCCGTATCTGTCAGGGAAGGAAATCGAGAGGTCCTTGACCTCCAACAACGGCTTCGCATGGGGATCGGGAGCCAACCGATCGCCCCGCCGTGATTCCGCCGCCGCCAGAGCCGCAAGCTGCTCGTCCAGCAAAGACTTGCCACGGGGGCTGACCGTCTGAATGTTCGACGTCGGGACGGCCCGTGAGGACTCCGCCGCAAATATGGCTTCGGTCCTGGGTTGGACGGTTTCGCTGCGAGGTGAGGTCGCTTCCGAGGATGCCGCTTGGGCTCGCAATCGCGGATTGGCCATCGCATCGGTCATTCCCTCGGACAGAACGTTCAGGGCGAGGACCGTCAGCAAAATCGTGATACCAGCGAAGGTAGTGGCCCACCAGGCACCCGCAAGAACCACATTTCGTCCGTAGGAAATGACATTTCCCCAGCTCGGGTCCGGGTCTTGGATGCCCGCTCCCAAGAATGACAGCGAGGCCTCGAAGATGATGGCATCCGCGACCATGACCGTCGCAAAGACTAGAACGGGAGCCGCGCTGTTGCGAAGCACGTGCTTGGCCAGAATGAATGCGCGCTTCGCACCGATGATGCGCTCCGCGCGGACGTAGTCCTCATTCCACTGGGTCAGGATATTGGCGCGTACCACCCTGGCCAGCTGAGGTGTATAGATGATCGCGATCGACAGGATGATCACGGGAATCGAATTGCCCATTGTGGACAGGAGAACGGCGGCGAGCGCAATACCGGGGAACGCCATGATGACGTCCATGATTCGCATGATCCCCTCGTTGACCCAGCGACGTCCCGTCGCGGCGATGGCCCCGAGGATCCCGCCAAGGATCAGAGCCAAGGCAACCGAGCCCAATCCGATGACGAGTGAGCTGCGGGCACCGTAGAGCAGACGCGAGAAGATATCCCGATTGAGTCGGTCCGTGCCGAACAGGTGGTCCCAACTGGGGCCCTGAGGCACTCCCGCTCCGGTCTGCAAAGGGTCGTGTGGTGCGATGAGTGGGGCGAAAATCGCGGCGAGCGCTATCAGGATCAGGAATACTGTGGCGACCTTGGATCCCCATGGCATCCTGCGGAATCGAATCCCGGGCTGGGAGAGTCGGTCGGCGAGCTTGAATCTCATGGTCACACCGTCCTAATGCGAGGGTTGATGAGCAGATAGAGCAGGTCGACGACGATGTTGACCAGCACGAAGGTGACGGCAATGGTGACGACGACGCCTTGAACCAGGTTGATGTCCTGGTTGGTGATTCCGTTGAGAATCAGCTGGCCCATGCCCGGCATCGAGAAGATCATCTCGATCACCACGGCACCGCCTAAGAGGTAACCGATGCGCAGGCCGAGCACCGTTACTGGAGTCACCAGGGCATTGCGCAGAACATTCGTCCGGAGGACTTCGCCGCGCGGGACGCCGTTGCCGATGGCCGTCCGCACGTAGTCCTTGTCCAGTTCCTCAACCATCGAGGTGCGAACCACCCGGATGAGGGACGCGCACACCGGAATGGCCAGAGCCACGGAAGGCATCAGCATCGAGGTGAAGTACTTGCTCGGACTGTCGAAGAAGGAGGTGTATCCACCGGAGGGAAGAATGCGCCACCCGACGGCGAACCACTGGATGAGCAGGATTCCGAGCCAGAAGGACGGCGTGGCGACCGCGGCGATCGAGAATACGCGGATCAGTTGGTCCGGCCACCGGTCCCGGCACAGAGCAGCGATGATGCCCAGGACCAGGGAGACCACCGCAGCGATGACGACGCCCCAGAGGGTCAGTTGAAGCGTGACCGGGAAGGCCCCCGCAATCATGGTCGAGATCGGTGACTCAGGCGGAGTCGTGACACCGAAGTTCAGGGTGCACAACCGACCGAGGAAGGTCAGGTACTGGACGATCATCGGCTGGTTGAGCCCGTGTTCTTCCCGGTACGCATCCTTGGCATCCGCGCTGGCGTTTTCTCCGAGGGCGGCCGTTGCCTGGTCACCGGGCGAGAAGTGCAGCACGATGAACACGAGCAGCGTAATGCCCAGGATCATGAAGGGGAGGGCGATGATTCGTCGCCCGAAAAGTCTGAGTATGTTCCCCACGAGAAATCCTCCTTGGATCGTATGCGGGAGAAGTTGGCTGGGTCAGTTCCGCTCTACACCGAGGAAAGAGAGGCCCGTGGTCGGCAGCGGTTTGAAGCCCTTGAGGTCGGTTCCGTGCCAGGCCGTCGGCAAATTGCGGTGGAAAATGGGATAGAGCGGGACTTGCTCGGCCATGATGTCGATGGCTTGACCCCACAGTCGCAGGGCTTCATCCCGATCGCTGGTCTGCACCGCACGGTCCATGAGGTCCAGGGTTTGGTCGTGTTCCGGCGTGCCGGCCCAGTGGAATCGCTTGTCTGCCCAGGTCTTGCCCCGGAACCACCAGGAGAGCAACAGGTCCATGTCGTTGCCGTAGACCGATGGGTCACCGGGGGCCACGCACAGTTGATAATTGCCTGTGTCCACGTACTGCGCGTACAGGGCCCCCGACTGCATGGCCTGCATGTTCACCGAGACACCGGGGATCTTGTTCCAGGATTCGAGGATCACGGGCATGACGTCCTTGACCCACGAGGTATCGGTGGTATGAACCGTGAAATCGAGCTTGTCCACGCCTGCCTGGTGCAGGAGCTGAGACGCCTTGTCGAGGTCGTAGTCGTAGACCGTAGAGGCTTTGACGTAGTCCGGATGCTCTTTGTGAACGAATGAAGTCGCGGCGCTCGCGTGCCCCAGTAACCCCCGCTCGATGACCAGCTCGGTGTCCAGGCCGTAATGCAGGGCTTGGCGTACACGGACGTCGTCGAACGGCGGCTTCTGGAGATTGAACATCATGAACAAGAGGCCGAACGAGGGCACCTGTTCGAGGCTCGATCTCTTCTGGAGCCATTCGGCGTCGAGGTACGGGACATCCTCGATGGCCTGTACCCGGTCCGAGTCCTGCGCGGTCACACGAGCCGCGGAGTCGGAGAGCAGGTACCAAATCATTTCGTCCACGGTGGCCTTGTACTGACCGTTGTAGTCGGCGAATCCGCTGAATTCTATACGGTTGTCCTTGAGAGCCCGGACGAATTTGTACGGTCCCGAGCCCACCGGTTGGGCGTCGAATCCCTTCGGATCTTTCTCGATCACGGCCTTCGGCACGATTTTGATGCACGAGATGCGCTCGGCAAACAGCGGGAAGGGGTTCTTCAGGTGGAACCGGACTGCTTTGTCCCCGTGGGGTTCGACGCCGTCGATGAAATCGACGAGTTGGAGCAACGTCGATGCATTCTCCGGGTCGAGGACCCTCGTGAAGGAGTACACGACGTCGTCAACGGTGACGGGGGAACCGTCGTGGAAATGGGCACCTTGGCGCAACGGCACCTCGTAGGTACGCTCGTCGATTTCCCGGGGCATCTCAGAAGCCAGAGCAAGGTACGGCTTTCGGGTCGCTGGGTGGAGATCAACGAGACCCTCGAAGATATGCAGGTTTGCGGCCATGGCCGCTGCACTCGTGGTGATCATCGGGTCGAATCCGGTGGAGAGGGAATACGAGATGCCCGCCTCGATGCGCTTCTTGGCCGGAGCGGTATCCGCCGAACATGCGGAGAGGCTCGCCGAAAAAGCGAGAGCCGCGCTCAACCCACCGGCAGCCGTGAGAAATCCGCGCCGTGAGATGCGGCGCGCGGTCTGGGACTTCTTCGTCGAAGACTCTGGGATCATCTGGGCCTCCAGAGGAGATGGGATGTAGGATGTCCTATGCTTGGTGTGTAAATTTAGCCACATAGAATCCTGTTGTCAACATCACGTTTGTTGTGGCGGACGGCCACCCATCGAGCGATGACGGGACCACGATAAGATCCACAAAGTTCGACCATCGACGAGGAGAACGCATGGAACCGAAGGATTACACCTCGAAACGCCGGGTCGGCGCTGCCGATCGTATGCGTGCCCTCCAGCAAGAGATCATGACGATCATCCTGGACCGCGGCCTCACGCCGGGCGACCCCATGCCCACGGAATACGAACTCGTCGAAGAGCTCGGCGTCGGACGCAATACGGTCCGCGAATCGCTCAAAGTACTGCAGTCGATGGGCGTGGTGGAGGTACGGCACGGATACGGAATGTTCGTGGCCCACAAGAACCTCGAGGCTTTGGCCATGGGCTTGGAATTCCATGCCCGCATGTCCCTCCAGGGCCATGGGAACGAGGCCATGGAGGTCGTCGAGGTCCGTCAGGCCCTCGAATCGGCGCTGGTCAGCTCCGCCATGGACGCGATGACCGCGGAGGACCATGCTGCCCTCGAAAAATGCATTCAAGGCATGGAAGAGTCAGCCGAAGACGGTGCACTCAACGCGGAACACGACCACGAATTCCACCGTCTGCTCTTCGCCCCCTTGAACAATGGGCTTCTGGCCAGCCTTCTGGAAGTCTTCTGGTCCGTATATGGACAGATCAGGGAGCAGGTTGGCCAATCTATTCCTGTTGCCAAAAAGAACGCCCAAGCCCATCGAGACATTCTCGAAGCCGTGAGGAACGGGGAAAAGGAACGAGCCGCGCTTCTGCTGAACTCCCACTTCGACGCCCTGCGCGGATCACTGCAAAAAACCATCTCCTGATCCTGTCCGGGCATAATGGCCGTACATGTACGCCCTCATCATCGATTCACCTGACTCCAGCGTCCTCGCCAACCGATTGAACTCACTCCCCTCTGCCGACCGGTACATCCAAGAATTCACCGTCTCGTCCGCGGGAAAGCTCAGCGCCGTATTCTCCGCTCCGGAAGCCGCGCTCGATGCCGCCCTTGCGACCCTGCGGCAGCCCGGAGTCATGGTGGGGCTCGGCACCGCGGGGAACGCCTCCGACCAGGATGCCGGAACCACGTTGGCCTACGCGCGTGCGGCTTGTGATCGGTGCGCTGCAGGACCAACCCAAGCCAATGCGGCATTTCGAAATATCGCGGTCGAGGCCCCCGATCCGCGGCTTGCCGATGCTGCGACCGGCGTCGCACGTTTGCTTTCCCGACTCGTCGGCACGAGGACCCAAGCCGAGTGGCGCGTTGTGGACCTCCTTGTCCCAGGGGTCCGCGGACAGCACCGTGCCATCGCCGATGCGCTCGGCATTTCCCCTCAAGCAGTCAGCAAAGCCCTCATCCGAACGGGGTGGCACGAGCAGACCGAGGGCTATTTCGCTTTGGCCGAGATTCTGAGGCGATTGGAAGGCACCGCGGCCGATACAGCGCAATAGCCCCGACACACTGACGCGTACCCACGGGTACACTTCCGAGGTATACTTTCGCTGTTATATACGTCACCCTCGCACACAGGTGAGTCCATGGCCCCCAGAACCAGCGTCATTCTGCCGGTCTACAACACCGCATCGAGCGTCATTCGATCGATCAGAAGCGTAACCGCTCAAACCGATCCGGACTTCGAACTCGTCGTGATCAACGACGCGTCCCCAGACGACGCCGACCGTGTGATCCGCCAGCACCTGGCGAGCATCGATGATCCTCGCGTCCGGTACGTCGTCAACGACCACAACCTTGGCTTGGCAGGGTCCAGGAATCGCGGAATGCGGGAAGCGCGGGGAGAATGGGTTGCCTTCCTGGACTCCGATGACGTCTACCATCCGGAATTTCTCGAGAAAATGCACGCGCAGACAACCGCCTCGACTGACGTCGTGGTCTGTTGCCATGACGTCCTGTATCCCGACGGGACGCACCGATATCGCGTACGAGGGACCACCGGAATCTTCACGGGACGCCAAGCCATGATCAACCTCATGCGGGATCAGCTCACGCCCTATGCATGGGACAAGATCTTCCGTGTTTCTTCCCTGGAGGATCTGGAATTTCCGCTTCTCAATAGAGTCGAGGACTCTGGATTCTCAATCGCCGCGTACCAACGCGCCAGAGAAGTCGTCTACATCCAAGATTCTCTCCACTTGTACTCGGTCAACCCGAAGTCCATCACGTGGGGTTCGGTCCCGCCGATCTCGGAGAGTTACCGGTTCATGGAATTTCTCAAGGAACGGACCCAGGCGCACCGTGGCTCCTACCGGGAGAAGAACGCGCTGGCCGCGGCGTGGATTCTGACGTTCCTGAATTCTGCACAGGCCGCGCTGAGGCTGAATCCACCAGCCCTCGAATCCCATGTCGCCGCCTGCCAGAACGCCATGAACTGCACCCTGCTTTTGCGGTGCCTCATGACCCGCCCGGTATATGCCCTCGCCGGGGCCCTTCTCAAAGGCTCGCCACCCCTCTACGGAGTCCTCTACAAAGAATTCGTCAAGAGGCAATACGGACTCTAAACACCCCACCGCGCCAGAGAACGGGCCGGGCGCAAAAAACGCCCCGGATCGAGCACCGAACCGGGGCGTTTCAGGTATTTCGACAAAACGAGCTATTTCTTCCCGACCAGACCTTTATCGACCATCCAGTCCAGAGCGACGTCACCAGGGTCCTGCCCCTCGACATCGACCTTGTAGTTCAGGTTCTGCATTGTCTTGTCATCCAACAGCTTGGAAACCTGTTCGAAGCGCTCCTGCAGTTCCGGGTACTTCTTCACCAGATCCGAGTTGAAGACGGGCGAGCCGTTGTACTTCGGGAAGAACTCACGGTCATCCTGGAGAACCGTGAGGTTGAGGGCCGGAATGCGCCCGTCGGTCGTGAAGACCTCTCCGAAATTGCAATCGCCCTTGGCTGTGGCCGCGTACACCGTACCGGTGTCCATGACCGAAACGTTGCTCTCCGGGACACCATCCGGCGCACCCCGCTGAAGACCGTACTTTTCCAACATCGGGTTGAATCCGTCACTGCGCGAATTGAACTCGGACTCGACGCAGAACGTACGTTCATTCACGGGTACCTTGGCTATGTCGTCCAGGCTCTTGACGCCGTACTTATCCTCGAATTCCTGGCGGACTGCGAACGCATACGTATTGTTCAGCGGCGCAGGCTTGCCCCAGGTGAGATTGTTCTTCTCATCTGCTTTCTTGACGGCTTCCCACTGCTGCTGTGCATCGGGGATCGCTTCGGTCTCCCCCATGTAGGTGAGCCATGCGGTACCCGTGTACTCCCACCCGAGTTGTGCTTGTCCGCTGACCATGAGATTGCGTGAAGGCTGAGAGCCCGGCACGTTGGTCATGTCCGAGACGTCGAACCCCGCCGCGTCCGCGGTCAGAACCGCAATCTTGCCGAGGACCAGCTGTTCGGTGAAGTTCTTGGACGTGACCGTGACCTTTTGGTCGCCCGCACCATCGATCGGTTTGATGCTTCCGGGTTTCAAATCGGGGAGAGTCGATGTCGCCGGCTGCAGGCCGCAACCGCTCAAGGCCAACATCCCGATCACGCCCAACGCGGCGAGCCTGGTCTTCTTCTTTCCAAACATGTCTAGAGTCCCTTCGGTCGAGCGACCTGCTCGAAAACGCGAGCAATCCAGTCCACGCTCAGCGCGAGGAGGGCCACCAGCAACGATCCGGTAATGAGCACCCTGTTCAAGGACAGGTTGACGCCGGTTGTGATCAGAAGCCCCAAGCCACCGCCGTCGACGAATGTCGCGAGTGTTGCCGTGCCCACGAGCAGCACGAGTGCGGTGCGGATGCCGGCCAGCATCACCGGGATCGCGAGGGGGAGTTCGACCTTCAGCAGGACGCCCATGTTGCTCATGCCCATACCTCGCGCGGATTCCACGAGGCGCGGGTCCACGGCATCGAGCCCCACCATGGTGTTCTTGAGAACGGGCAGGAACGCGTACAGGATCAGTGCGAGGGCGGAGGCCTGAAAACCGAAACCCAGCCAGAACGCGAACAACACGATCAGGCCGACGGGCGGGGCCGCCTGGCCCAGGTTTGCCAGAGCCATGAAAGGCGTCCCTAGCCACCGCAAGGGCTTGCGGGTCAGGAGCACACCGATCGGGATGGCCAGGATCAGGACCACGACGGCGGCGACGACGGTCAGTTGGAGGTGCTGCCACGTCAGGTTCAGCAGATTCTTGGGGTCAAGGGTCACTTGTTCGGGATCGGTCAGGTCGGCCTGGTTGAGCCACCAGATGATGGCGCCCAATGCGAGGATGATGACGACCGGCTGGATGACGAGGCCAGCCCACTGGCGGCGGCTCGTATCGAGTCCGGCCGTCTCCACGGTCTGGCTCATGAACGCTCACCGCTTTCATTCCACGGTTCTTGCCCGGGGCCGCGCCTTCCGCTGGCAGAGGAACCCGCTGCGGTCGAACCCCCACCGGCATCCGAACCCGCGTTCTGCTCTGCGCCGTCCTGGGAAGCTTTCGAAGACTCAACCGAGTCCCTGACCTCGGCCACCGGGATCTCCCCGGTGTTGTTGCCGACCGGTGTGTAGTCGCCGGGGTTGTAACTTCTCAGTTCCGTAATGGCCTTCATGACCGTCTCAACGGTGATGATTCCCTTGTACCGACCGCGTCCGCCTTGGACGAGCGCCTCGCCGGTACTCGCCACGAGCATCGTGTCAAGGGCGTCGTTGAGGGTTGATCGCGTGCTGACAATGGGAAGGTCCGGGTCCTGCTGGGTGGGCACCTTGGTTATCCGAGAGAGCTGTTCCTTCGACAACCACTGCAACGGGCGTTCACGCTCGTCCAGGACCACGGCGGTGTTGAACCCTGCTTTATCGACATGCCCCTCGAGCTCCCGTGCGTCCTGTCCAGGGTGCCCGATCACGCCGGGGATCAGGTCGACGTCGCCCACGCGGGCGAGTCCCAACTGCTTGAGTCCAGCCCCAGAGCCGATGAAGTCCTCCACGAACTCGCTCGCGGGATGAGCGAGGATACGCTCCGGGGTGTCGTACTGAACGATCCGCGCGCCTTCGTCGAAGACTGCGATCCAATCGCCCAACTTGACGGCTTCGTCGAAGTCGTGGGTGACGCAAACAATTGTCTTGTGCAGTTCGTGCTGAATGTTGATGAGCTCGTCCTGGAGCCGCTGACGCGTGATCGGGTCAACGGCGCCGAAAGGTTCGTCCATCAGCAGAACGGGCGGATCGGCGGCCAGCGCACGAGCCACACCGATACGCTGCTGCTGTCCGCCGGAGAGTTCCCTCGGGTAACGATCGCGGTAAGTATCGGCGTCCAAGGACACCAGGTCCAGCAGCTCGTCGACGCGATCGGCGATGCGCTTCTTATCCCAACCGAGCATCTTGGGAACGAGGCCGATGTTGTTGGCCACGGTCATATGCGGCAGGAGCCCGCCGGCCTGGATCACGTATCCGATCTTGCGGCGCAGCTTGTCGCCGTTGATTTTGGTGACGTCTTCCCCGCCGAGAATCAGCCGGCCCTCGGAGGGTTCGATCAGACGGTTGATCATTTTTAGGGTCGTGGTCTTGCCGCAGCCAGAGGGTCCGACGAACATGATGATCTGCCCTGCGGGGATCTCCAGCGTCAGCTGATCCACGGCAGGCTTCTTGCCGCTGCCATATCGTTTGGTGACGTTTTCGATCAGGATCGACGCGCCTTTGTGGCGGCCGCTCCCGGCGGAAGACGTGTCCGTCTGCGCGTCGCTCACGGGCGACGTCGCCTGTGCGGCTCCTGTGCTCTGGGCAGCGGCGTGGGCGGAAGTGGCGTTGCTATGGGTGTTCTCAGACACGGATACCCCTTGAAGTGGTCAGGCGGCCGACGAGGATGAGCACCACGTCGAGAATGAGGGCGAGGATGATCACGGCGACGACGCCGGTCACGACGGATTCGAGGGAGTTTGCTCCCCCGAGGCGAGACAAGCCCGAAAATATGTAACCGCCCAGGCCGGGCCCGAGCGCATAGGCCGCGACGGCGGCAATGCCCATGGTCATCTGCGCGGAGACCCGCATCCCTGCCAGAATCACGGGCCAAGCCAGTGGAAGCTCGACGCGGAAGAACGTTTTCACTCGACTCATACCGATACCGCGTGCGGCCTCGATGGTCGATTGGTCGACGCCTGCGAGACCGACGACGGCATTGCGCAGGATCGGCAGGACCGCGAAGAACGTGACCACGACGACGGCCGGAACCACACCGAAACCCAATGGGACTATGAGGAGGCCGATCAAGGCGAAGGAGGGGATGGTGAGGCCGACCGCAGAGACGTTGTTCGCCACGGAGGTCAGCGCTCGGCTTCGATAGCACAGCGCGGCCAGAACGATCGCGATGACCGTTGCGAGCACAAGGCACTGCACCACGAGGCTCATGTGTTGCCAACTCGAGAACAGAATCTGCCCCCACCGTTGGCGAAGAAAATCGCTCATGGTGTTCCTAGTGTGATGACTGACGCAGTCAGTGAGTACCGACGCTTTGTCCAAGAGTAATCAGGGTGCTGATGAAATCCAACTATTTGCGGAAACTGCAATTGGCCTGGTCAGGCCGGAAAGCCAGCATTCTGGCGTTCAATCTCCCGGTATTCCGCGCTCGTCATGGCGCGCCGTCACATACGGAATAAGTCCTGAAACAATCGAAACAGTTGCAGGCAGGCCACCCTGGCGCGGACGATGAGACCCAAGCGCTTCACTGCGAGCATCGACCGTCGAAGAGGATCAGCATGGCCGAACACACTTTCGGATTCCGAACCCGCGCACTCCATGCCGGGGGAACCCCCGACGCCGAGCACGGTGCACGAGCAGTTCCGATCTACCAATCCACGTCCTTCGTTTTCAAGGATTCGGACGACGCCGCGAATCTCTTCGCTCTGCAGAAATACGGCAACATCTATTCTCGGCTCGGCAATCCCACGGTTGCGGCCTTCGAAGAACGGGTCGCGTCTCTCGAAGGAGGCATCGGCGCCGTCGCGACGGCCTCGGGCATGGCGGCCGAGTTCATCACCTTCGCGGCCCTGACCCGGGCCGGGGACCACATCGTCTCCTCGGCGCAGCTCTATGGCGGCACGGTGACCCAGCTGGATGTGACCCTGCGACGATTCGGCGTCGAGACCACATTCATCGATTCGATGGACCCGCAAGCCTTCAAGGATGCGCTCCAGGAAAACACCAAGGCCATCTACACCGAGGCGGTCTCCAATCCCGCATGTCAGGTCGCGGATCTCGAAGGACTTGCCCAGGTGGCCCATGAGGCCGGGATCCCGCTCGTGGTCGACGCGACAATTTCAACTCCTTACCTTGTCCGCCCGATCGAACACGGCGCCGACATCGTGATCCATTCGGCCACCAAATTCATTGGGGGCCACGGCACAACCCTGGGCGGCGTGGTGGTCGAGTCCGGGCGATTCGACTGGGGCAACGGAAACTTTCCCTCGATGACCGAGCCCATCCCGTCCTACAACGACATTTCGTGGTGGGGGAACTTCGGCGAATACGGGTTCCTCACCAAGCTTCGTTCGGAACAGTTGCGCGACATCGGACCTTCACTGGCCCCGCAGTCGGCATTCCAGCTCATCCAAGGCATCGAGACGCTCCCCCAGCGCATGGACGCGCACCTGGCCAATGCCCAACAGGTCGTCGAGTGGCTCGACGCCGACCCGCGCATTGCCTACGTCAACTACGCGGGCCTGCCCGAACATCAGCATTACGAGCGCGGACGGAAGTACCTGCCTCTTGGCGTTGGCTCCGTATTCAGCTTCGGAGTGGCGGAGGCCAACGGCCTGTCGGGCCGCGAAGTTGGCGGTCGTTTCATCGAGAACCTCCAGCTCGCGAGCCACCTGGCCAACATCGGCGACGCCCGAACCCTCGTGCTTCATCCAGCGACCACGACACACCAGCAGCTCTCCGCCGAGCAGCTTCTTGCCGGAGGAGTGGCCGAAGACCTGATCCGAATCTCGGTCGGCCTGGAAGATCCGGAAGACATTCTGTGGGACCTGGATCAAGCACTGACCTCAGCAACAGGTCTGACCCGAGAGTCCGCCGCACAGAAAGGTCTCTGAACAATGACCAACCAGCCCGTCGCAACCGAACGCACCTGGCTCGGCCCTAGCGCCCCCGAACGGCTCAACATTCTTCACAACACGAAGTCCGTCGCGATCGTGGGGATGTCAGACAAGCCGGCGCGAGCCTCGTATTTCGTCTCGACTTATCTGCTGTCCAGCTCTCCTTACCGTGTTTATTTCATCAACCCGATCCTCGCAGAGAAGGGGAAGAAGGTTCTCGGTCAGGAAGTCTACGCATCGCTCGAAGATCTCCCCGAGGTGCCGGACGTCGTCGATGTCTTCCGCCGACACGACGACCTCCCGGGAGTAGCCGAAGAAGCCGTCAGAGTGGGGGCCAAGACCTTGTGGCTGCAGCTCGGCTCGTGGAACGAAGAAGCCGCAGCCATCGCCGAAAAGGCCGGGCTCAATGTCGTGATGGATCGGTGCATCAAGATTGAGCACGCACGATTCCACGGTGGTCTTCATTTGGCTGGATTCAATACGGGGGTCATCTCCTCGAAGCGCCAGCGGACGGCGTAACCGCACACATGGGCCGACATGGACCGAGGTTGTAGGCCTCGGCGAATGTCGGCCTTTTCCGGACGATCCGTTGGGATCAGCATCGCACCAGATCAGGAGCCCTGAGGGCCCGAGGATCCTCCCTGTTCATCCGGACCCCATTCGGTGTATCCGTCGGGGCCCTGAACCTGCCTGAAGGAAATATCCTCCGTATCCGCATCCGCGTCGAAACGCCAGTCGTCATTGTCCCACTGGACCGTAAATGTCAGTTCTCCGTATCCGGCACCGCCATAGATGGAAACGAGGATTTTCACGGTGGCCTTGTCTTCGGCATAGTTTTCTATCCTGAAGCCGGCGACCTGAAAGTCCCCAGCCTCGCTGGATGCCGAGGCCGAGGAATTCTGATCCTCGAATTTCTTGGCCACCTGGTTCCGCGCGTCGTTGTCCAGCGCCTGCTCACGGATGATCTTGGACATCACCCCATAGTCCTGGGCGATGACCGGAAGACTGTAATTCGTCGCTGCAAAGAGGGCGCCTTCGGGAGAGTGCTGAAAACAGGAAGGGACTTTGTCGTCGCCGACTTTCTCCGGTCCGAATTCTTTGGAAGAGGGGACCTTGAGACCGTTCAAGCTGTTTTTCCAGTCGGTCTTGGGAGCCGAATCCAGTGACGTCTTGTCCGACGCATCTTCCATACAGATAGATGTCTTCTGACTCGATTCGTCGGAACTGCTCGACCCGCCCATTCCGCAGCCCACGAGGACCAAGACACCGATTGCCCCGAAACCCGCGAACCCACACAAGTGGTTCAATTTTTTCATGATGGACCTTAAACTAAATTTTTAGATATAGGTCACAAGGCTATATAAGTAGCATCACTTTTCAAGGCCCTCGGGTTCAGAACCGGCTTGGCGGTTCTCCAGTTGCACGTCACGCAACCAGACGAGCACACACAAGGCAGTCATCACGAGCCCCGCAATGCAGACCCCGGCCCAGTGACCCGTATTCCAGGCCCAGACACCGACCGCAGACCCCACCGCGGCCCCGACGAAATACATGGTCATGTACACCGAGTTCAGCCGGGCACGCGCGGACGCATCAAGGGTATAGACGGTGTTCATGGAGATGATGTGCACCAACTGCACGCCGACATCCGTGAGGACCATACCGACGCAGAACCACAACACACTGTGTCCGCCCAGAATGAAGGCTCCCCAGCCGAGGGCCAGTGCAATCAACCCCAGGACGGTCGCTCGGCGGCCGAGGCCCCGGTCCACCATGCCTCCGGCGACACTGGCCATGAGCGCACCCGCCAAGCCCGTGAGGCCCACCAGACCGATGGCCGTGGGGCTCAGCCGGAAGGGGTCGTCAGCCAGGAGGAGCGTCGTCGTCGCGAAGACAGCGCTCATCGAGGCAAAGGAAATCCCGGAGATGAGGGACCGGGTTCGCAACCGGGGATGGCGCCGGATGAGCCTTGCCATCGACGTGAACAGTCCGAGGTAGCTCGGCGGATTCTCGGGATACGACGGTGGGAGGACTCTCCACAGGCCGATACCCACGAGAATCATGAGGACAGCGGCCACGTGATAAATCAAGGTCCACCCGCCGATATCGGACAGGATCCCCGCAACTGCACGGGCTATCAGAACCCCGGCGAGTAGCCCGGACATCACGGTGCCAACGGCCTTGCCGCCTTTGCCCGGTTCGGCCAGGATCGCAGCATACGGAACCAGTATCTGGGCCGCGACAGAGAACAGACCGGCAACCGCGATACCGATCATGAAGACGCCGAAAGCGGGCGCAAAACCCGCGACCAGTTGCCCGACCGCCGTCAGCCCAATGAGGCCGACCGTCAGCTTCCGACGCTCGAAAAGGTCACCGAGAGGGGTCAGGAAGACCAGTCCGACGGCGTAGGAAACCTGGGCCACCGTCACCGACGTCGCCGCGGTAGAACTGCTGACGCCCAACGCCTGCGAGATCTCTTCGAGCAGAGGCTGGTTGAAGTAGTTGCCCCCAGCGCACAGGCCGGTGGCCAGGCACATCAGGAACAAAACGGCACGGGTCAGCTGGGGTCCAGGTTTCGTCGAGGTCACCAACCAACTCTATGTTGTGGATGCCCCTCAGCGGTAGACGCGCACGACCCCGTCGGCGATGTTCCAGCCCAGGACATATCCATTCGAGAAGTTCTGTCTCATCTCGTTCCCATAGTGATACTCATTGCTCGTGGGGAATCCGAATCCCCTTTCGTAGTCGTGCCGTGACCACGAGGCACCTATCGCCCCGTACTCTTTGACGTAGTGCGCACCGGTTTGCGGGGTCCACAAGAACTTGTGACGGCGGCCGCGGCCGTCCTGGAAGATTTGGTACCGGCCACCGGTCGCATCGCTTTCGTTCATGGTCGGTTTGCCGAAAGCCGCCGGTCCCCCATTGCCGTAGTAGGCCGAGCCGACGGCACCGTAGGTGCTGTATGCGCCGGACGTCTGGGGTTGATAACCGGCGCCACTGACCGTGGTCAAAGCATCCTCGGGAGCCCCGCCGTTGGCGTATCCGTAGAGGTTAACCGTGCCGAGAAGACTCCACGGTTGACCCGTGCGGGAGAGGCTGCCGTCCGCATAGGTCAGTGCGATACCGACCACCTGAGCTCCTGGGTTGAGCAGGGCCGCACTGTGCGCAGGCGACGTTTTCCACCACGCGAGCAATTGCATAACGTCTCGCTGGTAGGTCAGAGCGATGACCTCATTGGCATGCGAGTATCGCCCAGCCCGTGAGTCGGTCAGGAAATTATTCGTGTGGTAGAAAGACTCGGCGGTGATCTGGTCGTCCGAATGCTGCTGTTCGATCTGCGTCAGGCGGGCGGAGAATTTGACCGGGTTCAGGCCATGGGCCCTGCGGTAAGCATTGATTCCGTCCAGAAGGCGCTGGGTATCGGCCATTCGCTGGCCCTGGCTGACCTGCACGATATCCTGTTGCGCCGCCTGGCTCGCTGCTGGAGCCTGAACCTGTGACCCGGTCAGTGCCGTGGCGGCCAACGCGGATGCCGCAACGGCTACGCGAGCCGCCCTGCCGTGGGCAACGCTCTGCACCAAGGACTGACGCCGCCCCGCATGTCGCGGCGTGTATTTGCGGCCGGCGGACTGGCCAAAAAGAGACTGAGTAGGCATAGATAGACCCATGGAGGGCTCCATTCGCAGTACTGACGAGTGACGATGAAATAAAGTGCCCAGGAGTCATTCGTCGACACCGAGGCACACTGATTTTATATAGAAATAGTCACGTTTTGATACAAGAAATCTAGTTTCGAAATCAAAGCGTGACTACACATTAAGGTCAGTGCATGAAATACCGGTGTCCTACCTGCACAATTATGTTCACCAATGCGATCCGGAAGCGAAAATACTCAGGCTGTGTTCGAAATGCTTTAGTTACTTTTCGAAAATATGTTCGGGCCAGCGCACCGGACCTCGGGGGTCTTCCGTGAGCAATCCGGCGATCCACACATCGAGCAATCTTCCGTTGACGGTGGTCAGGGCCCGGCGCGACAGGCCCTCGTAAGAGAATCCGAGCCGCTGGGCCAGCCGGGCCGAAGGAATGTTTCCGACCATGGCTCGCCATTCGACCCGGCTCAAGCCCAAACCGGAGGGCAGATCTTTCGGATCCTGGGGAGCCGGCGAGCCGAAAGCGAAATCCAGAACCAGCTCACACGCCTCCGCGGTAAAGCCTCCTCCCCTGGCATCCCGCGCCGCCCACACTCCCATACTGGCCGTCCGGGAACTTGTCATGGACAGTGACACCAGTCCCGCGAAGAGTCCGACGTTCTCACCCTCTCCCGGAACCTGATCGGCGGCGTCGCGCGGAACCTGGACCAGCGTCCCCGTGTCCGGCCCATCGACCTCATCCCTGATATGGAAAGCCCAAGTCAATACGCTTCCTGATTTCCACCCGGGAGCGACGACGCCCTCGATGTATTCGAGGGCGTCGTCTTCTTCATAGGAATCGGGAACCGATCCGGTCCACCGAGGAATCTCCGGATCCCGGCATGCGTCGACCATGGCGGCGACGTCGTTGGCACACGGCGCATCGAGGGCAAGACGGGAGGACCGGAGGCTGACATTACGCATGATGCAATCTTAGCCCGCGCCTAGAACCCCAGGCCCCACGAGACCGGTGCTCGAACAGCGAAGGCCCCGTGAACACGCCACGGGGCCATTGCGCTGCGGCCAGCTACGGACTAGGACTTGTTCCGCCCTTTCGCCGCGGGGCGCTGGGCCACGACGGGATGCAGACCCGTGACTCCTTCGCGCTCGGCCGCAATTTCGAGAACCCGCCCGCGAACCGCGAACCACCCGATGATGAGGGCCGGAATAACGATCACCATGGATCCGAGCGTGTACGTGCCCACCGGATAGTCCATAGCGATCAGAACCACGACTCCGGCCATGAACAACAGGACCAGCCAGTTGCTGTACGGGCTCAGGGGGGCGCGATAATCCGGTCGCCGGTACAGTCCCTTTTTGGTCAGGGAGACGAACTTCATGTGGCAGATGGTAATGGTCAACCAAGCGCTCATGATGCCGATCGAGGCGAAATTCAGCACGATCTCGAAGGCGCTTTCCGGGACGAAGTAGTTGAGCACCACACCGAGCAAAGCAACGATTGCGGTCAGGAAAATGCCGCCGTAGGGAACGCCTGAACGCGTCAGATTCTGCGCGAATTTGGGCGCAGAACCGGCCATCGCCATCGAATGCATGATGCGACCAGTCGAGTACAGGCCGGCGTTGAGGGACGAGAGTGCGGCCGTGATCACCACGAGCTGCATGATCGGCCCGGCAGCGTCAACCCCGATCGAGGAGAAGAACGTGACGAAGGGGCTCTCTGTCTCGCTGAAAGCTGTGTACGGCAGCAACAGGCAGAGCAGGAGAACGGAACCGACGTAGAAGACTGCGATACGCAAAATCACGGTGTTGATGGCCTTGGGGATAATCTTTTCCGCGTTCTTGGTCTCGCCGGATGTCGTGCCCACGAGCTCGATGCCTGCGTAGGCGAAGACGACACCCTGGGTGATGATCAACGCCGGCATCAATCCGTTCGGAAAGATTCCGTCGTTATCGGACATGAGCTGGAAGCCCGTGGGGTTACCGTTCGGCGTACCCACGATCACGAAGATGATGCCCACCACCAGGAAGATCAGCAGGGCGACGACTTTGATCAGGGAGAACCAGAATTCCATCTCGCCAAAGACCTTCACGGAGATCAGGTTCATTGCGACCACGATCACCACCACGAGGAAAGCGATGACCCACTGAGGAATCGCCCCGAAAAAGTCGAAGTATTGCCCGAACCAGCGCACGTAAATAGCGATCGCGGTCGCGTCCACCACCGCCGTGGTCGCCCAGAAGAGCCAATACATCCAGCCGGAGAAGTACGCGGCCTTCTCGCCGAAGAATTCGCGCGAGTAGGAGACGAAGGATCCTGAAGAGGGCCGATGGACCACGAGTTCACCGAGGCTGCGCAGAATCAGGTAGCCCATGAATCCGCAAATTGCGTAGACAATGAACAGTGAGGGGCCCGCGCTGTGGAGGCGTCCTCCGGCCCCCAGGAAGAGACCGGTACCGATGGCTCCGCCGATAGCGATCATCTGAAGCTGACGGGGGCCCAGTCCCTTGTGAAACCCCGCCTGCTCATCATTGAATGTTTGCCCGGTGCCGTGGCTCTGAGGCTCGACCTCCGCGCGGGATGCTTTGGATGACATGGGTTAGTTACCTTCTCTTAGGAAACCTCGTAAGTGTGCGAGTTAGTCCGATACATTATCGGCTCGATGTGTCGAATATGTTACCCACAAATATGAAGGACCGTGCCGCACACCACACTGCGCGCGACACGGTCTTTCGAGGACCGAGAAGGGTGGGCCCTTATCCCACGGGCTTTAGCGCATTGACGAGCGAAAAGAGGTCCTTGGGGTCATCGGGATCCGCGACCATGTCAATATAGGTTTGCAACGGCGAATCGGCCGTAGCGTCCCGGACGCAGCGGAGCGCCGAGAAATCGTTGATCGCAAATCCGACCGAGTCGAAGATCGTGATGTCTTCTTCCGATGTCCGACCTTCCGCCTCACCGTTGAGGACCTGCCAGAACTCGGTCACGGGGAAATCGGGGTCCATCTGCTGGATTTCTCCCTCGACTCGAGTCTGCGGAGTGAACTCCACGAACACCTTGCCCCGGTCGAGGATGGCCGCCTCCAGCTCGGTCTTGCCGGGGCAGTCGCCGCCCACAGCATTCAGGTGCATTCCGGGGCGGACATGCCGGGTGGCCAGGATGGTGTTCTGCGCCTTGTCCGCGGTGCAGGTCGTGACAATGTCGGCGTCGGCCACCGCTTCATCTACGGAGTCGGCCGCCGTAATGCGGAAGCCCAGCGGCTCGAGGTTGCGCCGCAGCTTCTCGACCGCTTTGGGGTCGACGTCGTAGACCGTGAGGTCCTCAATGCCCAACGCCGCGCGGAACCCGAGTGACTGGAACTCCGACTGCGAGCCCGCCCCCACCAGAGCCATTCTCTTGGAGTCGGGACGAGCCAGCTTTCGGGCGGTCATGGCCGACGTCGCCGCGGTCCGCAACGCCGTCAACAGGGTCATTTCGGCCAAAAACGTCGGGTAGCCGTTGTCGACGTCGGCCAGCACGCCGAAGGCCGTGACGGTTTGGAAACCGCGAGCGGGATTAGAAGGGTGGCCGTTGACGTACTTGAAGGAGTACAACTCGCCATCGGAGGTGGGCATGAGCTCGATCACGCCGAAAGGGGTGTGGCTCGCGATCCGAGGGGTCTTGTCGAATTTGGCCCAGCGACCAAAATCATGCTCAAGGTAGCCGATCATTTTCTCGATGATGGCCTCCACACCGTCGCGCTGGATCCACCGCGCCATGTTCTGAACATCGACGAATTGCGTCATGTTTTTCCTCCTCCTGACGAGTTCTGGATTCACCATGAGCCTAGTATTCACACTATTGAACCGAAATGGTCTCAATTCATCCAGAATGCCCCTCAGGTATTCAGATTGTTCGATACGGATTAGCATTATGGATATGGCGAAGACTTCAGATCTGGATCGACGACTCATCGCGGCCTTGCGCAAGGACGGCCGTGCCTCCATTGCAGCGCTGGCTCAGGAACTCGACGTCTCCCGGGCGACGGTCACCAAACGCATTGATTCGCTGACCGCCCGGGGAATCATCGTGGGGTTCAGCGTGCGTGTCCGAGACTATGCAGAGGCTTCGCAGGTCCGCGCCATATCTCTGATCGAAGTCGAAGGCAGAACCACGGATCACGTGATCGACGAGTTGCGTGGGCTCCCCGAGATTCTGGCGCTCCACACGACCAACGGAGGGTGGGATCTCGTGGCCGAATTGCAGTGCGTGGATCTTCAGGATTTCGACGCCGTCCTCAAGAGCATCCGCGGCATATCCGGAGTCGTAAACAGCGAGACGAGTCTGCTGTTGAGCTCGGTGGTCAGGTAGCCCGTCCTCATCGATACGAGCATCCCTCCGAGGCTTCGGCGCAACCGGCACCTTTGTTGCACCTCGCGGATGCGCCCGCTCACCCGATGGTCGGATGAGCGGGCCCACTCCGGATCGCCGTCGTCCACATATCATCACTGAGACAAGAGCGGACGTTCGGTCTACTCCTTGTTGTCAGCGTTTCCGGCGTAGATGTCCGGAGCGATCACGGTTCTGGCCTTCTGGGCCTCGTGCCGTTGCTGCGCGTCAACCGCCTGCCGTGCCGCAACTATGGGATAGGCGCCGGTGACACCTTCTCTTTGGGCCGCCAGCTCCATGACGCGTTTCCGGACGGCGAACCACCCTACGATGAGGAGAGGGACTACGATCAGCATGGACCCCAGGGTCAGCGTCCCCACGGGGTAGTCCAGGGCCATGAGAATGACGACCGAAACCAGGAATGCGACCGTCAACCAGTTGGTCACCGGTGCGAACGGCGCCCTGTACCGGGGCCTGGTGTAGAGCCCCTGCTTCGACAGGCGGACGAACTTCTGGTGCGACAGAGTGATAGCCGCCCATGAGGCCATCGTCCCGATAGCGGAAATATTGAGCACGATTTCGAAGGCCTGCGACGGCACGAGGTAGTTCAGCACGACACCCAGCAGTGAAACAACCGCGGTCAGGAGGATTCCTCCGAAGGGAACACCCGATGCGTTCAACTTGGCGGCGAATCGAGGTCCCGAACCGGCCATCGCCATGGAGTGCAGGATCCGACCCGTCGAGTACAAGCCAGCATTGAGCGAGGACAGAGCCGCCGTAATGACGACGAGCTGCACGATGGGCCCGGCGGCATCGACGCCGATCGAGGAGAAGAAAGTAACGAAGGGTGATTCGCCCTCGCTGTACGCGGTGTACGGCATCAGCATGCACAGGAGCAGAACGGAGCCGACGTAGAAGACCGCAATGCGGAGAATGACCGTGTTGATGGCCCTGGGAATAACCTTCTCCGGATCCTTGGTTTCGCCGGACGTGGTTCCCACGAGCTCAATACCCGCGTAGGCGAACACCACGCCCTGAATCACCACAAGCGCGGCCATGCCACCGGAGGGGAACAGACCCCCATGATCCGTGATGAGAGAAATACCCGTAGGCTGTCCAGTCGGCGACCCGAAGACCACGAAGATGATGCCGAGCACCAGGAACAGGACGAGCGTGCCGACCTTGATGAGCGAGAACCAGAATTCCATTTCCCCGAAGACCTTGACGGAGATCAGGTTGGCTCCCACAACGATCGCGACAACGGCAAGAGCGGAAACCCATTGGGGAATGCTCGCAATGGCCTCGCTGTACCGACCGAACCATCGGACGTAGATCGCGATGGCCGTCGCATCCGCGATGGCGGTCATGGCCCAGTTGAGCCAGTACAGCCAGCCGGAGACGTACGCGGCCTTTTCCCCGTAGAACTCGCGCGTATAGGAGACGAATGACCCGGACGACGGCCGGTGACAGACCAGCTCGCCCAGTGAACGCAACATCAGGTACCCGAAGAAACCGCAGACACCGTAAATGATGAAGAGGGAAGGACCCGCGGAGGCGAGACGGCCACCGGCGCCGAGAAACAGGCCGGTGCCGATGGCACCGCCGATCGCAATCATCTGGAGCTGGCGCGCCCCTAGTCCTTTCCGCAGGCCGGCATCCTCCGCGGCCATGAATTGATTGGATTTTCCGTGGGCCTTGCCCGACGGGCCCCCCGAAGAAAATGTCGATGACATTGACTAACCCTTTGGTTCAGGGAGCATCCACTCCATCGCTCCCCTAGCGAGGGGAGTCAAGGAGGGACGCTCGACTCGAAACATCACCGACCGGGAGGCCCCATAGCGACACCATGTGCCCTACCTCACTCGATCGGCTCAAGGCCGTAGCTTACCCGGAAATGCGCCCGCAGTGCTGCATCCACCGACCCCTCAGGTCCTCGGTTGTCAGGGAAAACCCGTTATTCGTCGTCGAGATGGATGGTCGTGTTGGACTTGCCGTGGTCGAACGGAGCGTCCTTGTCCTCGGTCGTCGGCCACTGAGCAACCACCGGGAACTGACCGGTGTACCCCTCGCGCTGTGCGGCGACTTCCATGACCCGACGACGGACCAGGAACCATCCGATGATCAGCAGCGGAATGATAACCACCATGGACGCAAGGGTGTAGGTACCCACCGGGTAGTCGAAAGCGATTAGCACCATCACGGCCGCCAGAAACAGCATCGTGATCCAGTTGGTGAAAGGGGCCAGCGGGGCCCGATATTTCGGTCGCTGGTAGAGGCCCTTTTTGGCCAGGGCCACGAATTTCTGATGCGGCAAAGTAATCGCGGCCCAACCAACGATGATTCCGACCGCTGACATGTTCAACACGATCTCGAATGCCGCCTCAGGGACGAGGTAGTTCAGGATCACGCCCAGCATGCCGACACCCGTGGTCAACAGAATACCCACGAACGGGACACCGCCCTTGGTGAGCTTCTGGGCAAAGCGTGGGGCCGAACCGGCCATCGCCATCGAGTGGACGATTCGGCCCGTCGAGTACAGCCCGGCATTGAGCGAGGACAGGGCCGCGGTGATCACCACAAGTTGCATGATGGGCCCCGCAGCATCCACCCCGATCGAGGCGAAGAATGTCACGAACGGCGATTCGTCGTCGCTGTACTGCGTATACGGCAGCAGGAGGCAGAGAAGCAGGACCGAGCCGACGTAGAAAACGGCGATGCGGAGGATCACGGAGTTGATCGCGCGCGGAATGACCCGGTCGGGCTCCTGGGTCTCGCCCGATGCTGTGCCCACAAGCTCAATACCGGAGTACGCAAAGACGACACCCTGCGAGACGACGAGCGCGGGCAGCAAACCATTGGGCAGCATTCCGCCGGATTCCGAAATCAGCGTGAATCCGGTGGGATCCCCCGACGGGGATCCGAAGATCACGAACAGGATGCCGACGATCATGAAGATCACGAGCGCGCTGACCTTGATGATCGCGAACCAGAACTCCATCTCGCCGAAGACCTTGACGGAGATGAGGTTCATGACCGTCACCGCGGCGATCACCAGGAATGCCAGAGCCCACTGGGGGACCGCATTGATGAAGGAGATGTACTGCCCAAACCATTTCACGTAGATCGCCATGGCCGTCGCGTCCACGATCGTGGTCGTGGCCCAACTGAGCCAATACATCCATCCGGTGAAGTATGCGGACTTCTCCCCGAAGAACTCGCGGCAATAGGACACGAACGACCCGGAGGAAGGGCGATGCACCACGAGCTCGCCCAGTTGCCGGAGGATGAGATAGCCGAAGAATCCGGCCACGGCGTACAGGATGAACAGGGTTGGTCCGGCGCTTTGGAGCCGCCCACCCGTCCCCAGGAACAGTCCCGTTCCGATCGAGCCACCGATCGCGATCATTTGTAGCTGACGAGGGCTCAAACCCTTTTTGAAGCCTTCTTGTTCCGCCTCGAATTGATTCTGTGCGGCCTCGGGTGAACGACTCGCCGCCGACGAGTCTGAACCAGGTGATGCCATGGGGGTTCCTCCCACTACGTCGGTCACGAACCTCCCCTTGGTCCGTAGAGTCTGCACGGTATCTTACCGAAACGTC
Organism: Kocuria sp. TGY1127_2; assembly: GCF_013394385.1. Taxonomy (NCBI): domain Bacteria; kingdom Bacillati; phylum Actinomycetota; class Actinomycetes; order Micrococcales; family Micrococcaceae; genus Kocuria; species Kocuria sp. TGY1127_2. The sequence continues at coordinate 2,598,363 of NZ_AP022834.1, forward strand.
GACGCATCTGTAACCCCGGCCACAACGAAAGTTGTCCACGGGGCAACACGCCCCGTGGACAACAGAAGATGCACGACAAGGGAGGTGCGGTCCCTTGCGGGACCTGCCTCGCGGAAGCTTACTCCGGAACGACGCGAACAGCACCCTTGTCCGCGCTGGTCACCATAGAAGCGTACGCGCGCAGAGCCGTGGAGACCTGACGCTCACGGGGTTTGGTCGGCTTCCAGGGCAGAGGACCACGGGCCTCTCGACGCCTGGCCAGCTCCTCGTCGGAGACGTGCACCTGCAGGAGACGGTTGGCGACGTCGATCTCAATCTCGTCGCCGTGTTCGATCAGGCCCACGGCTCCTCCGGCTGCGGCCTCGGGCGAGATATGACCGATCGAGATACCCGAAGTGCCGCCGGAGAAACGACCGTCCGTGATGAGGGCGCATTCCTTGCCGAGGCCAAGACCCTTGAGGTAAGAGGTTGGGTACAGCATTTCCTGCATCCCGGGGCCGCCCTTGGGCCCTTCGTATTGGATCACCACGATGTCGCCGGGTTCGACGTGCTTGGATAGGATCTCGAACACGGCTTCGTCCTGGGACTCGACGACAAAGGCCTTGCCCCGGAAGTGGAACAGGCTCTCGTCGATTCCCGCGGTCTTGATGACCGCTCCGTCCTCGGCGATATTGCCGAAGAGGATAGCCAGACCCCCGTCCTTGGTGTAGGCGTGCTCGACCGAGTGGATACAACCGAATTCCGGATCCGTATCCAGTTCCTCGAATTTGTTGGCCGTCGAGAATGCCTGCGTCGTGCGCACTCCCCCCGGCGCGGCGAGGAACAGTTCACGGGCGCGTTCCGAGGCCGAATCGCGGCGTATGTCCCACTCGTTGAGCCAATCGTCCACCGACTCGGCGTGCACGGTGCGCACGCCATCGTGCCGGAACAGCCCCGCCCGATCCAACTCACCCAGGATTGCGGGGATACCGCCGGCCTTGTGGACGTGCTCGATATGGAATTTCGTCGAGTTGGGGGCAACCTTGGCCAAGCACGGGACGTGCCGAGAGAGCTCGTCGATGTCCTTGAGCTTGAAGTCCACCTCGGCCTCCTGCGCAGCGGCAAGGATGTGCAGAACCGTGTTGGTAGAACCGCCCATGGCGATGTCGAGGGCCATCGCATTCGCGAAGGCGTTCTTGGACGCGATATTGCGGGGAAGGACGGATTCGTCGTCCTCCTCGTAGTATTTCTTGGCCAGTTCGACGACGGTGCGACCGGCATTGAGGAACAGGTCCTTGCGGGCAATCTGGGTCGCCAACGTGGTCCCGTTGCCGGGCAATGAGAGCCCCAAGGCCTCCGTCAGGCAGTTCATCGAGTTGGCCGTGAACATGCCGGAGCAAGAGCCGCACGTCGGGCAGGCGTTTTCCTCGATCATGCCGAGCTGATCGTCGGTCACAGATTCGTCCACCGCGTATGCCATGGCGTCGACCAGGTCGATGCGGTGCTCGATGACGCCCTCGACCGCGTTGCCGGACTCCATGGGTCCGCCGGAGACGAATACCACGGGGATATTCAGGCGCATGGCGGCCATGAGCATCCCGGGAGTGATCTTGTCACAGTTGGAAATGCACACGAGAGCGTCGGCCCGGTGGGCGTTGACCATGTATTCGACCGAATCGGCGATGATGTCGCGGGATGGCAAGGAGTAGAGCATGCCGTCGTGCCCCATCGCGATGCCGTCGTCGACGGCGATCGTGTTGAATTCCTTGGCGACGCCGCCGGCCTCTTCCACTGCGCCCGCCACGAGAGAACCCATATTTTTCAGATGGACGTGTCCCGGAACGAACTGCGTGAAGGAGTTGGCGATCGCGACGATCGGCTTGCCGAAATCTTCCTTCTTCATTCCCGTCGCACGCCACAGCGCGCGGGCCCCAGCCATGTTCCGCCCGTGCGTGGATGTTCTGGAACGCAGGTCAGGCATATATCCTCCTTGAACGTCTGATGCTCCGTCCAGACTACTCCCGGTTATACTCACGCCAATTGTTGAGATGGGCTGTCTTGAATGCTGGAATACAGGGCTCGGTACTGTGACGACGGGCGTCACCGGGCGGATTCCAGACGGATCACCCGCTGGGCAACCGTATCGGCGAAAGCTTCATCGTGTGTCACCACAAGAACCGCGGCGCCCCAAGAAACGCGCCGGCGAATGTGCCGCTCGAGGATGGAGCGTCCGACCGCATCGAGAGACACCGTGGGTTCGTCCAGGAGGAGAACAGGCGTTTGACGTGCAATGACGGCGGCCAAGGAAAGCAGGCGCCGTTGGGAGGCGCACAGCTCCAGGGGGTGCTCGTCGCATTGGAAACCCAGACCACAGTCGACGACAGCTTGGTCCGCAGCCAGATGGCTCTGGGCCCCGGCGAGCACTTGGGCATAGACCGTACGTTCGCTCAACTGATCCGTCGGGTTCTGCAGCATGATGGAGATATCGCGCGCCGCTTCCGCGGGCTTGTTCGGAACCGGTTGCCCTCGGGCCTCGATCCGCCCCGTTGAGCGTTCAAGTCCCATGATCGCCCGCAGCATCGTGGTTTTGCCGGCACCATTCGGTCCGGTGACTGCGACACACTCCCCCAGGGCCACGCTGAGGCTGAGGTTCTGGACCACGGGCACGTCGCTGCCGGGTCGGTACGCATCCACCCCTCGCAGTTCGAGGCCTGGACTCCCGGTTTCTGGCCCCTCGGCCGGTGATACAGAGCAAGCACGAGGACGGGGTACGAATCCCGTCGGGCTCTCCCCCAGATCCAGTCTGTGGGTAGCCCTGTCGAGGAACGGTTCGTCATATCCGGCTAGGAGCACGATGCCCATGCCGTCAGCCGCCAATGCGTCGATGCTCTCCCTCACTGACATCGTGGTTTCCGGGTCGAGTCCTGCACCTGGCTCATCGAGGATCACGATGGCTGGCCGCAGCACCAGAACGCAGGCCAAGGCCACCAATCGCTCTTGCCCTCCCGAGAGCTCCATCGGGTCCCGGTCGAGAATCCCACTCAAACCCAAGGTCCCGACGACCCGTGCCACCTCGTACCTCTGCTCATCCCTCGTCATTCCGCGATATTCCAGGCCGAAGGCGATCTCCTCCTCGACCGTCGCTCTTGCGGCCGAGAGATAGGACCGGGCGTCCTGAGGCAGGTAGGCCGCACACCGGGACCATTCGGACAGATCGGTCTGAGGACGGTCTTCCGGGCGGTAGTCCACACGCTGATCCCCGAATTCGATGAATCCTCGCATCTGCCCTCCGTTGCTGGGGAAGATTCCGGCCATGATCTGCCCCAATGTGGACTTCCCGACGCCGGACCCGCCAGTTACGGCGAGAACCTCGCCAGGGTTGAGCTCGACGTGGACATCGCACAGCAGGGGGTTCTGAAGGTCCACGCGCTCATCGTGGTGGAAGGATTCGATCCCGAGGTTCAGAAGGGCCACACGATCACCGCCGTTGCCACGATCGAGGCTGCTAATACTGTCCGACGAAGTACAGCTTGGCCTCGGGAGTCAGGGACCTCCCGATACCTCGGGACGCGGGCGGGGCCGTGACCGGGGAATCCGCGAGCCTGGAGGTGCACGGAACGCTCCGTTGCTTCGTACACGGCGGAGGATACGAGCGGAACAGTCTGATGCCTGACTCTCCGCACCCACGAGAGCGGAAATCGGCCCAGGTCGAGACCCCGTACAGCCTGCGCCTGTCCGATAAGCCGCGAGCGTCCGGCCAGGTGGGGACCCATATTCAGGGTCGCTATCACCACGTATCCGATAGTGCGCGGAACTCTCGACTCGTCGATCGCGGCCACGAGGCGCATTCGGTCCACGACGACGAGGCACAGCACACCCACACCGACAATCGGAACGAGTCTCAACGCATAGTCGCCCGCGGTCCGGATGCCTTCAGCGGTTAGACGCACCCATCCCCAGTTCCAGAGAACGGTGAGTCCGGTGGTGTCGAACAATGCGTGCACCATGAGCTGCGATACTGCCAGAGGGACCATGATTCCCACCGCGCCGCCGAGCCACGCGCGGCCACGGTGATGGAACAAAGCCAATGCAAGGCATAAGAAAGCCACGAGCCCAGCGGGCCAGAGACCACCGATGCCCGTCGAGACCAGGACGACGGCCAGACCTACGGTAAGAACCGTGAAGGGATGCAGCTGTGTCAACGCGTCTCAGAAATCCTCCGGACGGTGCGCTGGGGCAGCGCACAGATCAAAAGTGCCACGACCAAGAAGGAAATCGCCTTGTCGCCAGGGTCGGTCACGAGCGCTTGCTTGGTCGTCGCCTGAAGGATCGAGTCTCCGTAGGCTCGGAAGGCCGTCACGATGGCCCCGGTGGCCGCGCCGGATGTTCCCCCGTAGACGAATGCGGCTATGGGCGCCGAGATCGTCGCGCTGATCAAGCCGGCGACGAATCCGAAGATCGGGGCGGACCAGATCCTTCGCACGGCTCCCCAACGCCCTGCCGTCCCGGCGCAGAATCCGACAACCGCCGCGACCGCGGCAAAAGGCAAGAGGGTCGGGTTGAACAGGGACCACACGAGGTTTCCGAGAATTCCCGTCGCGACTCCCGCGCTGCGACCCGCGAGGAAAGCGATGAGAATCGTACCCATCGAGTCGAGGTACAGAGGAACCAACGAGCTTCCGACGAACTGACCCAAGAGAATGTTGAGCACCAATCCGACGGGAATCAGAACGATGGTTCCGACGGACAGCCCAGGGAGGGTTCCGGCGAGCAGGAAGAGCGCAGCGACGAGGTATCCCACGAACAGAACCGCGGCCGGCACATTGGTTGTACCGATCGCGGCATCGGCAGGTTGAGTCAGCACTGTTCCGAGGTAGATCGCCGCGATGAGCAACGCTCCCACGATGATGCAGAAACGTTGCCACGAGGAACGCGCGGAAGAATCTGCTTTGATCAAGGAGGGGCAGTCGGTGATGCGAGGTGATGAAGGCATAGGTGTCGTCCGAAGGTCAGATGGAAACGGCCTATGTCACCTCGGCCCCAATGAGCTACCAGATTAGTCCGAGTCGGTCCTCCCGTCACCTTCAGGCCGAAACACGGACCCGCGGGCTAGGAGCTGATCCTGTCGACTCGCCGAGCGAGATCCACGATCGACGAACGCAGGCGCGAGAATCCTTGGTCCGGATCGTTCGATGTCACGAGCCGAGCTGAGGGCCTGCGTCCCAAGAGATTTCGCAAGTCGGCGACCGTCGCTCCGTAGGCCGGGCCATCGCTCGTCACGACGTCGATGTTGGTCGTCACGGCCTCGTAGGTCGCGTCCCCGATCGCGGCCGCGGAGGCGAAGAAGTCATGAACGTGGGCCATGTAGCCGTAACCGTATTCTTCGTGGAACTCGAAGTAGAACCGAAGGGCGTCGTCCAGGACTTTGAGGAGTTCGGTCCCTCGCCCATGAGGATCGAGGGCTTGGGGATTGCCTGCGTCGATTGCCCAGGTTGCGGCTTCCTCCGGCATCAGTTCATACCGTTCGGTCGTCTCCAACCCGCACACCAACGGAAGTTTTTCTTCGGGCAGACCCCCGTACGCCTCATAGGCCGCGAAGACCTCGTGCGCGGCGTGCGGATCCGAGTGAATGTTCCATTCGGTCAACGGGGTCGTATTCCCGGGATGGAAAAATGCCCCGCCCATGATCGTGAGCGAACGGAGCAACTCGGGAAGCCGCGGCTCGATGCGCAGCGCGAGAGCGAAATTCGTCAGGGGCGCGGTGCATATCGCATCCAGTTCCCCCGGATTCGCTCGCGCCAATTCTGCCCAAACTTCGGGGGCGTAACCATCAGAAATGCTCCCGGAGGAATGAACCTGCGCGTGGCCGATCCCTTGCGGCCCGTGCGTTTCGGGAGTGGTCGTCAGCTCCGCCTCGAGAGGCTGAGTCGCCCCCAGAAAGACGGGCACCTCCTCACGCCCGCACAACCGCAGGAGACCCAAGTTGTTCCTCGCGACGTCGTCGGCCGAAACGTTCCCGGGAGTGCAGGAGATCGCCTCGAAACTCACTTCGGGCTGGGCGGCCAGGTACACCAGGGCTATCGCATCGTCGATGCCTGTGTCGTTGTCCAAAAGAATGCGGGGCATGGACCCAGCATAGGTCCGAGCCATGCCGATCGGCAGATGCAGACGCGGACGGACCCGACGCTGGTCTCAGTAGGAGGTTACTCCTGCTGAGACCAGCGTCGGGTCTCCCCCAGTGTCCTGACCGCTCCGCATAGGGCGTCAGTCCTCGTCTTTTTCTTCCTCATCGGGTTGATGGATGATCGTGGTGTTTCCGTGCCCGTGACGCCCACGCGTATGCGTACGCTGTGCGGCCGGACGATCCGCCACGATCGGGTAAAGACCGGTCACGCCTTCCCGTTCGGCCGCCAACTCGCGGACGCGCTTGCGAACCGCGAACCATCCGACGATTAGCGCGGGAACGATGATGATCATCGAACTCAACGTGTAAGTACCCACGGGATAGTCGAATCCGATCAGCACCACGACGCACCCGAGGAATACCAGGGTGACCCAGTTCGTCACCGGGGCAAAGGGCGCCCTGTAACTGGGCCTCTCGTAACGTCCTTTCTTGACGAGCGAGACGAACTTCATGTGCGCCATCGTGATCGCCACCCAACCGGCGATGATTCCGAGAGACGCAATATTCAGCACGATTTCGAAAGCCGCGTCCGGAACGAAGTAGTTCAGGATCACGCCCAACAGAGCCACGGCCGCGGTCAGCAGAATCCCGCCGTAAGGAACGCCCGACTTTGTCAGACGCTGGGCGAATTGCGGTGCCGAACCGGCCATCGACATCGAGTGCAGAATGCGCCCCGTGGAGTACAACCCGGCGTTGAGCGATGACAGCGCCGCGGTGATCACCACCAACTCCATAATCGGTCCCGCGGCCCCCACGTTGATCGATGAGAAGAACGTGACAAAGGGGGATTCGTCTTCGCTGAACGCCGTGTAGGGCAAAAGCAGGCACAACAAGAAAATCGCACCGACGTAGAAGATCGCGATACGAAGAATCACCGTGTTGATGGCTTTCGGGATCACCTTGGCGGCGTTGCGGGTCTCTCCGGAGGTGGTGCCGACCAACTCGATCGATGCATATGCGAAAACGACGCCCTGCATGATGACCATCGCCGGGAGGAACCCATTGGGGAAGAGCCCGCCGTTCTCCGAGATCAGCCCGAGTCCACGGGGACTGCCTGTCGGTGTGCCGAAAATGACGAAAACAATCGCCAAAACCAGGAAGATGACAAGGGCGACGACCTTGATCAACGAGAACCAGAATTCCATCTCGCCGAAGACTTTGACCGAGATCAGGTTCATGATCACCACGACCACGATCACAAAGAGCGCGACGAACCACTGGGGTATTGCGTCGATGAACGAGCTGTACTGACCGAACCAGTGCACGTAAATCGCAATGGCCGTGGAGTCCACGATGGCCGTGGTTGCCCAATTGAGCCAGTACATCCACCCGGAGACGTAGGCGGCCTTCTCACCGTAGAACTCGCGCGTATAAGAAACGAAAGAGCCTGACGAAGGCCGGTGAACCACCAACTCGCCCAGCTGACGCAGGATCAGGTACGCGATGAGTCCACAGAGCGCGTAGTCCAAGAACAAGGACGGGCCGGCGCTGGCCAAGCGTCCTCCGGCACCGAGGAACAGACCGGTGCCGATCGCTCCTCCGATGGCGATCATTTGGAGCTGTCGAGGCCCCAAGCCTTGTTGAAGTCCGGCCTGTTCCTGCTCATAGGCCATTTCTTCCGGATATTTCGTTGCCTGCTGTTGAGGCGTTTGAGTCATAGGTTCCTCTAGATTTCGTGACACCGCGGGGCCGACGGTTCGCCTGTGCGAGGCGGGCAAGCCAGAGGAAAAGCGCGCGGCGTCGGTGTTGCATCAACTGGTCACTCGCCAGTCACGACCACCCTGTTGTGGTCACGACTACAGGCTGTAGTGATCTGCATCGACAAAAGACGCATTCGACACGATAACCCCAAGTGTCACAATCACGTAACAGGCACCACACACGAAATACCGTGTCACAAGCCGTGACTGGCTCGTCTGCGTTGGAATCCCGGGCTCATTCCGGGAAAAGTGGGCCAAGGAATAGGACCATCCCGAGCGGCCGAGAGACTTGGCTCGACGACGCCGCAGCAACCCACGAGGCCCGACCCTCGTCGGTGCTAACGCCAAGACCGATGGAGGAAACATGCTGAACAGTTCCGACCGCATCCGCACGACCCACGTGGGTTCGCTGCCCCGCACGGACGAGCTCATCCAAGCCAACGCACAACGCGGCAAGGGTGAGATTTCCGAACCCGATTTCCAGCGCGTACTGACCGATTCGGTCCACGAGATCGTGGGGAAACAAGTCGAGTGGGGAATCGACGTCGTCAACGACGGCGAATACGGTCACGCGATGGCCAGTGACGTGGACTACGGCGCGTGGTGGCACTACTCCTTCGCCCGGACCGGTGGCCTCGAAACTGTCGGTGACACCTCGTTCCGGGAAATCCTCAAGACCCCGGGAAACGGACGCTACAACAGCTTTGCCGTCCGCCGGGATTGGAACCGGTTCGCAGACTTCTATGAGTCATTGGACCTGGGCAACGACCCTGATGCCGAGTTCCCGATCGCGACCGGGCCGCTGACCTACAAAGGCCAGGACGCCGTCGCCGCGGACATCAACAACCTGCGAAATGCCGTGACTCAACAGGGCGCATCCGAGGCGTTCATCGCCTCGCTCTCCCCCGGCTCGGCCTCACGCATCGGAAATCATCACTACGCGACCGACGAAGAGTTCATCTACGCCTGGGCGGATGTTCTCCATGAGGAATACAAGGCCATCACGGACGCGGGATTCATCGTCCAGCTCGACGATCCCTCGATCGCCGAAGCATGGGACCAGTTGGTTCCGGAACCGACGATCGAGGAGTATCTCCGGTTCAATCAGCTCGCCATTGAGGCCGCGAACTATGCCCTGCGGGGAATACCTGAAGAACAAATCCGATTCCACCTGTGTTGGGGCTCGTGGCACGGGCCCCACACGACCGACATCGAGATCCAGCACCTCATCGACTCGCTCTTCACTATTAACGCCGGCGCCTACGTTTTCGAAGCCGCGAACGTCCGCCACGCCCACGAGTGGAAAGCCTGGGAGGATGTGAGTTTGCCCGAGGGCAAATTGGTCATCCCCGGGGTGGTTTCCCACTCGACCAACGTCGTCGAACATCCCGAACTCGTGGCCCAGCGCATCGAGCAATACGCTTCGGTCGTCGGCAAGGAGAACGTCATTGCGGGCACCGATTGCGGCCTCGGTGGACGTCTTCATCCGCAAATCGCGGAAGCCAAGCTCAAGTCCCTGGCGGAGGGTGCGCGCATCGCGAGCGAGCGACTGTTTTAGGGTGGACTGAAGAACCTTCGCAATCTCCCTTAAGGAATGAGCTCATGTCCGCTGATCAGCCCCAACCCCAAGATGCCGCCCCCACAAGCGAGCATCCCTCGCAGATTCTCGCGCCCGTCGCCGGAGAAATCATTCGGATCGAGCACGTCGACGATCCTGTTTTCGCCGGAAAGATGATGGGTGAAGGCTTCGGCATTCAGAACCCCACATCGGGAGAAATCGTCGCGCCCGTCGCCGGAGAAGTGACCGTGACGACGAGCAGCAAGCATGCGCTCGGCATCCGGACCGACGACGGCCTCGAGGTTCTGCTGCATTTGGGGATCGATACCGTCGAGCTCAAGGGCGCGCCCTTCGAGCTGCATTCGGCCAAGCACGACCGGGTCGCGGCGGGCCAACGACTGGGCACGATGGACATTGAGGCGGTCCGAGCCGCGGGCAAGGACCCGACGAGCATCGTGGTCATCACCAATTCCGCCGACCGGCTGGAAGCGCTTTCAGTACAGGGCGGTCAGGCGGCGCTGGGCGATGTGGCGGCGTCCGCTGTGCTCCGCGACTGATTGCTAACGCCCCGATTCCTTGGGGAGGTCCTCCCTAGAACACGATCGCGTGGTTCCCGTGCCAGAAGACGCGGTCTTCCGCATGGGCTTGGACGGCTCGGGACAAAGTCGCTCTTTCCACGTACGCTCCGTGTTTCTGCAGATCCGCAGGCGAAAACGTGTGGTCCACCCGCGTGACGTCCTGTTCGATGATGGGCCCAGCGTCGAGCTCCGGAGTGACGTAGTGTGCCGTGGCCCCGATGAGTTTGACCCCGCGTTCCCAGGCCATGCGGTAAGGACCGGTGCCGACGAAAGCGGGCAGGAACGAGTGATGGATGTTGATAATCGGCACATCGATCCGCCGCAGGAAGTCCTCGGACAGAATCTGCATGTACCTGGCCAGGACCATGAAGTCGGCTTTCCCACTCACGAGCTCCATGATCTGTGCCTCGGCGACCGACTTGTCCGAGCCCTGGGAGGGAACGTGATGGAACGGAATGCCGAAGTATTCGACCTCCTCGCGCAGGTCTGGATGATTCGATATGACCATGGGGATCTCGACCGGAAGTTCACCGCGCTGCTGACGCCACAGGAGGTCGAGCAGGCAATGGTCCGATTTCGGTGCTAGAACGATCATCCGTTTGGGCTTGGAGCGGTCAATCAGTTGCCATTCGAGCCCCACGGAAAGCAGAGTTTCCTGCAGGTCGGACTCTATCTCCGGGATCGACTCGGAAAAGTTCTCTTTGTGAAAGACCGTCCGCTGGTAGAAGATCGGAGCCTGGTCAATACTCGTGAACTGGTCGCTCTGCAGAATGTTCCCGCCGTTGCGTGCTATCGCGGTAGCCACGGCTCCGACGATCCCCGGACGGTCGGGTCCCTTGACGACGAGGCAGCCCTGGTCCGCCAGACGGTCAATACGATGTGTCATAAAATCTCCGTGCTTCTTAAGGATCGAGGAAACGCACATGGCCCGGACCGGCACCGAGTGCTGGTCCGGGCGCATTCACGTGGTTTCTACCGGAACAGCAACAGGGCCTCGCCCTGCCCACCGCCGCCGCACAGCGAGACGGCGGCCTTGCCGCCATTCCGGCGCTTCAGCTCGTAGGCCGCGTGCAAGGCCAGCCGCGCGCCGGAAGCACCGATCGGGTGACCCAGCGCAATCGCGCCCCCGTGAATATTGATCTTCTCCTGGTCGATGTTCAGGTCGCGACCGGACTGCAGAGCGACCGCGGCAAAGGCCTCGTTGATCTCCCAGAAATCGAGATCCTGAGCCGTCCAACCGCCCTTGTCCAAGGCGGCCTGGGTCGCCTGGGACGGTTGAGAATGCAGGGCGCCATCAGGGCCCGCCGTTTGGCCGGCTGCCCCGACCTCGGCAAGCCATTCGAGTCCGTGATCCTCTGCGAACGTCTTGGATGTCACGATCAGCGCCGCGGCACCGTCGGACAGCGGCGAGGAGTTTCCGGCAGTAATCGTGCCGTTGTGGGCAAAAGCAGGGCGCAGCTTGCCCAAAGTTTCGGTCGTGGAGTCGGGGCGGATGCCCTGGTCCGAATCCACCGTCACGGGTTCGCCCTTGCGCTGGGGAATTCTCAGCGGTGCGATCTCTTCGCCCAGAATCCCCGATGCCGCGGCCTCACCCGCTCGGCGATGCGAAGCGGCCGCGATCTCATCCTGCTCCTCACGTCCGATGCCGCGAGGCACGTTGTCCTCTTCGGTCATCGCACCCATCGAGCGACCGTCCTGTGCGTCCGTGAGCCCGTCACGCGCCACGGCGTCGACAAGCCGAAGGTCCCCGTACGATTTCCCTGCCCGTACCCCGGGGGCCACGTGCGGCGCTGAGGACATGGATTCTTGGCCTCCGGCCACCACGACGTCGGCCTCCCCCAAACGAATCAGCCGAGCGGCCTCGGTCACGGCAGCGAGACCCGAAAGGCAGACCTTGTTGAGGGTCATGGCTGGAACATTCCGTGAAATTCCCGCTTCCAGCGCCGAGGATTTCGCCGGGTTCTGTCCGCAACCGGCCTGGACCACGTGCCCCATGAAAACCTGGTCCACCTGCTCCGCGGACACCCCGGAACGTTCGAGGGACGCGGCGATCGCGTGAGCCCCAAGGTCCACGGCCGTGAGCCCCGCGAGTTGTCCCATAATTTTTCCCTGCGGAGTGCGAGCGCCGCCCACAATCACGACGTCATTGAGATGGGACACGGAAGAACTCCTTCGATCGGCACGGGCGCGTTGCACCACCTCATGGTACGACAGGGCGCGAGCCCGGCGGATATTCATGAAGCACAAGTCCGAGACACTGTCTCGAAGTCCGGCTACATCCAGTTCTTCTTCTTGAAGACCAGATATAGGGTCCCGCAAATCAGGGCCATCAGTCCCAGGACCAAGGGGTAGCCCACGGTCCATTTCAGTTCCGGCATGACCTCAAAGTTCATGCCGTAAATCCCCGCGATGACGGTGGGGACCGCCAGAATCGCGGCCCAGCTCGAGAGCCTCTTCATGGCGTCGTTCTGCCGTTGGCCCACCAGCGTGGAGTCCACGGTGAGCGCGTTCTGCAAGGCGGAGCGGAGGCTGTCCAGGTGTTCCAGTGCTCGCAGCACGTGGTCCTTGACGTCGCGGAAATGCGGATGGAGCTGCTTCGGGGTCTCATACTTCTCGGCACCGCGCATCAACAGATCCAGCAAGTAACTCAGCGGGCGCGTGCCCCGCTGGAATTTCACGACTTCTTTGAAAAGTTCGTAAATGCGCTGGGAGGAATTGCTTCCCGTGAAAAGATCCTCCTCGATCTCGTCCAGGTCTTCTTCGAGGTCCATCAGGATCGGTTCGTACTCGTCGACAACGCCGTCGAGCAGGAAATACAGCAAAGTCTGCGGATTGTGCGGCTCCAGGTGCTGGCGTTTGAACGCTCGACGCATCTGGTTCAGGACCAGCTGGGAGGCCCCACCTTCCGGTATGGTCACCAGAAAGTAATTGGGCCCGATGAAAGCGTGAATTTCACCGATCGACAGCTTCTCGGTCCTGTCCGTATACGAGATCGGATGAACCGCCAGGAAGAGCGCCTCACCGTATCGCTCCAGTTTCGGCCGTTGATGTCCGTGCGAGGCATCCTCGACCGCGAGGGGGTGAAGATCGAGGGACTCCGCCAGACGTTTCAGCTCCTCGTCCGAAGGATCCTCGACCACCAAACATGCGCTCGAGCCAGGAGAGGTGGACAACGCTGCGATGGCGTCCTCCGCCGAATCCTGCGGATGAGTTTGTTCGCTCGAATCAATGAGAGTGTGAAGAAGATACGCCATGCTGAGCCCGTCTATCCGTGGTCACTGCTCGTTCTTGACGGTGCTTCACTCATCGATGAGATCACGAACGACGATCGTGTTCTCACGCCCCGGCCCGACGCCGATCGCAGAGATACGGCATCCCGAGAGTTCTTCGAGTTTTTCGACGTACTTCCGTGCGTTCTCCGGAAGGTCGTCCAGAGACTGTGCTTGAGAGATGTCCTCGGTCCATCCGTCGAAGTACTCGTAGATCGGTTTGGCATGGTGGAATTCGGTTTGCGTCATCGGAATCTCGTCGTGCCGCACCCCATCGACGTCGTAGGCCACGCAGACGGGAATTTGCTCGAGTCCGGTCAGAACGTCCATCTTGGTGAGGAAGAGGTCGGTGAGCCCGTTGATACGGACCGCTTGCCGGGCCAGAACCGCGTCGTACCAGCCGCACCGGCGAGGACGGCCGGTATTCACACCGAACTCGCCACCGGTCTTTTGAAGGAATTCGCCCCACTCGTCAAAGAGCTCGGTCGGGAATGGCCCGGCACCCACACGGGTCGTATAGGCCTTCTGAATGCCGATCACTCGTGAGATTCGGGTCGGGCCCACACCGGAGCCCACCGATGCACCGCCGGCTGTGGGATTCGACGAGGTCACGAAGGGGTATGTCCCGTGGTCGACATCCAGGAAGGTAGCCTGGCCGCCCTCCATGAGTAAGGTTTTGCCCTCGTCGAGCGCGTTGTTCAGAACCAGCGTGGAATCCACGATCATCGGTTCGAGCCGCTGAGCGAATGACATGAAGTAATCGACGATCTCATCGACTTCCACATGGTGCCGGTTGTAGACCTTGACCAGAAGCTCATTCTTCTGGCGGAGGGACCCCTCGACCTTCTGCCGAAGGATCGACTCATCCATGATGTCTTGAACGCGGATGCCCAAGCGACCGATCTTGTCCATGTAGGCGGGGCCGATGCCGCGTCCCGTCGTTCCGATCGCGCGCTTGCCCAAGAAACGTTCGGTCACCTTGTCCATGGTCTGATGGAACGGCGCCACGAGGTGAGCATTCGCGGAAATCCGCAATTTGGACGTATCCGCCCCGCGAGCTTGAAGGCCGTCGATTTCCTCGAAGAGAGCCTCGGGATTGACGACCACGCCATTTCCGATCACCGGCGTCGCGTTAGGACTCAGGATTCCAGCGGGCAGCAATTTGAGTTCGAACTTCTCCCCGCCGACGACGACGGTGTGGCCAGCGTTGTTTCCGCCATTCGGCTTGACGACGTAGTCGACGCGGCCGCCGAGGAGGTCGGTAGCTTTGCCTTTGCCCTCATCGCCCCACTGGGCGCCGACGATTACGATTGCTGGCATTTGGAAAATCCACTCCTGTTGACAGGTCACCAACCGGGTTTCACGGCGGCGAAAGGCACGCGGGACATGAGCGCCTCGCAAAGCCACAGTCCAGGATACCTGCTGCAGTCGGTCGCATACTCGCTCGGACAGTATTTTTCGAGATGAAGGCGCCGCCCGGTACCTTCTCGGCCCGCGACCGAGAACTGCGGAATACCAGGCGGCGCCGACATGGCCAAGTTGGATCCGTGACGAACGGACCCCTCTTAGCTGAGGATCGAGATCTTCATGGGATAGCGATAGATCTCGCCCTTATTCGCTTTGACCGCCCCAATGATGTGGCAGACGAACGCGACGACGTTGACGACGACCCATACGGGAAGGGCGATGACAATGCCGACCCCGAAGGTCACGATGACGAGGATCCACGCGGCAATGTTGACGATCCACACCAAGGCATTGAAATTGAACGCTTCTGCAGACGAGACGCGCACAAATTGGTAGCCGGGCTTGTCCTTGTAGATGAACCAGAAGACCAACGGTCCGAGAATGCTCAACCAACCGGCGGAAATCAGGAGGATGACGAGTGTGGACAAGTGCGAGAGCACTGCCATCGTCCGAGCGTCGGATGGAATGCGATTCCCGTAGGCATCGAAGGATCGGTCCTGCGGCCCAGGACCGGGGCCACCCGGACTGCCCTGAAAGCCTGGCTGCCCGGGGTTTCCGGTCGGGCCTGGCTGTCCCGGCTGTCCGGCCGATGAGGCCGACCCGTTCCACGAGCCCCCGTCCGGTGGCTCAGGCGCGTGGGGAGGCTGATTCGTCATGGTGTCTCCGTTGCTTTTCGGGCGATGTAACTACACACCTACTGTATGGGCCATTTTTCGTGACGTCGACGCCATTATTGCGGCCGAGGCCTACCCCCGGCGGGCCGGCAGATCCGGGAAGGCATCGGCCACGCCCCGGAAGACGATCTCTCCCGCGTCCGTATTGAGACCGGCGGCCAAAGCCGCGGACCGCTCGAGGGCGTCGTCGATCCCTTGAGCCAACTGCAGAATGAACGGCAGGGTCGCGTTGGTCAACGAGGCGGTGGCCGTCCGCGGAACGGCGCCCGGCATGTTGGCGACGCAATAGTGCCGAATACCATCAACCTCGAAAACCGGATCATCGTAGGTGGTCGGATGCGACGTCTCGAAGCAACCGCCCTGGTCGATCGCCACGTCGATGAGCAATGATCCCGGCTTGAGAAGTTTGAGATGCTCCCGGCGGACCAGCTTCGGGGCAGCAGCACCCGGGACAAGAACCGAGCCGATGACGACGTCGGCCTGTTCCAGTTCGCGTTCGATGTTGCGCGGGTTGCTCGCAATCACGCGGGCAGAATTGCCGAAGTAGTCCGTGAGCTCGCGGACGCGCGGCAGATAGGCATCGAGGATGGTGACCTCGGCCCTCAGACCGACGGCCAACAACGCGGCTTGGGTTCCGACCATGCCGCCGCCCAGGATCACGACGCGAGCCGGGGTCACGCCCGGGGTTCCTCCCAGGAGAATACCGGCCCCTCCCTCGGTGTGCAGGGAATACTGGGCAGCCGCTTGAGCAGCTAGTCGACCGGCGATCTCGGACATCGGGGTCAGCAGAGGAAGAGATCGGCCCTCGCGCACGGTCTCGTACGCGATGGCACGGGTCCTGTTCTTGAGGAGTGACTCGGTCAGTGCTCGGTCTGCGGCGAGGTGGAGGTAGGTGAAAACGGTCAAGTCCTCGCGAAGAAAGCTGTACTCCGATTCGATGGGCTCTTTGACCTTGACCAAGAGTTCGGCCTTTTCCCAGACCTCTTCCTGAGTGCCGAGCTGCGCTCCCGCCGCGAGGTATTCCGCGTTGCCGAAGCCAGCACCGGTTCCGGCACCGTCTTGGACGAATACCTCGTGTCCGGCGTCGACGACAGCATGTACGCCATCGGGGGTCATCCCGATTCGGCGCTCGCTCGGCTTAATCTCAGTAGGCACGCCAATACGCATTTTTTTCGTCGTTCCTTTCGATCACAGGGATCGATGACCTCTTTGTCATCGCCCTCGATCAATTATGACGCTTCCCACCGCGACTATCACCCATGTGTGGCCCAGAGTTCCGGGGATCCGTCCCCGCTAGGCGAGCTGGGCTGCGGCTTCCGGGTCGGAGTCGTCGAGGAATTGGGCGATGCGCTCGGCCTCGTCGTCCTCCCCGATTGCCGACGCTGCACGGCCCAACAGATATAGGGACTTCAGGAACCCACGATTCGGCTCGTGCGAGAACGGGATCGGACCGTGTCCTTTCCACCCGTGGCCGCGCAATGCATCCAAGCCCCGGTGGTACCCGACTCGGGCATAGGCATAACCCTCAACCACGTATCCGGAGTCGAGAGCATCCTGCGCGAGGACTGCCCATGCCAATGATGACTTGGGGAATGCACGGGCGAGGTCTTCTCCCTCGTCACCGGCATCGATGCGCGCACGCAGCTCGGGTTCGTCGTCGAGGTAGGTGGGCTCGGGCCCGTCCAAAAGATTCTTGCCGGCTAGGGACATAGCGGATCCTTTCGTGGTCATTCGCAGCTCCTCCCACTGTACCGGGATCAGCATGCGGGAAGCCGACCGCACAGTGCGGACGTCGTGCGCGAGACAGAAAGCCGAAAGCGCACCGGAATCGCTGTGAAACCGATGCGCTTTTGGCTTGTCGACGCGGCAGCGACCTGCGGCCGCTGGGGCGTCTACTTGATCGCGGTGCCCGCCGAGCCGAGGTGCTCGCATGCTTCCACCACGCGGGCGGACATGCCGTCTTCGGCCTTGGCTCCCCAGGTGCGGGGATCGTAGAGCTTCTTGTTGCCGACTTCGCCGTCGATCTTCAGAACGCCCTCGTAGTTGGACAGCATGTGTCCAGCAACGGGTCGGGTGAACGCGTACTGGGTGTCGGTGTCCACGTTCATCTTGATGACACCGTAGGAAACCGCGTCGGCGATTTCCTGTTCGCTCGAGCCGGAACCACCGTGGAAGACCAGGTCGAAGGGGCGCTCCTTACCGAGCTTCTCGCCTACTTCCTGCTGGATCTGCTGGAGCAGCTCGGGACGCAGTTTCACATTGCCCGGCTTGTACACGCCGTGAACGTTGCCGAAGGTCAGAGCCGTGATGTAACGGCCCTTTTCCCCGTTTTCCCCGAGCGCTTCGATGGTCTTGAGGGCGTCTTCCGTACTGGTGTACAGGGTGTCGTTTATTTCACCGACCACACCGTCTTCTTCGCCACCAACGGCACCGATCTCGACCTCGAGTACGATGTGCGCCTTGCCGGTACGCTTGATGAGGTCCGCGCCGATGCGCAGGTTCTCCTCGAGCTCGATGGCCGAGCCGTCCCACATGTGCGAGTTGAAGATCGGGTCCTCGCCACGTGCGACCGCGTCCTCGGATTCCTTGAGCAATGGCAGAACGAAGCCGTCCAGCTTGTCCTTGGGGCAGTGATCGGTGTGCAGCGCGATGTTGACGTCGTACTGCTTGGCAACCTCGCGAGCAAACGCAGCGAATGCGAGCGAACCGGCCACCATGTCCTTCTTGCTGGAGCCTGACCAGTACGCAGCGCCACCGGTGGAAACCTGGATGATTCCGTCCGACCCGGCCTCTGCGAAGCCGCGGATCGCGGCGTTGAGCGTCTGAGAAGAGGTCACGTTGATGGCGGGGTAGGCAAAGCCTTTGGCCTTGGCCTTATCAAGCATTTCCGCATAAGCGTCCGGGGTTGCGATGGGCATGCTGACTCCTTTGTAACGGAAGATCGGGCCGACGCCGTGTCGACCCCTGATAGCTGAAGGAACCCGGTCACCCAGGCCCTCCACAAACCTGCTTTTAGTCTAACAAGACACATCTGAAGCAGAAGGGAGAATTCCCCACAATTTCCCAAGTTAAGCCACAGAAACCCACCCTTACTGCGGCCCTCGTCCGTCCGGGAGAGGGGGCATGCTCATGGCGGTGCCCCGCAACCACCGGGTCACGGGGCACGTCGCGGGACACGGTGTCAGAACGGATCGGCATAGAGCGCTTCGTCCGCGCCGTTGACCGGACGATCCGGATCGCCGAACATCGCAAAGAACTGGATGGGAGTTCCGTCGCGATCTGTGAAGGAGAACGTGTATCGCCCCGAAGGGAGGTCCGCGAGAATTCCGCCCTTCAACTGAACCTGCCCTTTGTCATCCTTCTGGAAATGGGCTTCGGTAGGCACGGTGACCGGCTTTCCGGTTGCTCCGTCACGATAGGTCACGTCAACCTTAGGCTGGTCACCATCCGGAAGGGCGTAGGTGCTCTCGGGCAGGAACGTCACGGAGTCCAGCCCGATGGGTTGTGTATGCAGATGAGCAGGACCGGCATTGGCCAGGGACTGCTGGTCTCGAAGGATCGCAAGGGTGGCCTCAGCGCCGTACACGTCTCCGTAGGCCAGCTGCGGTATATCGTTCGGTTGACCGTGATCTCCCAGGAAGGGTGGCTGACCACCTTCCAGACCGTCCGGGTTGAGGGGGCCTTCGAACTGAATCATTTGCTGACCCTTGGTGTTGTCGAGCATCGTGCTCCCACTCAAGTCGACCATGCCTCCCTTCGAGTCGACCACCAATTCTTCACCGTGCACACCGTCGCCGATCTTGGCCCGATACAGACCGTCAGGTGCCGATTCGGGTTTTTGGCCTTCCCTGGGGTATTTGAAAAGTTTGAAGTCTGTCGACCCCAGACCTTGCTGCTGGGCGAGTGTCATGGTCGAGCCGGTGCCCGCCCGCAAGGTGTACCCGGTCGGGGCCGTACCGTGTTCGTCTTTCCACGGGCCGTCGTTGTCTGTGGGTGGTTGCTCTGCCGTGCCTGCAGATTCGGTTCCCGCAGCAGATCCGGACGCCGGCCCGGCCGACGGCGCCTGCTGAGAGGCGTCGGGAGACTCAGCGAGTGCCGGAACCGCCGCACCCACGCCCAGAGCGGTGCCGGCACCCAAGGCCATGACTGCCGCGGTCGAGGAGGTCATCTGGACCAAGTCGGTCAGAGGATTCATGTGATTCTGCATGTTTTCTCATCCTTCGATGTGTCGGGATTACTGCCCGTTCGTCCTGTGACCTGACGTGATGAGGTCAGGCCCCAGAATTCAACAACGCGACCTCAGGAGGGATCGTCGTAGAGCGGTGATTCGCCAGGGCGTTCCTGGTGATTCGCGTCAGCAAGCATCACGTAGACCTGGTGATAGTTGCCGGCTTCGTCGGTGAAGGAAAAGCGGTAACGCCCTGAGGGGAGATCCTTGAGCTGACCTTGTTGGATGCTCAACTCACCATGGATGTTCCTGCCCAGATATGCGACGTCCGGGACCACGACGGCCTCACCCGTTTCGGCATCCCGGTACGTAGCGTTGACCCGAATGTTGGCCATGTTCGGATGGGGAATGGGTGTTTCTGCGGTCACCGGAATGTCATCCGTTCCGGCGTCGTGGACCGGCAACCCGGTGGATTTATTGCGCACGCTGTCTCCTGCGGTATCCGCCGGAACCACGAGGTGGTTCGAGTCATAGACAACGCCGCCCTCGGCCAAATGCGGTTGATCGGCCGGTTGATCATGGGAGTCCAGAAAACGATGCTGCTCGTTGGTCCCCGGGTCGGGATTGAGGGGCCCCTTGACCTGGACCATGAGCTGACCGTGAGCCGATTCGATCAGCTGCTCACCTTGGCTGATGTCCAGGATGCCGCCGCTCGATTGGGCGGTGAGTTCCGTTCCGCAGACCCCATTGCCGATCGTCACCTTGTAGGCGCCATCGGGCGCAGGACCCAGACCCACGGCAGCGGGTAGCGAAGCCTCGAGTTCGAGCCGGACACCGCCCGGCTCCGTCTGGGTTACCGCCCCGGTAGGTCCTCCTGCAGCCGGAAGTCCACTAAAGGGTATCGGGGCCGTTCCATGGGCCTGTTTCCATGGGCTGTCCTCGGACAGCGACGGATCACCCGTTGTGGGACCCGAATCGCACGGCGTTTCGTCCGGCGGCCAGGCCGCTTGAGCGGGCGAGGAAGCCCCGACGAGAGTTCCGAAACCCAGGGCAGCCGCTGCCGCAGCCGCGATGAGAGGAGACATTTGCTTCTGGTGCGAGAAATTCATGACTCTTCCGCTCCTTCAGGTCAACCGTGCCAGGAAAGATTCCTGACCTGAGCCCCTGTTCCGTCGAATCTTTGAGAAGATTTCGGGGAATCCGTTGCTCACACATTGAGCATATGAAGAGAAAAAGAGATTTGGGTTACCGTTTGATCTCAATCCACAAGAAACTACATAACATTTCAATAACCCTTGGGAATCGGCCGAAAACAGTTCAGAAGAATTGGAATGACAGATTTCTTGGTTATCAGATCACGCGTTGGTCAAATACGTGACGGCGAATCCACGAATGCATTGCAACGGCCGCGGCCGCCGACGCATTGATGGATCTCGTCGAACCGAACTGCTCGATCGACAAAGTATCCACCGCTGCGTCTTTCATCTCCTGGCTGATCCCCGGGCCTTCCTGCCCGAAAACCAGGACGCAATCTCGCGGAAGGTCATAGGTTTCTAACTTCCGAGAATCCGGGAAATTGTCGATACCGATGACGGTCAGCCCCTCGGATTGGGCCCATTCAATGAACGATTCCACGGTGACATGGTGCCGAACATGCTGATATCGATCCGTGACCATTGCGCCGCGTCGATTCCACCGTTTTCGTCCGATGATGTGGACTTCCCGGGCAAGAAAAGCGTTTGCTGTTCGAACCACGGAACCGATATTGAGATCGTGTTGCCAATTTTCGATGGCCACGTGGAAAGAATGCCGTTTGGAGTCCAGGTCCGCGATAATCGCGTCCATGGTCCAATAACGGTATTCGTCGGTGACGTTCCGGCGGTCGCCCTCGCGGAGAAGTTCGGGATCCCAGTGATCCCCCTCCGGCAATTCCCCTTGCCACGGGCCGACTCCGACAACATGCTCGGCCGCCGCACCGTCCGTCACCGGCGTGGGGACCTCGGTGCCCGCTGCTTCCGAGGCTACACATTCTTCGGGCCGCGAAGCGGCGTCGTGTTCCGATCCCACCCCTAGTCCAGGCCGAGTTCCGACTTGGAGAAGGCGTAGAGGCACGGGACGGATGCGCTCTCCTCGATGCGTTCTTTGGCGCCGGTCGCGCGGTCCACGATGATGGCCACTGCCACGACGTTGGCCCCGGCTTCCCGCAATGCCTCGACGGCGGTCAGTGCCGAGCCACCCGTGGTCGAAGTGTCTTCGAGGACGACGACGTTCTTCCCCTTGACCTCAGGGCCCTCGACCTGACGGCCCATACCGTAGGACTTCTGGGCCTTGCGAACCACGAAGGTATCGATGGCCCGGTCCTGGTCCCCCGCGGTTCGCATAATCGCGTGTCCCACGGGATCCGCACCCATGGTCAGACCGCCCGCTGCGTCGAAATCGATGTTATTTCGATCCAGAAGATCCAACATGACCTGCCCCACCAAGCGCGACGCCTCATGGTGCAGGGTCACTCGACGCAAGTCGACGTAGTAATCGGCCTCAAGGCCGGAAGCCAACGTTACCTTGCCGCGCACCACGGCGAGCTCGATGATGAGATCACGGAGCCTCTCGCGGGCGGCCTCGATGGACAGAGCGGTGGAAAGATCGGAAGTCATGACGTCATTCTACGTGGTGGGCCGGCGATTCGAGGCGATCGAGCATCACGCTGTGGATACGCTCTTTGGGAGCGAGCTCGCCTCCCGAAACGGAGCTCTGAGTTTGGCCAGCATCTCCTCGTACTCCGCTTCCGGATCGGAATCGGCAACGATGGCCCCACCGGCACTCACGCTGATTCGCGTCCTCGATTGCGTCTCCGCGCTGAGCACGAGCGTACGGATCACGATGGACAGGTCAGCTTCCCCGGTTGGGGAAAGATATCCCAAGGCCCCGGAATACACCCCACGGGCACGCCCCTCCAAGCGCTCGATGATCTTCATGGTGCGCGGCTTCGGTGCGCCCGTCATGGAGCCTCCTGGGAAGCAGGAACGCACCAGGTCGAGCGCGGAACGCCCAGGTAACAGTCGCCCTCGAATCGTCGACACGAGCTGGTGTACGGTCGCGTAGCTTTCGACACCCATTAAAACCGGAACCTGGATCGTCGCCGGATCACAGACGCGCGAGAAATCATTGCGCAGGAGATCCACGATCATGAGGTTCTCGGCGCGAGTCTTCGGATCCACTGCCAGAGCTCTCGCGGCGCGGGAGTCCTTTTCGGCATCGTCGCAACGCGGTGTCGTGCCTTTGATCGGTTTGGTTTCGCACCAGCCGTCGCTGGCGACGGACAGGAACCGCTCAGGACTCGAGGACAGCACCGCGATGTCGTCGCACCACAGAAATGCGGCATATGGGGCCGGGTTCGCCTGACGCTGCTGCCGGTACAAGGCAAGCGCTTCATCGAGCCCAAACGGCGCTTCGACGATTCCCCCGGCTTCCGCGGTCAGACACACTTCATAGGAATTCCCATCGCGGATCTCGCCCAGGGCTTCCCGGACGGCGCAGATGTATTCCTCGCGCTCCGGGCAGGCAAACCCAGGTTTCGGGATCGCCGAATCCTGTGTCGCCGTTATCGACGGCAGCGATTCCTCAGCCCTCGAAACGAGGTCCAGCCACACCGAGTCGCCAAGGACCCAAACCTCTTCAGCGTCATGATCAACGAGGACAAGTCGGGTGGCCTTCATCCACACTGCGTCGGGGGTCTCTGCCGAGTACTCGTTCGGGGAATCGAGGTCGGCTTTCACCTCGTACCCGAAGTAACCGAACCACGCACCGACCAAGGATCGGGCAAAAGCCGGGATGCGCGAGTCTGCGTTCCGGGGCGGAGCCGATCCGGATGCACCGGACGGGGTCGAGCATTTGAGCCGCTCTTCCAGGACATCGAGAATCGTCCCGCTCACGGGCTCTTCGGTATGGGCATCGGGGCCCAGATGGTGCACCC
Source organism: Kocuria sp. TGY1127_2 (assembly GCF_013394385.1). Classification (NCBI taxonomy): domain Bacteria; kingdom Bacillati; phylum Actinomycetota; class Actinomycetes; order Micrococcales; family Micrococcaceae; genus Kocuria; species Kocuria sp. TGY1127_2. The sequence goes on from NZ_AP022834.1 coordinate 2,621,913, forward strand.
GGGGGTCTGGCGAGCCCGCCTGCTCGTATCGGAGAACCTCGCTCGGGAATACCAAGACGCTCCAGCGGGATGGCGCCCCTCCAGGCTTCCGTGCAGAGGCCGAATCGAGCCATGCCGCATAGCGCATTTCGGCACCGTTCTCATGGTCAAGGCAGTCAAGAAGCCGATGAAAGAGGTCTGCGAGGCTGACATCCACCTCAGTGAACGCGGACTGCGATGCCCAGAGGGTCCGACCGTGGGCATCCACACCGCAAGGAAACCTGTGCGAGAGCATAAGTTACATTCTTCCACGCCGACTTCTCCCCTTTTCGGGTCTAGGCTGGAGGTCGCACACATTGCATTGCAAAGGGAGTGATGATGGCCTTTTCAGCTAAACGCATTGCCGCGTCCGTAGGGCTCTCAGGGGCCGCCGGGTTGCTCGGAGTCGCCGCGCACGATGTGCTCCAGAAAAAGCACACCATCCTGCGAAATTTCCCCGTCCTGGGGCACGCCCGCTATTTCATGGAATTCATCCGCCCGGAGATTCAGCAGTATTTCATCGAGAACAACTACGACGGGCGTCCCTTCGACCGTGACACCCGGACCATGATCTACGAGCGCTCCAAGGGGTTGGGAGGCGAACAAGCCTTCGGCACCGAGCGCAAGGTGCTGCGGCCGGGCCACGATTTCATCCTCCACACCATGGCCCCAGTCGATCCCATGAAGGAAGAACCACGCCAGCGTCTCGGTGGACCGGACTGCACCCAGCCTTACGATATTTCTCTGTTCAATATTTCTTCCATGAGCTTCGGCGCATTGTCCGCGAATGCGGTCATGGCCATGAACAAGGGGGCGTCCCTCGGCGGGTTTTCCCAAGAAACAGGGGAAGGCGGGCTCACCGAATACCATCTCAAATACGGTGGTGACATCATTTGGGAATTCGGTTCCGGATATTTCGGCTGCCGCACCAAGGACGGCCGGTTCGACGACGAAGTCTTCGCCCACAAGGCCGCCAAGCCAGAGATTAAGGGGATCCTGATCAAACTCAGTCAGGGGGCGAAGCCCGGCCTGGGCGGTGTCCTTCCTGGCGACAAGGTCACCCGTGAGATCGCGGACGCACGTGGAGTGCCCGAGGGACAAACGTGCGTCAGCCCTGCCGCTCACCCCGAATTCGATACTCCCCGAGAACTTTTGGAGTTCGTCGCTCGCGTACGCAAGGCGGCGAACGGCAAGCCCGTGGGCATTAAATTCTGCGCGGGATCACGGATCGAGATCCTTGCTTTGTGCAAGGCGATGTTGGAAACACGGATAACCCCCGACTGGATCACGGTCGACGGTTCGGAAGGCGGTACGGGTGCGGCCCCCGTCGAGTTCGAGGACGCCGTCGGAATGCCGCTGACCGAAGGCCTGATCAGCGTCAACAACGCCCTCGTCGGTGTTGGGCTGCGAGAGAAGGTCGCATTGGGAGCTTCCGGGAAGGTCGTCGGTGGTGCCGATATCGTCCGGCGCATGGCCTTGGGCGCGGACTTCACCAACAGCGCCCGAGGCATGATGATGGCCACCGGGTGCATTCAGGCGCAGAAGTGCAACACCAACAGGTGCCCCTCCGGGGTCGCGACACAGGATCCTCGGCTGGCGCGGGGAATCGACGTCGGCGACAAAGGCGAACGCGTCAAGAATTTCCATATCGGCACCATGAATTCAGCGATGCGAATCATCGCCTCGATGGGACTTCACACATTCCGCGATCTCGGACCTGAACACATCATGCACCGCATCGACTCCACGAGTTCCTCGTCCTACAAACGGATGTACACCTGGCTGGAGACGAATTCTCTCCTCGACGGAACCGCCCCCGAAGACTGGATGGAAAAATGGAACCGCGCAGACCCGGATAGCTTCATGGTCGCGAGGCACCACCACACTCGAGCGAACTGACCCTCCCGACTGCCCCGAGTCGGCGAGAAGGGCCCGGTTTCAGACTGGACCGGGCCCTTCTCGCGGTGTCCTTTATGCGAAGGCGGATTGCCCCGTGATGTCGCGACCGACAATGAGTCGCTGGATGTTCTCGGTTCCCTCGTATGTGTGAACACCCTCGATGTCGAACATGTGGCGGATCACGTGGTTTTCCAGGAGCACGCCGTTGCCGCCCAGCATGTCGCGTGCGGTAGCGAGAACCTTCCGCGCTTTCGTGGTGTTGTGGACTTTGAACAAGCTTGCTTGTTGGTCCCTCAGGGTCCCTGCTTCCTGGAGCTTGGCGATCCGCGCCGCCATGAGCTGCATGTCCGTGATCTCGGAGAGCATTTCGACCAAGCGTTCCTGAATCATCTGGAACTTCGCGAGCGGCTTTCCGAACTGGATGCGCTGCTGGCTGTAGTGCAGGGCGGTCTCGTATGCGCTGATCGCGTGGCCCAATGCGGACCAGGCAACCCCGACACGGGTCTGCACGAGGACCACGGAAACGTCCTTGAAGTTCTTGACCCCCGGAAGGAGATTCTCTGCCGGAACTCTCACGTCGTTGAGGCTGATGCGGGCCTGGTAGATGGCTCGCAGGGTGCCTTTGCCTTCGATCACCTCGGCGTCGTAGCCCTCGGATTCCTGGTCCACGATGAAACCGCGTACGTTGTTCTCCTCGTCGCGCGCCCAAACCACTGTGATGCCACCCGAGGCACCGTTGCCGATCCATTTCTTCTCACCGGTGATGACGTATTCGTCGCCGTCCTTGACTGCCCGGGTTTCCAAGGACACGGAGTCCGATCCGTGGTCTGGTTCGGTCAGGGCGAAAGATCCCAGCAAACTCGCGTCCGCCAGCGGGTCAAGGTATTTCTTCTTCTGGTCCTCGGAGCCGAACAAGGCAATGGAGCGCAGAGCCAACCCGCCTTGGACAGCAACGGCCGTGGCCATGGAACCATCCCATCGGGACAGTTCCATCGTCACCAGACCGGCCGCCAACGGTGAGAGCTTCCGGTGGCCGGGTACATCCAGACCATCGGTCATGAGGTCGAGCTCCCCGATTCGACGTACCAGGTCCAGAGGGTATTCCGCACGGTCCCAGTATCCATTGACCAGCGGAAGAATTTCCCGCCCGTACTGCCGGGCCACATTCCATGCTTTGCGGTCTTCGTCGGTCGCATCGGAAAACACATCCAGATAATCCGTGTCGACGGGCTCGGTCAGATCGTAGGAAATCTCAGGGTTTACCGCGTTCACGGTCCCTCCTTCAGGGTTGTTGGATTCTCTGTCCCGTGTGGCTCGACGCCGACCGGTCCTCTTCGTCGGTGAAGGGCCACGGGCGTCAGGTCAGTAACTCGGCTCACAGTCTACCGGCTCGCCAGCGGCACACCGGACTCCGAACCCCTGCGCCACTAGACGGAACGCAGGTCTCTCTTGAGGATCTTTCCCGATTGGTTACGGGGCAGTTCCGCGACGACTTCGATGCGTTTGGGTACTTTGAACGGCGCGAGATGCTCCTTGGCGTGAGCGATCACCTCGGCTTGGTCCAACGACGCCCCTTCCCGCGGGACGATGAAAGCAGTGACGGCTTCGATCCAACGCTCGTCGGGGACTCCCACAACCGCCACCTCGGCGACGCCTTCATACCGGTAGATCACGTCCTCGATTTCTCGGGACGCAACCAATATCCCACCGGTATTAATGACGTCCTTGATTCGGTCCACGACCTCGATGTACCCGGCGTCGTCCATGACCACTTGGTCACCCGAGTGGAACCAACCGCCCTCGAAGGCTTCGTCCGTGGCCTCGGGCATGTTCCAGTAACCCATGCAGACCTGGGGCCCCCGATACTGGATTTCGCCGGGTTCGCCGACTCGGGCACGCAGACCGTCGGCGGTCATGATCCGCACCCTGACGTTGTGGACGGGCTTTCCACACGACGCCGGGCGCTGGTCGTGTTCTTCGGGTTTGAGGACGCAGGTCAGTGGCCCCAATTCGGATTGTCCGAAACAGTTGTAGAACCCGATCCCCGGGTACCGCGAGCGCAATTTCTCCAACACCGCGACCGGCATGATCGATGCTCCGTACTGCGCTTTGCGCAAGCTCGACAAGTCGCGCCGGTCCACATCAGGGTGGTTTGCGAGCGGGACCCACACCGTGGGTGCCAAGAAGAGTGAACCGATTTTCTCTTTCTCGACGCGCTCGAGGATCTCCGGAATATCCGGTTTCTCCAGAAGGCGCACGGTCGCACCCATCAGCAGGTACGGAACCGCGAAAACGTGGAGCGCGGCAGAGTGGTAGAGAGGCATCGCGATGAGGGGCGCGTCCTCGGGGCCGAGGGAAAGGACCGTGATGCAGGACTCGTATTGGGCCCTCAGACTATTGTGGCTGTGAACGGCACCCTTGGGTTTGGATGTGGTTCCGGAGGTGTACAGCAATTGGGCGACGTCGCCACCGGATTGGACAGGCGTGCCGAGAGGTTCGGGCCGCGCGCCGTTTGTGCCGAATTCGTCCGGGAAGTCTTCCATGACTCGTTCCAGCAACGCACCGGGCTCCCCGAAGAGCGGTTGGACGGACTCAGCTGGGACGTCGCCCAGAACTCTCTCCGCTGTCTCCCGTAGCCCGGGATCCGTGAATACCGCGGAGGCTCCGCTGTCCTTCAGGATATGTGCGAGCTCGTTGCCCGTGAGGGCGAAGTTCACGGGCACGTGGACGTATCCTGCCCGCAACGTGGCGAAGAAGCCGATCAGGAACGCGTCGGAGTTCTTGCCGTAGAACGCGATCCGTGCCCCTTCGTCGAATCCTTGGGACCGCAGTATCCGGGCGGCGGCCGTGACCGCGGCGTCGAAGTCCCGGTAGGACCATTCGCGGCCTTCGAATTTCAGGGCGATGTGCAGGTCCGACCGGGCGGCGCTTCGGGCGAGAGCGGCGTCGATGCTCTCTTCTCGCGCGGCACGGACCTGCTCAAACGTACTGACTTCCGGCATTGCCTTCATCTCATTCACCCCATCGCTCGATGATGGTCACGTTGGCCTGCCCTCCGCCTTCGCACATGGTCTGGAGACCGAATCGTCCGCCGGTCTGCTCCAACGTGTGAAGCAGCGTCGTCATGAGGCGGGCTCCCGTGGCGCCAATGGGGTGGCCCAAAGCAATGGCTCCTCCCCGCCGATTGACCTTGGCCATATCCGGTTCAAGCTCTCGTGCCCAGGCCAGAACCACCCCGGCGAAAGCCTCGTTGATCTCGATCGCGTCCATGTCCTCGAGGGTCATCCCTGACCGTTCGAGTGCGCGTCTCGTCGCGCGAATCGGCGCGGTCAGCATTTGTACGGGATCATCGCCACGGGCCGACAGGTGATGGATCCTCGCTCGTGGGTTCAGCCCGAATTTCTCGACCGCATTGGCCGAAGCGATGACCACAGCGGCAGCCCCGTCGGAGACCTGCGAAGCGGAGGCTGCCGTGTGGATGCCTCCCGGAACGATGGGGTCAAGCTCGGACATCTTGGCTCGATTCGGCTCGCGAGGACCTTCGTCGCGGACGACATCGCTTACCGGGACGATCTCCTCGTCGAAGACCCCGGCTTCCCATGCCGCAATGGCGCGTCGGTGGGATTCGGCGGCAAAGGTTTCCACATCGTCCCGGGTGAACCCCCACCTCTCGGCCATGAGCTCGACGCCGCGGAACTGGGAGATCTCCTGGTCTCCGTAACGCTTGCCCCACTCCTCGGAACCCGCAAAAGGATTCGGAAACCCGAGTTGGTTTGTTGCGGTATTCGCCCATCCGAGGGGGATCGAACTCATCGATTGGATCCCGCCGGCAAGAACCAGGTCACTCGTACCGGACATCACTGCCTGAGCGGCGTAGTGAACGGCTTGTTGGCCTGAACCGCATTGACGGTCGATCGTCGTACCCGGGACGGCCTCAGACCCACCGGCAGCGAGCCACGAAGTGCGGGCGATGTCGAACGCCTGAGGGCCGACCTGGTCGATGCAGCCGAGAATGATTTCATCGAACTCTTCCGAGTCGACCCCCGTGCGTTCCAAGGCCGCTCGGATGGGAACGGCCGCGAGATCCACTGGGTGGGTCGAGGCGAGTCCGCCTTTTCGGCGCCCAACGGGCGTACGGATGGCGTCGACGATGTAAGCCTCAGGCATATGTGCTCCTTGTGATGGAGTTTCGATATCGGGGTCCGGGATTTACTTGGGTGCCATGCGGATTGCGCCGTCCATGCGGGTCACCTGGCCGTTGAGGTAGTCGTGACCGATGATGTCCAAGGCCAGTTCGGCGTACTCGACTGGCTTCGCCAAGCGGTGTGGGAACGGCACCGACTTCTCCAGGGATGTCCGGAAATTCGGGTCGATTCCGGCCATCATGGGCGTATCGACGATTCCGGGGGCAATCGTGTTCACACGGATACCCTTGCTGGCCAGGTCTCTTGCTGCGGGGAGAGTCAGTCCGACGACGCCGCCCTTGGAGGAGGCGTAGGCCGCTTGGCCGATCTGTCCCTCGTAAGCGGCCACCGACGCGGTGTTGATGATGACGCCGCGCTGGCCGTCCTCGTCCACGGGCTCGGTTTTCGCGATGGCCTCGGCCGCGAGCGCCAAGACCTGGAAGGTGCCGATAAGATTGACCGTGATCACGGCCGTGTATGCCTTGAAGTCGTGAACCCCGTTCTTACCGAGTACGCGACCCGCATTTCCGATCCCTGCACAGTTGACGGCAACGCGAAGCGGCCCGGTGCCACCGTTCACGGCCTGTTCGACGCCGGTTCTCACCGAATCCGGGTCCGTCACATCGACCTCGACGTAGGTAAGGCCATCGAGCCTTTCGGCTTTCTCTATGGATTGCCCCAGATCGAAAACGTAGACATGTGCGCCCTTGTCGACCAGGGCCCGCGCGGTTTCGTGGCCCAATCCGGACGCACCGCCCGTGACGATCGCAGAAATTCCATTGACGTCCATTTGTCCTCCTTGAATGATGGATGCGGCCGCGGATCCCGGCCGCCGGTCCTGGGGACTCGCTTACACGAATGCGGAGACGCCCGTGATCGCGCGACCCACAATGAGCGAGTTGATCTCGTATGTTCCTTCGTACGTGTAAAGAATTTCGGCGTCGCAGAAGATCTTGCCGGCCTCGAAATCGCTGGTTACGCCGTTGCCTCCCAGAAGCGCGCGGGTTTTGGCCACCGATTCTCGGGTCAGACGCGTGCCCGTGGATTTGCCCAAGGCTGCGTGCATCATCTGCAGAGCGCCTGCCTGTTGTTCACGAGCCACTTGAATCATGAGCCCGAGAGTCGCGTGGGCGTTGCCGGCAATCTCGGAGAGCGACTGCTGAATGAGCTGGAATTTGGCGAGCGGTCGCCCGAATTGCTCACGGTTCAGCGCGTAGGAGCGGGCGACATCGAAGGCAGCCATCTGCAATCCGTAGCTTTGCCATCCGACCCATACCCGGGAGTTCCTGAGCATCTCGTTGACGCTCGCGAAATCCACGGTAAGGGGCAGGTGATTCTCGGCGGGTACGTGGACGTCGTCCAGCTCGATATCGGCGTTCTGCATGATGCGCAGGCCGATCTTGTTCGCGATTTTTTTGGCGGTGTATCCCGGCCGTTCCGCCTCGACCAAGAAAGCCTTGAACTGATGGTCGGCCGTGTCACGAGCCCAGACCAGTGCGAAGTCGGCGATCGTTCCCGCCCCGATCCAGCGCTTGCTGCCGCGAATGACCCATTCGTCGCCGACACGTGTGGCCGTAGTCTGTATTCCGCCAGCGATGTCCGAGCCATGTTCGGGTTCGGTCAGCGCGAATGCACCGATGGCTTCGAAGCGACGCAATTTCGGCAACCACTTCTCGCGTTGTTCGTCGGACCCCAATTGGTTGATCATTCCGACGATCAATTCATTGTGAATACCGACGAGAGCCGAGAGCGACACATCGGCGCGGGCCATCTCGGCATAAACGAGGCCCCTGTACAGCCAAGTGGTATCCGATAGCTCGAGCTCTCCGAGCCCCAGCTCGGCGAGCCCAGGGAGCAGATCGAAGGCGAATTCTTCGCGGTTCCAGTAGTCGATGCTCTGGGGACGGATCGTTTCCTGCAAGTACTTTCGAATGTTGTCGTATGACGCACGTTCCTCTTCATTGAGCAACGTACGCACGTCCAGAAGGTCGCCGTCGGGATGGGGGAGCTCGGTAAAGCGCCCATCCGCGGAAGCGGTTCCAGGTAGATCTGACATGTTTGCCCTTCCTCGTGGGAGACCATGAGACCCGCAAAATATGGCGTGAATCACAGTTATTCGTGACCATACCGGACCTGGACTTGAATGTCCCAGCCAATGAGGAACCATCCGCAATATTGCTGAAATGTCGGGCGTCTATCATGGGCGCATGCGCGAATTACAGGCTCAGATCATCGAAGAAATGGGCGTCAAGCCCCGGATCGAACCCGCCGAGGAGGTCAGACTTCGCGTCGATTTCCTGTGCGACTATCTCAAGGAATCCCACACGAACGGCTTCGTCCTGGGCATCAGCGGGGGCGTCGACTCGTCGTTGGCTGGCAGACTCTGTCAGCTTGCCGTGGACAAGCTGTCCGAGGAAGGAATCGAGGCCGACTTCGTCGCGGTCAGATTGCCGTACCGCACCCAGGCCGACGAAGAAGATGCCCAGCTCGCCCTGAAATTCATCCGACCCCGAACCAACTGGGCCTTCGACGTCGAACCGGGAACGAGCGGAATCGAGGAAGAGTTCCTCCGGACCACCGGCCGTGAAATTTCCGATTTCAACAAGGGTAACGTCAAGGCACGAATGCGCATGATCGCCCAATACGCCCTGGCCGGCGAGCGGAATCTGCTCGTCGTCGGAACCGACCATGCGGCCGAGTCGATCACCGGATTCTTCACCAAATTCGGCGATGGCGGCGCCGACATCCTCCCGCTCTATGGCCTCAACAAACGCCAGAATCGCCAAATGCTGCAATACCTCGGCGCCGACGAGCGACTCTGGGCCAAGGCGCCTACGGCCGATCTTCTGGATTCGACTCCCGGACGCCACGATGAGGAAGAACTCGGAGTCACGTACGACGTCATCGACGACTTCCTGGAGGGACAAGAGATCCACGACGATCAGGCCGAAGCCCTGGAATCCCGTTTCCTCCGCACGCGGCACAAGCGCACGACGCCGGTCACGATCCTCGACCCCTGGTGGAAATAGGACGCTGGACATCCGGTCACAGGAGGCACCACCCTGCCGGACGGAATGTCTCCAGCTGCGGCCCGACCGCGAGGGCTGCATTCACGGTGTGGTCGGTGGTCAGCAGGTCCTGCACATCCGAATAAAAAGTGGCAGCGCGACTTAAAGCTGTTCGAGCTTTTGCCGAGCCCACCCCTGGGCTACTGTGTAACAACGTGAGTTGCCTCACAGTGGCGTGAGGCAATAGCCGAATCAGAGGGAGGCCATATGACCGTCACCGATCAGTTCCGCCAGGCCAGAGACCGCCTTGTCGAATTGCGCGAGGATTATCGCGAAGCTCGAAAAGAATTCCAGTGGCCTCGGTTCGAGCACTTCAACTTTGCCCTGGACTGGTTCGACGCGGTTGCAGCGACTCCGGAACGCGCGGACCAGAACGCGCTCGTCGTCGTCGAGCAGGATGGCTCGTCCCAACGACTGACGTATCGGGAGATGTCCGACCGGTCGAGCCAGGTGGCCAACTGGATGAGCGAGATCGGCGTGCGACGGGGCGACCGTATGATCCTCATGCTCGACAACCAGGTCGAGCTGTGGGAAAGCATGCTCGCGGGCATCAAAATGGGCGTAGTACTCCTCCCGACGACGACGATGCTCGGCCCCAAGGATCTCGAGGAAAGGGTCGCTCGCGGATCCGTGTCCTGGATCCTCACGAATTCAGGGAACGTGGCCAAATTCGCCGAGGTTCCGGGGGAATTCTCGGTGATCGAGACAGGCGGCAAGACCGAGAATGCGATACCCGGGCGAGGCCATTACGCCTATGAGGAGAGCCACGAGGCGACGACCGAGTTCACACCGGACGCCCCGACCCCAGCCGATGAGACCCTGCTTCTCTACTTCACGTCAGGAACCACGTCGCGCGCCAAATTGGTCGAGCACACCCACGCGTCCTATCCCGTGGGGCACTTGTCCACGATGTACTGGATTGGGCTCGAGCCCGGCGACGTCCACCTCAACGTTGCATCCCCAGGCTGGGCCAAACACGCTTGGTCCAACATCTTCACCCCCTGGATCGCCGAGGCCACGGTATTCATCTACAACTATTCGCGCTTCGATGCCGCAGCTCTCATGCAGACCATGGATGCGGAGGGCATTACGAGTTTCTGTGCTCCGCCAACCGTCTGGCGGATGTTCATCCAGGCGGACCTTTCGACCTTGAAGACGCCACCGCGCAAGGTCGTGGCCGCCGGCGAGCCCCTCAACCCCAAGGTCATCAACCGCGTCCGCGAGGCGTGGGGGGTCGATATCCGAGACGGATTCGGTCAGACCGAGACGACAGTTCAGATCGCGAACACGCCGGGGCAGGAGCTCGTGGTCGGTACCGTGGGACGCCCCCTTCCGGGATTCGACATCGTTCTGGTGGACCCGGTCTCGGATGAAGTCGTCGAAGGAACCGGTGAGGGCGAGGTCTGCATCGTCACGGAGCCGCGCCCCGTCGGACTCATGGTGCGGTACAAGGGCGATCCCGCCAAGAACGACGAGGTCTTTCGGAACGGCGTGTACCACACGGGCGACATCATGAGCAGGGACGAGGGCGGCAACTTCACGTACGTCGGGCGGGCCGACGATGTCTTCAAGGCAAGCGACTACAAGCTTTCGCCATTCGAGTTGGAGTCTGTGGTGATCGAACATCGTGCCGTTGCCGAGGCCGCCGTGGTCCCTTCGCCCGATCCTTTGCGTCTGGCCGTGCCGAAGGCGTACGTCGTCCTGAATTCAGGACACGAACCAACCCCGGAATTGGCCGAATCGATCCTGGCGCATTGTCGCGCCAATTTGGCTCCGTACGCGCGCATCCGACGCTTGGAATTCTTCGACCTCCCCAAGACGGTCTCCGGAAAGATTCGACGCGTCGAGCTCCGTGCCCGCGAGCGCGCGTTCCACGGCCCGGAGGGCGAGTTGACCGATTCATCGCGCGGTCAACGCACGACGACGCAGGGTTACGGCCACGAATTCAGCGAGAGCGACTTCCCTGGCCTGAAGAACTCCTGACCCTCCCCTCTACCGCGAGGCGGCACAGTGGCATCGAAAGTCGCCTTGTCATCGCCCACAAGTGCCACCTCGCGGGCGTCGGGGACGTATAACCTGGTGACGTGACCGCAACAAAGACCGTGAGACTCGTGGATTGTCGATCCACTGGGTGGCGTCTCGCGCGCACTCTGCTCATCGTCGGGGTCAGTCTCTGGCTTGGTTCGGTCTCCCACGTGCTGGGCGGTGGCCATATCCCCCGCTCGGGGCTCGCGCTCGCGCTCTCCCTCCCCTTGATCGGCGCGGTTTTCGCCCTCACACGCTTCACGCTGGGTTTCGTGGCCTGCTTGCCCCTCCTCGGGCTGGGCCAGCTCGCGGTTCACGGGCTTCTCATGATCGGCTCGATCTCCACCGGAGACCATACTTCGATCCTCGGCGGAGCACCCGTCGGGACCAGCTCGGCGCACGTCGGTGGCACGGACATGCACCAGGCGGCCGGGGTAGCACACGTCGGGATGATGCATTCGGGACATGCGCTTTCCGGAGGCACAGACTCCATGACCATGGGGAACGGTTCCATGCCGATGCTCCTGGCCCACGTGATCGGAACAGTGCTCGCAGCCGCCGTCGTGGGTGCGGTCGATGCCACTCTGTGGGTCCTCGCGGTCCTGATCCTGCCATGGGTCGCTCGGCTGATGGGGGTTGCTCCCCTTTGCCGCAAGCCTGCCCCTACCGGTTTCCCGGACGCATCCGAGGCACTTCCCCAGAGGAAACCACGAGCCTTGGATCCGGTCCGAGGCCCGCCTCTCCACCTCGCATTCAGCTGAAACAGACGTCGGTCCATCCTGGGCCGGCGCAATTCTGCGCGCACTGAAGCGCGCACCGATGCGAGGAACAGAAAATGACAACCATCGATATATCGCGCCCTGAAACGGGCCCTAACACCACACCTCCCCCTCGAGGCCGCAGCGGCTGGTTCCGGGCCATGGTTCTGAGGCTGCACTTCTTCACCGGCCTGATCGTCGGACCGTTCATTCTGGTCGCGGCGCTCTCCGGAGCGTTGTACGCTATGGCTCCACAACTCGAGAAAGCCGTCTACTCCCACGAGCTGTACTCGGGCACCGAGGCCCAGAACCTGTCTCTCGATGACCAGGTGCAACGGGCCATAGAACATGTTGATCGAGAGAGCACAGAACATGAGGCGCCTCCGCTGACGTCTGTGCGGCCTGCACCGCAACCGGGGATGACGACCCGGGTCATGTTCGCGCCACCGGAAGGTTCTTCCCCTTCTGACCACAGGGCCGTGTTCGTCAGCCCTGCCGACGGGGAAATTCGTGGGGACCTGACCGTTTACGGTTCCTCCAGCTCGCTGCCGCTCCGCACATGGATCGATCAGCTCCACCGCAACCTCCATCTGGGGGAACCCGGACGCCTGTACGCCGAGTTCGCGGCATCATGGATGTGGGTTATTGCCCTCGGAGGCCTGATCCTGTGGGTGCCTCAGCTGACCGGACGGTTGCGTGCAGGGCTTTCCCGACGTCGAGCTATTCGAGAAGCCATGTTGCCGACGCCCGGAGTCAAGGGGCGGAAGCGTCTGCTGGGGTGGCATTATTCGGCGGGTTTGGGCCTTCTGGTCGCGATGCTGTTCCTCTCGGCCACCGGAATCACGTGGTCCACTTATGGGGGCGAGAACGTCACTCGACTTCGTGCCGCACTTGACTGGTCCACCCCCGAAGCGAGCACGTCATTGACAGGGGCGGAAACACCTGCCGACGAACATGCTGGTCACGCAGAACATGCGGCCGCCTCCGATGATTCGTCCTCCATGTCGATGCCCCTGGATTCCGGCTACGATGCGATCATGCGCGCATCGCGGCGTCTGGGCATCGGATCGGACCAGGTCGAGATCGTACCGGCAGCGTCTATGGACAAAGCGTGGACGGTACAGGAGGTCGACCGCCACTACCCCACTCACGTGGACAGCGTGACGATCGACCCGATGACGTACGAACGGGTGGATTCGGTGTCGTTCAAGAACGACTACTCGCTGCCGGCGAAGCTGGCCCGGTGGGGAATCGACATTCACATGGGACTCTGGTTCGGATTGCTCAATCAGCTGGTGCTCTTCGTCGTCGCAATCGGGATCGCCGCGATGGTGGTGACCGGTTATTGGATGTGGTTCAAACGCCGTCCGACGTTGTCCCGAATGAAGGCTCCGAAATCGGGATTGCGGAGCGCCCCTTGGTGGGCATGGCCCGCCGTGGGCATCCCCGCCTTGGTGATCGGCTGGTTCCTTCCCCTTCTGGGGCTTCCGCTCGTGGCCTTCGTCCTCGTTGACGGCGCCTTGGCGTGGAGAAGCTCGCGCACCAGAGACACCGCCTGACAAGGGCGTCCCTGAAAGATGGCCCGAGGCTGACTCGCGAGGGTCTGCTTCGGGTCATCCGCGGGCGGTCATCGCCGCCTGCCTAGTATAGATGCATGGCAGAGACACAGAACCCCTTGGAATCGACCGGCCGGACCCTCGGATGGGGGATCGTTGCAACGGGCTCGATTGCCCGGAAAGTCACCCCCGACATCGGGGCCCTCGCCGATGCCCGCCTCGTCGGAGTTTCTTCCCGAACTCAGGCGAGCGCGGATGACTTCGCCCAGGAATTCGGTGTCGACAGGGCCTACGGGGACGACGCCGAGCACACCGGATACGAAAAATTGCTGGCCGACCCCGAGGTGGAGGTTCTCTACATTGGGACGCCGCACGGACAGCACTACGAGAATATGCTGGCGGCGCTCGAAGCGGGCAAGAACATCGTGTGCGAGAAGTCCTTCACCATGAATGCCCGCCAGGCCCGAGAGGTCCTGGGCCTGGCCGGGGAGAAGGGTTTATTCGTCATGGAGGGGCTGTGGACCCGTTTCCATCCGCTCAGGGCACGTGTGGCAGAGATCCTCGAGTCCGGCGAAATCGGCGTGGCCAGATGGGTGCAGGCCGACCTGGGCTTTCGCGGCCCCACCGAAATCACGCACCGCTTGTGGCGTGAGGACGCCGGCGGAGGCGGACTCCTCGACATGGGCTGTTATGTTTTGCACTGGCCGTGGCTGGCCCTCGGAAAACCAACCGGATTCACCGCACAGACCATCAAACGCGGAAATGTTGATGCCCTGACCCAGATCACGGGCACATTCGAGAAGGCTGCGGCCCAGATGACCATATCCTTGGTCTCCCAGGGGCCTCGACAAGCAATTATTTCAGGCCACGAGGGCTTCATTACCATCGGTTCGCCCATGCATCAGGCGAGGTCCTTCACCGTCACGAATTCCCAGGGGCAAATCCGCGAGGAGTCCTGGCCTCTCGTCGGAAGAGGGTATTGCTACGAGATGCGCGAGGCCACACGGCGCATCCAGGAAGGCTCTCTCGAGTCGCCCATCATGCCGTGGGAGGACACCATCGCACAGATGGAAATGATCGACGAGATCCGCGGGCAAATCGGCGTCGTCTACCCTGACCACGACGAGGCCTGACTACCCAGCCCACCGGGCGGGGACGGCACATGTCTGCGTGCCCGCCAGTTGCCTGGTCACACGGAAGCGGCGCGGGAGCGCGGCTCATTCGGTCGAATAGTCGACGGTTGAGTCCAGCGGCCCCGCGCCGTTTTTGTGCGGCTACCTGTTCTCGAATTCGGCGTCGCGGCGCTCCGAGAAAGCAGACATGCCTTCCTTCTGGTCCTCGGTCGCGAAGAGCGAGTGGAATACTCGACGTTCGAAGGTCAGCCCCTGGGCCAAGGGGGTTTCGAAGGCCATTCCGACCGACTCCTTGGCGATCATCGCGACGGGTCGGGACTTCTTCGCAATCGTGTCCGCGATCTGGAGTGCCGTGTCCACGACGTGGTCGTCCGCGACGACGCGGGAAACCAATCCCGCGCGTTCGGCCTCTTCCGCGCCCATGTTCCGGGCCGTCAGAATCATGTCCATGGCTTTGGCCTTGCCGACGGCGTGGGTCAATCGTTGGGAACCGCCCATTCCGGGAATCACCCCGAGGTTGATTTCCGGCTGGCCGAATTTGGCGCCCTCACCGGCAATGATGATGTCGCACATCATCGCCAGCTCGCAGCCGCCGCCCAGCGCATATCCATTGACCGCAGCAACGATAGGCAATCGAACCTGCGTAAGCCGTTGCCACTGGGCAAACCAGTCGCTCGCGTACATCTCCATGTAGCTTTTGGATGACATTTCCTTGATGTCAGCACCCGCGGCAAAGGCCTTTTCCGATCCGGTCAGAACGATCACGGAAATATCCTCGTCGCGCTCCCAGGCCTGTGCGGCGTCGACGACGGCTACCATGGTCTCGTAGTTCAATGCGTTGAGAGCCTTGGGACGGTTGAGCCGGATGATGCCGACACCGCCTCGGGTCTCAGTCCGGATGACGGCCGTCTCTTGCGACGATCCCTTTTCGTCTGCCGTCGTAGTCTTTTCGCTCATGCTTGATTCTCCCTCATCGTTTGGATGATCGCGGAAAAGTCGAGATCTCCGTGGCCGCTGTCCAGGAACTCAGAATAGGCTTTGTGCGCTGCCCTGCCGAAGGATGCGTCGGTCTGCGTGGATTCCAGGGCCGCGAGGGCGAGCCCGAGGTCCTTGGCCATCAGAGCGGTCGCGAATCCGGGTTTGTAGCCGTTGCTGGCCGGGTTCTCCGGGACGGGTCCGGGGACCGGACAGTTGGTCGTGACCGACCAGCACTGGGCGGCTGAGGTGGACATGACGTCGAAGAGCGCCTGGTCTGTCAGGCCCAACTTCTCGCCCAGGGTAAAGGCTTCGCACGCGCCGATGGTCGTGATCGCGAGCAACATATTATTGCAGCACTTCGCGGCCTGGCCTGCCCCGTTGTTCCCACAGTGCACGACTTTCCGTCCCATCGCGTCGAACAGCGGGTGGGCGGCGTCGAAATTTTCCTGCGGACCGCCGACCATGAAGGTCAAGGTGCCTGCCTCGGCTCCGGCGGTTCCACCGGAAACGGGCGCATCCACGGCTCGATGTCCGGCTTGGTGGACCAATTCCGCCGCTTCGCGTGCTTCGTCCACGCTGATGGTCGAGCAGTCGATGAAGAGGGTGTTCTGTGGGGCCGCGGCCAGGAGACCGTCGTTATTCTGTCCTTGATAAGCGGCAATAACGTGCTTGCCGGCCGGAAACATCGTGATGACGACCTCTGCGTCCGCCACGGCCTCCTCGCCGGAAGAAGCGATGTTGAGTCCGTCTTTCTCGGAGGCCTGGCGTGCGGGCTCGGCGAGGTCGAAGGCCACGACGTCGTGGTCAGCCTCCTTGAGGTTCCGCGCCATATGGCCGCCCATGTTGCCTAGGCCCAGGAATGCAATCTTCATGCCAATTCTCCTTACTCGGGCAATTGCAGATCTTCGTACCCGGGGACCGGGTCGAAGAATCCGAGAACTATTTCCCGGCTCACTTCTTCGAGTGTCTGCGGTTGCCACTGGGGGTTGCGATCTTTGTCGATCACCTGCGCGCGGATGCCCTCGGCCATATCGTGGGCCAACAGCGCGTTTCCGCTGGTGCGGAAGTCTTGAACCAAGGTTTCCGCAAGGCTCTGGTCCTTCGCCCGGTGCAATCCTTCGAGGGCGGTTTTCATGCCCGTAGGGCTGTTGCGGCGCAGAGCCTTGAGTGCCTTGTTTGCCAGCTCGTTGTCCGGTTCCTTCTCGACACGCGCCTCGAGGTTCTGAAGGATTTCCTCGACGCAGTCCGCCGCGTAGTCCTCGTCGATCCACGAGGCGGCTTCCTCGAGTTCGGAACGGGGAGGTTCGACCACGAAGTCCTGGATCGTGGTGGCGACGGCGCCAGGATTCTCTACACTCTCGAGGCTCCGGAGCAAGTCTTCGACCGCCGCATCCGGAACGTAGAAATCGGCGAGTCCCGCGTGGATGGCGTCCCCTCCGTCGACATGCAACCCGGTCAATGCCATGTGTCGACCAGCCTGTCCTGGCGCCTTGGAGAGGTAGTTGAGACCTCCGACGTCAGGGGAGAAACCGATTCCAGTCTCCGGCATACCTGTCCGCGTGGACTCGGTGACGACCCGGTGCGAGCCCGGCACGGACAGCCCGATGCCGCCTCCCAGAACCAGACCGTTCATGATGGCGACATACGGCTTGGGATAACGCGAAATACGGTAATCGAAGTCGTACTCGTGGCGGAAGAAGTCGGTTCCCTGGCTCCGGTCTCCGCCCGTGGCGGCCTTGTACAGAGCGACGACGTCCCCGCCCGAGCAGAGGCCTCGTTCACCTGACCCGACGACGGCGACCGACTTGACGTTGGCGTCGTATTCGAAGTCGTCCAACGCTTTGTTGATCAGCTGGATCATCTCAACGTTCAATGCATTGACCGCGCGCGGGCGGTTGAGGGTGATGACCCCGAGGTGCCCCCGGACCTCGGTCAGAACGCTGGGCTCCTGCTGCTTATCCGCCATGGATGTTCCTCCTGTTATGGGTGTCAACGGGATGTGCGACGTCGGTCAGTTGCCGGTCGGCATGACAAAGCTGGCGCCTTCCTTGATGCCGGAGGGCCAGCGCTGGGTGACCGTCTTGGTCTTGGTGTAGAAGCGGAAAGCATCGGGGCCGTGCTGATTCAGATCACCGAAACCGGAGGCTTTCCACCCACCGAAGGTGTAGTACGCGATCGGAACGGGAATCGGGACATTGACGCCGATCATCCCGACCTCGACCCGACGGGAGAATTCGCGGGCCGTATCGCCGTCGCGAGTGAAGATCGCTACTCCGTTGCCGTATTCGTGCTTGGTCGGAAGCTCCAAGGCTTCCTCGAAATCCGCGGCCCGAAGAACCGAAAGGACCGGCCCGAAGACCTCTTCCCGATAGATGTTCATATCCGCAGTTACGCGGTCGAAGATTGTGGGGCCGACGAAGAATCCGCCGTCATGCCCTTGAACGTGTGCATTGCGTCCGTCGAGGATCAAGTTGGCGCCTTGTTCGACGCCCTCAGCGATCGCGTTCTCGACTCGCTCCTTCGCTGCAGCGGAGACCAGGGGCCCGAAGTCCGATGATTCCTCGAGGGAGGGGCCGACCCTGAGGTCGGCCGCACGTTCCTTGAGCTTCTCGATCAGTGCATCTGCGGTTTCCTCCCCCACGGGGACGGCAACGGAAACCGCCATGCACCGCTCACCGGCCGAACCGAAAGCGGCACCGATCAAGGCGTCGGCGACCTGGTCCAGGTCCGCGTCCGGCATGATAATCATGTGGTTCTTGGCGCCTCCGAAGCACTGGGCGCGCTTTCCTGCTCGGGCGGCGTGTTCATAGATGCTTTGAGCGATGGGAGTCGAGCCCACGAACCCGACCGCTTTGATATCCGGGTGGTCGAGCAAGGCGTCCACTGATTCCTTGTCGCCGTTGACGACGTTGAAGATTCCGTCCGGGAGGCCTGCTTCCTTCCACAACCGCGCGAGAATCAGGGGAACGGATGGGTCGCGTTCGGACG
This sequence comes from Kocuria sp. TGY1127_2, assembly GCF_013394385.1. Classification (NCBI taxonomy): domain Bacteria; kingdom Bacillati; phylum Actinomycetota; class Actinomycetes; order Micrococcales; family Micrococcaceae; genus Kocuria; species Kocuria sp. TGY1127_2. The sequence goes on from NZ_AP022834.1 coordinate 2,640,520, forward strand.
GTTTGAGGATGAAAGCGTTTCCGGCCGCGATCGCCGGGCCACATTTCCACAAGGGGATCATCGCGGGGAAGTTGAAGGGGGTGATCCCGGCGACGACGCCGAGCGGCTGCCGCATCGAGTACACGTCGATTCCGGTTCCCACCGAATCGCTGAATTCGCCCTTGAGCAAGTGCGGCGCGCCCATCGCGAATTCGACGACGTCGAGTCCGCGCTGCAAGTCTCCGTGGGAATCCGGAACGGTCTTGCCGTGCTCTCGCGAGAGCGCCTCAGCGATCTCGTCGGCATGTTCGTTCGCGAGGTTGACGAACTTCCCCAGGACGCGAGCCCGACGCTGCGGGTTGGTTGCCGCCCAGCCCCGTTGTGCTTCCTTGGCGTTCCGGACGGCGGCGTCGACCTCATCCGTCGATGCCAGCGGAACCTTGGCCGTGACTTGCCCCGTGCTGGGGTCGAAGACGTCCCCGAACCGTCCGGACTTTCCCGAAACGTCTTGACCGCCGATGTAGTGCGTTAGTTCCTTGACCCGCTCCTGCGCCATTACCGAGGGCTCCTTCCCGCAGGGACTGACCCCGCGTTCGGTTTGTGTTCTGAGTCACAGGCTATCGACCCGGCTCAGCTATTGCCAACGGGTCTGCGGCGCAGCTCGTAACATCGGCGTTGCTAAGCATTTCGATGCTTCTTCGACTCGGCCGCAGCTTTCTTGCCCTTCTCGGCAATCTCGGCCCAATCGGAGTCGTCGAGCTCCGTGAGCGCGGAGAAGGTCGACGGTCCGGCGAGCATCTGACCCCCGTCCATCGTGATGGTTTGGCCGGTGATGTAGTCGCATGCGCCTGACAACAGGAAGATGCCGAGGTTACCCATTTCTTCGACCGTGCCGGCTCGACGGGCGGGCACGGACTCCAGATCGGTCATCGCACCTTGCCCGTCCTTGTTGGAGCTCAGAACGACCGAGGTGAATTCTGTTGGGATGGGGCCGGGCGCAATGGCGTTGAGTCGGATACCGTACTTGGCCCACTCGACGGCCAGGGACATGGTCATCGCGTGGACGGCTGACTTCGCCATGGCCGAGGGCACCACGTATGCGGACCCCGTATAGACCCAGCTGACCAAAGTGGACAGGATATTGCCGGGAAGGTCCTGCTCGATCCACCGGCGTCCGACGGAGTGAGTCACGTTGTATGAGCCCTTCATGACCGTGTCGGTGATGGCTTGAAAACCGCGGGGGCTCAGGTCCTTGGTCTGCGCAATGAAGTTGCCTGCGGCATTGTTCATGGCACCGGTCAGCGGACCGTGCTGCTCCCAGATATAGCCGACGGCGGCGTCGACGGCTTCCGAATCACGCACATCGACGACTTGGTAATGCGCCGCACCCCCCGCAGCCCGGGCGGACTCCTCGATCTCGTGCGCGGTCTCGCGGAGGACGTTCTCCCGACGACCCCAGATGTGGACCGTGGCGCCATGTTCGGCGAAGTGGCGGGCCACGCCTTTGCCCAGACCGCTTCCGCCGCCCGTGACGAGAATGCTCTGTCCGGACAGGACGTCTGGGCGAAAAGGAGATTGCGGCGCTCCAGGGGAGGGATTGGTGCTACTGGGCTGTTCGGACATCGTATTGCCTTCCACAAGGGTCGAAGAGCCGGATATCGAATCCTTCCGGCCAAAAATTGTGCTCGTCATCACGCTAGCTTGGCTCAGCCCGCGCCCCAAACCCCGCCGCGGGGTGCTTCTATGGTTTTCGTCAGGCTTTCACGACGAGTTTCCTCGGATGTTTTCGGTTCATGCCGGCGCCCTTCCGTGGCCGAGGGCCGAGGTGGCGGATTTGCGCTCGCCTGGGGCAGAGTGGGGCCTCCGGGGCGCAGGTGCGCCACCTCGCGGGGTGCCGTCGACGTCGTGCGGACTCGGAGCGCCGTTGGGCAGGGATTACCGTCAACGCCGCGCCCCTTGCCGGGTGCGGCTGGGAGGGGTACCTGATTGAGAGGCGTTTCCCCGCGTCAGGGGGTAACCACCGCCTAACGCGGGGCTCTCCAAGCTTCCGACGCCAACCCGGTAGCCTGGTGAGCATGAGAATTGCGACCTGGAATGTGAACTCCATCCGTGCCCGCGCCGACCGAGTCGAGGCATGGTTGGACCGCTCCGACGCCGATGTCCTGGCAATTCAAGAGACGAAGGCCAAGGACGAGAACTTTCCTTTCAGCGTATTCGAGCGCCTGGGTTACGACGTCGCCCACTTCGGCCTGAACCAGTGGAACGGTGTCGCGATCGCCTCCCGCGTGGGCCTCGACGACGTCGAACGCACCTTCCCCGGTCAACCGGTATTCGGCAAACCTGGCAAGGAAGAGATCCAGGAGGCTCGAGCGATCGGGGCCACCTGTGGTGGCGTTCGCGTCTGGAGCCTCTACGTCCCCAACGGCCGCGGAATTGACGACCCGCACATGGCTTACAAGCTGGATTGGCTTAGGGTCCTCCGCGAGGACACCCAGAAGTGGCTCACGGATGATCCGGAGGCTCAGCTGGCCCTGGTGGGAGATTGGAACGTCGCACCCCAGGACGACGACGTCTGGGATATCGAGTTCTTCCGCAAGAACGGGATGACGCACGTGACCGAGCCCGAAAGGTCGGCATTCCACTCTTTTCTGGACGACGCCGGGCTGGTTGACGTCGCCCGCCCTTATACGCAGGGGGAGAAAGACTACACCTATTGGGACTACACCTCGTTGCGTTTTCCGAAGAACGAGGGCATGCGCATCGACTTCCAGCTCTACTCCCCCGCCCTGGCTAACCGCGTGACGGGCGCAAGCTACGACCGTGAGGAGCGCAAAGGCAAAGGCGCCTCCGACCACCTGCCCGTGATCGTGGACGTGAAGTGAATCAACCGTGAGACCGGCCGGGGGCTGGCCGCGTTCCACGGTTAACGCAAAGGACCCCTTCACCGCGTGCGGCGAAGGGGTCCTGCGCGAGTTTCTTATCCTCAGCGCCCCAACTTACTGCCCAACGGGGTACTGAATACCGGCCATCGGGTCGTAACCGTCGGCGAGTTCACCGAGCCCGTTGGAGGCACAGTAGGACTTCACCAGCTGGTCGGTCGAGACGTCGTAAGGTTCGGAAGATGTCCAATCGATGGTGCACTGCCCGCCTGTGTTCCAGTAGCCCTCCAGCTGAGCAGCCGCGGCGGCATCGCCTGCACCGCTCGCTCCGGCCTGGTCGCCACCGGCAGCCGCGCCGTCACCGGCTTCTCCCGTGGAACCGGCGGCACCCTGGCCGCCATTGGCTCCGTCGGTGCCTTCACTACCACTGGCACCGTTGGCGCCCTCACCATTCTGACCGCCGTTGGTTCCATCGGCACCTTCCGCGCCATTGGCACCCTGACTGCCGTTGGCTCCATCGCCATTAGCGCCGGAGTTCCCGTTCGCACTGTCGCCGCCGTTGGCACCCGCGGCGCCGTTAGCGCCTTCACTAGATGACGCCTCGCCCGAGCCGCCCGACGACGAGGCCGAACTTGAGCTGCCTCCCGAACTTGACGAGGAAGCCGAGGCCGAACCCGATGCATCGGAACTACCATTATCGTCCTGGCCGCATCCGGCCAGAGCCAGAGCGAAGACTGCTGCAGTCAACGTCAGAACACGAGCTTTCATTGGACTCTCCTTATGTGTCTTGGCTAACACTTGAGTATAAACAAACAGAAGAACAATTGTCTCGCAATATTTTCATCGAATTTTGCGAATTATGAAGACCTCGCGCTTACTCGACAGTTTTTACAATCTCAGGCGGTCAATAATGGTTAGAAGGGCTATCTGTCAATAGAATTTCCCTTGAGGTTTCAGCGCACAAGTTTGGTCCCACACCCTCACCGGAAGAACTAGCGTTACCCCTGAGGGGCAACGGTTACGAACTTGCCTTGACTCGCATCGCTCCTTTCGAATCAGTCGGGACACCCTGGTTTATTGGGTTCTCGGCGGTAGGGTGCTGGTATGTCTGAAGCCTCGGAGAGCCCCATATCGCGCTACAGCCACGGACACCATCGAAGCGTGATGAATTCCCATTCGACGCGCACGGCAGAAAACAGCTGTGCATACTTTCTGGGTCGAGTAGCCGAGGGAGACAAGATCCTGGACATCGGGTGCGGGCCCGGTACGATCACGCTGGGACTCGCTAAACGCGCGGGAGCCTCAGGAGCAGTGGTCGGCGTGGACTTTTCTCCAGACGCCATCGCGCTGGCAAAGAGCAACGCGAATTCGGCTGGTCAGGAAAACGTCCGTTTCGTGGAGGGAGATCTCTACGCGCTCGACGTGGAGCCGGCGAGCTTCGACATCGTGCACGCTCATCAAGTGCTCCAGCATCTTTCAGACCCGGTGGAAGCTTTACGCGGCATGGCTCGTTACTGCAAACCAGGAGGGCTCATTGCAGTCCGGGACGCTGACTACCACGCCATGACCTGGCATCCCAGATTCCCGGGAATGGACCGCTGGCTGTCCGTCTACACCGCGGATGCCCGCTCGCGCAGCGCGGAGCCGGACGCTGGGCGGAATCTCCGTGCGTGGGCGAATGCTGCCGGGCTGGCGCCGGTTGCGGTGACCTCGTCGACGTGGACGTACGGAACTGCGGAATCCGCAGCATGGTGGGGCACCAGCCAAGCAGACCGTGTTCGCAACTCACGGTTTGCCGCCCATGCAGCCGAAAAAGGATTGACCCCTCAGGACATCGAAGGTATTGCCCAGGATTGGGAGAGCTGGGGCAACCACCCGGATGCTTGGTTCTGCATGGTCCACGGCGAAGTTCTCGCCACGGTCGAGTGATCTCCAGGGCCCACTTGGACCCTAGTTAATTCTTTCGGCCATGGTTCGTTGTTCTGTCACTTGCCGCTGTAGACGGGGAACACGGCGTTCTCCCCGTAGTCCTTCTCGTCCAAGGTGCGCAACGCGTCCATGTCCTCCTCGCTGATTGCGAAGTCGACCTGCGCGTTGGAGCGCATATGGTCGGGGTTCGCGGTCTTGGGCAACGATACGGTGCCGAGCTGAAGCGTGTAGCGGATGCACAGCTGAGGAACCGACACCCCGTATTTCTCCGCGATCGCGGCGACTTCCTTGTTCTTCAGAATCTCGCCGTGCGCGATGGGTGAGTACGCTTCAACGAAGATGGCCTTGCTTTCGCAGTAGGCGATGAGCTCGGAGGGGGTGTTACCGGTGTGGACGAGGATCTGGTTCACGTGCGGTGCAACCGTGCCGTTGTCGAGGATGTTGTCGAGGTCTTCCTGCAGGAAGTTTGACACCCCGATGGAGCGGATCTTGCCCGCCTGGTGTGCCTCCTCCAGGGCTCTCCATGCCTGTCGGTTGCCCTCTGCGTAGTCACCACCTCGGAAGTCGTCCCACGGCTGCGGAGCGTGGATCAGCATGAGATCGATGTACCCGATGTCGAGCTTCCCCAGCGACTCGTCGATCGCGGCGACCGCCTCGTCGTAATCCTTGATCTCCGCGGCCAGCTTTGTGGACACAAACAGGTCCTCTCGGCTCACTCCGCAGTTGCGTACGCCGTCGCCGACCCCTTGTTCATTGCCGTAAGCCTGGGCGGTGTCGATGTTGCGGTACCCGATCCCGACGGCATCGCGCACGGCCTGTGCCGCCTGATCGTCGTTGATGAACCATGTGCCCAGACCCAGCTTCGGGATCTCGACGCCGTTGGACAGAGTATAGGTTTCATTCAGGATGCTCATGCTTTACTTCCTTGTCTTCGGCAGTTCGTCGTACATCTGGTCGTTGACCGGTTCGAGCCATTCATTACTGACATTCTCGCCCGGGGTGATGAAAGCGACGTGGGAAAACCACGAGTCGGCCTTCGCCCCGTGCCAGTGCTTCGTACCGGCCGGGACACGAATTGCCTTTCCCGGCTCCAAGCTGACAGGATCCTCACCCTCGGCCTGGTACCAGCCGCTGCCGGCGGTGCAGAGCAGGATCTGGTCACCCCCGCCTGCGGTGCCATGGTGGATGTGCCAGTTATTACGGCAGCCCGGCTCGAAAGAGACGTTGTTGACGGGAACGCTCCCGCCGGTCAGCGGGGCGAGGTAACTCTGCCCGATGAAGTACTGCGCGAGGGCATCGTTCTTCTCACCGAGCGGGAAGATCTGGTCGAATTCGTTGTTGTTCATGCTGATTCCTTCGTTTCGTGGTTGATGATGCGGAGGGGCCAGATTCTGTCGCCTTCCGTGACCTCGTCGGACCGCAGGTCGAAACCGTGTGAGCTTCAGCCCGATCCGGTGGTGCGGCCTTCCTCTTGCTCCGTCGTCTCGCCGGCGGCCCCGGAGGCCAAGAAGCGCAGGGCCTCGTGAGTGGCGCTCTCCGGCGGGGCCGTCCAGACGACGAGCTGCTGCTCGGCGTCGTGCGCTTCGACGAGGGTGTCCCAGTCGAGCACCAGTTCGCCGACCGTCGCATGGTTGAGCGTCTTGGTGCCGATGGTGAGGCTCTTGACCGTGCGACCGGCCCACCACTGACTGAACTGGGAATCCTGCACGGAGAGCTCTCCGACCAGTGAGCTCAATCGCGGGTCGTCGGGGTATTTCGCGGCCTCCATGCGCAGCTGCGCGACCGCCGTCTGGGCGACGCTTTCCCAATCGGCGTAGAGAGCACGCATCACCGGGTCTGTGAACAAGATGCGTACGTAGTTGCGGTGCTTCTGCGGGATCTTCCCGAAGTCGACCATCATCGCGGCCGCCAGGTCGTTCCACGCGAGAATGTCCATGCGTCTACCCATCACGATCGCCGGCGTCGCCATCAGATCACCGAGCAGACGCCGTAGCTGTGGTTGGACCTTCTGCACGGTCCTGCGCGGAGCCCGGTTGGAGGGCTTCCCCGCGAGACTGACCAGGTACCGCCGCTGGTCGTCGTCCATCTGCAGAACCTCAGCGAGGGTGTTCAGCACGGGAGCGGAGACCTTGATGCGGCCCTGCTCGATGCGCGTGTAATAGTCGGGGCTGATCGAAGCTAGCTGCGCCACTTCCTCACGACGTAGGCCGACCACACGCCGAGTACCGGAGCCCTCCGGGAGCCCGGCGTCGCGGGGCGTGAGCTCACCGCGTCTCGTCTTGAGGAACGTGCCGAGCTCGTTCATCTTCGTATCACCAGCCATGCCCACATCCTTCCACCGTCCCTGCCTGAGGTGGGAGGGAGGAAAACATCCCTGGATGATTTCTTCCGTTGTCGAAGCGGGGTGATCGGCGGGATGCTGGGCGCAACGGCCGTGATTCGGGATCAGGTTCACGGCCATGCCGACATCGAAGGAGAAACGCAGGGATGACTGACATGATGCGAGCACTGATCAGCGGTCGCGGTCCGCAGTGGACGGTCGACGACGTGCCCGTCCCGCAGCCGCGACGGGGTCAGGTCCTCATCCGCAACTATGCTTCGGCAACGAACAGTGCCGATCTGCCCATGTTGGACGAGGCCGATCCCTGCAATGGAGGCAGCGGAGAAGAGTCCATTGCGGGATTCGAGTATGCCGGAGAGATCGCCGCCGTCGGGGAAGACGGCGGCAGTTGGCAGGTCGGCGACCCGGTGATGGGCACCTTCCCGTCAGCGTTTGCCGAATACATCGTGGCCGACCACCGGTTCGTGCTGTCACGGCCCGAAACTCTCGACCCGGACGTGGCGTGCACACTTCCGACTGCTCTACTGACCGAGTATGGGGCGCTCACCGTCGCAGGCTTCGAGCCAGGACAGAGCGTCTTGAGCACGGGGGCGTCGACCGGGATCGGCATGATCGGGGTGCAGATCGCCAAGGCGCTCGGTGCGTCACAGGTCATCGCGACCACCCGCAGTGCCGATAAACGGGAGCTACTCGCAGCCCTCGGCGCGGACACCGTGATCGTCACCGGGGAGGAAGACCTCACCCAGGCTGTGCTCACCGCCACCGGTGACAAGGGCGCTGAGGTGGTCCTCGACCACGTGGCCGGCGACACGTTCGCCCAATGCCTGCCCGCCACGGCCATAGACGGTCACGTGGTGAACATCGGACGGCTGGCCGGTCCTGCCTCCACGATTAATATCGACTCCTTGTCCTACCGGCACCTGACCGTCAGCGGCGTCTCTTTCGGGTTCTCCCGGGACTGGGAAACTGTTCCGATTCTGGAGGGTCTGCGCGCAAAGGTGCTGCCGGCCGTCGGACGCGGCGAGATCCGCCCCGTCATCGACTCCGCCTTCGACATCGCGGACATCCAACAGGCCACCGAGCGGCTGCGCTCCGGCAAGGCGATCGGGAAGGTCGTCTTGTCCTTTGCCTAAGAGTCCACGTTCTGGGCGGGATCGCCCTGGCCGGTTGCGCGGAAAGCCACCGTTCAGCCTGAACTGTTCGTTGTCGCTGTCGGGGACAACAGTCGAGTGATCGGCACCGTCATGGCCGGTTACGACGGCCATCGCGGTTGGGTGAACTATCTTGCCTCCGCTCCCGAGGCTCGCGGGCGAGGCATAGGCCGTGCACTTATGGCACATGTCGAGGCGGCTCTGCTGGAGCTTGGTTGCCCTAAGGTGAACTTGCAGACACGAGCTTCGAACCCCGAAGTCGTCGGTTTCTACGAACACCTCGGGTACCGGGTAGATGACACCGTGGACCTGGGCAAACGACTGATCAGCGACTGAGCGTCTGATGCGTAGGAATGTGCACGGGTTGCAATTGATTCGGTTGACGCTCTTCTGTCCGAAGCACGAGCTTTAGCCGCCGCCTGTGGGTCCGGCAGGTATGAATATGAATTGCTGGAATTGCCCGGTCTCGGGTTGATGAGTATCCCGGAGATCGCTGCCCAGGTTCTCGTGCGGGCGACCCGGTTTTTGGGTTTCTGATCACGGGCCAGGGACCTGAATACGCGCACTCAGTCCATACTGTGTGCATGACTAAGTCCACTTTCCCCGACAAACCCACTCTGCACGGTGATTTGGTGACCCTGCGTCCTATTCGAGGTGAAGACGCAGAAACTATGGATGTGATCCTCCACTCGGATCAGGAGAGCGCACAACTGACCGGGTCGGTGCACTCAAGCCATGAACCACCTACGGGTATACCGATTCAACGTTTGCGTGAGATCTATCAGGCCTGGGCGGTTGCCGATGACCGGCTGGTGCTGGCTGTTGTCGATCATTCGACCGGAGCCATGGTCGGGGAGATTGTTCTCAATGAGTGGGACCAGCAGAACCACTCATGCAATTTCAGAACATTGATCGGTGCTTCTGGATGCGGACGGGGGCTTGGCACCGAAGCCACACGCTTGATGGTTCGCCACGGTCTCACGACATTGGGTCTACACCGCATCAGCCTGGAAGTGTACGACTTCAATCCGCGCGCACGTCGGGTTTACGGGAAGGCCGGGTCTATTTATGAGGGGACCGGTCGGGATGCGCTTCGGTTTGATGATGCGTGGGTCGATGTCCATTACATGGCCGTGATCGCCCCGAATTAGGGGGATGAGTTTGCGGGCCTGGCCATGGAGCCATGGGGTTAGAAGCGCTGGTTCCGTAAAGTTGGCGAGATCAGCCCAAGGACACCGCTGAAACAGAGCAGTGCCCCGGCTGCTATGAACACTGCTGCCGGTGAGAAGGAGCTGGCGATCAGCCCGGAGAAGAAATACGAAGCAGGAGCAGCGCCCAGGGTGGCCAGGTTCAAGGCAGCCATAACTCGTCCGGCGTGGGAAGGGTCGGTCCGCGTCAGGAACAGTGCGACTAGCAGAGTCGCACTGATCCCGGCAAATATTCCAGCGATAGATGCACACAGGGCAGCCTGCGCATGGCTGGTCGAAAGCGCTATTGCTGCGACGGCTGGACCCATGGCCACGATTGCGGCCAACGCTAAGGCCCCAGCGTTTGAACCTGCTTTAAAGAGGGTCAGACCAAGCGCTGAAATGCAGGCGCCGCCGCCGAAGAACGCTAGGACCATCCCGGCTTCGCTGGCTTGCCAGTGAGATTCACGTGCTAACAGCGTCAGTCCGGTGGTGAATGGTCCGGTATAGGCGGATTCCGCGATGGTGATCAGGATAAGCATGGCCCTCAGGCCAGGGTCGCGCAGGGCGTATCGGATACCTTGCCAAGCCTCTTGGACGAGGCCGACTTCAGCAGAATCTTTATCATCAAGTTTCTCTTGTGGAAGTTCTCGGGTGAAATATAAAGCTGTGCACGACCCGCTGACTAATATGACGTTGGCCAATATTGCGGTGGCGAAGCCGAAGGTGCTCAGGAGGTAGCCACCCAAGGGCGGTCCTACCACGGTGGAAATTCGTTGAACTGCCGAACGGATGGTTTGCACGTCTCCGAGCTGTTCTTGGGTCACGATCCGGGTCGGAAGCGCTCCGACAGCGGGAAGAAAGAATGCATCGATAAGACCGAAAACTAGTGCGAGGATGATCAGCGCCGGTATGGATCCTGCTGAGGTGATAGCGAGGGTCCCGAAGGCGAGCATGGTCAACAAGCGAGCCGCATCTGAAACCAGTGCCACTGGTCGAGGTCCGAAACGATCAGATACCGCTCCACCGAATAGAAGGAACGCTGCCCGAGGGGCTGCTCCAATTCCGACGATCAACCCAGCCATCGCCGGGGCGGCCATTTGTGCCGCAGTCCAGGCCAAAGCCAGGTAGAAAACTTGATCCCCAACCAGCCCCAGACCGAACCCGGTCAACCACATGGCGATATTGAAAGGCCCAGAGCCATTCGGTTGATCCGGAGTCAACGGTGGAGGACCTTGGGGTCTCACGGCTGCCGATAGCCCTGCGCGAGGAAGAAGACTGCTGCTGCGTTGTCCGTTCCCTTGTTCAGGGCACTGATTTCAAGCCATCGTTGTTCCAAGGCCTGGATTTCTGTATTGAGCTGGTGGAGTTGCTGCGACGTCAGCCGGAAATGACGGTCGGTAGCGAACCCGGAGTTGACCCAATCGTCGGTGAGGGTGACGGTCTGATCGAGATATGTATCGAATTGCTGGCTGTAGTACTGGAAAACAAACCTATACATGTCCTTTTGCGCTGAGAGCTTTTCGGGGTCGCTCGAGAATTCAGCGTTGGTCCAGCTCGTCTTTTCGTTGCAGGCTCTCCACCACCTTTGGCGGGCATCCGTACCTGCTTCGGGTGCAGGTTCGATGAAGCCTTCCTCGGCCAGTTTGGCGAGGTGATAACTTAGCGTGCCCGGGGCTTCGTCGACGTGTTTGGCAAGATGGGCCGCTGTTTGCGGTCCCAGCTCCCGCAATAGGGCCAAGAGTCGAAGGCGGGTGGGATGGGCCAGCACGCGCATCTGACTGGTGCGTTGAAGATTCGGCGACTGCGACATGGCACAAGCATACTCCACAAGAGTTATTGCGCAACAAGTATTGTGCACAATTCCGTTCTCATGGTTGTTTCGCGAGCTGGGTCGCATCGTGTTCTATTATCAACCGGTTGGCTACTGCGGTTTTATGTGCAAAGTTGCCGGACGTTACTGAGGAGCAGTGGTGTGAGGGCGCTGGCCAACACCAGGGTCACTGCCATGCTGAGAGTAAGGACTGTGTCCTGGCCTGCGAGCAGGCCTGCCGCTGCGGTTCCGATCGGGATGGCGCCGTAGGATCCGAGCGCGTCGAAAGTCGAAATCCTGCCCAGTTGCTCAGGTGGGATTTTCGTTTGCAGCGCCGACATCCAACAGAGGGTGAAGACTCCAACACCGATCCCACCTATGGCGAACAAAGGTGTCAGGGCCAGCAAATACAGATCCAGAATCAAAGCGAAAGGGGTGGCTGCATTACTGGCCGCCCCGAGGAGCCCGATAACAAGCGGTCGGGAAATCTTCGCCCGGTAGAGCACGGCTCCTGCGACGAGCATACCGGTGCCCATTGCGCAGACGAGAACGCCCCACCCGAGTGTCCCGATCGCGGGGGTGCTTCTATGGTCTTCATCAAGCCGCTGTACCGGCACCTCGCGAGGCAGACCCACGGCCATCGCCTACGACACGGCCGCCGAACCCGCCCCTCCGGCTGAAGGTCGAGAATCGGTTGCAAGGAGGCCGAAGACGAGAGTGTCGGTCTATTCGTCCTTGATCCAAAAGTCTTCCCGCAGATGGTCCTCGTGGACCATTCCTACACGCCGAGCCAGTCTGACTGAGGCTGTATTTCTGGGATCGACCCGCGCTTCGAGCCGATGGAGTATGTAGTGCCCAAAAGCTGCATCCAGCATCTCTGTGACGGCTTCGGTTGCCAGTCCTTTTCCGCTGTAGTCCGGGTCGATGACCCACCCGATCTCGGCGGCACGGTATCGGCGGTCGGTCAACCACAGTGATATCGACCCGAAAGGCTCCCCCTGGTATTCGAGCACGAGACCGAGCGAACCTTCCCCGCCATCCAGGCCGGTGCGATTCATGCGTTGACGGTTCTTGCGCACAGCCTCCTCTGCCGAGAAGGGACCGTAGGGCAAGAATCGGCAAACTTCCGGACTCGAGTCAACCCGATGCATCCAGGCGGCGTCGGATTCCTGATGCAAGCGAAGTGTGAGTCTGCTGGTACGCAGGGGCAAGCGCAACGGTTCCATGCTTGCAGAGCATACCCAGCCCTACGGCAGGAGGTCCGGTTGCAGGTGGAGCCGGATCCACCGTGACTGGTCGGTTTCCGGAAACCGGCCCGTCGGATACGGAACAAACACTCTGCCTGCCAGTCGCAGACAGACTGATTATGGGTTCGCCTAGTCGAACCCGCGCGGCGATGGGAATCGTTCCCTGCGTGGGGCCGCTCGGACTTCCTCTGCACTCCCCTCCCCCAACACGAGACGCATCTTCCGTCCCGGATCGTGGGGCACTCACCGCCGCAATCACGGCAGTTTTTCGCTATCCAGTCAGCTTCGTCTTCGGCCCCGGGACTCTGAACAATGCCCTGACCTCTCAACACCTAGGGTCGTGCATTTAGCCATGCGGTACCCCTCGGAACATCTTCGGGCCTGGGACCAAGGACGTGGTTTGAAAAATGTTTCTGCATCGCGATATCCGATCCGCCATATCGAAAAACGATGGTAGCAGTGAACCGGATCACTCAATACGATGGGTCGAAACCACCGAAGCTTCCCTACGGGAGAAGAAGGTCGTCGTGAGATATCTCAATGTCTCAAGTGTCTGACCACATGGGGGCGAGGGGGAAATGTCTCGCAGGTGGTCGATGTCATTTACCCCTACATCAGCGTCGAAGGGATAGCGAAAAGTCGTCAGAAATAGTTCGTAAATCCTTGCATCAGGAGGCCGATCGAACGGGTCCTGTACGACGGTGTCTTCGACATAGCAATACCAACAATCGGAGCCAGGTGTCGCCCCACCTCTCAATGAGGCGAGAAGCATCGCGGAAAGGGGCCTTAGGATGAGTCAGACAAGAGAGCTCAGCGAGCTCGTCGACAAGAAAAGCTTGCGGAAAAGTGTCATTGCCGGGTCGATCGGCGTTCTGGTGCACTGGTTCGATTGGGCGGTATATGCCTATCTGGCCAGCACCATCGCGGTAATCTTCTTCCCTGGATCTGATAAGACTGCCGGGCTGCTGGCGACCTTCGGCGTATTTGCCGTCTCTTTCCTCGTCAGGCCCCTGGGAGCTGTAATTTTCGGCAGGCTCGGCGACCGCCTCGGCAGAAAACGGACGTTGTCACTGGTTATCCTGTTCATGGCCTTGGCCACCCTAGTACTTGGCGCCCTGCCCACTTATAGCCAAATCGGCGTGTGGGCACCAATCCTTCTGATGGCTACGCGCGTCGTCCAGGGCTTAGCTGCCGGTGGAGAATTCGGGAGCGCTGCTGCCTTCCTGGGCGAGTTCTCTCCGAAAAAGCACCGCGGGTTCGGCTGTAGCTGGCTGGAGGTTGGCAGTCTGTCAGGTTTTCTCCTCGCCTCCATCGTCGTCTTTGCGCTTAACCAGACGCTGAGCTCAGAGGAAGTCCTGAGTTGGGGATGGAGGATCCCGTTCCTCATCACTGTCCCGCTGGGCCTAATCGGGCTCTACCTCCGCACCAAGATTGAGGACACTCCTGAATTTGAAAAGATCCAGAACCTGGAATCGCTCTCCCAGGCTCCCATCAAGGAGATGTTTACCAGAAACCGTAAGGAATTTATTCAAACGTGCGGCATGGAAATTTTTATGAATGTCACCTTCTATGTCGTTCTTGTGTATTTGCTTACGTATCAAGAAGTCTACCTCGACTTCGATCCGTCCCGGGCGGCGTTGTTGTCCGCTCTCGCCTCGGCGCTAGGACTGATCGCCGTGCCAATATCCGGAATCGCCTCTGACCGATTCGGACGCAAGCCCGTCCTCATGACAGCGGCCATCAGCCTGACGGCGCTCTCGGTTCCCCTATTTGCTCTCATGAACCTGGGTGCCCCCTGGGCTGTTTTCGCGTCGACCTTCGGGTTGGCCCTGTTGTTGTCGATCATCCTTGGAACCCACGCCGTGACCATTGTAGAGCTGTTCCCGACGAGGACCCGCCAGACAGGCCTGTCGATCGCATACGCCGTCACTGCAGCCTTATTCGCTGGTACTGCTCCCTATGCCCTGACCTGGGTGATCGACACGACCGGCAGCGAACTGACCCCTGGGTACTTCCTGTTGGCCATCGGTGTCGTCGGCATCGTCACCGTCCTCTCCCTCCCCGAGACCCGAGGGGTGCCGCTATTGAAGCCAGCCGACCTCGGGGGCCGGATCGCTCCCTCCCTGACGGAGAGGACACCTGAACAGAACGGTCTGCTTTCCGACCTCGAGGCTCGCAATTGACCGTTTCAAAGCTAGTGTGTTCGCTTGAAATACAAAACACGCAGTAATTCATTTTCAATCAAGGCATAAAGAATGGTTGGAACATGCGGCTCATGACATTTATTGACCCAACGTGTGCCGAAACTCCCCTGAAAGAACCAGCAGTGCATCTTCTCAGAGCGATCTTGCGAGCGGATGGACCACGTACGGGCAGGCAGGGATCCTGAGATCCGCACAATGGTGCGTTTCCCCTTGCGAGAGAGAGCTCGTCGAATATTCTATTCCTTCACTCGGATGAATGGGCGTGAGACCCCACTATTCTTGAGAAGGGGCATCTTGGACCCCTAACGGATCCTTTTCCGGTCGAGTTGATCGGCCCGTTGTCCTTGGAATCTCATTATTCTGTCTCCACGAGAGTGGCGACGTAATCAAGGCCGGTCAGTGCAAGAGCGGTCGCCCCGTCATGAATCGCGCGATTTGCAGCTGCCCCGATGCAGTGCTGGGCAAATCCCGGTTGATGATTCGTATCCGGATAGCAGCCGAGACCGATATAAGGATGAATCGCGGGAACGGTTTGTGAAACGTTGCCCATATCCGTCGAGGCCCGACTCATCGTGGCTTGTTCAGCAGGTGCATCGAAACGACGACCAAGCGCTTGAGCATGGCCGACGTACAAATCCATTGCTGCCTCCTCTGTTCTGAATTCCGAGTACGGCTCGGACTCAGGAGTCATGGAGAGCCTGCAACCGGTGGCGACGGCGCCTCCTTCGAAGCATTGTTTCACTCGTTCTTCAATGGCCTTGAGCCTGTCAAGCGACCCGGCACGGACATACCAGCGCCCCTCTGTCTTCTCCGGGATGGCGTTCGGGGCTTCTCCCCCGCGGGTTTGGATCCCGTGAACTCGGGTTCCGGACGGCAGCTGCTGACGCATTAAAGCGATCGCCGTCTGCGCGAGGATGAACGCATCATTGGCATTGACACCTTGTTCCGGGTAGGCAGCGGCATGAGCAGACCGTCCCGTATATTCCACGTGGTGATGGGCCACGGCGTAGGGTCTGACATCGGCCGAGTCCACGGGTCCAGGGTGAGCCATCATGGCCAAGGACAGCCCGTTGAAAGCTCCGCGGTTAAGAAGCTCAATCTTGCCGCCGCCACCTTCTTCAGCAGGAGTGCCAAAGACCTCCACGGTCAAATCCATCTCGGCAGCGTGCTGGGCGAGGGCGATTCCGGCACCACACGAGATCGCAGCGATCAAATTATGCCCACACGCGTGACCGAGACCGGGAAGCGCATCGTATTCGACCATCAGCCCAATCCGGCGTCGTCCCTTACCAGCCACCGCTCGGAATGCTGTAGGGAATGACAGATATTCCCGTTCTACGTTGAAACCGTGGGATTCCAGAAGGTTCGCGCTCCAGGCTGCAGCCTGATACTCCTTCCACCCCAGTTCGGGATGGGCATGAAGTCGTTCCGAATAAGCAATAAGCTCCGGCAGGACGGCCTCGGTTTTGGACCTGACCGCCTCGCTCAACGCATCCTTCTTGGTACCAGTATTCATCTTCATAGCGTCTTTCGTCTCTCAGCGGTCATCGCCAGGTACGCCGTACCCGACCGATGCAGCCGGGTCCACGGCACGCGTCACATAGTCTTCACGCCGGGGGAGCCATGTCTTTAACAGGTCCTCCAGTGCTGTGATGGGGTCCTCGTGCCAATCCACTCGAAGGTCAGTGTCTCTCCATCCATGACCTGAGACCACGCTCAAGCCGGCGGAGTAAACGGGGCCTTCTTCACCGCCAGCGGCAATTCCTCCCTGCAAGGCCGCGAGGAGTCTTTGTTCAAGCTCACCGGTTGTTCCCTCGAACGCCTCGCACACCGCTTGCGGCACACTGGCATTGGCCAGCATGTTTCCGGCGGATACACAATGGTCACCGTGGGCCTCGGCATGCTTGCCGAGCGTTTCGTCTCCGTGGAAAACGGCCGAGGCGCCTTGCGCGTCGAGCACCACCAACTGGCGGTACTCTATGTCGTCGGTCTCGTCCACGAGCTCGTCGAGTGCTTGGTGTGCAGACGATCCTGACTCCAGACGGTCCAGCAGGATCGTGCCCAGGCGCGGATCAGTGATGTTCTGCGAGCTGACCGCCCCGACACCGTCGCGAAGGTGCGCACAACGGGCAGCGACCGCAGGGGACGAAGAAGTAACGGCCAGACCGTACCGGCCCTGCCCATCAGCTCCGATAATGCTAAATGTCATGCCGACTCCTTGCTCAAGACCGCAGTAGCGTCGATCTCCACGAGCCATTCGGGTCTGGCCAGAGCAGAGACCACTATGCCGGTCGAGACCGGGAAAACGCCTGTCAGCCAGCGTCCCATGGTCTGGTAGACCTCCTCTCGATAACGCGGGTCGACGATGTAGACCGTGACCTTGACGATGTCCTCGAGCTCGCCGCCGGCCTCCTCGAGAAACATCTTGATGTTGCTCATGGCCTGCTCAGTCTGAGCCCTGACGTCTCCGATGCCCACCGACTCCCGAGTGTCCACATCCTGTCCGATCTGCCCGCGCAGGTAGACGACACCGTTGGCCACCACAGCCTGGCACAGATCGTTGTCCAGGTTCTGTTCGGGATATGTGTCTTTGGTATTGAAAGGACGAATACGAGTGTGCTTCATGAGGAGTTCTCCTTTGGTTGAGGGGGTAAGACGGGATCGGCGTTGCCTAGGAGATCGAGCTGACCGACTCTGACTGAGCCTCAAGCGACCGCTCCCATGTTGTATGCGCGGGTTTGTACATTGAGTAGTTACGTTGGATCGCGATGTGATCAGCGATGTACTTAGCGTCGTGCCAAACACCCCAGATGAAGCTGGATCCTCGGCGGGACTGCCACGGCAGGCCAAGAAAGTAGACGCCCGGCTCAGTCGAGACCCCACGTTGGTGTTTAGGCCGACCGTTTTCGTCGAATGCATTAACATCAAGCCAGGTGTAATCGACAGAGAAACCGGTCGCCCACACGATTGTCTTCACCCCGGAGGCTGCGAGATCGAGCTCTTCGAGCGGGTCCCGCATAGACTCCGGATCCGGGGCGAAGTCGCGGGCCTCCGGTTCCTCCGGCAGGTCCAAGCCATTGCGGGCAATGTATTCGTCGGCCTCATCCAATAAGGACAGGTAGTTGGCATCGCCTCGGGCGATGTTCTCGGGAAGGTCCCGAGCAAAGTGAACGACGCCGTTCTCGTAGGATTCCGCCCGTCCGAGCAGACGGATACCACCGTGCGCCAGCCGGCGGAAGTCCACGGTGCGTCCTCCATTGGCGCCGCTGACAGCAATGGTGACGTGTTTGGCTCCAGCCGTCGGCGCAGTTTCCTCCCACTTATTGAGAACGCCCAGCCACCAGCAGAAGTCCCGGCTCCGATAGCTTCGAGGAGGACGGTCGTGCGGGCCAACGGCCAGGTAGACCTCGCGCCCAGAGCGATGGAGTTCTTCGGCGATCTGTGCGCCGGAAGATCCGGCTCCAACCACCAGGACACCGCCGTCGGCCAATTGCTCGGGATTGCGGTAGGAGCTGGAATGGAGCTGATCAACATCCACATTCTTCGGGACGACGGAGGGAATGACCGGCTTCTGGAACGGGCCGGTCGCAGCCACAACGTACTGGGCGTTGATGACACCTGCTGATGTTTCAACCCGAAACCCGGGGCGCCCCATGTTCTTGCGCACGGACACAACCTCCACACCGCATCGAATTGGTGCGTCGATCATGTGAGCGTAATCCACCATATATTCGGCGATCTGGTCCTTGGAAGCGAAACCATCTGGATCGGTTTCTTTGAACTCAAGATTCGGGAAGCGATCGTGCCATGCAGGTCCGTTGGCGACCAGAGAATCCCATCGCCCTGTACGCCATTTCTCCGCTATTCGGTCGCGTTCCAAAATCACGTGGCTCATCCCGCGTTGACTGAGATGTTCGCTCATCGCGACCCCGGCTTGCCCGGCCCCGACGACCAGAACCTCAGTCTGCTCCTCCGACATGGCTGCCTCCACTTCACATTATTTCCCGCCAACAATGAATGTGTGGGGCGGGGATTGGTCGGTTCCTGTATTCACATGCGACCGACCGTGGGTATCGGGTACATGTTCTATCGTGGTCCAGCACACTCCATCTGTAAATTAGTAATTAGTGGCCTAATGCATCGGTTTAACTGATGATGTTGTGTATCGTGTGCCTATGGACGTCACACTCACTCAGCTCGAATACTTTGTGGAGGCAGCGGCACGGCTGTCCATGACGCGTGCGGCCGAACGCCTCAACGTCGCCCAATCGGCGGTGTCCTCGGCAGTGACCCAGTTGGAACGTCGAATCGGCACGCAATTGTTCATCCGCCAGCGATCCAAAGGTCTAGTCCTGACCCCCGAAGGGGAACTGTTCTTGCACGACAGCCGTGCAATCCTCGCCCATGTTGAAGAGGTCCTGGACCATGCCAAGGGAGAGGGAAATAATCTCACCGGCCGGGTGCGGTTGGTCTGCTTCTCCACGCTTTCGCCGGTCTTGCTTCCCGAGCTGTTGGCTCATCTGTCCAAGGACTATCCCGGCTTGGAGGTCACACTGACCGAGGCCGATGCCGCCGGTTGCGCCGCAGCGCTGCTTGAGGGACGGGCGGATTTGGCGCTGACCTACGATTTGGGCACACCTTCGGGAATCACAACTACCACGATGGACAGCGCGCGGCCGTACATCTGCCTTCCGGCAGATCACCGCTTGGCCGAGCGCGAGTCACTGCTTCTTAGTGAACTGCACGGGGAACCCTTCATCCTCTTGGACCTGCCATATAGCCGTGACGTCATGCTTTCTCTTCTGCGACAGGCAGGCCTAGAGCCCGAGGTCCGGTATCGCTCGGCAAGTTTCGAGACGGTACGAACCTTCGTAGCGAATGGACACGGTTTCTCACTACTGCACCAGCGACCGCGACATCAGCGAACCTACGATGGCGGTCGAGTGGTGACGGTCGAGATCGAAGATGATGTCCCATCGCTGGCTGTTGTCCTCGCCCAGCTCCAATCACAGCGGACCACCGCGCGCATCAGGGCCGTGGCCCAGGCGATCCACCATCAGGTAGAGAAACATCGATCGGAACTGGCAGTCGGGGCTGAGTAAGCGATTTCGGCCCCACTAGGACCGCCCACTCTCTGAGCGCCCTGACCACCGGAATCTTCAGCAAACGCCCCCGCTGAACGGTGCCGCTTCGAGCAGGTCCGAACCAGAGGACCGAAGAGACTACTGTTCTGTCAGATTGGGTTGCCGACCTGTTTGACGGTCCCTGCCGATTCTTCAACGACTGAGCAACAACGCCTGCGATCGCGAATCCATGGAGCGCAATTATTGCCGGCCACACCAGAGAGGCGTGAAACCAGATGCGGCAGACCGTCGGAACGAGAAGAGCCCCGGGCCGCCGATAACGCTCACCGCTCTCCCGAGTACTGGGCCGGCAGGGACGCCACGTGAAAGCCCGCGCTTCATGCCGGGTGTTCGACCCTTAAAAAGAAATCCGCCCCGCATAGAAGCCTACGAGGCGGATTTCGTGGCTCCGACCGGCGTCGATCCGGTGACCTTACGATTTTCAGTCGTACGCTCTACCAACTGAGCTACAGAGCCAGGCACATCTAGTGCAGATATGCCACGACGGCGTCTCTATCTGACATTCATCAGAATAAATACGCCGCCAGAGCGACCCTGACGGGACTTGAACCCGCGACCTCCGCCGTGACAGGGCGGCGCGCTAACCAACTGCGCTACAGGGCCTAGTTGTTTTTTCCAACGAGAGAAAATCCTATTGGAATAAACTAAGGTGTGCAAATCAGAGACTTGCAGTACCCCCAACGGGATTCGAACCCGTGCCGCCGCCGTGAAAGGGCGGTGTCCTAGGCCGCTAGACGATGGGGGCTTAGGCCAGCTCGGGAGTATTCCTCGCTTGGACCTCCATAAGCATAATCGCGTTTGGAGCCAAAGCACAAATCGAGAATCCCGAAAGAGTCGCGAATCACAAATAAGGCGGAGAGTCGGCCCTGAACGCTTCTGCCTCCACGGCCGACTCCGCCCGCCTTATGCGAAACAGAACGAATCAGCCCCAGACCACACCCGGTTCCGGAGCGGAGTCGATGCGCTCGTCCTTGAGCTCCGGGACGATCATCACGGGATTGTCCGAACTGTGCAGCACGCCTTGCGACGTCGAGCCCAGGATCATTCCGGTCAACCCGCCACGTCCCCGAGTACCGACCACAATCATGTCGGCTTCCTCGCCGGCTTCGATCAGCACGCGCACTGGGGAACCATCGATGAGTTCCGCGGTGACGTCGAGCTTCGGGAAAAAGCCACTGATCCAATCCTTGGCCTGGTTCTGAAGCTCCTCGACCTCGCGGTACATGGCCTCGAAGTCAACGGCAGCGGGAACCCAGTTCACCGCACCGGTGAACGGCGCGAGCGCGTTGACGAGCTTGAGACCCACACCCATGCGCTCGGCCTGCTCGGCGGCCTTCAGAATCGCGATACGAGCCTGATCCGAACCGTCCGAACCGACGGCGACGCCGTGGCTCGGCTGAAGAATCGTCGCATCCTCCGCGTGCCTCTTTGCCCAATTCAATGGAACGACCACGACGGGGCAGCGAGACTTGGCCGGCAACGCCGTCGAGACGGTGCCGAGAAGCCTGCCGAGGAACCCCTTGGCCGACCGAGAACCGACGACAATCAGCTCCGCACGCTTGGAAAGTTCCAGCAAGATGCCCGAAGCATCGCCGGTCTCCACCGTGGCTCGCAAATCGACGTCGTCGTCCTCGACGCGACGATGAGCCTCGTCGAGAATTTGGGTTACGCCGTCTTCCAGCGCTTTGTCGTCGATGACGGAATATCCCGAGTCGAATCCCGTGCCGGTGAAGACCGGCAAGGAATAGGCAGTGACCAGGCGAACCGGAACCTTGCGCCTCTTGGCCTCGGAAACTGCCCAGATCAGGGCCCCGTAACTTTGATCGGAACCATCAATTCCGACGATGACCTCGCCGTGGATATCTCCGAGATTCTGGCCTCCGGAGCCCTCAGCCACCGCGCGGGCCCCGAACGTGCTGTTGGAATGCAAGCCATTGGTCTCTGACATGGCGTCCCTCCTTGGGTAGTTCCTGTACCCATTCTAGGACGTAAATCACGTATATGCCCTGGTGCGCCCCGGAAATTCACTTCCGGGGCGCCACATGAGAGCCCCTACTGGCCTTTTCGGGAAATTTCGACCATGTCTTCACGCGGAACGACCTTGACGCGCTTGCGCGGGTTGCCCTCGGCGTCGGTCACGGCTTGCCCCAAGGACTGCTCGTGCTCGTCCAGGGCATGCCACCCTTCCCACGTCGTGTATTTGATGCCCTTCGATTCGAGGAATTCGAGAACATTCTCGGCATCGGCCTTGGTCGCCGTGAATTCTCGGTCCTCGAGCAAGTGGGTGATGGTCTCCAACGCATCCGACTTGGTCGAGCCGATCAGGCCCACGGGACCGCGCTTGATCCACCCGGTCGCGTAGAGCCCCGGGATGGGCGTCTCGGTTTCGTCGAGGACGCGTCCTTCCTCATTGGGAATGACACCCCGCAGGCCGTCGTAGCCGACCTCGGGCAACTGAGAACCGTGGTAGCCAATTGCGCGGTACACCGCTTGAACGGGATATTCCTCGGTTTCTCCCGTCGGGCGAATTCCGCCCGCGCCGTCGAGTTCATTGCGTTCCATACGAATGGCGCGGACCTTGCCATTCTCATCCCCCACGATCTCGGCCGGGGACTGCATGAAGTGCAGGTGGAGTCGACGGGAAGCGGTTCCCGGATTCTCTTTCTGCTCCTCGCGCCATTTGTTGAGGGTCTTGATCAAGGCCTTGATCTGGTTATTCGACTCGATAGCCGCTTCGGAGGCCTCGTCGAATTGGAAGTCCTCGTCGTGAAGCACGATGTCGACATCGCGGGATTTGGCCAGCTCGCGGAGTTCGAGCGGCGTGAACTTCATCTGAGCCGGTCCGCGGCGACCGAAAATGTGGACGTCGGTGACCGGGGACTTCTTGAGACCCTCGTAGACGTTGTTTGGGATCTCGGTGACCAGCAGGTCTTCGGCGTGCTTGGACAGCACACGGGCGACGTCGAGCGCGACGTTGCCGTTGCCCAGGACCGCGATTTCCTTCGCCTCGAGAGGCCATTCACGGGAGACGTCGGGGTGGCCGTCGTACCAGGCCACGAATTCGGCAGCACCGTAGGAACCGTCCAGTTCGACTCCGGGGATATGCAGCGACGCGTCGAAGTAAGCTCCCGTCGCGAAAATGACCGCGTCGTAATGTTCGCGAAGCTCAGCGAGCGTGATGTCCGTTCCGTACTCCACATTGCCGAAGAATCGCAGCTTGGGGTTCTCCATGATCTTGTGCAGCGAGGTGATGATGCCCTTGATGCGGGGATGGTCGGGAGCAACGCCATAGCGAATCAGACCGAACGGCGCGGGGTAGCGATCGAAAATATCGATGCTGACATCCACCTCGCCGTCGGCGACGGCATCGGACTTGGTCAGCAGGTCCGAGGCGTACACGCCCGCGGGACCCGATCCGATCACGGCGACGCGCAGCGGACGGGCGGGGTTTTCAGACACAGAGACTTCCTTTCGTAACTGATCCCGGACTCGGTTCCGGGCCCTCGTGAGGAGGGGCAGCACTGAGGCACTAGCTATCAGTCTAACGAGATGACCTCATACGAATCAGGGTGCCCTTAGTAATTCTTCAGCGGACGTCATAGGCAGATCGGTAGAGTTGAGTCATGACCCCAAGCTCATCTGCACAGCCCGAAGGATCACCCCGTTCGGAGGATCATGACCTCGACACCTCAGGCATGAATACCTCGGTGGATCCACGCAATGACCTCTATCGTTACGCCAACGGAGCGTGGATCGACCAGCACCGAATCCCCGCTGACCGGGGAATCGACGGCGCATTCTACGCACTGCGCGACCGCTCCGAAGAACAGATCCGAGACATCATCGTCTCGGCCGGCGAAGCCGATCCCGAGTCCAAAGTCGGTGCGTTGTACAACTCCTTCATGGACGTGGACGCGATCAACGACGCCGGCAATCAGCCCCTGGAAAAGGATTTCTCCCTCCTGGACGCGGTTCAGGACAAGGACGGCCTGGTCATAGTGCTCGCTGCCCTCGATGCCAGCGGCGTCGGCAGCCCGGTCGGCCTGTACATCAACAACGACGCCAAGAACGCGACGGAATACGTCCCCTATGTGGCACAGTCCGGTCTCGGCCTTCCGGACGAGGAATACTACCGCGAGGCCAAGTACGCCGAGATCCGCGAGGCATACCGCGAACACATTTCCCGAATGTTCGAGATTACGGGAGCGGCCGAACGCCTCGGCGAGACCCCCGATTCGGCGGCACGGCAAGTCTTCGATCTGGAAACGCAGCTCGCCTCGCATCACTGGGACAAGGTCATGTGCCGCGATGCGCACAAAACCTACAATCCCTACACCCTGGCTGGGCTCAAGGATAAATTCCCGGGCTTCCCTTGGGGTCGGTGGGTCGAAGCCCTCGGGGGCTCCGAGGAGAGTTTCGCACGCGTCGTCGTCGCGCAGCCTTCCTTCCTCAAGTCCTTCGCAGCCATGTGGAAGACGGAGCCGATGTCCCGCTGGAAACTCTGGACTGCTTGGCACATCATTCACTCCCGCGCCGCATTCCTTCACGACGAGGCGGTGCAGGAGAATTTCGAGTTCTACTCCAAGCGCCTCATGGGAACAGAGGAAATGCGCGATCGTTGGAAGCGCGGAGTCGGGCTCGTGGAATCTCTTCTGGGCGAGGAAGTCGGCAAGGAATACGTCGCCCGCCACTTCCCGCCCGAGCACAAGCAGCGGATGCAGGAACTCGTCGGGAACCTGATCGAGGCCTACCGTGATTCCATTTCCTCGTTGGACTGGATGACGCCGGCCACCCGTGAACGAGCATTGGAGAAGCTCTCTAAATTCACCCCGAAGATCGGGTACCCGGACGAATGGCGTGACTACTCCTCATTGCAGATCAGTCAGAACCTCGTGGAGAACGTCCGCTCGGGCAATCGTTTCGAACACGACTACGAGCTCGGAAAGCTGGGTCAGCCCATCAACCGTCATGAGTGGCACATGACTCCCCAGACCGTGAACGCGTATTTCAATCCGGTGATGAACGAAATCGTGTTCCCCGCTGCGATCCTGCAGCCGCCGTTCTTCTCGATGGATGCCGATGACGCCGCAAATTACGGCGGCATCGGGGCCGTCATCGGGCACGAGATCGGGCATGGCTTCGACGATCAGGGGGCCAAGTACGACGGTGACGGCAACCTCAACGACTGGTGGACCGAGAAGGATCTCGAAGAATTCGAGAACCGCACGAATTCGTTGGTCAGCCAGTATGCGCAATACACCCCGGAGGGGTTGGACCCGGCCGAGGACCGCGTCAACGGTGAACTGACTCTAGGAGAGAATATCGGCGACCTGGGTGGGTTGACGATTGCGATTAAGGCGTACCGCAAGGCGCTCGAGAAGCAAGGCACCACGCTCGAGGACGCGCCCGAGGTCGACGGCGTCAGCGCTGTTCAGCGCCTGATTCTGGCCTTCGCGCAGATTTGGCGGTCCAAGGCGCGCCCCCAGACAGCCAAGATGCTTCTGTCGATCGACCCGCATTCCCCCTCGGAATTCCGGTGCAATGGCACGGTTCGCAATGTCGACGAGTTCCACGAGGCCTTCGGCGTTCGGCCCGAGGACGAGATGTGGCTCGACCCCGAGGAGAGGGTGAGGATCTGGTGAAGCCGGAGGTGTTCGTCGTCGGGTCGGTGAGCCGCGACGTCACCGTGACCGTTGAGAAGTTTCCGGCCCCCGGGGAAACGGTCGTGGGCCATTCCGTAACGTACGGTCTGGGCGGTAAAGGAGCTAATCAAGCGGTTGCCTCCGCGCTAACCGGAGTCCCGACCTCCTTCCTCGGGTGCGTTGGAACTGACGAGGTCGGAAAACAGCTCGTCTCGGTCCTCCGCGACCGAGGGGTCCGGACCGAATGGGTCGTCGAGGTGCCCGGGGACTCGGGCTCGGCGCACATCACCGTGGACGCGCTCGGGGAGAACATGATCTCGATCGTCCCAGCGGCGAACCGGTCGGTCTCCCCCGAGCTGATTCGGCGGGGGCGCGATTGCAGTTTCGACGATGCCGCGGTCGTCATGGCGCAGGGCGAAATTCCGGCCGAAGCCCTCGAGGAGTTGGCGCGAGCGGTCGCGCCCCTCGAAGCGCGTCTGGTCCTGAACCTCGCTCCGGCCGTGAAAGTCTCGACCGAGTGCCTCGCCGCGACCGACGTGTTGATGGTCAATGAGTCCGAAGCCGCCGCAGTGTTGAGCGAATTGGGCTCGGCGACTGTCGAGTCGGTCGCCCAACGGTTGACCGAACTCGCGCCGAATGTGGTCGTGACATTGGGCGAGCAGGGCTCTGTCGTTGCCACCCGCGAGGATCCTCGGCCCACACGTATCCAGGCTTTCCCCACAGAAGATGTGGTGGATACGACCGGTGCGGGAGACGCTTATGCGGGGGTCTTCGCAGCTGCCTTGGCACATCGGGTGTGTTCCGACGACGGCGCAGGAACCCTGCCGCTGGAAACTCTGGCGGCGTGCGCGACCATCGCCTCCCGCGAGGCCGCCAAGGTCGTCGAGAAGGCAGGGGCGTCGTCATCCTACTCAGAATTCTCTTTGGAGGAACAATGAAGGTTGATCTCAATTCGGACTCGGGCGAGTCCTTCGGCTCCTGGACCATGGGCGACGACGCCACGATGGCGCGGATCGTCTCCTCGCTCAACGTCGCATGCGGATTCCACGCCGGAGACCCCGTCGTCGCACGGACGACGTGCCGTGCGGCGGCGGAAGCCGGTGCCGCTGTGGGGGCTCACGTTTCTTACCCCGATCTGCAAGGATTCGGCCGGAGAGTCATGGACATGGGCCACAATGAGCTGGTGAACTCGGTGATCTACCAGATCGGCGCGCTCCAGGCCATCGCGGTGGCCTCGGGTACGCAGGTTGCTTACGTCAAACCCCACGGGGCGCTCTACAATCACATTGCCCGCGATGAAGCCCAAGCCCGCGCTGTGGCGGAAGGTATCGCATCGGTCAGCACCGATCTGCCGATCTTGGTTCTGCCGAATTCCAAGATCGCAATGGCCGCGGAGGCAGCCGGGTTGCGCGCGGTTCCAGAGGTCTTCGCAGACCGCGGCTACAACTCGGACGGTTCCCTCGTGTCTCGCAGGGAACAAGGCGCGGTCCTCCACGATGCCGACGAGATCGCTTCCCGCGTCGTGCGCATGGTCAAGGACGGACTGGTCACTGCGGTCGACGGTTCAGAGATCGAGGTCAATGCCCAGAGCGTGTGCGTGCACGGGGATACACCGGGAGCTGTGGAGATCGCGAGAACCATCCGCCAAAGTCTCGACGACGCCGGAATCGCGGTAGAAAGTTTCGCCGCAGCATAACTCGGTGGAAGCACTCACTCGAACGAGAAAAGCGCACCGGAGTAGTTCGACAACCGGTGCGCTTGTGGCATTCGTGGCGAAGAGTCATCGCCCCCAGCACAAGATACTCAGGAGAGCTCGGGCCTGACCCTGGAATCGTCAACATCTCGGTGGCGCCAAGCCTCGACAATCCACATCGCAAAGAACACGAAGAGGCACATGATGGGTATCGCGGAGATGACCAACGGGATCGTGGTGATGTCGTCCAAATACTGCGAGGACCCGTACAACGCGATTCCGATCCACATCGGCGAGATGTACAGGCCGATTCCGGCGACCCAGGCGAGAACCAAGGCAACGGTGCGCTCCGGTCCACGACGCGAGAAGAGCCACGGGAGAGCGTCCACACAAATTGCGGCGATGATCAGCGGGAACCACGTGTTGTGATGTGACCAGGAAATGGGGGAGATCGAGAGCATCACGAAGGCATTGAGCGAGACGATCGACAGTTTCATCCCCCGTTTGTCCAACGAGGGAATCACGGCCGCTACGCCCACAATGAGCGCAACGATCAGCACGTACATCACGATTTTCAGCAATGAACCCGTCAGGCCAATGTGCATCAGCCATCCCTGGATCGAGATGTTGTCCAGGTAGTTGATGTTCCCGACCCTGGACGGATCGGAAATGGCATGGAACCAGAATTCCGCTGCCTGGTGGGGCAGAAAGATCACGCCGACCAGGATGGTGCCCGCAAACGACGCGGCCAGGGTTACCAGGCCCTTGATATCCTTGCGCATCAGGAGGACCAGCCCGAAGGCCAGTGGGGTCAGCTTGATGCCCGCGGCGATACCGATCAGCAGACCTCGCGGAACCTTGGTGGCCGGGCGCAGCAGATCCGCGAGAATCAAAAGCATGATCAGCGGGTTGATCTGCACGAGTCCGAGCCCACGTCGCCACGGCCCGGAAAGGCAGATGAGCGCGGCCAGAAGCGCGATCGTCGTCGTGCGCCCCAGCTTGTCCTGCAGCGGAATCTTGTACCCGCGGTGGTTGACGTAATCGTAAATGATCGCGGCGAACCACCATGCGACGGCGATCGAGAACAGGACCATAATCGCCGTTCCGACTTTGACCGGCAGGAACGCAAATGGCAGAAACAACAAGGCCGCGAACGGAGGATACGTGAACGGCAGGAACGAGGTTTCCGTGAGCGGCACGAGGTGAAGCTCGTAGAGGTCCTTGTTGATTCCGTCGTTACCGAAGATCGTCGCGGCACCCGCACGGTAGACCGTAAAGTCCAAGCCGCCTTGTGTCAGTGCGTAGAGAATCTGTCCGCCGAGAACGACGACAACGACGATCCAGGCGGCCGCCTGCCAGGGTTTGGAGGGCGCGCTGCGCTCAACGGAAGAGGAAGTCATTGGTTCAGTTTACCTAGCGATCAGCCCTGAAGCTGCGGTTGTGGACGGAGAACAGAATCGGCCTGCCCGCCGTGGGGCCAGCGCAAGCCACATCGTGCATCTGCCCTCGCACCGCGCTGGGCCCCGATACTAGCCCTGCGGTTTTTCCGAGTCCTCCGGCGAGGACTGGTTCTTGGGCTTGGCCACCAAATTGGTCGGACCGGCGCCCGCGACCTTGCGGCGACGTTTGGGCTTGCGCACCTCGCCGTTCTCGCTGTCCGGCTCGGCCTTCTTCTTTTTCGGCATCGCCGCGATCCGCAATGCCGTTTCGATCACGATCACCAGTAGGCACACGTAATACACGATGTACGAGGGGTACAGCGCGAACACGGTTCCCACAACACCGATGAGTGTGGCCACGAGGGCCAGAATGCCCAGAACCATGACGATCGTGTGCGCCAGGAAGAAACGCTCCGAGCCCTTGTTGCGCCACGCCAGGTAGACGGACATGAGACCGAAGAGAACAGGGAAGAAAACCTGTCCGGCCACCGCCATGGAATCCGGATGCCACTTGTAGAGACCCATCGCTTGAATGATCGCGGCGGCGGCCAGAGCCAGGGAAGCAGGCAGAGATTTCATGGCCGCCAGTCTACCGGCCTCACGCCGTGATGAAGTATGTGAGTCCCGCGATCACGAACACAGTGCCAGCAATCAAGGCACAGACGAGCTCGATCAGCATGCCGATTCCGGCGGCTTTCAGCGCCGCAACGGATGAGGAGAAGGCCGCGCCGAGGTCCTTCTGGCGGTATACCTCGGAAGCGAAAAGGCCCACCGCAAAACCGATGACCAGCCCCAAAACCGGCAATACGAACATTCCGACGACCGCGCCTATGACTCCGTAAAGCAGTGAGCGGTTCGGGATGCTTCTGCGTTTCATGGTCCGGCCCGTGAGCACAAGGCTCGCGCAGAGCCCGACGAGAGCCAACCCTCCCCCAAGGCCCAGAACCCACCAGCCTTCGGGCGCACGGACCGTCAGGGACCAGACCAAAGTCGCCGCCAGGACGA
Organism: Kocuria sp. TGY1127_2; assembly: GCF_013394385.1. Classification (NCBI taxonomy): domain Bacteria; kingdom Bacillati; phylum Actinomycetota; class Actinomycetes; order Micrococcales; family Micrococcaceae; genus Kocuria; species Kocuria sp. TGY1127_2. Next base: position 2,670,173 of record NZ_AP022834.1, read on the forward strand.
GAACCGAACCGGGCAGTACCGGAAAGATAATTCCCAGGATCCCGACGACGATCAGCAGGGCGGCGACAACGGTCGCGACGATTACGGCTGTCATACCTTCAATCCTACGTCTCACCAGCCATGACATGGCTCGGCAGAGAACCCGGACGAGTTTTTGCCAACGCCGAAAGGCGCTTCGCGCCAGCGTGTGTGTTTCTACCTGGTCACTCCGAAGAGTTTGTCGGTGTGCGCATTTCCGAAAACGGCATCCGGGTCCAACCGTTCGCGCAGCCGCCGGAAGTCCTCGAAGCGCGGATACAACCGCGAAAGCTCCTCGCAACCCAGCGAGTGCCTCTTTCCCCAGTGGGGCCGGCCGCCATGGGCGCGCATGATCTTTTCGACCCCGCCCAAATACCTCGTCGGGTCCTCTTTAAAGTACTGGTGCACGGCGATGTACATCGTTTCACGGCCGAATGCAGTCGAGAGAGGCACGTCGTCGGCCGCAGCCACACGGCCTTCGACGGGAAACGAGACCTTCAGATCGTTGCGCTCGATGAATCGCTTGACTTCCCTGATGGCCTCGGGACCTTCTTCCAACGGAACCGCGTATTCCGCCTCGTTGAACCGAACCCTCCGCGGCGAGACGAAGACTTCGTGGGCCGGGGCACGGTAGGAGCGGTTCGACGTCGCCCACGCTGCCGCATGGGCCATAGCCGGAACAGCCCGGGGGAAAGCGGTACCGACCTCGCACATCAGGCTGAGCGCGCCATTGTCCACGATTTCTTCGCTGAGCATCTGCAGCCAACGGGTTCGCGGCCCGATGTGTGCGAGGTCCGGTGGTGATGCAGCGTCTCGGGGAACACGGGTGTTTGTTTTGGCGACCGCCTTGTCGGTATGAGGGAACCAAAAGAATTCGAGGTGATCATGAGACCGCGCACGATCCTCCAAGCTGGCCAACAAGTCCTCGAGATGTTCCCCGGTTTCCTGCGCAACGAGGTCGAAGGCCTCCACGCATTCCAGCTCGACTTCCAGGATCATGCCCAGCACCCCAACCGATATCCGCGCCAGATCGAAAATTTCGGGATTCTCCGATGCGGACAGGCTCATAACCGAGCCGTCCGGCGTCACGAGGCTCAGCCCGGTCACGGTCCCGCCGAAACCGGTGAAGCCCAGGCCAGTACCGTGAGTTCCCGTCGAGATCGCTCCCGCAATCGACTGGGGGTTGACGTCTCCCTGATTGGTCAGGGCCAAGCCGTATGGTTCAAGAAGCCGAGGAATGTCTCGCAGGCGTGTTCCGGCAAGGAATCGTGCGCGACGCCGGGGCAGATCGACCCGGACGAGCCCGGTCATCTCGTCCAGATTCACGAGGTGTTCGTCGCCGAGGGCGATTGGTGTGAAGGAGTGGGCGGCTCCGACCACTCGGATCCTTTCCCCGTTGTCTGCGGCTTGGCGTACGACACCGACTGCTTGCCCCTGCGTCCGAGGCTTCCACAAGTGCTGCGGTTGCGCGGATTCGATGCCCGACCAATTGCTCACCGTGTGCATCAGAAATTCCACCCCTTTCCTCGATAAGTGGCCCAAGTGTCGACAACCCGACCGTCCGCGACGACCACATACTCGGCCAGGTGCTCGGCAAGTTCACCGGCTTTGGCATGCCGGAAATACACCAGGTCGCCCAGCGCCAGAGTCTCGGCGCCCGGTCCGCGAAGCGGCGTCTGGACTTCTCCTGGTCCTTCGGCCAGCGAATACTTCAGTTCTGCAGGCCAATCGATCGTGGGAAGACGGTCGGTTCCGCTCGGGCCCGAGGCAATCCATCCGCCTTCGAAGACCGTGACCCAGCCCGGCGCCGGACGCCGCACGACCGGCGTTGCGATGAAGGCCGCGGGGCGATGATGAAATTGTTGGTAACCGTCGAACAAGCCGGGCGAGAGCAGCCCCGAACCCGCGGCGACCTCCGTCAGAGTTCCCTCGCTCGAGCTGCTCTCGAGCGATCCTGTGCCGCCTCCGTTGACGAATTCCAGGTCCCGTTCTTCTCTGATCGCGGCGAGGACCTGAGCCCTGCGTTCCTTGAGTTCGGCCGCCGAGGTTCCCTGCATGCGCCGCGTCAGAATGGCACCAAGGCCCTTCCCCGCATTCCCCCGTCCAGCGATTTGGCCCTCATATGACAGGACACCCACCAAGGCGAATCGAGGCCGACGGGCAATCTGCCGGACGACGTCGATCGCCTGTTCCGGCGTGCGGACCGGTGATCTGCGGGCCCCCAGATGCAAACGGTCGGCCAAAACTTTCTCCCAAATCCGCAACGACGCGTCGACATCGAGACAGACCCGAACTGGCAGGAGGGGCGATGCGGAGGCCTCCGTCTCACCTTGGCGGAGTTGGTACTCGATGTAATCGAGGTGTTCCGCAGAGTCGACCGTGAGCGTGATGTTTTCCCTCCCGGTTCGGCTCTCACCCAGCTGCCGCAGAGCAGATCGGTTGGTCGTGGGATAAGCCACGAGTATGTCGCCGAATCCCTCCTCGACCAGCGACAGGGCCTCATCCAGGGAGAAAGCCATGATGCCGTGAAATCCCGGCTGGGCCAGAACGTAGGACATTGCCCCAGGGACACGCAGAGATTTGGAGGCGACACGGATGGGAAGTCCCGCAGCCCTCTTGCGCAAGGCCGCAATGTTGGTGTCCAGAGCATCTCGATCGATCGCTCCCACCGGTCCGTCCATGCCGTGGAGGGCCTGCCGGATGGAGAGGGAAACCATAGAAAATCCTTGCTTGACGAGGTGCTTTGCCTCACACCATACGTCAAAATCTGCCAAACTGGACTCATGAGTACAGTCAGTGCCGATCTCTCCTCCACCCGGCCCAATACCGTGGGCCTGCCCCCGCGACTCGCCGAGTTCCTCACGGAGAACCTGAGCGATGATGTCGCAGGAACCGGACCCCGCCTCCAGGCCACGGCCCCTGCGCTCGGAGAGAGGCTGTTCTCTTTTCACGGCGCGAGCGCTGAGGATGTGTTCCGTGCCGTCGATAGGGCTCGGGCCGCGCAACCGGGGTGGGCCGAACGGCCCGCGTCCGAACGCGCTGCCGTCCTGCTCCGCTTGCACGGTGAAATCCGGCGCCACGAAGAACTCATTCTGGACACGATCCAGGCCGAAACCGGAAAATCCCGGATCCATGCGTTCGACGAGGTCATGGACGCATACAACGTGTGTCGTTTCGTGGGACGCACGGCCCCGAAAGTCCTTCGTCACGAACACCGCCGTGGCGCCCTTCCCGGGCTGACGAACACCACCGTCCAGCGCCTCCCTCTGGGAGCGGTCGGGTTCATCACCCCGTGGAATTACCCGGTCTCCTTGGGAGGAACGGATCTGCTCTCGGCATTGGCCGCGGGCAATGTGGTGATCCACAAACCCGATTCCAAGACCGCGCTCTCGGCCATCCTGATGCGCCGGCTCGCGATCTCGGCCGGTCTCCCGGCCGAGGCGTGGCAGCTTGTCCCGGGTCCCGTGGATGAGATCGGTGACGCCCTCCTGGACATGGTGGATGCGGTGTCTTTCACCGGATCCACCGCCGCCGGTCGCGGTATCGCCCAGAAAACGGGCGCAATGCTCAAACCGACCGCGCTCGAGCTCGGCGGCAAGAACCCCATGATCATCTGTTCGGACGCTTTCCTCGATGCAGCGGTGGACGGGGCCGTGCGAGGGTGCTTCTCCTCGACGGGCCAGTTGTGCCTGTCGATCGAGCGCATTTATGTCGCGGACGAGCTCTACAACGAATTCTGCACACGTTTCCGGAACGCCACTGGGGCGCTGCGACTGGGTTTCTCATTCGACCACCACCACGACGTCGGCAGCCTGATCTCCGAGGAGCACCTCGCCAGGGTGCAACGCTCCGTGAAACAGGCCACACAGGTCGGCGCGAAGATTCTTGCAGGAGGCTCGGCACGGCCGGACCTCGGTCGTTGTTTCTTCGAACCGACGATTCTCACCGATGTACCACCCTCGGCCCGACTCACGCATGAAGAGACCTTTGGTCCGGTCGTCGCGGTCTACCGAGTCGACTCCGAGGACGAAGCGATTGCCCGTGCCAACGAGACTCCCTACGGCCTCAATGCGAGCGTGTACTCGGGCGACAAATCCCATGGACTGGCGGTCGCCTCCGACGTCGAAGCCGGAATGGTCAACGTCAACGAAGCCTTCGCCGCCGCGTGGGGATCGATTGCGGCGCCGTCCGGCGGTCTGAAGGCATCCGGTCTGGGGCATCGGCACGGGCCGGAAGGAATTGTCGAATTCACCCGAACTCGAACCGTTGCCCACCAGGCACTCATGCCCATTGCTCCCTTCGGTCCATTGGACGGCGAGAGGTTCCAAAAGGTCATGAGCCAGGCCCTCGGGGCGATGAAGGCACTGCGGCTGAAGTAGCTGCCGAAAGCAGCACCAACGCGTTCCTTCGTGATCTCTGACATCCCGGAGCGACCAGGCCAAACGCACTCTGTAAGCTTGGCCCGATGGCTAATTCGAAAAAGCGCTCTCCCGCCGGAAAACCCCACGACGGTCAGGCCAATAAGATCTCACGGACGCTCGTGCGCCACTGGCAGGTCCTGACCGCCCTGCTACTGCTCGTGGTGGGTTCGGTCGGTCTGATCCTGAGTGACTACGGAAAGTCGGAGTGCACGATTCTGAATTCATCGGCCATACCGGATCATCTGTCAGAAGACATGCAGAAGGCCTCGGAGGAATCGGGATTTCCCGTCAAGATTCTCGCGGCTCAGATCGAGGCCGAATCGGGGTGGAACCCTGACGCTCATTCGAAAGCCGGTGCCATGGGAATCGCGCAATTCACCCAGGACACCTGGGACGTCTGGGGGGACGGGGACCCCATGAATGAAAAGGATGCGATCGCGGCCCAGGGCCGGTACATGAAGTACCTCCACAAGCAGGCCGACGAATACGCCAATTCCGAAGAAGACGTCGCACGGTACGCTTTGGCCGGCTACAACGCCGGCCCCAACGCCATGAAGAAGGCGCACGGTGTCCCCGACATCTCCGAAACCAAGAATTACGTCCACAAGATCATGAAGCTTTCCGAAGGCAAGTACTCGAAGACTTGCAATTAGTCCACGGGGTTCAGAATTCGAGCCGCGGTCCGGAGCATTCTCCCCGAGGCTGGCTTCCTTGGACTAGATTGGCACTATGCCTACGTCTTCACATATTCCTTGGGTCACATCGGTCGAGGACGCCGACCAGCTGCTCCTCGGCTCCGATCTGGAGGTCCGCGTGGCCGATGTGCGTTGGTACTTGGATGGGCGCTCAGGTTCTGCCGCCTTTGCCTCGGGCCATCTGCCCGAGGCGACTTTCGTCGATCTTGACACGGTCCTTGCTGCGCCGGCAACGGCCGAATCCGGCCGACATCCGCTCCCGGATCCCGAGACTTTCGCGGCCGGCATGGAAGCCGCGGGCATAGCCGAGAATACCGTCGTCATCGCCTACGACGATGCCTCGGGAGGCTCTGCTTCCCGACTCGTGTGGTTATTGCGCGCCACGGGGCACACCGCGACCCTTCTCGACGGCGGGATCCAGGCCTGGGCCCGTCAGCATGGCGCGGACGCCCTCGAAACCGGGGCAGGCGACGAAATTCCGGCACCCGCGGGAAGCTTCCGACGCACGCCGGTGAACCCGGAATGGCTCGCGACGATGCACGACGCCGAAACTGCCGCTTCTGACGGACTCCCGCTTCTGGACTCGCGTGCCCCAGAACGGTACCGGGGCGAGGTCGAGCCGATGGATCCATGGGCAGGCCACATTCCCGGCGCACTCAATGTTTTCCACGCGGAGAACATCGGAACGGACGGACACTTTTTGGCGGCCGTCGATCTGCGGAAACGCTTCGGAGAGGCAGGCGTGGACGGCGATACCGAACCCATCGTGTACTGCGGGTCCGGCGTGACGGCATGTCATAACCTCGTGGCTCTGGAAGCCGCAGGCCTCCACGGGCGCCTCTACCCGGGATCCTGGTCCCAGTATTCGGCCCTCCATCCCGAGCCGGGCGATGTTTCCGGCTCATAGAAGAACTCCCCACTTCCGTGCCAGGAGTGGGGAGTTCTTTGTGCCACCGGAGCGCTGGGCCCCTAGAGGACGCCCGCCAGGCGCTGGACCCCCTCCGCGAGACGTTCCGGGGCCACCGATGAGAACGCGAGGCGCACATTGCGTGCCCCGGAGGGCTCGGCAGGCGGATTGCCTGCGCGGTGCGCGGCGGCGTCGTCGTAGAACGCGGTGCCCGGCACGAACACCACGCCCGCATCGATGGCCCGGGGAAGTGCTAGCTCAGCATTTCCGGCCCCGCCCTCGGGCAGGGTCAGCCAGGTGAAGAACCCACCCTCCGGAGTCGTCCACTGCGTGCCCTCGGGCATGAACTTCTCGCACGCCTCCAGAACGGATTCGCACCGCTCCTTGTACAGCTTGGAGGTCCTGCGGGTGTGAGGCTCCCACATCCCTTCGCTCATGAACCCGAGAACCAGCCGTTGGGAGAGGACCGACGGACAAATGGTTACGGCCTCACCCGCGATCTGCAGGAACTTGCGGACCCGCGGCGGCGCAACCATCCAGCCGACGCGCACCCCCGGTGAGAAAACCTTCGAGAAACTACCGAGGTAGATGACGGCTTCGGGATCGTACGAATGCAGGGACCGATGACGCTCCCCGTCGAATCCGAGCTGACCATAGGGGTTGTCCTCAACCACCAGGACGTCGTTCTCACGGCACACACGGACGAGTTCTGCACGGCGCTCGTCAGCGAGCGTCACACCGGTGGGGTTCTGGTAATTGGGGATCGTGTAGAGGAATTTGACCTTTTTTCCCTCGGACTTGAGGCGTGTGATCTTCTCCTCGACCTCTGCCGGGTCCAGACCCTGATCGTCCATCTCTACCTGCTGGACCTCGACCTCGTAGCCTTCGAATACCCCGAGGGCGCCAGTATAGGTGGGCCCTTCCGCCAGAATGACGTCGCCCGGGTCCGTGAACAGCTTGGTCACGAGGTCGAGCCCCATCTGTGAGCCCGCGGTCATCTGGATCTCGTCCAGCTTGGGGTGGGAGCCTTCCGACTCCATGAACTCACACACGAGCTCTGCCAGTTCTTCCAAACCGGCGCCCGAGCCGTACTGCAGGACCTCGAGGCCCTCCTCGGAGATGATCTTGGAAGCCATCTCACCCAAACGGTCCAATGGAAGGAGTTCGAGGTCCGGGTTGCCACCGGCCAAAGAGATGATGCCCGGACGCATCGAGACCTCGAAGACGTCACGCACGGGCGAGGGACGGAAGCCCGCAGCCCTCGAGGCAAAACCTTGCATGAGACGCGCGTCCGCGCCGGTTGCTCCGGACATGAGTTCCTGAATGCTGACCACTTAAGTCTCCTTTGATTCGAGTGGAGGTCGAGGACCTGGTCTGGTGGGGTCGTCGCGTGCGGACACCACGGCTGAGGGGCACGCCCGGGACCCGTGTGGGGCCGCACCCGGCGTCCGTGCCGGGTACGGCTCCTGCCTATGCCCCGTACGTGTTCTTGGCCTCGCCGTATGCGGGGCCATCTGCCGACGCGTTCTTGCCCAGGGCCATCAGGCTGATGAATTCGTACACAATATGTGCCGCGGCTATACCGGTCAGTTCCGCGTGATCGTAAGCAGGGGCCACTTCCACGACCTCGGCGCCGACCACGTCCAGTCCGCGCAGGCCACGGACGATCTCGAGGATCTCGCGGCTCGTCGCGCCACCGGCTTCCGGGGTCCCGGTCCCCGGAGCATGAGCCGGGTCCAGCACGTCGATGTCCAGGGAAATATACAACGGACGGTCACCCACGCGCTTTCGGAGCAACTCGACGACCCTGTCGACGCCGAGGCGGTAGATATCGGCGGATGAGACAATGCCGAAACCGAAGCGGGCGTCGTCGTCGAGATCCTCCGTTCCGTACAGCGGACCCCGGGTGCCTACGTGGCAGAGCGCATCCGTATCGATGAGATTTTCCTCGAAAGCACGGCGGAATGGGGTTCCGTGGGTGTATTCGGCACCGAAGTAGGTATCCCACGTATCCAAATGCGCGTCAAAGTGCAGCAGAGCTACCGGCCCATGCTGTCGGTGCATGTTCCGCAGGTTGGGCAGCGCAATGGTGTGGTCACCGCCGATCGTAACGAGCTTGGTACCGTCCTTGGTCAGCTCGTGAGCGCCCGCGTCCATCGCCTCAAGGGCTTCCTCGATGTTGAAGGGATTGCCGATGATGTCACCCGCGTCAGCGACCTGGGTGTTCTTGAACGGGGAAACGTTCTGCGCAGGGTTGAAGGGACGCAAGAGACGGGAGGACTCGCGAACGTGATTCGAACCGAAACGCGCACCCGGGCGGTACGAGACCCCGGTGTCCCACGGCATGCCGGCGACGACGACGTCCGCCTTGTTCACCTCGTCCAATCGGGGCAACCGAGCGAAGGTTCCGTTACCGGCCCAGCGCGGGACCTGGGCGGCGTTGACGGGACCCACGTACTCGCGACCGTTCGCATCGGTTTCGATAATGCGCTCGGGGTCCGCCGAGAAACTCGGCTGAATCTTGGGATCGTTTTTGCTGCTCACGTGTGTCCTCCCGGGAAGTCGTACTGGGCTTGTTTCCCATTGTGCAACAAAAGTTGCTTTTGTGCACTGGGGCATACTCGTCACGCCCCGCCCGCAAAACGATCCGCCTAGACGTAGCGACGAGCCGCCTGAATCGCTTGCTTGACGTACCCACCGCCGAACAATGCCGCATGGAGCAGGATCAAATGAAGCTGATGCAAGTCCACGCGTTCCTGCCACCCCGCCTCCAGCGGATGGACCTCTTCATAGCCTTCGAGAATGTCGCGCAGATGCGGGGCTCCGAACATCGCCAATGCGGCCAGGTCGTCCTCGCGGTGCCCGCCATATGTCGTCGGATCGATCAGCACGGCTTCGTCACTGGTCCAGAGCACATTGCCCGCCCACAGATCGCCGTGCAGACGGGACGGCGCATCACCGTCGTCGAAAACTCCGTCACGCAACCGCTCACACAGCTGACCGAACAGTCGTCGCTCGTCGCTGGAGAAGCCTTTGACCTCCCGAACCAGCGGCGCAATCCTCAACTGGGCGAACATCGCTCCCCATGATTCGAATTCACCGAGGGGCAAGGCCAGTTGCTGGCTCGCAGGACCTTGGTATCCGTCGCCCTCCCACCCTGGAGGACCCGCTCCCCATGCCGGGGCACCGGCGTCGTGCATCGTGGCAAGACCCTGGCCGAATGCCCGCGCGGCCGCCTTGGACGGAGAGGATTCCCGTATCAGTTCGAGCCGGAGGCCATCCTCGGCCACACCGACGACGCGACAAATGCGCGCACCCCCATCGCCTTCCGCATCGGTTAGCCATTCCAAGCCGGATTTTTCCCAGTCAGCAGGTCTGCCGGTCGTGTGCTTGGTGAAAAACTCCATACCTCATGATCCACCAACGCACCGCCAGCCCAAAAGGGGGTCGGCGTTAACCGGCACGCCACTTTTCTCTGCCACTATGGATTCGTGAGTTTCTTGATCGCCCATCGCGGGCACTCCGAGAAGGCCCCCGAAAACACTATGGCCGCGTTCCGGGCGGCCGCGGACGCCGGTTTCCAGTGGGTTGAGACGGATGCCGACATGCTGGTTGACGGGACCATTGTGCTCATCCACGATTCGTCCTTCAAACGCACTGGTAAAGTCGCGACCCGTGTGAGCGAATCGCAGATTGAAGATCTGGCAGAGATCGACGTAGGTCGCTGGTTCTCCCCGAACTTCGCGGACACTCGCGTTCCCACCCTCAGAGACCTGGTGGATCTCATGAACAACACCGGCCTGAACATGAATCTGGAGCTCAAGCTCACCGACCCCAGCCCTGAACGGGTCGACACCTACATTCATGCGATCGCCCGGGAGCTTGAGCGCGTCAAACCTCGTGACGAGGAACCGCGCGTCATCGTTTCCTCCTTCAATCACCCCCTCCTCACGGCACTCCACCTCGTGGCGCCCCGCCTTCGTTTGGCCTGCCTCTTCGAGCGGAACCGTTTCACCCTGACGAACCGGCATTCGGGGTGGCGAGAGATCGCCCATTCCATCGGCGCGACGTACGTTCATCCGCACCATCGCGAACTCAACGAACATATCGTCGGATTGATACATGCCGAAGGGCTCGAAATCAACACGTGGACCGTCAACAACCCTGGCCGTGCAGCCGAACTCGCCGGCTGGGGCGTCGACGGAATCTGCACGGATGGCCCCAAAGGGCTCACTCCAATCGAGGCGCCCGCAGCATTGCGGCACGCACCTGCGGCACGCCCCGAGCCGCATCAGTCCGGAAGCGCAAAAGCCCATCCGTGATTATTAAATAAAATTTACATAAATTCACATTTATAGCTTTCGTTGTAAACATATGACGAATTCATTTTCCAGTCTTTGTTGACCACATACTGAGACGTGCATTACATTAGGCTCACCAGGGCCAAAAATAGTTTGGTCCGTAGCTCTATGGAGTTAGTCAATGAAAAAGCCTCAGCACCTTAAGAGAGCAGCTTCAGCACTTGGAATCCTCGGCGCTTCAATCGCTCTGGGCGTTTCCGGCACCCCCGCGTTGGCGGCAACGCAGGCGGATTCGACCAATTACATCGTCGGCGGTCAGGCGACCAATAGCCCTAATATCGTCCAGCTCTCCTTCAACACCGCAGGAGAGTCGGGAACCTTCGGCTGCACCGGCGAAGCCATCAACAGCGAATGGATTCTGACCGCGCGCCACTGCACCGAGGATTCGCAGAACATGAAGGCCTACTACTCGAACGACACGGCCAATCCCGGCAAGGCCTATGGTTCCGATCGAGTGGTCAATTCGCCTTACGGTGACGTCGGCTTGATTCACCTCCAGAGCCCGCACGAGGTCAGCTCGTACGCCCAGCTGGGAAGCGGCTACAGCCCCAAGTCGGGCGACCAAGGCAATATCTTCGGGTACGGTCTCCGTGCCAACCAGGGACGAGCTGACTGGCTGTACACCGCGAGCGTGAACGTCTTGGGCTCGTCGACCGATGCCTTCGGCGGCAAGGCAGTACACGTCCGCGGTTCGAGCGGAGCCTCCAATCACGGCGACTCGGGTGGTCCGCTGGTCATCAACGGCCAGATCGTCGCCGTGTGCTCGACCGGCGACTCCGCAGATCCCGGCGCAGACACCCAGGCCGGCAGCAATTACGCCAACCTGACCGATCACCGCAACTGGATCAGCCAGCAGACCGGGGTCTAATCCAGCATTTCGACGGACACCACTTCGCGCGGCGACAACCCCTTCACATCCGGGCGTTGTCGTCGCGCGAATACTTTCGGCCCATCGAGAATTCTCAGGGCACAGAAGAATTTCGATATCTTGAGGAAATCTCGGCACTTCTTTTCAAATCGGAAGGATTGATCGGCGCCCGTCGAAATATGAAATACCCCGAGAATCTCTACTTATTCACCAAAACCCAGAGGACCTCCGCCGGCCCGCCACCGGTATTGCGCCATGAATGAGGCTCCCGACCGCTCAGGGTCACGGAATCTCCGGGGCCCAGCTCAAGCTCCCCGGCGCTGGTCCTCAGCACGAATTCACCCGAGATGACGTGCAGAACCTCGGTCTCGCATTCCACGGTGTACAGGGCGTCTTCGCCGGTTCCCCCGGGTTCGATACTCGCCCGGATGACTTGGACCTTCTCGAGGTTCGGACCGGACACGAGTCGCTCGTGGATTCCCGCCCCGCCGAGGTCCACCTCGGGTGCCTCCTCCAGACGAATGACCTGGGTATCGGGCTCCTCGAAGAGATCACCGACGTTCACACGGAGGGCTCTGCACAACTTGACGAGCGACGCGACGGAGGGCGAGGTCTGGTCTCGCTCGACACGACTGATGAACCCCTTGGTCAGGTCCGTCGCTGTTGCCAGCTGCTCAATCGTCATGTGCTGTCGCAACCGGTGATTGCGAAGCCGTGACCCCAGTTCAGGCGATCTCTCCAGTTGCTGAACGGGCAACGCCTTCATCGCTCGATCCTTTCATTGGCCTCTATGCATGGTATCGATAGAGACCATGAATTGCGCATCACATCAGGATTGGAACCGTTCTTGAACCTCCTCATCATTCTTCTGTACCTGGCCGCGATGGTTCTTATCGGCTGGTACGGCAAACGCCGCGCCAAGAGCACAGAAGACTATCGCGTGGCCGGACGTCGGCTGGGATATCTCTTCTTCACCGGGACGATGTCCGCCGTCGTCCTGGGCGGAGCCGCAACGATCGGCGGCGTCGGACTCGGATACACTTACGGCATTTCCGGGATGTGGATGGTTGCCGCCATCGCGGTCGGCGTCATGGTGCTCTCCCTGGCTTTTGCCGGACGCCTTCAGAAGCTGGGCGTGTACACGGTGTCCCAAATGCTCGGCCTTCGTTACGGCGGCCGGGCCGTCAAAGCATCGTCGGTGGTCATGCTCGGGTACACCGTGATGCTCGCCGTAACCTCAACCTCCGCCTACGCGTCGATCTTCAAGGTCCTGTTCAATATGGACCGGCCCTGGGGCATCGTGATCGGGTCCGTGGTTGTCATCGGGTATTCGATTCTGGGCGGAATGTGGTCCATCACCCTGACCGACCTGATGCAGTTCCTGATCATGACGGTCGGCATGTTCTTTCTACTCCTCCCGTTCTCTCTTCACTCGGCCGGCGGCTGGTCCGGTCTGCACGCACGCCTCGACTCGGAGTTCTTCGACCCCGGAGCCATGGGTGCACAATCCATCATCACGATGTTCGTCGTCTACACCTTGGGCCTGCTGGTCGGGCAGGATATTTGGCAGCGCGTCTTCACGTCCCGCACCCCTCACGTCGCGCGGTGGGGCGGATTCGCTGCGGGCCTCTACACACTTTTGTACGGCATCGCAGGTGCGATCATCGGCATGGCCGCCGCCGTGGTTCTTCCGGATCTCGAGGTATCCGATGACGCCTTCGCGGCCCTCGCACAGGATTATCTCCCCGCCGGCCTGGGTGGCGTGGTACTTGCTGCCGGCGTCGCCGCAATGATGTCCACGGCCTCGGGAGCGCTGATCGCTTCGGCCACGGTTGCGAGGGTCGACGTCGTACCGTTGCTTTCCCGCGCATTCACGCGGCCCATGCCTCAGGTGCACGAGGGATCGAGTGCTTCCGGAACCGAGAATCCCGACGAATCGGGCGCAAGCATGAAACTCGACAGGCTGTACGTGCTGATCATCGGAGTGTTCGTCACTGTCATCGCGATGATCGTCCCCAGTGTGGTCACAGCGTTGACGATCGCATACGACATCCTCGTCGGCGGACTCTTGGTTGCGATCCTCGGCGGGCTCTTCTGGAAACGCGGGACAGGACCCGGAGCCGCCAGTTCGATGCTGGTGGGCGCGATCAGTGTCCTGGTATCCATGGCATTCTTCGGTGTCGCCGCAAACGAGCCCATCTACGTCGGCCTGGTCCTGTCCCTGATCGTCTACGTCGCGGTTTCGCTCTCGACGCCGCGCACCGATTCGACGACACTGGGTGAATGGCAGGCTCGGCTCGAAGGATCCCGCAAGTAGCAGGCCCGAATTCCGAAAGGGCCCGGTTTTCCGACGAGCGAGTTGCCGGGTCCCCAAAAAGTTTCATATATGTATATTCTGGTTGCGCGTCAGGATACTTTTGTAGTGAACCCACAACCCCATCCGCTGCAGCGCCGCGGCGAAGAGGAGGAGCATCATGAGCGAGCAGGCCGCACGGGAAGCCCCCGTTCAGACCGAACAGCGTCACAACGCGGGTTATGCCATTCTGGCTACTTTGCGGAATTACGGTATCGACACGGTTTTCGGCATCCCTGGCACCCACAACCTTGAGTTCTATCGACACCTCGACGAACTCGACATCAAGCCCGTGACCACCCGTCACGAGCAAGGCGCCTCGTACGGCGCCGACGGATGGTCGCTGACCAAGGGGCTTCCCGGCGTTGTCATCACGACGTCGGGTCCGGGCCTGCTCAATTCGCTCTCGGGTGCGGCCACGGCATATGCCGAATCCCGCCCGATGATCATCCTGTCCCCCGGTCGGCCTCGCGGAACCGAATTCCGCGACATCGGATCCCTGCACGAGACCAAGAACCCCACCGGAGCCGTGGACTCGATCATCGGACTGTCCCGCCGCGTCAGCTCGGCCTCCGAGGCGGTAGAGATGATCCACAACGCGTTCGTCTCCTTCAAACACTCCCGCCCGCGGCCGATCCACATCGAGGTTCCCCTGGACGTTCTCGAGGAGACCGGAGGTTTCACCGAGGAAGAGCTCCAGGCCCGCCCCCTCGGCTCCTTCCAGCCGGCTCAGCCGCACGACATCGCCCGCGCCGCGAACATGCTGGCCGCAGCAGAGAAACCGATCATCGTTGCCGGTGGTGGTTCGGTCGCAGCGCACGAAGCAGTTCTGGAGCTGGCCGAGCTGCTCGAGGCGCCGGTGATCACCTCGACCAACGGCAAGGGCGCGATCCCTGAGCGGCACCGACTGTCCCTCGGCGCGGACCTGCGCCTGAGCACCGCCCACGAGTTCTGCCGCAAGGCCGATGCGATGCTGATCATCGGTTCGAAAATCGGCGAGGCCGAGCTCTGGGGTGGCGACATCCGTCCGAAAGGCCCGATCATCCGCGTGGACATCGAGCGCCAGCAGATGCTGACCAACATCACCCCGGACCTCGAACTCCCGGGCAACTCGGTCGCCGTGGTCCCTCAGCTGGTCTCCGCGCTCAAGGCCGAAGGCGTGGACCCTGGCTCGCGCCCGGCGCCGGATTTGACCAAGGTCTTCGAAAAGCTCGACGAGGAAGGCCGCTCGATTGCCCCGGAGCTCGCCAAGATCAACGAAATCATCATGAGCGTGCTGCCGGACAACGCCATCGTTGGTGGCGATTCCTCTCAGGTCACCTACATGGGCACGACGACGTTCTACCGTGCCCCCAAACCCAACTCGCTGTTGTACATGGGCACCTACGCGACACTCGGCTACGGGCTCCCCGCGTCCATCGGCGCTAAGGTAGCCGCCCCGGACCGTCCGGTGATCTGCCTCCTCGGCGACGGCGCACTCATGTTTGCCATCCAGGAAGTCATGACCGCGGTCGAGCAAGAACTGGATTTGCCGATTATCTGCGTGGACAACGGGGGTTACGGAGAAATCCGCGCCAACGAAGAGGACCGGAACATTGCACCCATCGCGGTGGACCTCAAGCAGCCCGACTGGGTCAAGCTCGCGGAAGGTTTTGGCGCCACGGGATTCTCGGCCACCATGGACACGTTGGCCCAGAAGGTCCAGGAAGCGATGAAAACCAAGGGTCCGTCCCTGATCCATCTCACCATCGGCCGGGGTCTGTAATACCGAATCGAGGTTCGGCCGGCCGGGCTTCGGACGGCGCCGTGTGTCGCAGACATGGATTGGTACCGTCTGTTCACGCAGCGCCGTGCCCGGCGGCCGTATCTCCCAGGAGACCACCTGTTTCTGCATAAAGTGGATCCGTGCATAGTCTTCAACGAGCCGCCGCATTCGCCGGCACGGAAATCTTCTCCCCGTTCATCCTCGCCGCCGCGTTGCTCATTGCTGTTCCCGCGAGCGCAGGCCCGGGATGGGCATGGCAGGCGGCCGTGGGCGTCGTTGCCGTCGTCGTGATCCCGTGGGGGCTTTCCCTGTATATGGCGCACACGGGCCAGGTCAGCGATCGGTTCATTTACCACCGGAAACAGCGATACGTGTTCTACGGCCTGTCCCTGATCTCGATCGCCGCGGGCACCACGATTCTTCTGGTTGCCCCTGCTGCGGCTGCCACCAAGAGCATCATCGTGGTGATGCTGCTGGCCGTCCTGGTCATCGCGCTCGTGAATTTTCGGCTCAAAGCCAGCGCGCATGCTGGCATGAGCGCCGTCTTCGGTATGGTTCTCCCCGGCCTGCTGGGGCCGTGGTGGATCATCCTGTCTCTGATCGTTCATGCCACGGTCTGCTGGTCCCGGTGGCACCTCAGAAAACACACCGTTCCGGAGATTCTCGTGGGCTCCGTCATCGGCGTAATTCTCGGAGCGTGCCATCTCTGGTTTGTTTCTTCCCACTGATTCTCCGTTTCTCATGATGGTCACCATTTGCGCGGGTGGCTGACCTGCGGGGAAGCTGAAACCGCTAGAACGGAAGTGCAAGAAAGGGCCACATGTTCGGAGTGCTCGAAGGCTTCGCCATCATTGGGGTCGTTGTCGGCATTGGGTACCTCGTTGAACGGATGGGCATCCTGGGCAAGAACGCCGGGTGGACCCTCAACCGGTTCGCGTTCTTCGTGGCCCTCCCCGCCCTCATGTTCACGACCCTGGCGACCGCTGACCTGCACGTCATCTTCTCTGCCCGGCTTCCGGTGGCCGCCCTGAGCTTCGCTGCAATGGCCGCGGTCTACACATTGATCGCGGGAGTATTCCTCAAACGCGGAGTCGGTCGAGTCACGGTCGGGGCAGTGGGTTCGGCCCTTCTGAATTCCAACAACATGGGCCTTCCCGTGGCGACGTACATTTTCGGTGACCCCACGCAGGTGGCTCCCATCCTGCTCTTTCAGCTCGTTCTCGCGACACCGGTTTGTCTGGCAATTTTCGACGTCGTCGCGAAAGGCAGGGTTTCCGCCCGGGACATTCTGAGCCAGCCGTTTCGCAATCCCATCATTATCGGATCGGTCCTTGGGGTCCTCGTGAATGCGCTGGGGGTCCCCGTGCCCAATGTGATCAACGAGCCCTTGGGACTCGTCGGCGGCGCGGGAATCCCGCTGATTCTGGTGGCCTTCGGAATGTCCTTGCGTGGAAATCGCCCGCTCGCGGTCGAGGGTCAGAAGACTGAAACTCTGCTTGCGGTCGGCCTCAAAGTCGTGGCCATGCCCATCGCGGCTTTCCTTCTGGGACAGTACGTTTTCCATTTGGCCCCTCACGACCTGTTCGCGGCCACGGCCCTCGCCGGGTTGCCGACGGCTCAGAACCTCTTCAGCTTCTCGTCCCGATACAACCAGAGCATCTCTCTGGCGAGGGACATCGTGTTGCTTTCAACAATCGCAGCTGTACCGGCACTGTTCGTGATTGCCGCGATCATGGCCTAGCCCCAGAGGGTTCCGAACATCAGACCCGCGGCCGCCGCGCCGGTCGCCAGGAACACCATTCCAAATGCGTTGATCAGTGCCGCGCCCCAGCGACGTTCCTGGACGAGCCGAAAGGTCTCGACGCTCGCGGTGGAGAACGTCGTATAACCGCCCATGAAGCCGGCGCCGACCGTGATCTGGACTTCCGACGAGATCGTTTGGGCCATGAGCAATCCCGCGAGGAATCCGAGCAGAAGCGAGCCCGAAAGGTTGATGAGGTTCGTCGCCCACGGCATGGTACTGCCGAGCACTGATCTGAGCACTCCGTCGAGAAACATCCGGACTGCGGCGCCCGCTCCGCCCGCGAGCGCCACGCCCAGGAACAACCAGTCGATCATGCCGGGGTCTCCTCGTCGTCGAGATCCGCTGCCACGACCGCTGGTCCGACGGTCCGGGCCGCCAGGAGAATCCCGGCTCCGGACGCGACGACGCCGGCGACCACGCTGAGCACTGCGTAGCCGGTTCCGGCCCAAATGTGGCCGGAACCGAGGAGCCCGGTTACGTTCGTGGCCAACGTGCTGTACGTCGTGAAGCCCCCGAGGATTCCGGTTCCTATAAGGACGCGCGCGGTGCGCCGTCCCCCGACGTCCGCTCCCCGACGAGCAAGGGCCTCCAACACATATCCGAGGAACAACGCTCCGACGACGTTGATCGCGAGAATGGCCCCGAGGGCGCTTCCCGAGCCCGGAAAGAACAGTGTCAGCGCGTACCGAAGGCTCGTCCCAACGGCACCGCCGAGGAACGCGAGGCCCAGGAAGGCCGGCCGGAGGTGCACCGGCCGAGCTTTTTTCGTGGGCCCGCCGGCAATGCCATGGTTACTCTGTGACACGTTGATGTACCTCGACGTTGTTCGTGATGGACCATGCTTTCTCTCGGCACGGTCGAAGAATCCCGTGCTCTATCCACGATCAGATCGAGCTGTCTCGGATCGATGCCGACGACGATCGCGGAGCTGCGCAGACTCATCTCATCTCACCACCGGCAGTATTGGCATCGGCCCGTTTGTCGGTGGGGGTCTTTCGAGGATTCATGGGGCACCTACCTTTCAGCTGCGGCACGTCATCGGAAGACATACCGAATCGACTCAGGTAGGGACTGTTGTCGCGCCTTCGAATCCGAGTGCATCCGATTCGAAGAACCGCAAAGTTGGGCAACGGCGAGCCCCACCGCCGTGACGGAACCTGTCCGTCCAGTGGTTTTCAAAATATGTCGGTCCCCATGACATGTCAATGCAGAAACATTCCCCTTGCGCGATCGGCCCGACACGCCTACCGTACAACTTGTATCTATGTTGCGCTTATGTTGATCCGGAACGGTAACCGAAGGAACCGAATTTGGCACAGAATGCCTCACAACGCCGCCCCGAACAGGCAAGTCCGGCCTCGGCCACACCCGCCAGCGATCTCGTGTATCGAGAGGTCAAGGCCCGCATTCTCGACCATCGCCTGGAGGGCGGGTCCCTCATCAGCGAAGGGGAGATCGCAACAGATCTGAAGGTCAGCCGCACACCGGTCCGGGAAGGCTTTATACGCCTCCAAGCCGAGGGATGGATGACGCTGTACCCCAAACGTGGTGCGCTCATCCGTCAGGCAGGGCCAAACGAAGTACGGGACGTAATCGAGGCAAGGATCGTCGTCGAGTCCCATGCGGTCGAGTCCATAGCGGCTTCGGACCGTGGTGGGGAAGTTGCTGCCGAATTGAGCGAACTCATCGGCCACCAGAGCGAGGCGCTGGCAGCCCACAACGACGAGGACTTCGCAAAAATCGATGCGGACTTCCATCAGTGCATCGTGGCTCGGGCAGGCAACAGCCTTTTCATCGACTTCTTCGAGAACCTCAAGGACCGCCAGCGCCGCATGTCCACGCGGGCGATTTGGAAGTCGAACGAGCAAGCCGAAGCCGTCCTGGCTCACCATCGCGAGCTCGCCGAACTCATTGCCCGGGATGACTCCGCCCTATTCCGGGAGCGCCTCGGAGCCCATCTCCACGAGATCCACGAGCGCTTCTTGTCCTGAATTCCACCACCATCACCAACCGCACGCCATCCGACGTTCGGATTCATCCCGAAAGGAACCTCTTGCTTCCTCAGAAGCGCCTTGTCCCACCGTGGTTACTCGCCGCAGTATCTCTCTTCGCCGTCGCGTGGGGAGGCAATCAGTTCACCCCTCTGCTCGTGATGTACAAGGACCTCGACGGCCTGACCACGGGGGCAGTGGATGTCCTTCTCGGGGCGTATGTTCTCGGCATCATCCCTGCCCTTCTCATCGGTGGGCCGCTTTCTGACCGGTTTGGGCGACGCCCGCTCATGATCCCGGCTCCCGCATTTGCCCTGATCGCCTCGATCCTGTTGGCGGTTGGTTCTGCATCCCCGACGGTTCTTTTCATCGGACGGATCTTCTCCGGCCTCGGGCTGGGCTTGGGCATGGTGGTCGGCGGGTCGTGGATCAAGGAGCTGTCGGTTGCACCTTATGATTCCGCAGCGGACCACGCGGCCGGCGCACGCCGAGCCTCAATGTCCCTGACGGCAGGATTCGGTTTGGGCGCCGCCGTGGCTGCGGCCCTCGCGCAGTTCGGCCCTATGCCGGCCGAACTGCCGTACATCGTGCACATGGCAGTGGCCGTGGCCGGCCTCGTTGCCGTGATGCGCGCCCCTGAAACCCACAGTCGGCAACTCGAACCAGCCCGGCTCATCGATGACCTGCGCATACCCACCGCGAAGCACCGTCGGTTCCTGTGGGTTGTGGTTCCCATGGCGCCTTGGGTCTTCGGATGTGCGGGCAGCGCGTACGCGGTCTTGCCCAGCGTGTTGGGAACACGGACCCAGGGGTTCGACATCGGCTTCTCGGGCCTTCTGTGCATGGTCGGTTTGGGGTGCGGCCTCGCATTGCAGCAGCTCGGCAAGCGATTCGACGACGTCGGGTCGGCTCGGGCCATCGTCATAGCCCTCGGGGTCACGGTTCCGGCGATGGTTTGCGCGGCCTGGGCCTCGCACACCGTCAGCCCTTGGCTCGCGACGTTGGCGGCCGCCCTGCTCGGCAGCTCATACGGACTGCTACTGGTCTCTGGTCTTCAAGAGGTCCAGCGCATTGCGGGCCCCAAGGATCTCGCCGGACTCACCGCAGTCTATTACTCGCTGACTTACCTCGGATTCTTCGTCCCGGCCGCATTGGCAATTCTCAATTCCTGGATCACCTACCAGGTCATGTTCGTCGGAGGTGGCGCAATCGCGCTGCTGTGTCTGGCCCTGGTGGCGACGTTCTATCGCAAGCATCTTCCCCAGACTGCTTGATATAGCTCCGGCGACGGTCCCACGGCCCGGAATGCACATCGCCACCTGCACTCGAGCACTCACGAGTCGTTCGGGTGCATGCGGCGAAGTGCGTACGAGACGAACTAGGCGTTCATCGCATTGCGATACTCCCCGGCACCACGCAAGGCCTCGAGGTTATGACCGATGAGGTCCTCCGGATCGACCGGGCGGCCGCCCGCCGAGTGAGGAGTGATAATGAGGTTCGGGGCATCCCACAGCGGACTGTCCGAGCCGAGGGGCTCTTGTGAGGCCACGTCAATGGCCGCTCCGGCAATCTGTCCGTCATATAGAGCGCCGATGAGCCCGTCTTCGTCGACCGTTGAGCCACGGCCGACGTTAATCACGAATGCGCTGTCCGGTAGCGTTCGCAGAACCTCGGCGTCGAGAGCGTGATTGGTTGCTTCCGCATTCGGGAGGATCATCACGAGCACGTCCGTCCGGGCCAGGAGTTCGTCCTTCTCCTCCGTCGCGACGACGTTGTAGCCGTCGCGCTGACCGGTCGAACGCGCAATACCCGAGACTTTGGCGCCAAGGGCCGAGTACAAAGGCGCCAGCGTCGAACCGATCGAGCCGAAACCCCAGATCGTGACCTGAGCGCCGAGGAGGGTCGTAATGGGACCTTCGGCGGGGTGAAGCGGCTGCGGGCCGCCCAGCTCCGAGGCCCAGTGATGATCCCGGTGATGCTCGCCGAGCGTGGGCAAGGACCTCACCAGCGCGAGGGTCAAAGCCAATGCGTGCTCGGATACCGTCTTGTCATGCAACCCGATGCCGGAGCAGATCACCGCGTCCTCCGGGAAGCCTGCTTTCTGGACCTTCTCCGGACCGGCCAGGAGCGCCTGGATCAAACGGAGATTGGTCATGCGTCGCGCGGAATCGGCGAGTTGGTCGTCGGTATTGGACCAGACCACCATGACCTCGGCGTCGACGTGTTCTTCCGGAATGGGCGATGTGGGATCGTAGACGGCGACGTCGTCGTCCTCCCCCAAAGGCAATTTGCCCTGGTCGATCTCGACCGAGGTGGGCAGCAGAATCTTCACGGTTTCTCCTTCGGCGGTACGGTCCTCCCAGCTTACGAGACGCATGCCACGGTTCTCACATGGACCTTAACCCAACGTCCGATGAAGGCGGGCGAGCGAGGTCGCGATGCCTCGTCGATTGCGCGCGAAGGAGCCGTTCAGCCTGAATATCCCCGCCAAAGGTAGACCCAGGAACCTCGCGGGACTTGCATCGAAGGTTTCCCGAACCAGTGTGCCCTCGTCGATGGACTCCATTTCCCAAGTCCAGGTGTGGCCGGTCGGCATCCGCCAGGCGAAGGCGCGGTTGGGCTCGGCACGGGTCACCGTCAGGCTAATGCGATACGGAATCCCGTACAGGCGCATGAACTGGGTGACGCGGTCCCCCACGCTGGGACGCTCCGGCCCCGAAATCTGCCGCTGAACCGTTCCTGATCCGTCGAGCTCACAGTGACGGAATGGATCCGAAACGAGCGCATAGACGGATTCGGGAGATGTCTCGGACAGAATGGTCTCTGCCGCGATGACTTCTGCAGGGCTGTCCAGGAAACGCACGAGGGAATTGCTCATGCAGCCCATTCTCGCATCACCGGGGTGTGTCACCATGGGTAGTGCAAGCAACACTTACCGTGGAGGTGCCCCGTTGATTTCCATCATCGTCAAATTCCAGGTCAAGCCGGAATCCGCAGACTCATTCACTGACATCACGCGCGAATTCACCGAGGCGACTCGGGCCGAGCCCGGCAACAAGTGGTTCGAGTGGTCCCGAAGCATCGAGAATCCGAACGAGTACGTGCTGCTCGAAGCATTCGACGACGATGCCGCTTCGGATCACGTCAACAGCGACCACTTCAAGAAAGGTTTGGAGTCCATGCGTCCGCACCTCGTGGAGACGCCGAAGATTCTTTCCCGCCAGGTCGAAGGAGATGGGTGGGACCGCATGGGCGAATTGCAGATCGAGCAGTGAACGACGTCCCTTCGCAGACGGAAGACCTTCCCCAGGACGCCGGATATGCGCACGGCTCGGTCCAGCTCGCCGTCTCGACCGTGATTCTCGCGATGCGACGCGAGGCGAAAGACGAGCCCCACTCGTTGTGGTTACCGCTGGTCCGGCGTCTGCGGGAACCTTTCAAAGGCAGGTTCGCTCTTCCCGGTGGGCCGCTGTCCCCGGACCTCTCATTGGAGATGTCGGCGGCGTCGACCCTCAAGAGAGCGACCGGTTTGGTGCCCGGCTACCTCGAGCAGCTGTACGCTTTCGGACGCGTCCATCGACTACCCGGCCCGGAGGACGACTACGACGACGTCGAGCCGCCTAGCGAGCGCGTGGTTTCGGTCGTGTACTGGGCGTCGATCCCCGCCAATGAGGTTGCCCACTCCCGAGTCCACGAGAATATTCAGTGGATGCGAGCCGACGACCTGCCCCGTTTGGCTTTCGATCACAACGAGATCGTTGATTATGCCCTGTACCGGCTGAAGAATAAGGTCGAGTACTCACGGATCGCTCACTCGTTCCTCGGCGAGGAATTCACCTTGGCCGAGTTGCGCGAGGTATACGAAGCCATCCTGCGGCGCCCTCTGGATCCCGCGAATTTCAGACGCCAGATTGCGGCCTCGAAATCCATCATCGACACGGGCAAACGGGTCGAAGGGACCAGGCACCGACCACCGCGCCTGTTCCGCTACGACCACACTCAGGCTTTTGCGGATCAGGGGCCCCTCGGTATGTACCGCGCGGCCGCGCACGACGCCGCGATGCGTCAGGATGAGAATCCGTAAGGGTACCCTCCGATTTTCACGCTGTGTCCCGCAACCCGCGGACTCGCGGCGCACGGATGGTTGACTCTTCAGCTTTCCCGACCGAACCCGGAAACCAATTCCCACTCCCCGATAACGCGTATTCCGCGTCCAATACTCTTCCTGATTGACTTCGGATGTGACCCACACCATAGGTCTCATTATCGATACTCAATGAGGAGAAGTCATGAGCACACAGGACACCGCGTCAGGGGATCTCTCAACAGTCGAAGCGGCTCGCCGGCATGCACCCGTTGGACAGCGCGTCGCTATCGTTACGGGATCTGCGCGAGGAATCGGGGAGAGCATCGCCCAAAGATTGGGGCGGGACGGACTGCACGTCGTCGTGGCAGATCTACCTTCCATGCAGGAGGGCATCGACTCGACGGTCGAGTCGATCAACTCGGCCGGCGGCACCGCGACGGGCACGACCGTCGATGTTTCCGACGAAGACTCGGTCGCGGATCTCATTTCCACCGCAGTCAAGGCGGGAGGACATGTGGATGTCTTCGTCGCGAACGCCGGGATCGCCCAGGTGCAGGAATTGCTGGAATACGACGCCGCGGACTTCCAAAAAATCCTGGACGTCAACATCAAAGGGGTTTTCAACTCCTACCGCCAGGCCGCGCGCCAGATGGTGCACCAGGGACACGGAGGCAAGATCATCGGCGCAGCCTCGATCGTGGCTTTCCGACCATTTGCATATTTGGGGCCGTATTCGCTGACCAAATGGGCGGTCCGCGGACTCACTCAGGCCGCTGCGATGGAGTGGGCCGAACATGGAATCACGGTCAATGCGTATGGTCCGGGCATCGTCGGCACGGCCATGTGGGACTTGATCGATGAGAAACTCGCGGCCAAACACGGTCAGCAGCGAGGTGAAGCCCTGGCCGAAAACGCCGAATCGATCCAGTTGGGCCGCGTTTCCGTTCCCGACGACATCGCCCGCCTGGTCTCATACCTCGCTGGAGAGGACTCTGACTACATAACCGGGCAAACGATGCTGGTGGATGGCGGTATCCAATTCAGCTAAGGGATGACAACGCCGGCCTCCGGCCTGCGGGTCGTCAAAAACGGCCCCGATTGACCAGTATCAATCGGGGCCGTTGTGGCGATTCGAGGGATGGGTCATACGACCCCAGCGCGCCCTTAGAGCTCGACGGTCTCGCTTCCGCCTGCGGGACGATCACCGGTGAACTTCGACTTCACGATCTGAGCCAGAGAAGCGACCTTGCCGCCGGGCTGTCCCCAGAACTGAGCGGATTCGCCCACGAAGCGCATCAGACCCAAGTTCGGGTCTTCCTTGCCGCCCTCGAACCAAGCAGCGGCACCGTCGTTCCAAAGCTGGTCGATCTTTTCCTTGTTGGTGTTCTCGAACTCGACGTGTCCGGAAACCGAAAGCCAAGATCCGACCTCGGCGAAGGCGAGGTTGACCTCGGAGGTTTTCATGAGGTCATCGGCCAATTCACCGTGGAGCCCGATGAAGAACCAGGCCTCGGCGTCGTCAGTGACTTCCTGCGGAGTCATCGGGTGGGAGTGGAGCTTGCCATCATCCTTGGAGACGGAGGTCAGCATGACGAAGCGCTCGCTGCGCATGATCTCGACGATCTTTTCCTGAGTTAGGTCAGACATTGCGGTTCCTTTCAATCGTGAAATGCGGCGCGTTGGCTCTACCCCTATCATCGTCCGTCCCGACCGCCTCTGGCCAGAGCCGTCCCATCCTTTTGCTCACGGTGGAACGGTGCCCGGCCCCCTTGTCTCGAGTTCGGGCTCGCGCCGGGTTTACCGCCGGAACAGCCGCTGATTCGCGAATTCCACGACCCCCAGGCGACCGAGCTCCCGTCCGTTGCCCGATCGCTTGACCCCGCCGAAGGGAAGTTCCGCCGCGCTACCGCCAGGCATGTTCACGGATACCATCCCGACCTCAAGGCCTTCTCCCACGGCTTCGGCGCGCTCGGGGTCGCCTCCGAAGACGGCGCCTCCGAGACCGAACGGAGAATCATTGGCCATTTCGATAGCGTCTTCGTCGCTGTTGACCGAGTACACGACGACGACCGGGCCGAACAGCTCTTCGTAGTAGGCGTCCATGTCCGGGGTGATACCGGTCAGCAGAGTCGGTGCGTAGTAGAAACCGGCGCGATCCAGGCGCTTACCGCCGGTGACCAGGGTCGCCCCCTGAGATACGGCCCGATCGACCTGCTGAGCAATAGCGTCAACCGCGCTTTCCGAAGAAAGGGGCCCGAGCGTCGTCGAAGGCTTGTGCGGGTCGCCCGGGCCGTACCCCTTGTCGAGAATCCTTTTGACGGCTGCAACGAAGGGGGCATACGCCTCTTCCATCACGATGAAACGCTTGGGGGAATTGCAGGCCTGCCCCATATTTTCGAGTCGAGTTTCCACGGCGAGCGCCGCGATGTCCTCGATATTTTCTTCGTCGAGGACGATCAACGGATCCGAACCGCCAAGTTCGAGCACGACCTTTTTCAATTCTTCGCCGGCGATCGAAGCTACCGAGGCACCTGCGGCTTCGCTGCCCGTCAAGGAAACTCCGACGATCCGACGATCGCGGATGACAGCCTCGATATCCTTTGAGGCAATCAACAGCGACTGGTAGACGTCCGGTCCGAGGCCGGCCTCGGCCAGAACATCCGCAAAGGCCAGTGCTGACCCTGGAGTCGAGGAAGCCGGCTTGATGAGAACAGTATTGCCCAGGACCAAATTCGGCGCAGCCAATCGAGCGAGCTGGTACATCGGGTAATTCCAGGGCATCACACCGAGTACGATGCCGGTCGGGCGGTACTGCACGTAGTCATCCTGCGTGGAGTCCTCGATACGGCGTTCTTCGAGCATCTCCGGGCCTTTGGAACCGTAGAACTCGAAAATCTGGGCAACTATTTCGATCTCGTCGCGGGCGTCTTGGTGCCGTTTCCCCATCTCGCGGGTGATGACGCCCGCAAGCTCGTCTGACTGGTCCCGGAAAAGCTCGGCCGCTTTGAGCAGAGCGCTTGATCTCTCCGAGGGGGTAGCTTGCCGATTGGCTCGGTACCCGTTGTGGAGGGTCTCCAGTGCGAATTCGATGTCATCGCTTGTGGCGTTCTCGAATTCGTGGACGGTTTCGCCAGTGGTGGGGTTGATGATGGCGTACATACAGCTCCTCGACGTTGCGACGGTTGTGCCCATGACTCTTCCCGGTTTGTAGAAGACTTTCCAGGCACGACCATCATGAGAGATGAGGCCAAGCCTGCGCCGTCTCGCATGCAAAAAAGCCCCGCACCCTAGTGGGTGCGGGGCTTCGAACCAGGGTCATAAATTCCTTACTGGGGAATGATGAGGCCCTTGGTCTGCGAACGCGCGCGATCGAAACGCTCCTGGGCGTCGGCCCAGTTGGCGATGTTCCAGAAAGCCTTGACGTAGTCCGGCTTGACGTTCTGGTAATCGAGATAGAAGGCGTGCTCCCACATATCCAGCTGCAGAATCGGAGTCTGAGCCAACGGAATGTTGCCAGCCTGCTGATCATAGAGCTGGAACAGGTTCAGACGCTCGCCAATGGCGTCCCATGCAAGAACGGCCCAACCGGAGCCCTGGATGCCGGTCGCGGTTGCGGTGAACTGCGCCTTGAACGCATCGAAGGATCCGAAGAAGTCGTCGATTGCTGCGGCGAGTTCACCGGTGGGCTTGTCGCCTCCGTCCGGAGACAGGTTGTTCCAGAAGATCGAGTGGTTGGTGTGCCCGCCCAAGTTGAAGGCGAGATCCTTCTCGAGCTGGTTCACGTAGGTGAGGTCGTTGCTCGAACGGGCCTCTTCCAGCTTTTCCAGAGCAGTATTCGCGCCCTTGACGTAGGTCGCGTGGTGCTTGTCGTGGTGCAGCTCCATGATGCGAGCCGAAATATTGGGCTCGAGAGCCGCGTAGTCGTACGGAAGATCCGGAAGTACGTACTGGTCAGCCATAACCAATCCTTTCAGTGATCCAGCTAATAGATCCACTGTCGACTTTAACACCCGCCATGGTCGGCCTCTAGGGCTGCGTCACAACTTCCGCCGCCAGCGAAGACCGGCGTAGCACGGGGCCATACGTGTGACGGCGGCGCAGATTCCCTGGGCCGCCGGCTCGCGCCGCAGAACCGTTCGGTGGTGCGACCCGGAAGTTCAGGGCTGCGGATTCTCACTCTGCGAGAGCCGAACTTCTCAGTACGTGCGTGACCTGGTGAAACTGTGTTCCAGACCACATATAGTTACACTCAACGAGGAGTCATCGTGAAGGCTATCCGTCTCCATCAATACGGGAAGGACCCTGTGCTCGAAGAGGTCGACGAACCGACCATCACCGACCCGTGGGGCGTCATCGTCGACGTCGGGGCTGCGGGCCTCTGCAGGACCGATCTGCACATTGTCGAAGGCCAATGGGAGCCGATCCAGCACCCTCAGCTTCCCTACATTCTCGGCCACGAGAACGCGGGGCGAGTCCGTGAGGTAGGCAGCGCGGTGAACAACGTCAGCCCGGGTGACACCGTGATCATGCACCCCCTGACCAGTTGCGGGCTGTGCCCGGCCTGCCGACTCGGCCAGGACTCACATTGCGAGAATTCGACTTTTCCAGGCGTCAACGCCGACGGAGGGATGGCCGAGCAGCTGCTCACCAACGCCAGGGCAGTCGTCAAGCTCGATAACGGGTTGGATCCCAAGGACGTGGCCGCCCTGGCCGATGCCGGTCTGACTGCCTACCACGCGGTCCGGAAGGCCGCGGACGTGCTGTTCCCGGGAACCCACGCCGTCGTCATCGGCGCGGGCGGGCTGGGCCACATCGGTATCCAGACCCTTGCAGCCATCACGAGCGCCGAGATCACCGTGGTGGACCGGAGCGAAGAAGCTCTTCAACTCGCGAAGCAGCTCGGAGCGCATCACACGGTGCGCGCCGGCGACGACGAAGCCGTCGCATCGGAAGTCCTCGACATCACCGACGGTGGCGCTCACGTCGTCTTCGATTTCGTCGGCGAGCAGGGAGTCGAGCTATTGGCGCCCAAGCTCATGCGCAATCGCGGTTCGCACTACGTCATCGGGTACGGCGGTCACGTGAAGCTGCCGACGATCGAGATCATCAGCCGGGAAATCAACGTGATCGGCAACCTGGTCGGCACGTATAACGACCTGGTCGAACTGATGACGCTCACAGCTCAAGGGAGGGTCAAACTGCACACCTCCGTCTACCCCCTCAATGCCGCCCTGGATGCCTTTCATGACCTCGAGGCCGGCCGGCTGGTCGGACGCGGAATCCTCGTGCCTTGAATTGAAGAGACGACCGATAGGAGCTGAACGATGACGTTCCCAGCAAAATACCCACAACTCAATGAGATGGAACTGACGGATGACGCTCACGACGTGCTCATCCGAGTGCTCCGTGTGGCTTTTCCCCATCCGGCCTTTCCGGATGGGCCGTATGAGCGGACGGCCGCCAAGATCCTCGTCGAGGCCAAGGAATCGACCTGGTTCCGTGTCGCCCTGACCCAAGGCCTTCTCACGCTGAGCCAATTGGCGGGCGGAGATTTCAGGAATCTCGACGACGACGCCGCGACAAGCGTACTGCGCCGCATTGAAGCCACGGCGTTCTTCGGGTTCATCCGCCGCACGACCGTGCTCAACCTCTACGACGACCCCGAGGTCTGGGAGGTTCTCGGTTATGAGGGACCGAGCTTCGACAAGGGCGGTTACATCAATCGCGGTTTCAATGATCTCGACTGGCTGCCCGAGCCCCGGATCGAAATCTACGACGGAGAGCCCTTGCCGGACATCGCGCCGAATGCGGTGCTCGCGGCCACCGGCAAATCGCCGACTGGCGGTCAGCAAACCGATACCAGCAACCAGCCCGGATCCCAGGAAACCGTGATGAGAAAGGTTTCGAAGTGAACATCGACCAGAATGAAGAAGCCGTCGTCATCGTGGGTTCAGGTGCGGGTGGGGGAACTCTCGCCTACGAGCTGACCAAACAAGGCATACCTGTTGTCGTGCTCGAGGCCGGGCCGTATTTGCGCAATGAAGACTATGTGAACAACGAGTGGGAAGCCTTCAACCAGATGGCGTGGCTCGATCCACGGACAACAAGCGGTTCATGGCGCATCACCACCGATTTCCCGAACCTCCCCACGTGGATCGTGAAAGCGGTGGGCGGTACCACCACGCACTGGTCGGGTGCGACTCCGCGCTTCAAAGAGCATGAGTTCAAGGCCCGGAGCACTTACGGCCGCGTGGAAGGGGCGAACCTTCTCGATTGGCCGATCGCCAAGGAGGATCTGGACCCGTATTACGACCGTGCCGAGATCGCGATGGGGTCAACCCACACCCACGGGCGCAAGCCATTGCCGGCAAACAACAACTACAAGGTCTTCGCGAACGGCGCGGAACGTATCGGTTACAAGCATTACGCGACTGGCCCCTACGCAACCAACGCCGAGGAGTACGACGGTCGTCCCGCATCCATCCAGGATGGCTTCAATTTCCAAGGCGACAAGAACAAGTCGAAGTGGTCGACTCTGGTTCGCGAAATCCCGCGGGCCGAGGACTCGGGTCTGTTGGACCTGCGCTCCGACTGCCAGGTCGTCCAGATCACCCACGACGCCTCCGGCAGAGCCGATTCCGTGCTCTACCTCGACGAGGAAGGCAACCTGCACCGGCAGGCCGCGAAGCTCGTGGCAGTCGCGGGCAATTCCATCGAGACCCCGCGATTGCTTCTGATGTCGGCGACGCCCATGTTCCCTGATGGGCTCGCGAATTCGTCGGGCCAGGTCGGGCGCAACTACATGCGGCACACGACCGGTTCCGTGTACTCACGGTTCGACAAGCCGGTGCGCATGTACAGGGGCGAGACAATGGCCGGTGTCATCGCCGATGAATCCATTCATAACCCTGACCGTGGGTTCGTTGGAGGCTATTACCTCGAGACGATCTCGCTCGGCCCCGCGTTCTTGGCCAGTTTCGCCGATCCGGGTGCCTGGGGCGCGGAATTCGCCGAAATCATGGATTCTTATCTCAATACGGCTGGTCTGTGGGTGATCGGCGAGGATATGCCGCAGGAATCGAATCGGATCACGTTGAATTCGGCGGTCACCGACAAAAACGGCCTTCCGGTCCCGAACGTTCATTTCGATGATCATGCGAACGACGTCGCGATGCGAGACCACGGGTATCAACAAGCTGAAAAGCTCTACGACTCCGTCGGTGCCATCGGCTCCCACCGCACCCCGCCTTACCCGTCAACGCACAACCTCGGGACCTCACGGATGAGCGCTCGCCCTGAAGACGGCGTGGTCGACCAGTGGGGGCGCACCCACGACATCCCCAATCTGTTCATCAGCGACGGTTCGGTCTTCACCACCGGAGCCGCAGCAAATCCGACGCTGACCATCGTCGCGCTGGCTATCCGACAGGCCGAGTACATCGTCGACCAGCTGAAAACCGACGGCATCTAAGGCACCAAAACTTCACCAATATATGAGGAGAGACCATGGCCAATACATCCCCGTACGATCAGATCGCAGAAGTTCCCTCGTTCGAGGTAACGAGCACCGACTTCTCCGATGGCGGAACCCTGCCCGCCGCCCAAGTCAGCGGAATTTTCGGCGCTGGCGGAGAAGACATCAGCCCACAGCTGTCCTGGAGCGGTTTCCCCTCCGAGACGAAGAGCTTCGCCATCACCGTGTACGATCCCACGGCACCAACCGGTAGCGGTTTCTGGCACTGGGCCGTCACTGATGTGCCTGCCTCGACGACGTCGGTACCGAGTGGTGCCGGCGGAGACGAGGGTCAGGGCCTGCCCAACGGAGCTATCCAGTTGCGCAATGACGCGAGCCTCTCCCGCTACCTCGGTGCGGCGCCGCCAGCAGGCCATGGTTCCCATACGTATTACATCGCGGTTCACGCGCTCGACGTCGAGACCCTCGACATCGGATCCGACGCGACACCGGCGTTCCTCGGGTTCAACATGTCCGGGCACACCATTGCCCGGGCCGTGCTGACCGGAACGTTCGAGGCCAAATAGGGCCGTCGACCCAAGCCGCCCGTCCCGCTGAGAAGAGGGGCGGGCGAGCGTCGGGCTCCTAACCCATGGCTTATTCACACTGACTGAAATGTACGGAGACGAGTGAACGTGACTGTCGAGAAAAGGACCTCCGCAAAGCCGTCATCGCCTCGTGATTCGAGCGTCCAGACCATTGAGCGAACGCTCGCTATCCTCGAACTCATCTCCGAGCGCGGTGGCGCGACGGCGCGAGAAATTTCGAACGCGCTCAAATATCCCCTCCCGACCGTTTATCGGCTGATGCAAGCGCTCGTGCAGGCCGACTATCTCACTCATCTGCGCTCAGAGCATCGGTTCGAATTAGGATTCAAGCTCGATCGGCTCGGAGCCTCCTTGCACCGCCAGGTCGGGGTCCCGGCTATGGTCCGCTCGGAAATCCAGATCCTGCACGACTACGCCAAAGCTGCGGCGTATTTCGCCATATACCGAGGCTCGGGCGTGGTGCTCGCTTACGTCGTGGACAGCCCCCGGTACCCACGACTTCGACCGCTTCGATTCGGATTCCACGAGGCGGCCCATGCAACGGCCTTCGGCAAGATCATGCTGTCCGGAATGTCGAAAGCCCAGCTCGATCAGTATCTCGAGGCGCACGGAACTTCGGATCTGACTCCAACAACCATCACGGATCGCGGCACGCTGGAGGAGCATCTTGCCGAAGTCGCGAATCGGGGCATCGCCTGGGAGAAGGAGGAATTCATCCCCGGCATGACCTGTGCGGCGATCGGTGTTCGCAATGGTGCGGGCATGGTCGTGGGCTCTGTAGCCATCAGTACCCCATCCCAGGACACGGATCCTGTCCGAGAAAGGGAACTTGAACGACGTCTTCGGGACACCGCAAACCGCATCAGTCGTTACTACCGCACGACGCAAGCACCCATCGCGTAGGCCGGGTGCCGGTACCCTTCCGAGGTGAGTCTAAAGTGGTTTCTGCTTCCTTCGCGCCCCGCAGAAGAAGCCAACGCGGATTGGCTCGAAAATTCGGCCGGGTTCAAAGTCGAGATCGTGGCCACCGAGCGATAGTTGAAAGTCAATGAGTCCCAGCAATTGCGCTTCGGTGTTTTTGAACTCTTCAGTACCCGTTCCCCGAAGAACCACGAGGCGCGCTTGTTGTTGCGGCTCGACAACGCCTACAGAGCCAGTTTGAATCCTTCGTGGGATGGGGAAAAACCGAGGCTGCCATAGAAACGGTGAGCGTCCGCGCGGGTTTTGTCCGTGGTCAGTTGGACGAGTGAGCACCCGCGCGATCTGGCCAGTCCAATAGCCCACTCGAATATCGCGCGGCCCAGTCCGCGACTGCGGAAATCGTCGCGAATTCGAACCCCTTCGATCTGAGCCCGCAGTGCTCCGCGTCGAGACAGCCCGGGAATGAATGAAATCTGCAAGGTCCCGATCACCTCGGACCTTAAGCAGGCCACAACGAGGAGCTCCCGGTCATTACCGTCTATCAAGGAAAATGCCTGCCGGTATGGGGTCAAATCGTCTTCCGTAGACCTTGACTCCCTGCTTCGGCCCAATGGATCGTCCGCCAACAATTGCACAATCTCGGGTACATCGCCCAAGACCGCGCGACGGATCTCAACCTGCATACCTGCCACAGAAAGATTTGCCACGGGTCGAGCCATGGAACGAGCATACCGCCCGTCGAAGTAGCAAGAAATGGTTCACACATCGCGGCACCATGGAAAGGAAAAACCGGTCCGGGAGCCTTCCCGTTCATTCAGGTTGCGGGCTTTTCGGCCGTCTCGGTCATGAGCGGTCCCTCCCCGGCGGGCCGCTATCGTTCCGGGCCGTACAGGTGCTCGGGACGGCCGGTCGAGCCGTAGTGGAGGGTCACTGTCACGGATCGGGATTCGGCGAGTTTGACCAGGTGACGCTGCGCGGTGGCGCGGGAAATTCCCACGGCTTCAGCAACCTCGGATGCAGACATGAGCCCGCGGGCAGCCCGCAAAACCTCCAAGACCCTTCCCGACGTCGAGGACCCCGGCACGGGTGCATTGGCGCTCGATCCTCCGGTCTCGGTCAACGAGCGAAGGGCACGGTCCAAACTCGACTGGTCCAAACGGTCCCGATCCAGCAGTCGACGATACCGGGAATACCGGCGGAGGAAACCCTGGAGATGCGCAGCGTCGAACGGCTTGAAGATGTACGTCAAGGCGCCGGCACGCAAGGCCGAACGGACCACCGAGGCGTCCGAAACTGCCGAGAGAATCGCGGCATCGACATCGAATCCCCGCAAGAGGTCCACTCCGTTCCCGTCCGGAAGCACGTAATCGGCCAAGAGAAGGTCGACCTCGCCACTTCCCAGAACCTCCCGCGCCGCCCGCACATCGCGGACGGGGTCAAGAGCCTCGAATCCGGCCGTCTGGTTGACGTATTCACAGTGCAATTGGCCGACGTACAGATCGTCGTCGACCACCAAAACATTCGTCATGACTCCATCTTCTCCTCCAAGACATGGGGCAGTTCCACGCCGAAACTCGCACCGCCCATTCGCGGGTCCTTTCCCTCGACCAACCACACGCGCCCGCCTTGTCGCCTTGCCACCCGTCGGCACAAAGCCAGACCGATACCCAGGCCGTGGGCGTCGTCGTCCAGGGCCCCGCTGCCGCTGACACCTTCCTGGAATGCGCGCTCACCGTCTTCCGGCGAATCGATCCCGGCGCCCGTGTCCGTCACGACAGCGTGCAGCGCCTCGCCGTCGCTCAGCAGCTGAACCTCAACCGCCTTGGAGGGCGTTTCCCCTTGGACCGCCGCACGAACCGCGTTGTCGATGAGGTTGCCCAGTATCAACGTGACGTCCTCCGGTTCCCGAACGCGGCCGAAGACCAGGGAGTCCTCCGAGATGCGCAGCTCCACGCCGACTTCGGAACTCGTGGTGCTCTTGGCCTCCGCGAGAGCTCGAAGATACGGGTCGTCGACATGTTCGATCCCCTTCACGGGTGCACCGATCGGGCCGGTCCGCAGAATCTCGGCCAGATAGCTCTCCGCCTCATGGTGCGCGCCCGTGGTCACGAGTCCCATGACCGTGTGAAGCCGGTTCGCGAACTCGTGTCTTTGCGCCCGCAAAGCATCGGCCATGGTGATGACGGATTCGAGTTGGCGAGACATCGTCAGGATTTGGGTCTCGTCACGCAGGGTCACGACGCCGCCGACTGAGATGTCCCCGCGTCGCACCTGAACCGCCGTCGCGAGGAGGATCCGGTCTCCGACCGAGATACGCCGTCGCAACTCGGAGCTCCCGGAGTCGCGTTCACCCAAGACTTCACCGACCATCACCTGAATCTCATGCGGTATGCGCACTTCCTCGGTCGGGTATTCCGAGTATCCCAGCAGGCTCCGGGCGGTTTCATTGCTCAAGGTCAGCCGCCCGTCCGGGGAGAATCCCAGGACCCCGTCGTCGAGCCCGCGCAGGACCGCTTCCTGGTGACGCGCCATTTCGGCCAGTTCTTCGGGCCCGATCCCCAAGGTCTGGCGTTTGAGACGCCGCCCGAGCGCCAGCGAAGCCACGATGCCGACGGCCAGCGCCACCGCTGCGAGCGCCCCGATGACCCACAGTTTTCGACGGACCTCCGCCCCGACGGCAGAGGTACGTACACCTACGGAGACCTCTCCGACCACGGTGCCGTCATCGGTCGCCGAATAGATCGGAACTTTCGCCCGGACGGTCTCTCCCAAGGTGCCTTCATCGTGGGTGATTTCTTCCTTGCCGGAGAGCGCGACGTCGGGCGATGTGGAGACTTTCTTGCCCAGCAGCGACGGGTCCGGGTGCGCGAGTCGCAGTCCCCGGTTGTCGGTCACCACCACGAAATCAACGTGGTTGCGGGACCGAATATCCATTGCGAGTGCCTGCAGGTTGCTTGATCGAATGACGTCCGGACCGACCTGCTTCTCGGCGGTCACACGGGTAGCCCCGCTCCTGACTTGTGGTTCCGCGGCCAAAGTCCGCGCTATGGAAAGGGCCTGCGTCTCCGTGGTGTCGGTGACCGTGCGGGCACCCAGCCACGCGAATGTTGCGGCCGCGAGCGACAGCACCACGATGATGACGGCCAGTTGGCTCATCAGCACGCGGCGCGAGAAGGAATCGGAAGGTCGCGGCATGCGCCCAGCTTAGATGATTGGTCCCCGGGGGTGCTGGGGCGGGAACCAGCGAGAGAAAGGGATCATGCCCAGAATCGACTCCTCCGTAGGGCTGGATCGGGCGACGACCCGTGTTGGCTCCACTTCGTCGATGTGTCACCGGCCCAGGAGCCAACTTCCAGCCAAACGCTCGGGGCTTTGAGGCCCGGCTGTCTCCACTGCCCGAAAACCGCAAGCCCGACCGATATCAGCTCAAACTCTCACCCCACCCCCATCTATGGATTGAGGCTAAGCTGGCCCCATGGAACCATCCTCTCCCGGAACCGTTGTCCACTCGTGAACCGACTGTCTCGGGCTGTACTGCGCTTATTCGCCGCACCCCGGCTCAACATTCGTGAGGACTATGAGAAGGTCCGGCGACTGCAACGTCGATTGGCCGCGGTGTTGATGCCACCGTCTCGAACCCCGCGCTGGCAGCCCATGCCCGACGACAAGAGACTCCATGCTCAAGTCCGGATTTTCCGGCCGAAAGAACGACGGCGCGACGATGTCCTCGTCTTCTTCCACGGAGGCGGCTGGGTCACCGGGGACAGTGAGACGTACACCCCGACGTGCACCAGAATGGCGGACCTCACCTGCTGTACCGTGGCCTCCGTCGACTACAGGCTCGCGCCCGAGTACCCCTTCCCGGCGGGACTGGAGGATTGCTACGACGTCGCCCGGTTGTTGCTGGAGGAACCGCAACGTGTGGGCGCCGCGGACGCCAGTCAGATCGTCTTGGCCGGTGACTCCGCCGGGGGAAACTTTGCGGCCGTCATCTCATCGCTGCTGCGAGAACGCGGTCATCGCGGCCCGAGTCGACAGATCCTGATCTACCCGGTGACCCACTGGGCCCACGATCCGGAGACCTCCCCGTTCGCCTCGGTGCGCTATCACGGCGGGGACTACCGGCTCACCAATACCGAGGTCGAGGACTACTTCGACCTCTACGTTCCTGACCGGGACCAGCGTCACGACGCGTTTGTCGCTCCGCTGATGGCGACGGACCTCTCCAAGCAACCGACGACCCTGGTGATCACGGCGGAGCTGGATTTGTTGCGCGATGAGGGTGAGGCTTACGGCCGTGCCCTCGCCGACGCCGGGAACGCAGTGCGGATACACCGGGTGGTCGGGGCGTTGCACGGTTTCATCTCTCTGCCCCGCTTCTCCCGGTCGGTCCAAGAAGCCTACGAGGTGATCAACGAATTCCTCAGCAATGCTCCCGTCGCCGAGGAACAGACCGACCCTCAGGAGCCCACATGACCCACCGGGACTGGGTACGGCTCGACAACGCCTCCAATATTTTCCTCGCCGCCCGAAGCGCTTCCGATCCCAAAGTGTTCCGCTCGAGCGCCGAGGTGGACCACGCCGTGGACCCGCAACTGTTGCAGGAGGCCCTGGATGAGACGTACGACCGGTACCGGCTCTACCATGCGGTGCTGCAGAGCGGTTTGTTCTGGTACTACCTGCAGGACAGCGACCTGCGCCCGCTCGTCACCGAGGACAAGCAACACATTTGCGCCCCCATCTACCAGGCGGGCCGGCGCACTCTGCTGTTCCGCGTGGTCTATCATCGCCGACGGATCGTCCTCGAAGTATTCCACGCCCTGTCCGACGGCACCGGTGCCTCTTGGTTCCTCTCCGACCTGGTGAACGCATACATCCGGCGGCGGTACCCCGACCAGAGTCCGCCACTCGCGGAGGCCACCGGAGCCAACGCCTTACGGGCCGAGCCCGGTCGGAGCGATGCCGGTTCCCAGGCCGACGACGGCGCGTCTGACGATACGGCTGAGCCGGAACATGGCCTGCCCACCGATAGTTTCGAGCACTACTTCCACCACCGGCGCACGTCACCCGCTTCCGGGTCTACTTTCAGTCGTGCTGCCGTGCCGGCTGCGCTCACCATCGATGACAGCGCCCAGCCATCGAGTGCTCATCGGGCGACCCGCCGACTACACCGCCCCTTGAAGAAAGTGCACCAGGTCGGGGGAACCCGTACCCCTGACAACCGCACGCGCGCCGTCGAGCTCACCATGTCCGCAGCGGCGGTGCTTGACCTTGCGCGCGCCGAGGGGGTCTCCATCACGATGTACCTGACTGCGCTGTTTTTCGAATCCATCCGCCTGTCCTCGGGCGGTCTGGGCAAGAACCGAACCCTAGCGGCGTCAGTTCCGGTGAATTTGCGCCAGTTCTTCCCCTCGACGTCAGCACGAAATTTCTTTGCGACCGTCCGAGTGGAACATACCTACGGTGAAGGTGACGACGGTCTTGGCTCAATCTGCAAACACCTTGAGGGCCAATTCCTCCCCCAAGCCACCAAGGAAGCGCTGGAGAAGAAACTGAGATGGTTCATCCGGGCCGAGCGGATGCCCGGATTGAGGATCATACCGCGCCCGCTCAAAGACGTGTTCCTGGGGCTAATCAACAGGGGCAGCAACCGCAGTTTGAGCGTGGCAGTCTCGAATTTGGGGCGGATGAGCCTGCCCGAGCCAGCCGAATCGCATGTGGGGCGGATGCTGTTCCAGGTCTCCGCCGTCCGCCCTCAGTTCTGCGCGACCTCCCACGCCGGATTGCTCACCATCAGCTTCACCTCACCGTTCACCGAGACCGGCCACGTCAAGGAATTCGCCCGGATGCTCACCGCCAACGAGATCGATGTGACGGTCGCCGCGGAACGCGTGACCGAGGCGGAACTCGCCGAAGGAGAATCATGAGGCGCTGCACCGAGTGTGCCGTCGATATCGAGGGCACATGGACTCTGTGCCCGTTGTGCGGGGCCCCTGTCGCGGGCGAGACCGTTCCGAGTCCGATGCCGACAGTGCCACTCACCTTCTCACGACGACGGGTGCTGAAAGTATTGTTCCTGACCTCAATCGCGGTCATCGCGGCGTCCTTGGCTGGCCAGCTGCTGTTGGGCCGGGGGCCCGAGGGTTTCGGAGTTCTTCGCTCCTCCTGGCTGGGGGTGACGGCTATGTGGCTTGTGGTGCTCATGGCAATACGCAAACGACGCAATGTCGCCAAGGGCACCGTCTACCTCGTCGTCCTGATTGGCCTGGTCTGCGTGTACTGGGACTATCTCACCGGCTGGCGTGCGTGGTCGCTGACGTACGCGGTGCCGATCGTCTGTGCATCATCCATTGTTGCTTTGCTCATCACGCTCTGGGCAATGCACCTCGAGGTGGCGGAGCACATCCTCTACAGCGGTTTGACGGTGCTGCTGGGCCTGGCCCCCATCGGGTTCCTCGCATTCGGTTGGGTGACGAACCCACTCGCACCAGCCATTTGCGGTGCTCTCAGCGTTATCGCCCTGGTGGTGTTGCAGCTTGCCAGGGGCGCGGAAGTGCGCCGCGAACTCGTCAGACGCCTGCACCTTTAGGCATCGACCCACCGATGAGTGAGCCTGGCCGAATCAATATGACGTGAAAGTCCAGGAAGGCATCGCCGCTGCGTGCCGCTGACGCCGGCCAAGACATGAGGGTCTGGGACGCTGCGCAGTCTCCGTTCCCGCGGCACTCCGCGTTAGGCGGTGGTTACCCGAGTCGGTGCCGTTTCCCTGCGTTAGGAGGGGCACGACGTCCACGGATAGGAACCGGCAGAAACCGGAAAACATCCGGGGAAACTCGCCGTGACGGCCTGACGAAAACCATAGAGACACCCCCGCCAATGCCCCCCCAGCGCGGAGCACGGAACGCCGGGTGGCTCCCCGGGCCCGTCACGTGATCTTTCATGTCATGACAGCCCGGAATTGAGCTGTTGAGCGCAGGTCAGGCTTGTGCGACGACTTCGTCATCGCCGTCCTCAGGGCGGACGGCATCGGCATTCACGAGTTGTTGGAGCTTGCGCGGAAGGTTCAGAGCAATCGAGAGGATGACGATGAGCGCGAAGCCGACCGAGAGCACGGCAAGCGCCGAGCCCAATCCGAAGCGGCTGGCAAGGCTGGCACCGACCAATGGTCCGACCGCACCTCCGAGCGCTCCGACGTTGTACGCGAACCCGAGACCAGCCGCTCGCTGCTCAACCGGGAAATAGCTGGTGACCCACTTGGGCAAGAGGCCGGAGATGCCTTGGCCGAACATCTGATTGAAGAAAAGAAGT
Organism: Kocuria sp. TGY1127_2; assembly: GCF_013394385.1. NCBI lineage: Bacteria > Bacillati > Actinomycetota > Actinomycetes > Micrococcales > Micrococcaceae > Kocuria > Kocuria sp. TGY1127_2. Next base: position 2,709,733 of record NZ_AP022834.1, read on the forward strand.
GTACCCACGAGGAAAACGAATTCGCCGCCTTGCATGAAGAGCGGGAAGACGATCACTTGGGAAATAATGAGGCTTATCGCATACCAGCGACGCATGCCGAAACGATCGCCCGCGAATCCAGCAACGATATAGCCGATCGCATTGCCGAGACCGGCGATGGCCACCACGTTGGCCACGACATTCTCGTCCATCCCGACGCCGTCCAGGTATGTGGGCAACAGACCTTGAATCGGCCACGTGTACATGAATGAGGCAAAGATCGTCACCATGATCGCGACGCCAGTTACCCAACGCCGGGGATCGAACTGGACGATGAATGCGATGAATATGACACCACAAACTATCGCAAACGTTGTGATCAGCCAGGTGGGGACCCCGGACACCGCAAAAATCACCAGTAACGCCACGGAGGCGAGGACAGCACCCAGGATATTCAACACACGTCGACGACCTCCGAACAGGACACTGAACGCATCGGGTTCCCTCGCAGACTTTGACCGAGCGGCCTTGGCTGCCTTCCAATCGTCCGCCTCGGGCAACCTGCGCCGCATGTAGAGCGCCAGGAAGATCGGGACGATTCCGGTCAGGAACAGTGCCCGCCATCCCCATCCGGGATGCCAGGATTCGACCCAGGGCATCAGGAACTTGTCCACTTGGGCCGCGAGGATGACGCCAAAGGCATAGCCCGAGAGCAGGAACCCCGAGGCCTTGTTCCGCATGTGCCGCGGCCACGACTCGATAACGTAGGTCGCAGAGGAAGAATACTCACCTGCCATGGCGAAGCCGACCGCAAGGCGAGCAGCGAAGAGGAATGCAAAGTTGGGGGCGAAAGCCATTCCTATCGAGGCGATGGCGAACAACATCATCGACGCGACCATCGCCGGTTTTCGGCCGAATCTGTCCCCGACTGCGCCGAGAATCAAACCTCCGATCCACCGGGAGATGAAGGCCGCAGAGATCAGGGAGGCGCCTTGGACGAGGCTCAGGTCGAACGCCGCGATGATCATGGGGAGGGCAAACGAGATCAGAACGAAGTCGTAACCATCCAGGAGCACACCCAGCCAGGCGGCGAAGAAGGCCTTCCATTTCTCTTTGCTGAGGTACTGCCACCAGTGCCGTCCGGTGTCATCGGTATTTCTGTCGCGCGTTTCGAGGCGTCCCTCTGTCATACGAATCTCCGTTGATTTCACCGTCCTGCCTTCGAGACAGCCGACGTCCGACATCAGATGTTATGAAGCTAACATAAACTTCACTCGTGTGACACAGCCCATCTCGGCGGCGTTGACGACATCAGACGTCCGATGTACGGTCAGCGCAAGCGAACTGCCACGGTTCGCGGTACTCATCGACCGCAGACCGGGTACCCGAGACCGGCGCAGCCGGACGAGAGGACAAGATGCACACTGACGATGTCGCACCCCAAACCCGATTCGATTCCCGTGACAGTTCCAGCGGCCCGGAGATCGATGCACAGTCTCTGACCCTGGCGGCACAGGACTCAGCAGGGACTCTGCTCGTGGACATTGCTACGACCGTCGACGGCCCTGTACTTGCAGTCAACGGCGAGCACGGGTCCATAACCCTTGAGGTCACGGGAGGGCGACTCAATGGGTGGATCACGCACAAGGATCAGACACGTCAGCTGGACGCCGAGGACACGGTCGGTATCGACGACGGACGCACACACAGCATCGCGCTGACGGTGGATGCGACCGGAACCCATGTGTTCGCAGACGGTTACGAGGCCTTCTCCTCGACAACAAAGGTTTGGTTCCAAGAGCTCGGCCTCAACGCCCTTGCGGTCGACCCGCAGGGCATGATGTCACCCTCACGTCTCGCGATCTGGGACGCGCCGCTGCCTGCGAATGCGCTGGTCGCCCAATCCGTCGCGCAGCGGCCATTGATCGAGTTCGCCGCCGCAGAGCTATCGTCACGCGATGCAGGACGCCTCAGTCTTCTGGCGGAAGGCGCGATTCGTGCCCGGTGCCGCACGCGAGGCGAAGGTCAAGGCGGCGTGATCCTCCAGGCCGGCGGAACCTCCGGAAAACTCACTCTCGCTGTCGAGAACGGAGATATTACCTATTCTGTGATTGCCGGAGGCCAGCAGCTGGCCGGGATCCGGGCGCCAGGGCGATGGGATGATGGCAACTGGCATGACATCATCTTGGTCAGTGGTCGCGGCGCGCTAGACCTCTACGTCGACGGGTACCAGGTATTGCACGTCGCTGGCACCGCATTTTTCCAGGACATCGGGCAGATCGAACGGGTTGTGGCCGGCGCGGATCTCGACGGTACCCGACTTTTCGGGGAAGCCCAGACCGCAGCAATCTACGATGCCGTACTGTCGGATCACCAGGTCAAAAGACTTGCCTCCGCGGAACCTGTGGAGACGCGAGCCCTGTTCGACACCGGCTTGGCCGGATCACGCAGCTATCGCATCCCCGCTTTGCTGACACTGGAGTCCGGAGTGATCATCGCCGGGGCGGATCAACGCGTCAGCATCCCCAACGACAGTCCCAACGACATCAACTTCGTCATCCGACGCAGCCTCGACGGGGGCGAGTCCTGGGAGCCCGTGCGCACGATTCTCCACTACCCTGGCAGCGGCCGGTCGGGGGCATCGGTGATCGACTCGGTGATTGTCCAGGACAGGGACAGTGGCCGGGTCATTGTTCTCATCGACCAGTTCCCAGGCGGCTACGGCCAGCCCAACGCCCAGGTGGGGACAGGATATGACGATCAAGGGCGAATGATCCTCACCGACCGAGACGGTGCGATCTATCTGCGTGAGAAGGACGGCTCCGTGGTCACGGACGAGGGCAAGCAGAGCGCCTATCACGTGGCCGATGACGGTGCGGTGACCCGCAACGGCAAACCCGCCGGCAATATACACCTCGCTGCCAGTGACGACGCGAACGAGTCGCTTCTCAGTGCCCGCACGGCTTATTTCCAGATGGTTTGGAGCGACGACGACGGCGAGACATGGAGCGACCCCCGCGACATCACTCCCCAGGTGAAGGAGCCCTGGATGAGATTCTTCGGAACCTCACCGGGCAATGGCATCCAGCTGGCCCGCGGAGAACATCAGGGTCGCCTGCTGATGCCCGTCTATTACAACCATGAGGAGGGTCGTACGTTCTCCTGTGCCGCGGTCTACAGCGACGACGGCGGTACCACGTGGCGGCGCGGCGCCTCCCCCAACGACGGTCGTCTCCTGGACGGAGAGGACCTCTCCTCTCGCGATCTCGCCGACGACAGAGGCTCCTTGCACGAGTCCACGATCGTAGAGGGTACAGACGGTGCGGTGCATGCTTACATGCGCAATCAGCATCCTGCCGGTCTCGTTGCCCACTCGGTCAGCAAGGACGGTGGGGAAAGTTGGGGCGAGGTCAGCTTCGTCCCCCAAATTCCTGAGATCTTCTCACAACCGAACGCGATCCGAGTCAGCCTCGAGGACGGGCGCGAGGCGACAGTCTTCGCCAATGCTTCTCAAATGCTGCCGTTCCGTGGACGAGGGGTACTACGGATGTCCTTCGACGACGGTCGGACCTGGCCGCACAATCGCGTGCTCAACCCACGTCATCACGTCTACCAGTCAATGGCGCAGCTTCCCGACGGACGCCTCGCCGTGCTTTGGGAAAGGGAATGGCAAGGCTTGTTTCTTTCCATCATTCCCCTCTCGTGGCTCCTCGAGTCACGGAGTACGGAAACGGCCGCGTCTGCCTCGGACTGAGGCAGGCAAAATAAGCACTCGCCTCCCAACGGGCTCACCCGGACCCATGGGGCATCCGGGTTATTGCCCTAGCGGCTTTTCTCCCCGCGCACGATCCGGGTAATGCGACCCACCATGTCGAGTCTTTCCTCGACGGTCGCATCACCGGGGGCCTGAATCTTGGCTCCTGCATAGCTGAGGTCACGTCCCGCCGCCAGGAGGCAGCGTCTTACTTCTCCGGAGTCCAGGAGGGAGGTGGGCTCGTCCTCGGCCAGCGGGAGATGCGCGTCAGCCCAGGCATCTCCGTACTGATTCGCGGACGGGCCGGCGCCCGAAAACATGATTCCCTCGAGCAACCCGGCCTCGACGAGCGCGCGGATCTGGTTGAGCGCCCGGTCAGGGTCACGCGCCTCGATGACCGAACGCCCCCAATTGATCGTCATACCGACTCCCGCCTCCAGCGCGAGGGGCATTTCCTCTTCCAGAGACAAGAAACGTTTCTCCCCCGCGATCTCGGGGCTGTATGCGTCACAATGCTCCACAATGACTCGTGTAGACCACGAGCCAGCGGCAGGCGGGCTCGAGAGGATCTCCTCGAGCGAACGAGCGAACATTTCCGGGGCGGCTAGTTTCGAGGGAGCCGTGTGGATATGGAGGGCACCAACGGATTGTTCACCCGTGAGTTGGTTCAGTTCTTCCGCGGCACAACGAGCACGTCGGAAATGCTCCAGTGCTGCCCGCCGGCCGTCCGGATCCGGCGAGGCGAGCCCAAACACGGCGCAGGTGCCCACGTTGATCATGGTGCCGGGAATCAAAGTCAGAACCGACCGAGTGAAGCGACCGTGCATTTGATCGGCGAGCCACTGTGGATCATCAACAAGCTTGTCGCGGAAAGGTATCTCCAGTCCATCGGCGAGTTTCCGACCAGCAAGGCCTGCGTAGAACGCCTCCTGCTCTCGCGGCGAAGCAGGAAGGCATGCGTAGGCACCGACAAGAACGGCAGGCCGAGACGTGCGCCCATTCGCCGGAGGCCCAGAAGAAGGCCGTGTGGCGTCTTGTCGCCGTCTCGGAGATGCATCTCGAGTGCGGTTGGCGGGTTGTTCGACCATCATGCCGTCTTGGCATCGAGCGCACGCTCGATCGGATCATAATGGGAGACGATCGCGGCACGAAAAGCCTCGACGTCGCCGTCCTGGGCGGCTTCGAGCATCAATCCATGTGCCCGAGCCGTCTGCTCCAGATCCGCCGCCACAGACAGACCCAGCTTGGGGACCACCGATGTGTGCACGTCCCAGAAGGCCGTCACCAGCTGTCCGACGAGTGGGTTTTCAAGCCGTTCCAGTAGGCCTGTATGGAACGCTCGGTCATGTTGCGGAAAGGCTCGCCCTTTGGTCGCCAACGCCACCATCTCATCCACCAGGGAATGCAGTTCTGGATTGGACGTGCCGGCCAGGCTGGCCACAATCTGCTCGGCCAAGCCACGGTCAAGAGCTTGGCGAACCTCTACAACATCCCTCAGGGCACGCAGGTCGTCTCCCGGACTCAGTACACCGCGGAAAACGAGGGTTTCCACGAGAGCATCCAGAGACATCTCCCCGACATAGGTGCCATGGCCGCGTCTGATAACGACGATGTCCAGGGTCGACAGCGTGCGAATGGCCTCCCGCACGCTGGATCGAGAGACACCAAGGTACTCGCACAACTCATTTTCCGTAGGCAGAAGGTCCCCTGGCTGAAGACCTTCGGCCAGGATGAAGTCCTTGATCCGGTCCGCTGCCGTTACCTTCCGTGCGCCGCTTGGAGCAAGCGACGCCTCGGAGGTGAGCGTCGTAAATCTCCGTGGTGGAGCCGTCGACATCGTGGCCTCCTCGAGTTTCTGGTTCAACTTCCACTCTACTCAACATCAGACATCAGACAATGTGGCCTGACTTGTCCGACGGGCCGATGGTTTCAATGATTTCGGGCCCGGCTCCGACCGGCGTCGGGCTTTCCGGCCAGGCACCGCATGGAAACAAACATCTCGCGCGGTGCGTATTTGAGCACAATGCGCACAAGGTGCTCAATGAGCAGAACGCGATCAGTGAGCACAAGCGCGCACCACCTTCCCAGGTTTCCCTAAGGTGTATTCCGCATCACAACATACTTCGAAGGAGAAGCCCGTGATCGTCCTTCTCGGATTCGTCATGATTCTGGTCTTCATGGCCCTCATCATGACCAAGAAACTTTCGCCGGTTCTGGCGCTCATTCTCATCCCGACCATCTTCGGCCTCTTCGCCGGAGCTGGGCTGGGCATCGGCGACATGGTCATGGATGCCATTGAGTCCATGTCCTCGACGGCCGCGCTGCTGCTCTTCGCGATCATCTACTTCGGCATCATGATCGACGTCGGGCTATTCGACAAACTCGTCGAATTCATCTTGCGCTTCTGCGGCCACGATCCGGTCAAGGTGGTGCTAGGCACCGCGGTACTGACCGGCGCGGTGTCATTGGACGGTGACGGCTCGACGACGTTCATCGTGGTCACGGCCGCGATGCTGCCGATTTATCAGCGCCTGCAGATGTCCCCGGTGGTTCTGACTTGTACCGCGGGACTGATCAATGGAACGTTGAACATCGTTCCGTGGGGCGGCCCGACGGCTCGTGCCGCCTCGGCCCTGCACTTGGATGCGAACACGATCTTTGCGCCCATGGTGCCCTCCCTCCTCGTGGGCCTCATCGTTGCTTTCGCCTTCGCATACCTGCTGGGCCGCTCGGAACGTCGTCGACTTCAGAAGAAGGGCGTGGCTTGGGTCGAAGGCGCAGCGAACGACGTCGAAACCCCACAATCCGGCTCTTCCTCACCCCGTCACGACTCCGGCCCGAGCGGCTCCCACTCGACGCCTCGAGACGGAGAGGGCTCGGCCGCACAGGCCACGTCGGGTGGGCCCGCTACCCAGGCCCTGGTGATCAACCAATTCGAAGGCGAAGGACAGGCCGCTTCCACGCTGACCGACACCGCGTTGGACCCGGACCGTTCGACTCTTCGCCCGCGTCTGTTCTGGTTCAACCTGGTTCTGACGGTTGCGATCATGATCCTTCTCATCATGGACGTTCTCCCCCTGCCCTATCTGTTCATGATCGGTACCGTGGTGGCCCTGTTGGTCAACTTCCGTGGCGTCAAGGAACAACAGGAAGAACTCGCATCCCATGCGACCTCGATCATTTCCGTCGTAGCCATGGTCATGGCCGCCGGTGTCCTGACCGGCGTGATGAGCGGTACCGGGATGGTCGACGGTATGGCGGCATGGCTCGTAGACGTCATTCCCTCCTCGATGGGCCCGTACCTGGCCGTCATCACCGGCATCCTGTCGATTCCGATGACGTTCTTCATGAGCAATGACGCTTTCTACTTCGGAATCCTTCCGGTTCTCGCCGAAACCGCGTCTCACTACGGAATCCCTGCCACCGATATGGCCCGTGCCTCGATCACCGGACAGCCGGTCCACCTCCAGTCACCCCTGGTTCCGGCCATCCTGCTGCTCGTTTCGCTCTCCGGCGTCGAACTCGGCGACCACCACAAGAAAGTGCTGTGGCGAGCGCTGGTCGTCTCGCTGGTCATGCTGGCCGTGGGCGTGCTGGTCGGCGTCGTCGCCATCGGCAGCGCCTAGTCGATACCCGGCCCGTCCCAGAAGGAGCACATCATGACGGATCTCTATTCGAAACCTTCCCACTCGATGCCGGAGCCCTCGCTGAGGGTATCGTCCTCGGATGGGATCGACCGCGCACCACGCACCGTCGTCGTGGGGTACCGCACGGATGCGAGCCCGAAGGTCATGCGGGAAGCGATCGCCGCGGCCCACCGCGAAAAGGCGGCGCTTCGCGTGGTGGCGTATGCCACGGACAGCACTACCAGTCCCTCCGCGAGCCGCATCGAAGTCGTCAAGGAAGTTTCCCTGCAGATCATCGAAGCGGGGCTGGAGTTCGAAATTCAGCGCGCGGGGGACGACGTCGCGGATCAGCTCCTCGATCTGGCCGAAGAGCACCACGCCAAGCTGATAGTCCTGGCAACGCGACGCCGCTCCCCGGTCATGAAACTCTTCCTCGGCTCGAGCGCCCAAAGGGTGATCCTCGAGGCGGAGTGTCCGGTACTGACGGTCAAATAGTGCGGCGCGGGACCTGGATCCGGGGCGAGCTGAACGAGCTCTGGGCTCGCGGTGAGCGTTACAGAGTCCACTTCTCCCCGCGATAGGCCGATTCCCAGAACATTTCTTCGAAGCGGGAAGCGTCCAGGAAGACCTCTCGCATGCGTTTCCGGACGACGTCGGTGACCGAGGCCGCTGCTTCCTCCACCAGGCCGATGGCCTTTTGGGTGGCCTCCGCGAAAGCAGGATCGCCGTATTCCTCAACCCATCGGCCATAGGGATGATCCTTCACCGCGGCCGAACGACTCGTCAGTACCCGCCCCACGTCCGCGTAGATCCAGAAGCAGGGCAACACGGCGGCGGCCCCAACCTCGTAGGGCTCGTAAGCACAAGCCGCGAGCAACGTGTACATGTACCCGCGCGTGATCGGCGAGGGTGATTCCGCTCGGGGGCAATCCGCCAGGAGTGGATCGTTCATGAGCTGGGAGTGCAGCACTTTCTCCTCGGCGACCGCGGTGCTGGCGCTACCTGCCCAAAACTCGGCGGCTTCCGCGGTCGGTGCCCTCGAGGACAACACGGCCAGGGCCCGTGAATAGTTGCTCAGATAGAAAGCGTCCTGGCAGATGTATTCCACGAAGATCTCTGGAGCCAGAGTGCCTTCGCCCAGTTGGCGCAGGAACTCCAGACGATTCACTCGCCCCAGAATCCCGGAAGCGTCTTTCCACAGTTGCCTTGTAAATTCTCCGGTGGTCCACACGTCATGATTCTTCGCTGATTGATTCATCGGGTCGCCTTCGCTCATCGGAGGATCTGGGCCAAGTGATTGACGGGGCCATGACCTTGGTCCGGGAACCGCGAGAGTTCCCAACACGCGCCGTCCACAAGTGCCCGGGTCAAGAAGTTCTTGCCATCTCTGGTCGCTGCCATCAGAGCGGCATCGTCGATCCCTCGGTCCCCTGAATCGGCTTGGTGCACGGCCCACCGCGCGGAAAAAGCAGCGATCGCCGAGGAGAGGGTGCACCCGGTTCCGTGAGTGTTGCGCGTTTCCACGCGGGGCGCAGTCAGTTCAATAACAGTCGGTTCGGCTGCCGGAGTCCTCGCCGCACCCTCAACGGGAGACGGCCTCGGAGATATCGCAAGAACATCCACGGCTTCCCCATCTCGTAGGTGCCCTCCCTTGAGGAGGACTGCACGGGGCCCAAGCTCTAGAAGCTCTTCGGCCTGGGAGCGCATATCCTCGAGCGAGTCGGCAACACGGTCGGGACGTCCCAACAACCGAGCACTTTCCGGGAGGTTCGGGGTGATGAGGTCCGCGAGAGGCAAAAGATCCGCGCGGATCGCTGCGTCGGCGTCCTGGCTCAGGAGGGTGTCTCCGCTCGTGGCCACCATGACCGGGTCGAGAATCACGGTCCCGAAGCTCTCGCGCCGCTCGTTCATCAGGCGTGCGAGCAAACGAACCACTCCCCCGGTTCCAAGCATCCCGATCTTGGTGGAATCCACCGGCACATCATCGATGACCGCCTCGACCTGGGAGACCACGAAGTCTTCCGGCACATTGTGCACCCCTCGGACTCCGACCGTGTTTTGGCTGGTCAACGACGTCATACAAGCACACCCATAAGCCCCGATGGCGCTGAAGGTCTTGAGGTCGGCCTGGATTCCGGCTCCACCCGAAGGGTCCGAACCGGCAATGGTCATGGCGACGGGTGGGCGCATCACGAATCACGTCCTCTGTTGAGTGTCATGGTGGCGAGGCTCAGCAATTCGGCCGCCGCCTTTCTGGGGTCCTGGGCGGCAGCGATTGCGGAGACGACGCACAGACCGTCAACGGGCACACCCGCCAATTCAGTGGCTGTGGAGGGATTGATTCCTCCTATGGCTACACTCACGAGCCCTCCGGTTCGGGCTATCTCCGCACATTCGGATACCCCATCGGGCCCCAAGGCCGGGGCGGCGTCGGTTTTGGTAGGAGTGGCCCAGGCCGGGCCAATGCCCAGAACATCCGCTTGGCGTTCGGCCACCGCGGCCCGGACCTCGCCCGGTGTCGATACCGAGAGCCCAACCATGAGGTCGGGTCCGACCGCCGCACGCGCATCCGCCGCGGCGGCGTCGGATTGTCCGACGTGAACATTGAGCCCCAGATCTGCGGCGACGCTGAGTCGATCATTGACGAACAGCTGGGCGGACCTGCCCGAGTCCTGCTCGGCCCGACGCAACTGCTGCTCGCAAGCGCGCGCCAGATCAGCGAAGCGGCCATCCGATAGCTCTTTGTCGCGGACCTGAACTACACCGACGCCGCCCATCACGGCCTCGTACACCACATTCGGTACACGATCGAGACCACCGCACAGCTTCGTATCCGTCACAAAATACAGTGAGAAATCAGTCGCGGGAGGTATCACTGGGCTTCCTCGTGAACCTCGACAAGGCGGCCGATTCCAGCCGGGGAGAGCTCGTAGAGCGAATCGATCCACCGCACGTGGAAGGATCCGGGACCGTCGGCGGTTCGACCCGCCAAGGAGCCGGCGGCACCCACATGGGCGTGGGCCGCCAAAACAGCGTCATGGTCGGCCAGGCCAGCCGCACGGGCGGCACCCAGATACGCCGCGACCGTGGCCCCGAGCGAGCACCCCGTCCCGATGACCAGCGGCATGAATTCGTGACCACTGGTCAGCCACGTGGTCCGGTTCGCAGAGACGACCACATCCCGCTCCCCGGAAATCGCGACGATGCCGCCGGTGCGTTCCGCAAGGAAGCGCGCGGCATCGAGAGCAGTTTCCACAGCATCGGTCGACTCGACCCCACGGCCGCCGCTTCCCTGTCCGGCCAGGGCGACGATCTCGCTGGCGTTGCCACGAATCGCAGTCGGACGTTGAGTGACGAGGTCCCGGGCGAATTCGGTACGTAGGGGAAGGCCTCCGACCGCAACCGGATCTAGAACCCAGGGCACACCCGCAGATCCCGCGGTTTCCACTGCGGCCTGGATCGCCGCGATCTGATCCTCCGAGACCGTCCCGACGTTCACAAGCACCCCGTCGGCCATCCCAGCGAAGATGCGCGCTTCGTCGGGGTGTTCGACCATTGCGGGCGAAGCCCCGACGGCGAGCAGAACGTTGGCCGTGATTTCTTTGACGACCGCGTTGGTCAAGCAATGGACCAGGGGTGACGACCCTCGAACGGCCTCGGCCGATCCGACGATGCCGTCGGGGGCGCGGTGATTTTCCGGTGAATCAGTCATGGTGACGATCCCTTCGCTAGTGCTGGCTAGATCAGGTTCAAAGGGTCTTATCTCAGCCGAACGGGGCACCCCTTGTCACTGTCGGCGCGCCATTGCGCCTCCCATCACTTTAGCTCGTGTCCCGCGAATGAAAACCGCCCCTGAAAGGTCATACAACGCCGCAAGCATGTTTTTCCGACAGTCCGGAGGGTTTATCCACAAGATCTATCCACAGTGTGGAGAACTTACACGAATGTGACTCCACGAAACCCACATCGATTCCCAACAGGTGGGTCCGAGACCGCACCCCACTGCATAAACCTTGTCATTGCAGTGTGTACGTGCAGGTATTTTTCAGTGGTCGCTCCGCATTCCTGGCCCGTACCGTTGCCCACGGACGCCTCACGAACCCCAAACACAGATTTTTATCCCCACCTGTGGATAACTTTTCACACAACACGTGGAGAAATCGCTCGCTGAGGTCACCTCCCTGTGGAAGGTTGTGGATAATTGTGGACAACTTCCTCACGTCGTCCCCGACGCAAGCAGGGCCTGGGGCGACCTGGCATTCGGTCCCCAGAGAGAGCGCTGTGACCGGATTTTTCCCTGTATTCCGCGGCATCCTAGGTCCCCGGAGCGCCTGGCTGCTCGCCCTTCTCCCCTCGTCCGATCAGCATGAACATGCGGAGCCGACCGCGACCGGGCACCGACCGCCAACGCTTTATCCACACAGATGTCCCCAGTCGTGGACAACTTACACTTCTGTAGTTCGAGCAGCTTTTTCACCGATATTCGATTCGAGATCCTGGGGAGAAGCGGCACGTTTCATTTTCCCCAACGCACTCTTAGGACAGATATTCGAGTTGTGCACATCGTTGTGCACACCTGTGGATAACTTTCTCCACCGCCTGTGTGGAATCGCCTGCGCCGACGGCTTCATTGGCACCCCGGCCGCACCCCCGAAAGCAATTCTGTCCAGGCCCCTCGCGCATGGCCGCATTCCATCTGCACATGACCCTGTCCCGAGATCCGTCACAGCACTTACGATCGAGGCATGAGCACATTGAGCGACCAGCTACGCAGCCTGCCTTCCTTCCCCCAGGGCCTCCCTGTCCTCGACCCGGAACGGGTTCCCGAGGATCCAATAGACCTTTTCCTGGACTGGTTCAACGACGCGATCGGCGCGGGAAACCGTCAACCGCACGCGATGACGTTCACGACCATTCAGAATGGAGACACCCCAGTCGGACGCACGCTCATCATCAAAGACATCGACGAGCGAGGGTTCCAGTTCTCAACGCATCAGACCTCGCGCAAGGGGCAACACATCGATCAGAACCCCCGCGCATCAATGATCTTCTTCTGGCGCGAATCAGGCCGGCAGGTCAGGGTCACGGGCAACGTCGTGGCCCTGAGCGACGAGGAATCCCAACGCGATTGGGAGCAACGCCCCAGCTATACCGGTGAGCCCAACCCGGACTGGCGGCTCTATTCCCTCGCTCCCACGGAGTACGAATTCATGCAAGCTCGCGAAGACCGGAATCACTCCCGTGTGGAATACATACGAGACGGTTCCGGGTGGGTAAATCACCGGGTCACGACGCCGGCGGGCTAGGCTCGAATCATCGGCCCGAGTACCTGCGATCTATCCTGAGTAGTCATGGACCTGGAATTGCGCCACCTCCGCGCGCTCGAGGCGGTCGGCCGGAAGAAGTCGTTCACGGCCGCCGCCCGCAGCCTGCACATCACTCAACCGGCCTTGAGCCGAACCATCCAACAGCTGGAGGCTCGCCTCGGCGGGGTTACTCTGCTGAACCGCTCTTCCCGCTCCGTAGACCTGACCCCTCAGGGGCAAAGGCTATTCGAACGGGCCAGGACCATCCTCCGCGAGATCGAGGACGCCATCGCTGAGACTCATCAGGTGGAAGAGCTGCGCATCGGTTTCCCGTGGGCTCTTCCCGACCCGTGGATTTCCCGGACTTTGGCGACCTTCGAGCGTTCCAGCGGCATCCGAACGCATCTGACCAGACATGATGACGTATGCTCCGCGTTGCTGAACCGAGCCGTGGATGTGGCTCTCACGCGGCAAACTCTCATGGGGACAGAGGTCGAAACGATTGAGCTCTTCCGAGAACCGCGTGTCGCCGCGGTCAGCACCGGCAGTCGTTTGGCTCGGCGAACATCGATCCCCTGGAAGGAACTCGGCCAACATCCCGTGGTGATCAATACGCTGAGCGGCAATACGCGGCCGTCTCTCTGGGATCCCGGGCAGAGGCCCTCTTCAATCATCGAATGCGCCAATTACGACGAATGGATCACCTTGGTCGCAGCAGGCAAGGGTGTCGGCGCAACGCCGGCCTCGGCTGCGGCGTCGTACGGGCACTCGAGAGTCGCATTCGTCCCGCTCGACGAAGCCCCGTCCGTACCCCTCTGCTTGGCGTGGCGTACGAGCTCGAACTCGCGCGCGATCCAGGAGTTCAGAAACGCAGCACTCTCGACTCTCCCCTGCCGCACAGAGGGTCGAAACTAGACCCTAGGCGAAAGCTCCCCAACCACGCCGTCCCTCAAGTGCACCGGCGATCGCAAATCGGCCGGGACCGACGAGAAAAACAGCGAGCGAAGCGAGGGCCAGCACCAGAACGGATTCGTATCCGCCGTCCGAGGCGAAAAACCCCTGGGAACCGTGGACAAAATAGATTGCCCCGAACATATCGATCGCCAGAACCAGCCCAGCAAGCCGAGAAAGCACACCGACGATCAAGGCGATACCGCCGATCAACTCGGCATAGGCGGCCACCGCAGCGGAAAGCTCAGGGGATGGAACGCCCATTTGCTGGAAGTTCGCTGCGGTTCCGTCGAGGGTCCACTCGTTGAACTTTTGCAGACCGTGCATCAAGAAGACAATGCCCAGGCCAACACGCAGAAGCAGGAGGCCCAAAGGCGCGGACAAGGTTGAATTCTGTGGGTAACTCATAGTTTTTTCACTTTACAGGTAAAGTACTTTGGTGGGGGTCTTCCGTGACGATGGGCACTCCGTCAGAGGCCCTTATCCGAAACCCAATCCTTGGCAGCCTGAACGGTTGAGGCCTTTTCGTCCCCACTGACCCGGTCGTTGAGGTGGATCAGGTCCTCAGTGGTCAATGTCTTGGAGACCTTGTTGAGCACTGCCTGGGCCGCTTCCGGAACCTGATCTTTTCGGATCAGCGGGATGGCCTGCTGCGCCAGAAAATTGTTCTTGGGATCCTGAAGCACCACGAAGTTGTTCTTCTCAATCGCGGGCGTCGTCGTGAAGATGTCCGCAACCTGCACCTGGTCATCGGTCAGGGCTTTGACCGTCAAGGGACCGCCGGAGTCGTTGATAGGAGAGAACTTGGCCGGCACGCACCCGTATTTGGCCTTGAGCCCCGGCAGCCCGTACGCCCGCTCTTGAAACTCGGGCGGCCCCGCCAACTTGAGGCTTGAACAAACTCTGCCCAAGTCTTCCAGGGATTTCAGGTTGTACTTCTGCGCAACTTCTTGGGTCACCACGAGGGCGTCCTTGTCTTCTGCCGGAGACGGGTCCAAAACCTGCAGGCCTTCCGGAACCGCGGCCCGTAGGGCCTGCATGATGTCCTCGGCCGTACTCGCGGTCGCCTTTTCGTCGAAATACTGCAAAAGGTTTCCCGAGTAATCAGGAACCACGCTCACGCTCCCTTGCTGCACGGCGCCGATATATGCTTCACGGGCCCCGATCGCAGGCTGACTTTCCGCTTTGTGCCCGGCGTTATTGAGCGCGGCAGTATAAATTTCCGCGATGATCTGAGATTCCACGAAATCCGCGGAACCGACGACCACGGTGCCTTTGCCCTTGGACGGGCCGAGCGCGTTCTTCCCTGACAGCCCGCACCCGGTCAGGCCCAGAACTGACGCGGCCGCGACCAGGCCGAGCACCTGGCGCCGCGAGGTGTTCACCGATTCGCGATTCACGATTCCTCCTTGACCAGTCCGGGTGAAGTGAGCGCACGCTGCACCAGGGCCAAAATCCCGTCCAGCACGAGGGCCAGAACAGCGGCGAGCAGCATCGACGCAACCATGCGGGAATAATCTCGGACGGCCAGTCCGTCGATCAGAAAACGGCCCAAGCCACCCAAATCGATATAGGCCATGACAGTGACGGTGGCGACGATCTGAAGGGTCGCATTACGGATTCCGCCGAAGAGGATCGGCACGGCGTTGGGAATCTCCACTTTGGTCAGAATCTGCCATTCCTTCATTCCTTGAGCCCGAGCGGCATCGACAACGGCCGGGTCAACCGCCGCGATCCCGGCGTATGCGTTGGCCAGCAACGGGGCAACGGCCAGAATCACCAGGGCGAGAACCGGCGCGGTCAGACCAATGCCAATCCACAGGGCAAACAAGGTCAGCAGGCCCAGCGTCGGCAGGGAGCGCAACGCACCGGTCAAACCGATCACCACGTTTCCACCCCGCCGCGTATGACCTAGCCAAAGCCCCACGGGGATCGCGACGATCACTGCTATTCCGAGCACGAGTCCCGTGTACTCGAGGTGCTCGCCGAGCCGCACCCAAATGCCACTGGAACCGCCCCATGACTGCGGATCCGTGAACCAATTCCACGTCTGTTGGACAACGTTCATGACCTCACCTGCCAACGAGTAGCGGCCGACGCGGCCAAGGCGACCAAACGGTCGAGCACGATGGCGATGATCGCGATCAACACAATGCCCACCACGATTTCCGTGGTGAAGTCACGCCGGAGGCCATCCGTGAAGAGCGTACCGAGCGACTGGATCCCGATCACGGCGCCCACCGAAACCATCGAAATATTGGATACCAGGGCCACGCGGAGCCCTGCGGCCATCACCGGAATCGATAGCGGAAGCTCAACCGTCCAGAAGCGACGTGCGGATCGATAGCCCACCGCCGTGGCCGCGTCGAGCACGGCGCCGTCAACGGACTCGAATGCGTCCACACATGAACGGACCATCATGGCGATGACGTACAGGCTCAGCGCGATGATCACGTTGGTCAGGGAGGTGATCGCGGTGCCGAGGATCAGGGGCAACAGCACGAAGAGAGCCAACGAAGGAATCGTGTACAGCAATGCCGCCGCATTCACCACGACGCCGCGTCGCGCTTTGCCCGCGCGGGCTCTGGCGGCCCGCCCGGAACCTTCCGCACCCCGAGCACGACGGACAGCGGCAAAACGTGCGATCGGGATCGAGATGATGGTCCCGATGATGACCGGCAGAACCGACTGGAGCAGATGCAACCCGGTCAGCTCGCCCACGTAGGAGAGATTGTGGAAGAGCCAGCTCATAGGCCTACCCCGTAACGACTGCGCCGCTCTCTCGCGGCCGCGTCCATGACGTCGTCGGAGGCCAGCAGGCCGAGGGCCTTTCCGTCTTCATCCACAGCGACTCCCCACCCGGAGGGGGAAGACAGCACCGAGTCCAACGCATCGCGCAGATTTCCTCCCCGGGGGAAGAGGCTGCCACCGATGATATTGCGTCCGTCGATGAGCCAGCCCGCGGGACGGCCGGCGTCGTCGAGAGCAAGGTCCCAATCGCCCCAGGGCCGATTTTCTGTGTCCAACGGGTGGATGGGAACTTCCCCTCCGGAAGCGAATGTGAGCCGGCGCGTGCCACGGTCGTGCCCGACGAAAGAGGCTACGAAATCGTCCGCCGGTTCGCGGAGGATCTCTTCAGGGCTGCCGAACTGGGCGACTCGGCCGCCTTCTCCGAAGACGGCGACCCGCTGCCCCAGCGTCACGGCTTCGTCGATGTCGTGAGTTACGAAGACGATGGTTCGCTCGAGCGTCTCGTGGAGTCGGATGAGCTCACGCTGAAGGTCGGCGCGGACCACAGGATCCACGGCCGAAAACGGCTCATCCATCAGGAGGATTGGGGAGTCCGCAGCCAGTGCGCGGGCAACCCCGACTCGTTGAGCCTGGCCGCCGGACAGTTGTGCGGGGTATCGCTTGGCCAGCCCTCGATCCAGGCCTACGGTGTCCATCAGGTCGAGGGCCCGGGCGCGGCACTCGCTCTTCGAGGCGCCGTTCAACCGGGGAACGGTCGAGATATTGTCCGCCACGGTGCGGTGCGGCATCAGACCGGACTGCTGCATCACATACCCCATGGAACGGCGCAGCTCGTAGGCCGACTGTTCCCGGTTGTCTTTCCCCTGGATCAGTATTTGTCCGTGGGTCGGCTCGACCATTCGGTTGATCATGCGCAACGACGTCGTCTTTCCGCATCCGGAGGGACCGACGAAAACCGTGATGAGTCCGTCCGGAATCGCGAGGTTCAGTTCGTCCACAGCGGTGGTGGAGCCATACTCCTTGGAGACTCCGATGAACTCAATTGCGTCCGTTTTTCCTAGTGGCATGGAGGTTCCTTTGGGTAAGACTGCTGTACCGATGGTACGTCAGACCCATCACGGATCGAGGTCCACCATGCGAAGAAGTTGCGTCATACTTTAGGTTCAGGACTCGAAAAAGATACTTTACGAGTCATCAGGAACCACCCGGAGCTCTACAGGAGGTCGCGTGTCCACCGCTTCATTGCCGAAGTACCGCGCAGTAGAACGGCAATTGCGCGCCCGAATCGCCGGCCTCGACGACGGCACTCTTCTGCCTACCGAGACCGAGATGTGCGAAGAGTACTGCGTCTCGCGAATTACGATGCGGCGAGCAATCGAGGAAATCGCTCGCGACGGCCTGGTGACCCGGCACCGCGGGCACGGCACCAAGGTCAACCGCCCTGAGCCGACGACCTCGGAAAACCATGTCGACCAAGGCGAACATTTCGACAGCCGCTTCACCGGATTTTTCGGTCAACTGACCGGGTTCGGACATCGGGTTCATTCCGACGTCCTGGAATTCGGCCCGGTCCAAGCCAATATGGCGGTTTCGAAGGCCCTTCGGGTCGATCCGCATTCCGAGGTCTTCCACATGTCACGACGCCGCTACGTTGACGGGAATGTCCATCAGTTGTCACGCACGTGGTTCGTTCCGGGACAGTTCCCGGGGATCGAAGACGAAGATTTCCGGGAGCAGTCGCTCTACGGCTATCTGGAACGGGAACACGGGGTGAGCATCGCCCAGCAGGACTTGAGCGTTTCCCTTCTGGTTCCCTCGCGGGACGAAGCCCGCACATTGAGCATTTCGGATCGTCAACCGCGCCTGTCGTTGCAGATCACGGCGTATTCGGCGGACGGGCGCCCTTTTTTGTACGGAGAGTCGATCTTCGTTTCCTCCGATGCTCACATCTTCTTCACCACCACCGGAGCATCGCCGCAACGGTGATCCGAGACCGCGGAAGCGCGATCGGCTCGCCGACGGGATCCGCGGTTGCCGACGTTCACCCGCGGGGACGGGCTCCTTGCGCCAGCTGAGCCGCGACGATCGACGACGGTTTTCCGCCCAACAATGCCTCACCGATTCCGGCGAGCTGAGTGACCTGGCGTTTGGTCAGGCGGTTGAACACGGCGGCACGCACTTGCGCCACGTGACCCGGGGCCGCCTCGATGACGGCTTCGTGCCCGGCCGGGCGAAGATGGCAGATGCTGACGCGCCGGTCGACCTCCGAGGTTGTCCTCGCAACGTAAGCATCCTCCTCCAGCCGTTTCACAACCCGTGAAAGTCGGGCGAGGCGAGTATTTGTTTGGGAGGACAGCTCCGTCATCGTCAGATGCTGGTCAGGGGCCTCGGAGAGCATGGCCAAGACCATGTATTCGACGAATCCAAGGTTGGAATCTCGCTGCAGCTGGTTTTCCAGCTGTCCGGGCAGCTGAAACATGATCGCCGAGAGGCACAACCAGGCTTCACGCTCTTCTTGCGTCAGCCACTGCGGCTCGCGCTGGGCTTGGGGCGCGTGGGACACCGGACAACCTTCCACTTGACGTATCTCTGCTCCTGCACCATCAGCAGGTCATGCCATTATGCCCCAATCGATCGCCGATTCTCGGTCTTCGAAATACACAGGATCACCTTCTGACATGGGCGGACTTGTGCACGCCCCGTGACGCGGAACGCAGAACCCGCCGGCGACCTCGCCTATACTGGGGATTTCAGGTGTGCCGGGAAGTCTGGTCGGCAAGTCAGCGTGGAACGCGGCTTCAAAATTCGAAACAAAGATTTTCCGATCCTTCCCATCGCAGGAGACCTCTCATGTCACACCGTGCCCCTCAGCGCTTCGCCGCGACTCTGCGTCAGGAGTCCACAGGCGGGGTGCTTCTCCTCGTGGCGACCCTCCTGGCCATAGTTCTGGCCAATAGCGGTGCCTCTTCTTGGTATTTTTCGGTTCGCGACGACCACCTCGGTTTCCGCATCGGTTCTCTCAATCTCGATATGTCGGTCGGCCACTGGGCCGCCGACGGATTGCTGGCCGTGTTCTTCTTCATCGTCGGTTTGGAACTCAAGAAGGAATTCGCGGTGGGTGAGCTGCGCGATCCCGGCAAATCCATTGTTCCCATGACCGCTGCGGTGGGCGGAGTCGCGCTTCCAGCCCTGATCTTTGCAGCCGTCGCCATCGGCTCCGGCGGCGAAGCGTTGAGCGGTTGGGCTGTCCCCACGGCTACGGACATCGCCTTCGCGGTCGCGGTGCTCGCCGTCGTGGGTCGGAACCTCCCAGGGGCTCTGCGAACTTTTCTCCTGACCTTGGCCGTGGTCGACGATCTCATCGCAATCACGATCATCGCGGTTTTTTACACCTCGGACCTCAACTTCCTGTACCTCGCACTTGCCCTGATTCCCCTGGCCGCATATGCATTCATCGCTTACCGGGGCGAGAGGCTGCTCCATCTCAAGCCAGGTTCCGCGTGGCTCCTGCTCTTGCCGTTGGGCGCTCTGACATGGGCGTTTTTCGTTGGTTCGGGTATCCACGCAACCATCGCGGGCGTTCTCCTGGGCTTCTGCGTCCCCGTCAAACGCAGTTCCAGAACTCCCGACTCCGCCCATGGGGGCCTCACGGAGGTCCTGGAGCACCGCGTCAGACCATTGTCTGCTGGCCTGTGCGTACCGGTATTCGCGTTCTTCTCGGCCGGCGTGGCCATCGGAGGTTTCCGCGGATTCGTCGAATCCATCAGCAGCCCGGCGGCCATAGGGATCGTCGTCGGTCTCCTGGCCGGCAAGTGCCTCGGAATCACGGGAGCGACGTGGCTGATCACCCGTTTTCGTGGAGTCAATGTGGACCCCAGCATCCGCTGGCCAGATGTATTCGGTGTCTCGCTTGTGGCCGGAATCGGGTTCACGGTTTCCTTGCTGATCGCTGAGTTGAGTTTTGGCGGAGACACTCCGTTGGGCGACACCGCCAAGGTCGCCATTCTTTCGGCATCCGTACTCGCAGCGCTCCTCGGAGGTTCGTTCCTGGCCGTCAGGAGCAGACACTATGCGTGCCAGCCACGTCGGACGCCTGGGAATTCCTGTGGACAACCGGGGGAGTCCGGCGTGAACCTCCCCCTATCCTGAGCGGGGCCTCAGTAGACTGTCCACACCGCATCCGTGTGGAACATCCCTTGTTGAAAGGCAAGTATGGGTTTTTTTGACGTCACCGGGTGGGGATTCTTATTCGGAATCCTCGCAGTGACCATCATCGTTTTCGTGCTGGGTGTGCTCCTGCTGCCGAGGCTATCGGCTCCCGGCCCCGCCAAATATGTGGCACAGGCCGTTGCGTTCGTCGTGGTTTCTGCCCTGGTTCTGACCACGGCCACCGCCTGGCTCAACAAAGAGAACAATTGGTACACCTCGTGGGACGACGTCTTCAATGGAACGGACACGGCCGCCGCGAGCCCCAG
Source organism: Kocuria sp. TGY1127_2 (assembly GCF_013394385.1). Classification (NCBI taxonomy): domain Bacteria; kingdom Bacillati; phylum Actinomycetota; class Actinomycetes; order Micrococcales; family Micrococcaceae; genus Kocuria; species Kocuria sp. TGY1127_2. The sequence continues at coordinate 2,730,575 of NZ_AP022834.1, forward strand.
ACAGACTTTCGGGCAGAAAGCGGCAAAAACGGTTCACGCCTTGCCCATTTCCGGACAAGCTTCGGATAAGCAGAAAGACCCCGCCGCAAACCCCGCCTTCCAACGCAAGATCAAAAACGGCTCATCGAGCAGCACGTACTTTTCCGTGAAATTGCCGGGTCAGGTCAGCGGACAGAGCTACGACGTCATGGCTTGGTTGCCCGCGTCGTATTTTGAGAATCCGGAACGCTTCTACCCGGTGATCATGGGCTTCAGCGGTTTTCCGGGTTCACCCGAGACCTATTCGAAATCCATCGACTACGGCCACCTGATCGAAGACGCCGTGAGCCGCGGCAAACTTCGCGAATCCATCTTCGTGGTTCCAGCGGTCTATCCCGGCGACTACGACAGCGAATGCGTGGATGGCACGCAGTCCCAATCCGGCGGAACCACGCCCAAGGTTGAAACCTTCATCACGCAGGACGTCGTTCCGTGGGTCAAGCAGAATTTCCGAGTTTCGGACGATCCCCGCGCTTGGGCCTTGACGGGTTACAGCGCCGGCGGCTGGTGTTCGGCGATGCTGAGCATGCGGCATCCGGATCTCTTCTCGTCGTCAATGATCCAGGCCGGGTACTTCGAACCGCTCTATTCGGCCAATCAACAGTGGAATTCTCACAACGACCCACGGTACGACCTGCAGAAATTGGCCGCAGAGAAGCGCCCCGACACGAATCTTTACTATTTCTCGAGCCAAGACGACACGCTCTCCTGGCCTTCGGTGAACGACTTCAAAGGCAAAGTTGGCGGCCCCACGTCCCTGACCTTGGATTCCATCAAATCCGGAGGGCACCGCCAAGAGGTCTGGGTGCCGGGTATGACCAAAGGCCTGAATTGGCTCGGACGCACCAGCCCGTTTTTCGCCCCACTGACCTGAAACCAAGGGGAAACTATCCATGAAGACCCAGACCAGAGCTAGCCGAAAAGCCACCCGGCACCTCCCAGGATCCCAGCCGGGGCGGCGAATCGCGGCGTTCATGACGTGGGCTTATGCTCTCGCGACGCTCGTGAATGTCGCCCTGCTCATCACGCGGCCCTCTCGGCACGGTTTCGTCGAATTCGTCTTCGGGATCCTGAATATCCCGGCCGAGCGCAGCCTGATCACCCTGGTGGTCGCCGCTGTCACCTTCTGGGCCCTTCTGCGGCGCAAACGAGCTGGGCTCTGGGCTGCGATGTTCTTCCAGCTCACGGGCGTTGCCCTCGGAGCCCTGACGGCGCTCACGTACCCGGCCTCCGACGTCCCGCCGCAAATCGTTGCAAACAATCCGTTGCTGCACCCGGTCTGGGACTATGTCGGCGGCGTCGTCGGAGTCGTTTTCCTTATCCTGCTCTTCCGAGCTCGCCGGGAGTTTCCTGCCCGCATTCGCGGGGCTTCGTACGGAGCCGCGATGCTCGTCCTCGTGGCCGGTTTCCTGCTCGCGGTCCTGGCCGCTTGGGCATTCCTTCCGTTCCATTCGTGGGGCGATCTCGGGGCATTACTCCTCCGCGCGACCGGAGTGACGTCGCCAGCCGTCATGTCGCATCTGCCCAACGTGCATCGCTGGCACATCCAGGCCGTCTCGACGATTTACGGCCTGAGCGCGATCGTGGCGATCTGGGTCTTTCTGCGATCGGCCCGCCCCGTGCACTCGTGGACCGGCGAACGCGAACTCCATCTGCGCGAATTGCTCCACGAGCACGGTCATCAGGACTCGTTGTCCTATTTCGCGAGTCGCCGTGAGAAGTCCACTGTCTTCTCCTCCGACGGTCGTGCGGCCGTAACGTACCGGGTCTTCGGATCCGTCTCCCTTGCTTCGGGCGATCCCGTGGGCGAGAGGGCTTCCTGGGAGGGTGCGATCCTCAAATGGAAGTCCGAGGCCCGTGAATACGGTTGGATTCCCGCTGTGATCAGCGCCAGCCGAGACGGGGCACGGGCGTACACCCGAGCCGGCCTGTCTGTGCTGGGAATGGGCGACGAGGCAATTCTCTATCCGGACCGGTTCTCGCTGAACAACACCTCTCTGACCGAGGTCCGCCACAGTGTGCAACGCCTCGTAAACGAAGGGCTCTCCTACAGGATCAAGAGGCAGAGCGAGTTCACCCAGGACCAGTTGGACCAGTTGGTTGCTCTGGCGGACGAGTGGCGACACGGCAAGGTCGAACGCGGTTTCTCGATGGCGCTCAATCGTCTGGGGGACCCGGCGGATTCTCGGACGATGTTCATGGTTGCCGAGACGCCAGAAGGCCGACCGGTCGGGCTATTGTCTTTCGTTCCATGGGGGGCCAATGGCCTGTCCTTGGATGTCATGCGGCGGTCCCCCGAGGCGCCCAACGGTACAACCGAATTCATGATCGTCAAGATGATGGAAGAAGCCGAGTCGCTGGGCATCGCCAGGGTTTCGCTGAACTTTGCGATGTTTCGCGAGACCTTCGCACGAGCGGAAGAACTCGGCGCCAACCCGCTGACCCGATTCGGTTCTTCAGTTCTGGGAGTACTCGATCGATTCCTGCAACTCGAACGGCTCTACAAGTTCAACCAGAAATTCGGGCCCACATGGGTCCCGCGGTACATCTGCGTCGATTCCTATGTATCCATTCCCAACGTTGGCGTGGCGTGCGGCATCGCGGAGGGCTTCCTGCCGGCGTGGCTGGGCGGCAAGCCCGCACGGGAAGGAAGTCTTGGCCGGAATGAGCTGGAGCGCCTGACGGAGATCGAGCGCCGGCGCGTCGGCGCGGACGATCTCACACCGAAATGGTCCGATCAAACGAGGCACCGCATCAAACACCTCGAGCAGATGCGTGAGGCCGGCTACGAGCCTTATCCCAAAGGAACGGGTGAAGGCATCACCGTCAGCGAGTTCGCTTCTCGTCTCACGAATGCGGGCGTGCAGGAACCCTCCCTTCAGGCCGGCCGCACTCACACCGACGGAACGACGTCCTCCCCTGCCGTGTCCGTCAACGGCCGGGTCCGGTCGATGAGACGCCACGGAAAAGTCACTTTCCTGGACCTCTACGAACACGGCACCGTGGTCCAGGCGGTGCTCGACGAGTCCGTGTGCGGTCCCGACATGCGAAAACGAGTGCGTTGGATCGACTCGGGAGACTACGTGCTTCTCCGCGGGCGCACGGGCGCCTCGCGCAACGGCACACCTTCGCTCATCGTGGAAACCTGGGAGGTCATTTCCAAGTGCTTGCACCCAATCCCATTCGATTCCTTCACCGATCCCGAGGCTCGTCTGCGACGTCGATCAATGGACCTCATCGTCAATCCCGAGGAATCGAAGCGCTTGCGGATCCGATCCACCACGATCCGCGCGATCCGTCGAACCCTTGATGACCAGGGATTCCTCGAGGTCGAAACTCCGATGCTCAACACGATCCACGGTGGGGCCAGCGCGCGCCCGTTCAAAACCTTCATCAACGCATATGGAGTGGACCTGACGCTGCGCATCGCTCCCGAGCTGTATCTCAAGCGACTCGTCGTCGGCGACATGGGACCTGTCTACGAGTTGGGGCGAGATTTCCGCAACGAAGGCGCTGACTCCACGCACAACCCCGAATTCACAGTCCTCGAGGCCTATCAGCCGTACGCCGACTACAACGTAATGCGCGAGTTGACCGAACGGATCCTCAAGGACGCCGCTCGGGAAGTCTTCGGGAAGGAGTCCTTGCCGCTTCGGCTCGGCGACGATCCCAAGGATCCTCGTCAGAGTACTGTGCTGACGGATGTCTCCGGTGCTTGGCCCGTCGTCAGTGTCTGCGACGCCCTCTCGGAGGCGGTCGGTCAACCCATTACTTTGGACACCGACTTCGAAATCCTGATGGGTCTGGCCCGCGAACACGAGATTCACGTGAGGGACGACATGGGTCCCGGAGCGGTCATCGAGGAACTTTACGGCGAGCTCGTGGAGGCCAAGACCTCCCGGCCGACGTTCTACAAGGACTTCCCGGTCGAGACGTCACCGCTCGCGGGGCCGCACAGAGCGGATCCGCGTTTGGCCGAACGGTGGGATCTCGTAATCAACGGTACCGAGATGGGAACCGCATACTCCGAGATGGCCGATGCGATCGAGCAACGGCGTCGGTTGACCGAGCAGTCCCTCAAGGCGGCCGCGGGCGACATGGAAGCCATGCAGATCGACGAGGATTTCCTCGACGCGCTCGAAACCGGTTTGCCGCCCACGGGTGGGCTGGGGATCGGCATCGACCGGCTCATCATGATGCTCACGGGCGCACCGATCCGCGGAGTGCTGGCATTCCCGTTTGTCCGTCCAGGAGCGACGCCGCGCCTCAAATCGGCTCCTCGAAGCGTCAGCGGGCCCGACTCCGCTTCGGTCGAATGAGCCCGTTTCAGTTCACGGCGGCCGCAGCCGGCCTGGGGATCGGGGGATTCGATCCGGCGCCGGCCTTGATCGCCGCCGTCTTCATGGCCGCACGTCCCAGCGGGACCCCTCAAGCCATCCGGACGGTTCGGCGCGATGTCCTGTGGTTCGGGTTGCTCCTCATCGGTGGGACCGCAGCCTGGGGCATCGGTTTGTCCCGGCTGCTCGGAGAACGGTTGGCTGGGGTCCCCTGGCATGGCCTGTTGCGTGCTGGCGGATGGGCCGCCGGCATCGAACTGGCCGTCGCGGTTCTGGGCCTGTGCTTCGCGGGTTACCGGTGGGCACATCGCTCGGACCCGCCGCAAGAGGAGAAGGCACGCAGTAGGGCCGGGCTGATGCTCGTCGCTGTTGGATTCGTCGCCCTCGTGACCGCGGACATGCCCTTCGTCATCACCATCGGGCTGTCATCCCACCAACCACTGTGGGCGGTGGTCCCGGCCTTCATCATGTGGGCGATCATTTCCCAGGTTCCACTGTTCATTCTGTGCGTCGCCGTTTTGTTCAACAAACATCGACGGGTCTCCAGCGTCATCGGGCGCGCGTGGGGCTCATTGCGCAGGTGGGTTCGGATCGCGGTCCCCATCGGAATCGCATCCGCGAGCCTGTTGCTCTTGATCGATTCCGCCCGCTTCTTCGTTCTGGGGCATTTCCTGATCGGCTAGGCACGGTGCAACCTCGCTCCCCTCGGCCTTGGCATTGGGGTGACCTTTCACCGTAGGCATCAGTTCGCCTCCCTGGGCCCCACGCCTGTGCTTCCGCGCGTGCATGAGGACCGCGGCCCACGAGGCCGGATGGCGGCGGAGCAGCTGGATGAACGGGTTCATTGGCCTAACTGCGCTACCAAGCCTCAACGAAGGCCGCTCCGCCTCTACCTAGCTTACGTGCTCGCAATCGGAGACTGAAGGGATAAATCGAGTACTTGGTAGTGCAATTAGGTGCAGGATTTCAGATATTGCAAATTTACCCCACCTGTCATACCTTAAGGGTGGTTCACGTCACCGAACTGTGGATGGCGCGGACCGTTCAGACCGACCATGTCCTCGATTGGAGATCCTCATGCCCGCAAAGTTTTCCTTCACCGAGCTCTACGACGGGTGCAAGCCCGGAGGCCCAGGCGCCCTGACCATCGTGACTGAGTTGAAACCGGCCGGAGGTGAACATGCGACGGTCGCTCCGCCCAAGTATGTAGACGGTCGAGGAAATGCCACCTTCGCGTTCGAAACGAGATACATCAGCGGGCAACCGATGATCGTCGTCGTGGTGGATCAGAAACAGAGTGTCAGCAACCGGGACGAAACCGCCGTTCTCCAAGCCCGCACCGATGAGAGTTCCCCGGCTTATCAGGTTCTGTCACGGGTCCCGACTATCCGAGTGTCGTACGGAGAAGAATCTTTTACTGACCTTGATCTCCCCGGACGCGGCTTCGACGGCCACATTCGAGCAGGCCAGATCGACGGGCAGCCAGCGACCCATCACGAGAGGTACAAGGCGCTCCGCGACTCTTCTCTGGCTGATGCCTCGGCTGTCTTCAGCACAGCACCGACTATGGCTGTGTACGGGGGGTGGGACGCAACACGGAAAGCCAATCAGGCACGGTTCCGTACAGTCTTCACCGGAGAAATAATCGGTGTGACTGCTGATCAGACCGAGACAGGGCGGGAATCGCCGACTCGTGGCGCAGGACGGGTCGATGTCGTTTCCCCCAGCGTCAAGATGGACGGCAAGACTTTGGAAAGGATCTTGGAGACTCAAAAGGCCGAGTTGTCCGAGAAGAACATTGCCAAGCTCCAGGATGAGATCAAGAAGGCCAAGGGCAAGCCTGTTTCCCTGGCGGCGCTGGGTCTGGGCAATATCCCCCCGGGGGTGGATCAGAACCTCGGTGGGGTGGCTTGTTCCAGGATCATTCGTAGCCGTGTCCTGAGCTTCGCTGCCCTGCGCCAGCTCCGCTTCGGAGGCAACGCCGAGTCCGATGCGGCCCATCGCGCTGTACTGGCCGCCTATGGCCTAGTGGCCTCGGCGCTGTCCGCGGAGGAGTTGGTTTTGCGTGCCAATTGCGATCTGCTCGAAGCCGCGGCTCCGAAAGTGAGCTTGGATCAGCGTCATGGACAGACAAAGGATTTGGCGCCCATTGAGGTTGAGGACGCCGTCGCTCTGTTGGAAGAGGCCTTGGAGAATTTGAAGACTGTTGCCGGGGTCGAGTGGAACGGTGAGGTCCTTGAGGTTGTGGGTGATCCAAGCATTAAGGCTTCTGCTGTCTCCGATGAGCCGGAAGAGGCCTAAGAATGGCTGTGGCTATCACCGCTGAATTCCCTTTTGGGGTCTATCGCGGGCATGGTCCCAGTGGATCGGCCGAGCCTTTGCCTGAACAGCCCAGGCTCTACTCTGCTCTGGTCCATGCCGCCTACACCGGTTCCACCGCTACCCGGTCGCCTGACTATCCCGAACGATTGGTTCCCTCAGACAGCTGCTTGGCTGCGTTGGATTGGTTTGAGGCGAATCCGCCGCAGTATCTTTCTGTTCCTGAGGTCTTGCCCGTGGCGACCACTGAGCGGGTGGTCTACCGGAACGAGGGCTACTTCGAAAAAGACCCGAGCACCAAGGCAATTAGGAAGAAAATCCGGGGAAAGCCCCTCTCCGATGGTTTCGCGCTACGTTCTTCCGTCAGCTGGGCGTGGGATTCGATCCCCGCCGATGTTGCTGAGGCCCTAGAGAGTTTGTGCGCCGATGTTGGATATTTGGGTGAAACCGACAGTCCCGTCTTTCTCCACGTCGTTCGCGATGTCGCACCCACCCATCGTCGGGTCGAGGCTCCGAGCAGAACTGACATTCTGATCGGGGAAGTACTCCAAACCGTTGATCTGGGTCGGCGTCGTATCCTGGACGCCTGGCACGACGGGTTACATCCATACGGCAAGAAGGCGTTCAAGCCGGAGAAACACGCACTCACAGCACCGACGTCGCCTCCGGCCACTCCGCGGGACGGGATCCGCAACGCGGTGTACTCTCCAATAGGCGAGAAGATCCAGGACGCACCATGGGCCAGGATTCTGCTGATTCCCGTGCAGATTCGGGGAAAGAATCCGACCCCTGCGAAGCGGCGGAAACTGATGGTCGCGGCGCACCAGACGCTGACCCGCCTGTTGGGCGATGCAGACCCTTCCGGGCTAATCACCGGACGCGGGAACATGGCCCGCGGTAGGGCCAACGGACTGGCTTTCCATTTACTCGATCAGGACGAGATCAGGCTGGTCTCGGGCAACCGACAGAAAGCGCACCTGGCGATCATGATTCCCCGCGGTGTGGATGGAAACGACCTCCAGCTGGTATTGCGTACCGCGGAGAAGATGAATCGCATCTACACCCGTGACGCCGGTGTCCTTGTTATCGACCGAGATGAAAGGACGGATAGTCTGCTCGATGGGGCCAGTTTCTGGAAAGCCCCGCGCGAGGGGTTCATCCGCGAATGGGTCACGCAGAGCCCGGCTGTAGCCGAGCGCAAAACGAAGTCCATGGGCGATTTCACCGATTTTGACGTGACCCTGTTGTGGAGCTTGACCAACGTTTTCAAAGGAATGGTCGACGGCCTGGATTCAAGCAGAACACCGGCCGAGAGGATCCGTGCGGTTGTTCAGGCGATGATCGGCGAAGACCCCGCCACTACACCCTCCCTGCGTACCGATCAATACGTGACGAAGCGGCCCAATGAGCTGGTGCACAAGACCAATGGGAAATTACCGGTGCGGGCGTATACCGCGGGTATCCGCGCCAACGAGCTGGTTTCCACTCAGATGGTCGTGGCCGTGGGGCAATCACGTCATTTCGGTGGTGGCCTGTTGATTCCGAACGATACTGCCCCTGGCGGGGAAAAGGACGCACAATGAAGTTGACCGCTGACCGATTCCCAGAGTTCTTCGCGGCCGTCTACGGGGATCAGATCCATCCCTACCGTTGGCAACAACAGATGCTGGAGTCGATACTGGAAACCGGCCGCTGGCCCGAGGTCCTCGATGTTCCCACCGGTGGTGGCAAGAGCGCTGTCATCGACATTCACGTCTTCGCCAATGCCGTTGACCAGCAACGATTTGAAGACGACGTCCCCGGCCCGCGGGTGCCCCGCCGCATCAGTACTGTGGTCCCACGCCGGGCGATTGTGGATCAGCAATTAGACCGTGCCACCGTCCTGGCGGGAGTTCTCTCCGAGGAGGCGACCGGGATCCTGGCCGAGGTGCGCGAACTGCTGATCCGCCGCTCAACCCCAGAAGGCTACCCCGAGTCATCTCGTCTTCCCTTGCGCGTGCACCTGTTGCGCGGCGGTACAGCCGCAGTGGCCGCCACGGGCCGGTTCGGGTCGGCCCGGGACGATTGGACCAATTACCCGGCTGCCGTGCAGGTCTTGTGCGCGACCCCGGACATGTTGGGTTCCCGGTTGCTTTTCCGCGGCTACGGAGTCTCCCGTCGTGCCCGTTCCCGTGCTGCTGGACTGTTGGGTTATGACCATGTGGCTGTCATTGATGAGGCCCATCTGAGCAGACAACTGGTAGATACGTTCCGGCGCATCAGTTCCATGACGGCCCGCTGGAGCCCCGTCTCCGAGACGATTCCTGGCCTTCAGGTCTGTGCCGCCACCGCAACCCACGACCCAGGGCAAGGGCAAGACGAGAATGCCGTCTGCTTGGACTGGGATCATTTGGAACCTCACCTTTCCGGCATCCTCACCACGCCGAAACAAGTCGAGTACCGCGGCATCACCGCGTGGAATGGCACCTCTCGCAAGGCCCGCGCCGAACATATTCGGTCGCTCATGGAATCAGTAAAGGAGATCCGTGCGGATTCGACGGGCCTGGTGGGTGTGGTGGTCAACAGAGTCGCTACGGCCGTGGCCGTTCAGGAGGCCGCGGCCAAGGCCGGGTTGAGCACCCGTCTCGTCGTCGGGCCCATGCGTTTCGGTGCCACGGGCTCCCTGGACTTTGCCGGCGTCGATCTCGTGGTTGCCACCCAGACCATTGAGGTCGGTGTGGATATAGATTTCGCGGGCATGGTCACCGACTTGGCTACGGGCTCGGCCTTAGTCCAACGGGCTGGTCGGGTCAATCGCAGCGGAACACGCCCTAGTGCCCGGGTCATCGTCGTCGGTCCGGAAAGAACCGATCCAATCTCTTCCGGCGCGGCGCTGCCATATCTCGCGACGGATCTTCATGATGCGAGGGATTGGGTCCTCCAACGTGCCGCCGGTGACGGGATCAGTCCCGGAGCTCTCAAGCTTGCCGGGGCACCTTCGGCGGCACCTGAACGGCCGGTGTTTTCGCATCTGGATGCCTCCGATGTGCGCCTGTTGGCTCGCACCAGTGAAACGCTGGTGGCCGATCCTGACCTTTCTTTCTGGCTCAGGGACAGCTTGGACCAAGATAGCCCGGAAATTCGCGTCATCGGCCGGCGCCTTCCCAGTTTGGCGGCGCCGGAGTCCGTTACCGATCAGCAGGCGGAGGAAGCCCAGGCGGAGGTCGTGGATGCGACCTACCAGCTGTTGCCCCACCTGGTCTTCGACGACTCCGAAGCCTATCCGACCACACCCGTGGGACTACGCCGTATCCTTCAGAACAAGCACGTCTTGGAGAACTATCAGGCGTGGGTGCGCCGTGACGGTGACTGGTTTCTCCTCCAAAACGCCGAGAGCGTACTTCCCCATGCGCAGCCGATCAGCAGCCTCCCGTTGCGGGCCGGTGATTTAGTGGTCCTGGACGCGAACCTTCCGTGCACCATCGGCATGGACAGCGCTGGGGAGGGCACAGCTGATGAACCAGGTGTCGTCCTTGCTGCGGAGGGTCAACGGCCCATCGGTGACTTTTCCACCGATGCATCGACCGGCGTGATCGTTTTCCACCACGATGGCTCCGAGCGGAAAGACACGACGGAAGGCACGCGTGTGTGCAGGGCAGCGCACGATGAGGCGGTGGCAGAAGACGGCACCATCGATGCCACGCTGTTGCCCACGGCCCGGTTGAATACGGATCACGTTGTCTACGATGTCGCCGTCGGGCCGGCTACCGCCATGACTGGCGGGGAGCCTGCCTGGGTGGTTTGTAGACGCCGCGATCCTGAAGGACAGGGTGTGCAGGTCGAGGTCTCCCCCAACGCCCAGCCGGTACTGCTGGAGACCCACCAGGCCGATGTCGCGGATCGGGCCAGGGCGCTGGGCCACAAGCTGAGCTTGGCGACCGGTCTGGTCGAAGCTCTCGCCGAGGCCGGCCTTCACCACGACTCCGGCAAGGTCTCCGAAGCGTTCCAGGCCATGCTCCGAGCAAACGGAACCAACCCAACCACGGGATGGTCCGAGAACCGGATCCGAGAGATCAAAGATGCACAGGAAAAGAGCGTCTACGCCAAAAGTCTGGGCCTGGTGGCCCAGCCCAGCAAGACGGTGACACCTGCCGTGACCGGGTGGCGACACGAGATGTATTCAACTGCCATGTATTGGGCTGACTCTGCCGACGGTTCAGAGATTTTGCCTCAGCGGGCAGGCACACGTGAACTAACCGCCTGGTTGGTGGGCACGCACCACGGCGAAGGACGAAGCGGGTTCCCCCTCAGTGTGCCGGAAGCGATCGTCGGAAATGCCCGCAGCGATGTCAAAACCGCGGCACGGCAGCTGTTCGCAGAAGGACTCTGGGATGACCTGGCCGCCCCGTTGAATCAAGACCTCGGCCCGTGGGGTTTGGCCTACTTGGAGGCCCTACTCCGAGCCGCTGACGTCACTATCTCCCAGGAGGGACGATGAGCGCCATAACTATCGGAGGCGACTACCACACGCTACTGTCTCACTGCGCCCTCTGGGGCGCGGCCTCCATCTTGGCCAATGACCTGGGCCCGTCGCGTGTTCGGGCCGGATGGATAGACCCTGACAACCCCGGGGCAGTGGTGAACCCGCAAGCCGTCATCGAAGTTGAGGGGAGCAGCCCCGAAGAGGCCGGAGCAGTCATTCGTGATCTGGCGTTGATGGTCTCCTCCAGCCAGCACTGGGCCGCTCAAGCCAACTGGACAGACAAAAAAGGTGACCACGCTGTGAGTCTGTTGACTCCCAGGACCGGGTTGCCCGAGACGAAAGACCTCACCGGCAAATCCGCGCAATGGTGGCAGGCCTTGGAGGACCAACGGGCCCGAGAAGTATCCGAGCTCAGCCCTCTGGAACAGGATATGGTCCGAAGCCTCGGGGCGAGATCCTGGTGGCTTTCCGAAGCCAAGGGCCTGAGACCGGATCTGGGGGCCTCTCCATGGGAGATGAAGACCCGCAACCGCGGTGAAGAGTTTCTGGCAAACCGGTTCCTGCCCTTGGCCAAGGAAGTTGCTGGCTGGGAACCGGCCATGATCTTGACCGGACTCACCGGCCAGACATGCAATGACGTTCTCGGCCGAAACAAACCCGACTCCCGGACCGCAACCGGCTTGGCCCAGCCCGGCCCCTGCGATAGCGCCCTAGCCTGGTGTGCGTTCTGGGCTCTGACCGCGATGCAACCGGTCCACCAGACCCAGCGGTCGACACCAGGAGGGAAAGGCCTAGCTGCCCCCGAACCGTCTCCGTACGCAGGCAGAATCCGAGGACGGTACATGGCAACCAAAACCGAAACTCTTGTTCTAGCCGTGCCGGACGGGCTGGTCTCGCCCTCGGCCTGGGCCCGTATCCAACGCAGCAGGCCGCTGACCTACATACTGGACCGTACTGATACCGAACCCGTGGCCGTCGAAGAAGCACGCGCACAATTACGCGCACAACGGGTCTCAGCGGCTGTGTCTTTCGCTATCTCTCGTTCCGATAACCCCAGCGCCCCTGAAAGAAGGGCGCTTCATGGATCGGAGGTACTGATGTGAGCCACAGAGTTGATTCGCAGCAAGAATCTATACCAATTGGCTGGGTGACGCACCATCAATTCTGTCCTAGGAGAGCTTGGCTGGAAGCCGCTGATGAGAAAAGCCGTCAGTCAGCACAAATTGAACAAGGAAATTTTGAGCATCGACGAACTCACGATCCTTGGTCAGAGTGGTAGTGCTACGTTCCGTGCTGTGGATGTTCGATCAGAAGAATGGGGTATTCATGGCCGGATTGACCTGGCGGAGGGCGATCCGGAAACGGGAGTAACACTTCTCGAGTACAAAGCCACGCCTGTTCGCAAAATCCCAGAAATAACACCTGCCCACAGGATCCAGCTGACTCTTCAACGCGTTGCCCTCCGGGAAGCGGGCGTGCCCGTAATTGCTCAGGGTGTGTACTTCACCGGCCATAAACGAAGGGTCTTGATTGACCTTGATGGTAGGGATGAAGCCCAAGCTTACGAAGCGGTCAAAGCTACTCGTGAAACGGTAGATTCCCCCGTGGCCCCTGCGCCCTTGGAGGACGACCCTCGATGTCAAGGCTGTTCGCATGCCGTGGTGTGTCTACCTGAAGAGCGAAAGCTCGAAGAAATCCCCCACCAAATACAGGTGGCCAACCCGGATGGAAACGTATTACACGCCACCACCCAAGGCTCTCGTGCTTCCGTGTCCAAGGGGCGAGTCATTATCAACAAATTCGATGATCAACTCGCCTCTCTGCCGATAGAAAAAGTGCAAGCTATCGTGGTGCATGGAAATGTCGACTTATCCGGTGCTTTAATCCGATAGTTCATGTGGCGGGGCCGTTCAATAGTCTGGTGCACAGGGACTGGACGAGTGATGGGGTGGTCTCAACCTGCATCAATGCCTAATGGAGGCGCACGCGCCCAGCAACACGTTTCCAGCGTTGAAGGGAACCTTCCACTAGCACGAGAATTTGTTCTCGCTAAGATCGCGAACCAAGCGACTCTAGCCAGAAGATACGGTACTGCAAAAGAGGTCATTACATCACTGCGGTCACTCCAGACCGTCGTGTCTAAGGCATGCTCGGTCAGCCAGATCATGGGCGTGGAGGGCAAAGCTGCCACGCTGTATTTCCAGCAACTCCCTAAACTGCTTCAGTTCAAGGATAAACCGTGGTTAGCGGCGGGTTTTACAGGCAGAGTCGGTCGAGGCGCTGTGGATCCGGTCAACGTCGCGCTCAATTATGCCTATGGCATGCTCGCCGCGGAAGCGATCCGAGCTATAGCGGCTTGTGGCCTCGATCCTCATGCTGGTTTTCTCCATAGTGGAGGCAGAAACAAGCCAGCATTGGCGCTAGACCTCATGGAGGAATTTCGCGCCCCTGTAGCTGATTCCGCGGTGTTCCGAGCCTTCAATAATGGAGAGTTAAGGCAGGAGTCCTTCAACTCGGCGTTGGGGTCAGCCAGGCTGACAGACCAAGGACGAAGGGCAATCATAAGGGCTGTGGAACAGAGGATTTCCACCGAGTTCCGCCATCCGATATTCGGATATTCCGTCTCGTGGCGACGGGCTATAGAGATTCAAGCGCGGTTGGTATTGGGTGTTATAGATGGGACACAACAGTCCTATCGGGGGATAGTTACTCGATGAGCCGAGATGATGCTAGGCGTTTCCTGGTTACCTACGATATTCCAAGTAATAAGAGGCGAGCTCGAGTCGCAACTGAGCTGGGCCATTATGGTGATCGGGTCCAATACAGCGTATTTCTCTTCGACATATCCCCAGCCGCGATGACACGCCTCAAGTCGGGGATTCTTGAGATGATCAATTCGTCTGAAGACTCCGTATTGGTATGTGATCTTGGTCTTGTCAAAAAACTGTCTGACCAGACCTTTCAATATCTCGGCATTGAAAGGGAGGACCGAGATGACTCGCTGATGATATATTGACCCACCCCATCGTGCGAGGGCTTCATTGATGCGAGATCTTCGGCGAGCCGTCGCGAAGAAAACTACTAGTCACACGCTAGTTTCAAAAGACTCACCCGGAATCGTGCTCTTCTACACTGTCAATTACACCGAGCCCTCGCATACCGACGCGTATGCCCATATGGCTGTATAGTAATAAAGCCTGCTGTCGCCTCACCTTCTAGGTGGGGCCTTCGTTGAGGGGACTGCTCGAGCTCTGTCTACTACGCCCTGGCGGCGGCGGTCGCCTCACCTTCTAGGTGGGGCCTTCGTTGAGGGTGGATCGCGCCTGATCGCATCGCGATCTGCCGGGACGTGTCGCCTCACCTTCTAGGTGGGGCCTTCGTTGAGGGATCGCCGCCCACTGCTCATGAGTCAGAACATAATGTCGCCTCACCTTCTAGGTGGGGCCTTCGTTGAGGGCGGACCGTCAGTCGCGTGATGTAGTTGATCGCCCCGGGTCGCCTCACCTTCTAGGTGGGGCCTTCGTTGAGGGGGATTACCCCGCTGCGGTTGTTGCCCGCCTGTTGGTCGCCTCACCTTCTAGGTGGGGCCTTCGTTGAGGGGGATGTTCAGGTCACTGTCCAGGATGCCGGGCGGACATTGGTCGCCTCACCTTCTAGGTGGGGCCTTCGTTGAGGGAACCGGAATGAAGGAAGTTCGTTCGAAAAGCGGTCGGAGGTCGCCTCACCTTCTAGGTGGGGCCTTCGTTGAGGGCCGGAAGAGACCCGGCTGTGGGTGTCCGGCACCCCAGGTCGCCTCACCTTCTAGGTGGGGCCTTCGTTGAGGGCTTCCCTGACCACTGCCCCACTGCTGACCCTGTGAAGCGTCGCCTCACCTTCTAGGTGGGGCCTTCGTTGAGGGTCCCGTGCGCATGATGGGCATAGCGCCGCGTATTCCGGTCGCCTCACCTTCTAGGTGGGGCCTTCGTTGAGGGCGGGATGAGATCGGGGCGCGGCTCGCGTTGGCTAAGTCGCCTCACCTTCTAGGTGGGGCCTTCGTTGAGGGAGGTCGTCGGGCCGGCTCTGCTTCGAGTTCCTGTGTCGCCTCACCTTCTAGGTGGGGCCTTCGTTGAGGGCGTGAGAGCCATAACCACCTCCTTCCTTTCTAGTACCCGTCGCCTCACCTTCTAGGTGGGGCCTTCATTGAGGGTGCTGAGGGTTACGGTTCGGCTGGGATGAACAATAAGTCGCCTCACCTTCTAGGTGGGGCCTTCGTTGAGGGCACACTGGACTGACGTTCTTAGCAAGTTCCATAACCGATCGCCTCACCTTCTAGGTGGGGCCTTCGTTAAAGGATCGGGAGTCCGTCCTGCGCCAGTCTATAGCCCCGTTGCCTGCCGGCCTGTGCGGCCTGAGAGTGGTGGTGTTAGAGATGGGCCGGGCCCACCCGGTTGTTGTCCGGTGAATCCGTGGTTACTAACGGAACTAGCACCCGCATAGGACACGTAACAGGTCAGCAAGAGCCCGAATCACTGATGCGATGCCGATCAGGGTCCGCACCAGGGTCGGGCTTTTTGCTTCCCTCCAGTCCTGTGCTCAGGTGTATGGCCCATGAGCCTGTCACCTCCGTATCTGACTCCCGCTCTCCCCGGCGCGGGTCTTGGTTGAGTCCCGCAGAGTAGTCGCCTAAAAGGTGACCACCATAAAAGCGCCCCGTCACCCCAGGCTTCCCAGCCCGAAGACCCCCAGGGCCAAGACGAAACCGACGACGCCTATCAACGTCTCCATCACGGTCCAGACCTTGAGCGTAGTGATTTCGTCCATGTCGAGCAGATTCCCGACGAGCCAGAAACCGGAATCGTTGAAATGGGACAGAACCACGGAACCCGCCGCAACGGCCACGACCATGGGGGCCAGCTGGAATTCGTTGTACCCGGCTGCCGCAACACCCGAGGAGATCAGCCCAGCGGTGGTCGTCAGGGCTACCGTCGCGGACCCCTGGACAACTCGTAGTGTCGCCGAAATGATGAACCCAGCCAAAATCAATGGGATACCGAGCCCGGACAAGGACGAGGCCAGGGCGTCGCCGATCCCGCTGGCTTGCAGAACACCGCCGAACATTCCGCCGGCACCGGTGATCAGGATGACCGAACACACCTTGGGCAGGGCCCCTTCCAGGAGATCCTGGGCCTGCTTCTTCCGCAAACCTTTCCTCCACCCGAAAACGACCAATGCAACCATGAGCGTCACCAGGAGCGCGACGGGCGTCTCCCCCAGCATGACCACGAATTCGTACCAAGGCTGGTCTGAGACTCCTTCACCGAGCACTCCGGCGTCGGACAACGCCGAAAGACCCGTATTGGCGAAGATCAGAATCATCGGGAGCAAAAGTATTCCGACGACGGCCATCCAGTGCGGCGGCTCCTCGACGTCTCGGCTTTCCGCAACGCCCATGGTCTGGGGAACGGGCAGATCCACGCGTTTTCCAACGAACTTCCCGAAAAGATACGCGGACAAATACCAGGTCGGGATCGCGACGACGAGACCAACGAGCAGAAGGACCCCCAAATCCGCGTGGAAAAACGAGGACGCCGTAACCGGTCCTGGATGGGGCGGGACAAAAACATGCATCACGGAGAACGCGCCTACCGCCGGGATACCGTACAGGAGCATCGATCCACCGACCCAACGCGCCACCGAAAATACCACCGGGAGCATGACCACGAGACCCGCATCGAAGAATATTGGGAATCCGAACAGCAACGAGGCGATGCCAAGGGCCAACGGCGCTCGTTTCTCCCCGAAAACGTGAACCAAGCGGTGGGCCAAGGAACGCGAACCACCCGACGATTCGAGCAATGCGCCCAGCATCGCACCCAAACCGACCAGAAGAGCCACGGTCCCCAAGGTGGTTCCGAACCCTTGGGTCACCACGTCGACGATGCTCCCCATAGGTATTCCTGCTGCTGCCGCTGTCAACAGGCTGACCAGAATCAGAGCGGGGAAAGCGTGGACCTTGAGTCCGATGATGAGGAGGAGAAGAACAACAACTGCCCCCAACGCGATAAGCAATAACGGGCCGGCACCAAGGGTTTGCGACCATCCGTCGACGTTCATGGGTGCATACCTTCCGTCGTGTTTCGGAGGTGGATCCAGCTTCGAACGATCAACCTCAATTTGTCTGCAGTCGATGGAAAATACCGGCCGACTGGCGTGAACACGAAACTACCTTCTGCGGATCCCGCTGTCCGTCAAGGCGCGGGTCAAATGGTCAGGTAACTTGCAGTCATGACAAGCTATATGAAAACGGCGCACCAAGCGATCGACGGCGCATGCGACAGCTTGCATGCCCTCGGGTTCGAGGTTTCTCGGATCAACCGTTAGGGCCGCAAGAGCCATCAACCGTAACCGCACCTCATCACTCGAAAGTATTCACCATGGACGCATTGACCGACCTCGTCACCAACGTTGGCGACTTTATTTGGCAGGGCATGTTCATTGTCCTGATCGGCATAGGTCTGTACCTGACGATCCGCACACGCGGGGTACAGTTCCGGTCGATCCCTGAGATGTTCAGGATCCTGGGGGAACCCAGTGGTAAGGACTCCGAAGGCCGAACACAGATCTCCTCGTTCCGCGCTTTCACGATCTCAGCGGCTTCGCGAGTCGGAACGGCCAATATTGCCGGTGTCGCCCTGGCGATCAGCATCGGCGGGCCGGGAGCCGTCTTCTGGATGTGGGTCATCGCCTCAGTCGGCGCGGCCAGCGCGTTCGTCGAGTCGTTGCTCGCCCAGCTCTATAAGCATCCCGGCAAGGATGCCTACGTCGGAGGCCCCGCCTATTACATGCAACGCGGACTTCGTGCCCGCTGGATGGGCGTCGCCTTCGCGATCATCATTTGCTTGACCTATGGCTTCGTATTCAACACGGTTCAGTCGAATTCGATCGTGGACGCAATCTCCCAGTCCACCGCTTCCTTCGCTCCGGGTCTTGCGGAGAGCATGGGCCTGAAAGTCGTTCTTGGCGTGATCCTGGCCGTGCTGACCGCGGTCATCATCTTCGGTGGTGTGCGTTCGATTTCCTCGTTCACCCAGGTGATTGTGCCGGTCATGGCCGTCATGTATGTGGGACTCGGCCTGGTCGTGGTGGTCATGAACATTACCGAGATTCCCGCCGTCTTCATGCAGATCATCGAGGGCGCCTTCGGCATCCGGGAATTCGCGACGGGAAGTCTCATGGGCGTGATCGTCCAGGGCGTCCGCCGCGGGTTGTTCTCCAACGAGGCCGGCATGGGTTCGGCCCCGAACGCCGGAGCCACCGCAGCTGTTTCCCACCCTGCCAAGCAGGGATTCGTGCAGTCCTTGGGCGTGTACTTCGACACGATCCTCGTGTGCTCGATCACCGCGTTCATCGTGCTCCTTTCCAAACCGACTTTCGGAGACGAAGCGGCGGGCGCATCACTGACGCAGACGGCCTTGGCAGACCAGTTGGGCGGTTGGGCCGTCCACTTCCTGACCGTAGCGATATTCCTGTTCGCTTTCTCTTCCGTGATCGGCAACTACTACTACGGCGAATCCAATATCCAATTCCTGACCGAACGGAAATGGGTCTTGCAGGTGTACCGGATCGTCGTGCTCTTGTGCGTCTTCGGCGGGACCATTGCCGCTCTGGACCTGGTCTGGTCGCTCGCGGACGTCTTCATGGCCGTCATGGCGTTGCTGAACCTCATAGCCATCCTCCTGCTGGCGGGTGTGGCTTCGAAGGTCCTGAAGCACTATGAGCGTCAGCGCAAGGCGGGCAAGGAACCGATCTTCCACGCATCGGATATGCCGGAGATTACGGGATTGGAGACCTGGGACGGCGGAGACGAGGTCACAACCCGTCAGTTCTGGATCGATCGGGAGGCCATGCGCCAGCCCGCCAAAAAATAGTGGATATTTAATATCCACGATTCGTCGAAGGGGTATGCCCTTGTCGGAAGGTTTTTCTGCTTTCCGACAGGTGGCATGCCCCTTTCGTCTCCGTGGCTACGGCCTTTGTTCTCGGGGCAGGATCGCCATAATGGGTAGGGAATCACGCTCCTATTCCTTTCACGAAAGAACATCTCATTGGGCGGAAAACTGAATCGCGTAACTGGGGCGCTCATTCTCTCCACGGCACTGGCTCTTACCGTGTACTCGTCTCAGAGGCAGGATCTGCGAGGGGCGATCGGCGATTACTACCATTCCTCGGAGTCCGTGCAGAAGGAACTCGGCCATCCGCTCAAACCTCAAGAATGCGATCAGGCGGAGGGCGGATGCTTCCAAGAATTCGCCCATGGCCGCATCTATTGGTCTCCCACCGCCGGCGCGGCCCATGTCCGGGAAGGACAGATCTCTGAGTTCTACAACCAGCACGGGGCCCATGCGGGCCAGTATGGCTACCCCCGTGGACCGGAGCGCTGCTCACACCGTGGGACCTGCATCCAGAGCTTCGACCACGCGGAGATCGCGTGGTCTTCTTCCCATGGCGTTCAGGTCCTGACCTCGGATGCCATTCGCGGTTTCTACGACGGCGAGCACGGCGCGGAAGGACGGCTTGGGATTCCGGTCTCTGCGGAAGAACCGGCCGGCGAATCCGGGATAACGCAGACCTTTTGGAACCAGGCGGACGACAAGCGTTACTCGGTCGCGTGGAGCAGCGCGACCGGGGCGCACGCCGTCGAAACCACGGGGGCGATCGGCAAGAAGTGGACGGAGTTGGGAGCCGCTGGCGGCTCTTTGGGGCTCCCTGTCTCGGAGGTGTTCAACAACCTGCCCTACGGGGGTAGATACCAGGAATTCCAAGGCGGTCGGACGTATTCCTCCCCGGCAACCGGCACGTGGACCGTTACCTCGGGCACCATCCAGCGAGCCTGGGACGAGGATGGAGGGGCAGGAGGGCGGTGGGGTTATCCCACCTCGGACGAGCACTCGACCCCGTTTGGGATCCAGCAGAATTTCCAGGGTGGTATCGCCCGGAAGTACGAGAACGACTCCGTTACTTTCCGGACCTATGAGCAAGTCCAGCCCGACGGGATCAGCAAGACCATGGACGCCGATGCCTCCGCCCTCGGGCTCGGGCGCGTGCTCGGGGCTGCGGCCAAGAGCGCTCTGGACACCTATTCGAAGCAGTACGAGGGTGCGGTCATGGTGTATTCGGACCGTTACGGGGGGGTCGCTCTGTCCAAACGGGTCTTCGACGTCTGGTCCGCCAATCCGAACCCGCACGGTTTGCCGCAGAGTCATTCCGGGGACGGCGATACTCGCCGAACAGCATTCCAACACGACGCACTGGCCTTCGACGTCGACCATGACCTGGTGCGCCGAGTGGACAGAACCCTGGGAACCGGTGACGCACTGGTATTCGGCGATTCCCAGGTCGCTCCGGACAACAGCTGGATCCGGCAAGGCATTTCCAGGGCCGGGTTCACGGTCGAGGCGAGCCAAACCGCGTACCCGAGCATTGGTTTCACTCGAAAACAACCGTCGGGGAGCTATTCCGGCGGGGTCCTGGACAATTATTGGACTCTTCCCCTCGGGGACCCGGAGGTCATTTACCTCCAAGGCTCCGGGAACGACGTCTACGTGCGAGACAACGAGCGCGTCAGACGTGACGCCACCCGGACAATACGCAAGTTGAAGGAGCTGTATCCCCGGTCGACGGTCGTCCTCAGCGGCGTCGTGACCGAGGACATTCCGGAGCACAGGAGCAGGGACGAACTCTCCCGCGTCTACGAACAAGTCGCCGAGTCCGAGAAGATCCGATTCCTCCCCTTGAAGGGGTGGACCACCATCTACCAGGGTGCTCCGTTGCTCTCGGCAGACCATATCCATTTCACGGACGCCGGTCATGATCACATGGCCGATCCCTTCACGGAACAATTCCGGAAGGCGATCCGTTAGATGCATGAGCTCATTGGCTCCGTCCGCCCCACCGCGAAAGATCGGCGCCGTGCGAACAGCGGTGGCATTCACCCTGTTTGCACGGAATGATGGGGTCGAATCGTAGATGGAGGAAAACATGTCGGACCTGACCGAGGTCGAGGTCTTCATCCCGGCTGGAGGCCCCGAGGACACCGAACGCGAAGAGTTCCTCGACGCCGCGGCCGAACTCGCGGAACAGGGGTACCCCATCACGGTGTACGTCCGCGGCGAAGACGAATGGGCCTTCGAAGAATGCGAACACGTGGCGGACATGCTTGAGGCTTCCGGGGACATGGTCTTGCCCATCACCCTTCTGGGACCACAGATCGTGGCCTCCTGGATGTATCCCACGTCCGAGCAGATGCGCAGGTTCGCGAAGGCGCAGGAGCCCAAGCGCAAGGACCCGCGTTTCAGTGCCGCCGCGGCCGCATGCGGTCCAGGCGGCCGTCAGGTTCCCGGCAGCGGACAGCCCTCGGAGAAGCCCGCCCCAGCGGGTTTTGCTGCGGTTTTGGCCGGGGTTCCCGAAACTCCTCGGGGCGGCCCCGATATGGGCGCCCGACGCAACCTCATGGGCGGTGACATTGGCGAGGGGGTACCACCATCATCGACCACGGCGGATTCCACCGGTGATGAGCAGGCCTCAGGCGGTTGTTGCGGCGGATCCTGCGGGTGCGGCGGCCACTGACCTGTCGGTGTCGAACAAGTACTGCCCCTGATCCGACAAGGTGAGCCAAGTAGTGTGGGGCAAAACATCGACTTGAAGGAGTGACCATGAGGTTCTTCCCGAGCAGGAACAATCGTCGTCCGGAATGGCAGCTCTCGCTGTCTCCCGAAGAGAAGAAGAAACGTCAGGCCCAGACGCGCGAACACAAGCGAGGCGGAACAGTGCGGCAGGGCAGCCGGAATCGGGCGGGTCGGGCTGCTCCCGGTTCGGCCGTCGCCGCAGGCCGGAGCCGAGGGACCAACCACCCGACTGATACCCACCGGCACGATGATTCTGATAACCGCCCGGCACGGAAAGCGGGTGGGTTCCTCCGCGATTCGACTATCGCTTTCGTTTGGGGTTTCGCGGATGCGACGGTGTGGTGTGTTTCCCCAGAAGTGTGGACATCCAATGTGGCCCTCAAGAATCCGGCCCGAGGCGGCGCCATCACATGGGGCGCCCTTGCCGGTTCTCTCGCGGGAGGGGTCTGCACGTACAGAATCGCTCAAGAGGCCGGAAAACGCGAGAATGCTCAGCGGTTGCTCCGCATCCCCGGTGTTTCCGCAGAGACTCTTCACCACGCGAATGCCGAAGTCAAAAAATACGGCGCTCGGGCATTGGCTTCGGGCGCGGTCGAAGATCTACCGTACAAGGTTCACGCCAGCGCTTTGGGCATCCAGCAAGCCCCGATGGGCGAGTTCCTGTTCTGGTCCGCCGCGAGCCGCATGACGCGGATTGGGATCGTCACCAACGGCGTCGCCGTGCTCGGGAGCATCTCGCATTCGATCGCTCCGAGGTTGACCAAAGCTGTCGGTCCCCTGGCCCTCAATGCAGGCTGGGCGGCGTACTACGCGTGGCGCTTGTCCAAAGGAACCGAAACGAAGAGTCGCTCATAGGCCGAACGGTTCCAGAAAAGTCATGACGCGGCGATTGCGTACCGCTTGATCGCACAATGCGGTGCGCAATCACCACGCCGCCGAAGCAAGCGCGGATCTGCCCTTTCGGGCTAGGCAGCGCGCCGCCGCTTGAGTCCTCGACTCACCACGGGCCAGAACAGGACCAGAATGATGACCGCGATCAGGCTGGTCCACACCTGAGTCCGGCCGTCGGCCGTGGTCAGCATGACGATCAGGACGAAGGCGACGCCGGCGAAGAGCACGTAATTCAACACGGGATGCAGCCACACCTTAAGCTTCAGGCCGTCCCGTTCTTCCTGGGTCATTTTCCGACGCAGATTAAGTTGTGTCAGGGCGATGAACACGTAGACGAACAGCGCCACAAGGCCAGCGGAATTCATGATGAAGTCGAAGACGCCCGATTCGGGTGCTGCGAAATTCACGATGGTGGCCACCACCCCGCCCACTGTTGAAGCGAGAAGGGCCATGTACGGAACGCCATGACGGGAACGCGCTGTAATCGCTCTCGGGGCGAATCCTTGGTCCGCGAGGGCCGCAAACATTCGCGATGCGGAATACAGGCCCGAGTTCAGTACGGAGAGCACGGCCGTGAAGATGATCAGCTGCATCACCAGGGCCGCGCCCGGAACACCGAACTTGGCGAACGCGATCGTGAACGGCGCCTGCGTCACGTCGGTCGGAACAGGAAGCTCGTTCCACGGGATCACTGTGGTGATTACCAGCACCGCACCGACAAAGAACAGCAGGATGCGCCAAATCACGGTTGAGGTTGCTTGGCGGATGCCCTTGGCCGGGTCCTCGGACTCGGCCGCCGCCATCACAGCGATCTCGGTGCCGAAGTAGGAGAAAATCACCAGGGCTACGCCGGTCAGAGCCGCTCCGTACCCATGGGGTGCGAAACCGCCGTGTTCCCACAGATTGCCGACGGAGAACTCGGCGTGCGGCCACAGCCCGAAGGCGAACAGCACTCCGACGCCGAGGAACACCACTATCGCGATGACTTTGATGCTCGCGAGCCAGAATTCGACCTCACCGAAGGTTCGCACTGAGATCAGGTTGGTTCCCACGAACAACGCCAGCAGGAAGAACGAGGCCGCCCAGGCAGGTACGGCAGGGAACCAACCATGAAGGGTTTCGCCGCCGAGCACTGACTCGTAGGCGAGAACCCCCACCCAGAAGTACCAGTACAACCAGCCGACCAGGTACGCCGCCCAATCGCCCAGCCCCTCTCGGGCATATTCCATGAACGAACCGATTGCAGGACGGGCGGCGGCCATTTCCCCGAGCATCCTCATCGCCAAGAACACCAGGAGCCCGCCGATGAGGTAGGACAGTACGGAAGCGGGCCCGACGGCCCGGATCACGTTTCCTGACCCCACGAACAAGCTCGCGCCGATGATCCCTCCGAGGGTGATCATGGTGACGTGCCGAGAACGCAGTTTGCGCGGAGAGGGTGCGGCGTCGGGCCCGTTCGAACCGCGGGATGTCTTGCCGTGATGGACCGTCGAGCCCATGGAGGTCTGAGGCGAAACCCGGTCGTCGTAGGGTGAATGACTCATGGTTTGGTTGGCTTTCTTCGAGTGATCATCAAGCGGTGCTCGGCCCATTTCACCATGGACCGAGCACCGAGCTCGCACGTGACGGTTCGGGACTAGACCGAACGAATACCTTCGACCAGGATCCCCAGCGCCTCGTCGAGAAGCTCGTCGCTGATGGAAAGCGACGGGAGCAGACGAACGATGTTGCCGTAGGTTCCGCAGGTCAGGATGGCGACGCCGCGCTCCAGACAGTATGCGGCGACATCCTTCGCGGCGGAGGGGTGGGGCTTCTTCGAACCCGAGTCCGCCACGAACTCGATGGCCATCATGGCACCGCGACCGCGTACCTCGCCCACGACGTCGAGCTCATCGACCAACGGTTCGAGCGCGGAGCGGATCGCCTTCTCAATGGCCACGGCCCGTTCGTTGAGGTTCCACTCCTCCATGGTTTCGATCGAGGCCAGAGCCGCGGCACAAGCGACCGGATTGCCGCCGTAGGTGCCGCCCAAACCGCCGGGACCGACGGCGTCGAGCAGGTCTGCACGACCGGTCACGGCAGAGAGCGGCATACCGCCGGCGATGCCTTTGGCCAGGGTGATCAGGTCGGGCTGAACCCCCTCGTGATCCACGGCGAACCACTTGCCGGTACGGCAGAAGCCTGCCTGAACCTCGTCGGCGATGAAGACAACGCCGTTTTCGCGAGCCCACTCGGACAAACGCGGCAGGAATCCTTCGGCAGGAACAATGAACCCGCCTTCACCCTGAATCGGTTCGATTAGGATCGCGGCCACATCCTGGCCGCCGATCTGCTTCTCGATCTGTGAGATGGCGCGTTCTGCGGCTTCCTTGCCGTCGATCTCGGCAGGCTCGCGATAGGGGTAGCTCATCGGCACGCGGTACACCTCGGAGGCAAAAGGACCGAATCCGCGCTTGTACGGCGCGGCCTTGGCGGTCAGCGCCATCGTGAGGTTGGTCCGGCCGTGATACGCGTGGTCGAATACGACGACGGCGTTACGGCCGGTCGCAGCGCGAGCCACCTTGACCGCATTTTCAACGGCCTCGGCACCCGAGTTGAACAGCACGGAGCGCTTCTCGAAATCGCCCGGGGTTACTTCGGCGAGTTTCTCGGCAACGGCCACGTATCCCTCGTAAGGAGTAACCATGAAGCAGGTGTGAGTGAAGTGCTCGGCCGCGTCCTGTACGGCTTTCACAACCTTGGGAGCCGAGGCACCCACGGAAGTCACCGCGATTCCCGACCCGAGGTCAACAATCGAATTGCCGTCGACGTCGACGATCACGCCCCCGTCCGCATCCGCGGCGTACACCGGGACGGAAGAGGCCACGCCGCCCGGGACGACCTTGGAGCGACGCTCGGCAAGTTCTTTGGACTTGGGTCCGGGGAATTCACCCGTGAGGCGAATTTCCTGCGGGAGCCGGTAGCTGATTTCAGTCATAAGTGGATGATCCTTTTGGCGAGGGGGAATGATTAAGCGCTGATGTCATGCATGACGTGCTTGACACGGGTGTACTCTTCGACCGCGTACAAGGACAAATCCTTGCCGTGACCGGAATCCTTGAAACCGCCGTGCGGCATTTCTGCGGCGAGAACTACGTGGGTATTGACCCACACGCAACCGAAATCCAAGTCCCGGGAAACGCGCATCGCCGTGCCGTGATTGCTGGTCCATACCGAGGAGGCCAGAGCGTAATCGACGTCGTTGGCCAGCTCCAAGGCTTCCTCCTCGCTCGAGAAGGTCTGCACCGTCAGGACGGGAGCGAAAGTTTCCTCCTGGACGATCGGGTCGTCTTGGTGCACGCCCGAGATCACGGTCGGCTCGATGAAGAACCCCTTGTCGCCGAGCTGCCGACCACCGCACTCGACGGTTGCGTGGTCGGGCAGATTCTGCAATTTGCCCATCACCGTGTTGAAGTGATTGACGTTGTTCAAAGGACCGTAATAGTTTTGGGCGTCGTTCTCGGAGCCGGTCTTGGTGGCCTTGGCTGCCTTGACCAGGAGCTGAGTGAATTCCTCGGCCGCAGATTCTTCGACGAGAACCCGCGTGACGGCGGTGCAGTCCTGACCGGCGTTGAAGTATCCGAATTCGGTCAGCATCTGCGCGGTGCGCTCGAGGTCGGCGTCGGCAAACACGATGGCCGGTGCCTTGCCGCCCAACTCGAGGTGAGTCAGTTTCAAATCCTTGGCTGCGGACTCCGCGACGGAACGTCCCGCGCGGACGGACCCCGTGATGGCCACGAGTTGCGGGGTCTTGTGCGAGACCAGTTGGGCACCGACCTTGCCGTCGCCCAAGACGATGTTCACAACCCCGGCGGGGAAAATCTCCGAGATCAGCTCCGCGAGGACAAGTGTCGACTCAGGGGTGGTGTCCGAGGGCTTGAGCACGACGGTGTTGCCCGCGGCCAGGGCAGGTCCGAGTTTCCACACGGCCATGTCCAGCGGGTAATTCCACGGGGTCACCTGCGCGACGACGCCGATCGGTTCGCGCCGAATGTACGAGGTGTGGTCCTCGACGTACTCGCTGGCACCTTTGCCCTCGAGCGTACGGGCCGCTCCGGCGAAGAACCGGAACTGGTCCGCGCCACCGATGATTTCCTCGGACTTGATCGCATCACGGGGCTGGCCGGTGTTGCGGTACTGCGCATCGGCAAGGCGGTCGGCGTTGGCCTCCATCGCATCGGCGAGGTCCAGGAGCATCTTCTGGCGATCGGACGGAGTGGTGCGCTTGAAGGTCTTGAACGCTTCCGAAGCGGCAGCGAAAGCTGCGTCGATTTCTTCCGCCGTGGAAATCGGCGATTCGGCGACCTTTTCGCCCGTGACCGGGCTGATGATATCGAGCACATCCGTCGAGGAAGACTCGACGAATTCTCCGTTGATGAAGTTCTTAAGACGGTTGACCATGTCGACTCCTTCTTATGGGGTGAGCTTTCTGGATCGGATCAGGCTCCGTCGCCGTCACCGACCGGCGTAAGGATCCTTGATGCCGATGTACTGGGTCGTCGTGTATTCGGCGATGCCTTCGGCCCCGCCTTCACGGCCCAGTCCGGACTGTTTGACACCGCCGAACGGTGCGGCAGCATTCGAGATGACTCCTGCGTTGAAGCCCATGAGCCCGTACTCGAGGTGATCCGAAACGCGGAACATGCGCGAAGGATCCTGCGTGTACACGTAAGACGCGAGGCCGTATTCGGTGTCGTTGGCCAGCTCATATGCCTCCTCTTCCGTGGAGAAGGTAATGATCGGGGCCACCGGTCCGAAGATTTCTTCCTGGATGACCCGGGCATCCCGTGGTACATCCACCAGGACCGTGGGTTCAAAGAAGTATCCCGCGCCCTCACCGGGTTTTCCACCGACCAGAATGCGGGCCCCGCGCTGGGTCGCATCTTCCACGAGTGCCGTCACGGATTCCTGGGCCTTCTTCTCGACGAGGGGGCCACAAGTGATTCCGTCTTCCAGACCGTTTCCGACCTTGAGGGCACTGATTTTCTCGGCGAATTTCTTTCCGAATTCCTCGGCCACGGACTCATGGACGATGAACCGGTTCGCCGCGGTGCAGGCCTCCCCGATATTGCGCATCTTCGCGCCCATCGCGCCCTGGACGGCATCGTCGATGTCGGCGTCTTCGAAGACGATGAACGGGGCATTCCCCCCGAGTTCCATGGACGTGCGCAGAACATTGTCCGCGGCTTTGACCATCAGCTGCTTGCCGACCGGGGTGGACCCGGTGAAAGATACCTTGCGCAAACGCGGATCTTCCATGATCGGATTGGAGATCGCCGACGCCGAGGCTCCGGAAACCACGTTGAGGACACCAGCGGGAAGGCCCGCGTCGACCATGGTTTTGGCGAAATATTGGCTCGTCAAAGGGGTTAGCCGGGCAGGCTTGAGCACCATGGTGCAGCCCGCGGCCACGGCCGGGGCAACCTTGCGCGTGCCCATCGCCAAGGGGAAATTCCACGGCGTAATGAGCAAGCAGGGTCCAACCGGCTTGCGCACGGTCAGCATCCGAAGGTTTCCTTCCGGAGTTGGCGCATACCGACCGTAATCGCGCACGGCCTCCTCGGAGAACCACCGAAGGAATTCGCCGCCGTACGCGACCTCACCGCGTGCCTCGGCCAATGGCTTGCCCATTTCCAGGGTCATGAGAGTCGCGAACTCCTCCTTGCGCTCCTGAACCAGGTCAAAAGCACGACGGAGAATATTCGAGCGCTCACGTGCGGAAGTCGCGGCCCATTTGGCTTGGACCGCGCACGCCGCGTCCATTGCGGTACGGGCATCATCGCTCGTACCGGACGCGAGGGTCGCGATCGTCTCGCCGGTTGCGGGGTTATCGACCTCGTATGTGGACCCGTCAGAGGCATCGCGCCACTGGCCACCAATCAATAATCCTGTGGGAACTTGGGCCAATAGCTGATCAATATCGATGGCCATGGAATCACACCTCTTTCACGTGTCCTACGGCACGAAGTCTACCGTAGTTAACCAATACTCAATTTTTGTTTCATGCCCTTCAGTTCCCGCCATTCCGGGGCTGTTGGGGATTCACCGCTTTGAGCTGACCGGTCCAGGGCTGGGCCTCGGAGCCGTATCGTCCGGGGTGATAGTCCCTCGGCACCACGACGATGGGAATAGGCAGCTTCGACAGGATCTTCGACGTAGTGGTGGAGAGAAAAAGCTCTCCCCTTTGGGCTAGCTTGGAGGATCCGGCCATGAGGACCGCGCCCTGCTCCCAATCGAGAGATTCGACGGCTTCCGATATTCCTCGACCGTGCCCAACGACGACCCGTAACTTTTCAGGCTCATCCGGCCTGACGCTGGAGTCGGCAACCAGCCCCTCAACGGCTTCCTGCACCCGGCCTTCGTCGTCTTCCGCAGAACCGTCCACCATGCACACCAATCGCACAGGGATTCCGGTCCGATTGAGCGTCGCAATGGCTTCCTCGACCAAACCGATCGAGTCGTACTTGGGGCTCACCGCACAGTCGATCGCGGTGATCGACGCGGAATTCTCGTAATTACGAGGAGCAATAATGACCGGCAATGCGGCACGGTGCAGCAGCGCATTGTCGACGGAGCCAATGCCGTGCCACAGCCAAGAGCTCTTCGACGAGCTCCCGACGACTATGGCACCTGCATTGACAACCTCGGCCATTTCCATCAGACCGGTCGCGGCATTCACTGAACGGCGAATGTGGTACCTGGCGACAACGTCGTCCGGAACCATTTCCGCGGCCTCCTGGAGCCACTCTTTGGCTTGATTCTTCACGAGGTCGGCGTAATTGCCGGGACCGCGCAGTGCCCCGGCATACGCATCCTCGGCTTTCAGGACCAGAACCACGTCAAGTTCGGCACCCATCGAGCGCCCCAGTGCCACGCCCAGGTTCAGCGCTTCCCTACCGCGGCGGTTTGCGGAATAACCAACGATGTATCTCATAGTGAGTCCACAATATCCGCAGCTGTCTTCAGACCCATACGAATTGCTCCGTCCACGTGCTGATACCCCTCGGCGGCAATATCCGAGCAGGACCAGTGGATCGGCCCCACGGGCTCACTCTGATCTTTGCCGTACCGGTGGAGACCACCCAGGTCATAGCTCGCCGCGTAGGCTCCGCGGGTCCATTCCTCGGCGCCCCAGTCGGACTCGTAGTAGACCACGGGGTTCTTGGCCTCTTCACCCAGCAATTCGGCCATCGCGGTCAGGATGGCTTCCTTGCGCTCTTCCGCCGAGATCTCGAACATGCGATCAGCATTCTCGTCGGAGACGAAGCCAACGAGCGTTCCGCGGGATTCTTCCTCGCCGGTTTCGGGGTCGTAGTTGGTGTTGTCGTAGATCTCCTGGACCAATGAGTCCGCGGCGAACGCCGTACCGGACAGACCCTTTTCCCGCCAGAAAGGCGTGTCGTACACCGCGTGAACCTTGATGACCAGGCCCAGGGACTGATGCTGGTGCAGCTGATGTTGGCGTCGGGGCAAAGCCGGCACGTAGGAGATGCGGCTGTAAAGGTTCGGCGGAACCGCAACAATGGCCCGCTTCGCCCGCACGAGGATGCCCGAGCCACTGGCCTGGCCGTCTTCCGAGAACTTTTCCGCCTCAACCAGAACCGGGTACTCGGGGTCCGCTTCCTGCCACCGGAGGACGCGCACGGGATGACCCGTTATGACGTCGTCGCCCAACCGCTCGGCAAGGGCAAGAGAAACGGACTGCATTCCGCCGAGGACCCGCTTGTCGAGAATGAAGTCCTCGTCCACGAGGTGCGAGAAGGACCCGGCAGAGGCAGCCATGAGGACAGCCTGAAGCGCTGAGAAAGCGTGAGACGGCTTGGTCAGCATGCCGCCCGCGATGAACAGGCCAATGTTGTTGCAGGCTTCTTCGTCCGAGGACTGCTCGCGCAGCCAGTGATGGAAGGAGATCGTATCCAATTCACGCGCCTTGGGGTGAGCCCACGGCTCGGTCGGCCCGATCTCCGCGGCCAGGCCGTCCAGAATCTCGATCAGACGCTCCATCTCGCGCTCGGTTTCCGCGGAGACCGGGAACATCTCTCCCGCGTATCGGGTCACGGTGCCCTTCGGCGAACGGTAGATGTTCTCTCCCTCGCGGTACCGAGAAAAGGTCTTGAGCCCTAGATCGTCGACCAACTCGGTGAGCACGGTCTGATCAGGGGAAATCCACTGGCCGCCGATCTCGAGGAACGCGCCGTCGATGACCTGCGACCACGTGCGCCCTCCCACGCGCTCGCGGGCCTCGAGCACCGTAACGCTTTTGCCCGCCTTGCGCAGTTCAGTTGCGGCGGCCAAGCCGGAAGGGCCGGCACCGATCACGACAACGTCGGACTCGCGGACGGACCACTCGGATTGCTGAGGATTATGAGGGTTGGCACTCATGTTCAGACCTTTCGTGAGGTGGGGAGGAAATAAACGAATGTGTTTCGTTTATGGTAGCGACGAAGATGAAATTTGTGAAGTGTGCCGCACATCAGGTGCCTGCCGGGCGTTGCAGCGGCGCGCGGGTAAGGTCGTCTGCGTGATGGAAAAAGCCACGAGAAGGCCGGGCCGGCCTGCCCAGACGATCCTGACCTCGAAGAACATCGTGCACGCCGCGCGGGAACTTCTGGAGTCCCACGGGGAGAGTTTCACGATGACCATGCTGGCCAAGCGGCTCGGAGTCGCCGTGTCGTCGCTGTACAACCATGTGGCCTCCCGCGACGAGGTCTTCGCCAAGATCTCGGACGATGTGGTGCGCGGAATCGACATCGCCGATCTGGTAAAACTCAGCCGTCGCTCGGACAGTACTGGAAATCGGGCCGAGGCAGCCTCGGAGTGGCGCTCGGCCACGGAGGCCTGGGCACGGTCCTATTTCGAAGCGTTCGCGGCTCAGCCATACGTCGTCGCGACGCTCGCCCTGACCCCGGTGGCCGAGGCGCCCCAGACGCTGGCGATGTACGAAGCCGTCGCACAGGCGTTCCTCAAGTCCGGCTGGCCCGAGGCCGAAATATTGAGGGTCATCGAAACCCTCGAATCTTTCCTCCTCGGCACGGCCCTGGACGCCGCGGCTCCCGCCGACATCTTCAACCCGGGAAAGCTCAGCCCGGATTTCGCGCTCATGGCCCGCTTGCAGAAGGACAGAGAGCATCTCAGCGGCCCAATGGCCGCCGAGCAAGCACTCGACCTCGGGCTTCCGAGCCTCCTGGACGGCTTGGAGCAACGCCTGCGAACTCATCTCGCAGCAGCCTGAGTCAAAATGGCGCAAGGGCAAATGCCCATTACGCACGGTCCACCGCCCCGGGCGCGACTTCGATCTCACCGCGGAAGAAGGACGGAATCAGACGCGAGAGCGCGAACATGACGACGAGGCCCAACACGATCATGCCGGCGCCCAAGTAGAAGACCAGACCGATCCCGAAGAGCGACGAGCCGGAACCGTACGACGGGTCGAAAGAATCGATCGTCGTTCGCACGAAGAAAATCAACAGAAGGATCCCGCCTAACAACGGCCCCAGAAGCTGGGTACAGAAAGTCCGCAGGGACCGCAGGGAAGACCGGCGGAAGTACCACACACACGCGAGCGCCGTCAGTCCGTAGTAGAAGCACACCATCAGGCCCAGAGCCGAAATCGTATCCCAGAGGACGTCTTCGGAGACGAAACGCATGATCGCGTAGAAAACCGCCGCGACAACGGTCGATGTCACGGTTGCGGTGCTGGGTGTCTGGAATTTCGGATGGATCCGGGACAGCCCCTTGGGAAGCGCCCCATAGAAACTCATGGACAACATAGTGCGGGCCGGGGAAACCATGGTCGACTGCAGCGAAGCGATGGAGGACATGAGCACCGCGATCGACATGAGAATGCCGAGCGGCCCCAGAACGGGGGTTGCCAGGGCGGCGAAGACATTCTCCTGGATGTTCCCGTTGGTCAATCCCAAATCCCCGTTCCCAACGCCCGAATATGCGAGGGTTGCGCAGGCGACCAGCAGGTACAGTACGACGACGATAGCTATGACGAGCAGGGCCGCCCTGCCCGGCGTCTTGTCCGACCCCTCGGTCTCCTCATTGAGTGTGAGGACGGTGTCCCAACCCCAATAGATGAAAACCGATAGAGAGACACCCGCGGAGAATGCCGAGAACGAGTCCACGCCGAATGGGTTGAACCATTCGATGCTGGGCATATGCCCGTCAAATGCGGTTCCGTTGGCGACGTGAACGATAGCGACGACCGAGAATCCGATCAGGATCAACAGCTGAAAACTCACGAGAAAAATTTGGAAGCGCTTGGTCTCCTCGACTCCCCTGTAAGAGATCAAACAGGCACCGGCCATGAAAACCAGGCACGTCACCACGTTGAGCGGGACGTTGCGTGTCAGGTCGGCGATCGCATCGTTGCGGAAAATCTGCGACAACAGCAGATAGAAGAAATCAACGCCGATCCCCGCGAGATTGGACAGCACCAGCACGGTCGAGGCCAAGAGCCCCCAGCCACCCATCCACCCGACCCACGGGCCGAAAGCTTTGGTAGCCCAAGTGAATGTGGTTCCGGAGTCGGGCATTGCGGAGTTGAGCTCCCGGTATCCGAGAGCCACGAGGAGCATCGGGATGAAGCCGAGCAAGAAGATCGCCGGCAAGTGAAAACCCACGACCGAGACGGTGGGCCCCAGCGCACCGGAGAGCGTGTAGGCGGGAGCGATCGTGGAGACGCCGATGACGGTCGCGCCCACCAGGCCAATGCTGGCGGCACTCAGACCTTTCGCCTGTTTTTTCTTGCCGTCCCCGACGATGGTGACGGCGGAGTCCGAACGCTGGACGATCGGCGACGTGGACGTGTGGATGGTGACACCGGAACGGCCGGGGTCTTTTCTCCGCTGTGAGGACGAGGACATGAGTTCCTCCTGGTGAGTCATTGGATTCGAATGATGGATGGGAGCGCTTCCGCGCCAGGAAGCGGTTATCCCTGAAGTCGGGGCGTTCGGGGTGGCGCCGTCCGGCGAGGGCCGAGCGCATCGAAGGCAAGACCGATGCCTAGGAGATCGTTGTCCGAATACGCGCGCCCAGCGAATGTCAGACCAACGGGCATCCCGGTATCCGGCATGGTCCCCATAGGGACGGTGACGCTCGGAATGCCCAGGTGGCGCATGACCAGGTTCCCGTTGGCGACCCACACACCATTGCGCCAGCCCAGGTCCGCGGAATCTGGATCCACGTCCATATCAGCAGGGGCCACATCGGCCATGGCGGGGAACAGAACGGCGTCAAGGCCCCTCTCCTCCATCCAGTTCTCCAGGTCGACTCGGCGCGTTTCCTCGAGCCCCGCGACCCCCTGCGCCAATTCGGGGATATCCCGGAAGGAATCAATGGGGTTTTCGCGAATAAATGCGGGATATTCGGCGATGTCGTCGTCGAATCCGTCGTATCTGTCCGGCAGGGCACCCTCGGGCGCGGGAAAGATCGTCTCGCCATTGACGGCCGCGAGTTCGGAGATTCCTTCGTCCCCGTTGGCTCGGAGGAAGTCGTCCCAAGCCCACGCGGAAAGGTCCAGGATCTCCCGATCCAAGTACTCAGGTTTGACCAGTCCACGCGTCCGAATCGTGGGCGCTCCGGGGCGGTCGCCCTCGTACCGGCTCACCACGGGGAAGTCCACCTCGACGACGCGCGCCCCGGCTTCCTCCAGGTCTGCTTTTGCCTGCCGCCACAGTTCGACAACGCTCGCCCGTGTCTCGATCCGCCGGCCCGTCGAGCCCCCGATTCCCGGCGCTCGAGCGATTCCTGCTTCGGGATCAGCATTGATGTACATCCGGGGAACGCCCAGGGTCAGGCCATTCAGGCGGTCTTTCGCCTCGGTCGTGTTCCGCGCGACCAAAGGGAGGTACGACTCCGGCCGCACGCTCGAGGATTTGGGGATGTCGACCCAGTCCTGGGACCGCCAGAAGTCGCCGCGGGAATCGGCATCGTCCGCGACGATGACGTCAAGAACCTCGACGAGATCCGCGGCGGTACGGGTATGCGGAACTACGACGTCCATCGTGGGCACAAGCGGCCAATTGCCCCTCACCGAGATGACTCCGCGAGAAGGGGTATAGGCGAAAAGAGCGTTGCACGAGGCTGGGGCCCGACCGCTCGACCAGGTCTCCTCCCCTAGCCCGAAGGCCGCGAAACTGGCCGCAGTAGCGGTCCCCGAGCCGTTGGAGGACCCCGAGCCGAAAGCCGAGGTCAGCCACCCGGCGTTGTACGGACTTTCGGCGCGACCGTAGACGCCGCGCTGCATTCCCCCATTTGCCATGGGCGGCATATTGGTCAGGCCGATGCAGATGGCCCCGGCAGCACGGAGCCGCTCGATCGTGAAGGCATCCTTCTGAGCGACCAAATCGGCGAAGGCGGGGCTCCCGGCCGCGGCGGTCAGGCCCTTGACGAGATAGCTGTCCTTGGCCGTGTAGATGATTCCGTCGAGCGGTCCCAGGGTCTCTCCACGAGCACGGCGTCGGTCCGAGGCCTGGGCTTCCGCTCTGGCTTCCGGGTTCCGCACGACGACGGCATTGAGACCGGGTCCCCCGGAGTCGTAGGCATCGATGCGGGCGAGATATTCGTCGAGAATCTGCTCGCACGTGGTTTGCCCCATCTCCATGGCCGCTCGTAGTTCGCGAATGCTGGCTTCTACGACGTCCACTCTTGTCACGGACGATCACCCGCCGCGGGCTGCTGCTGGGTGATGCAGTGGATTCCTCCGCCGCGGTCGAAGATCGGCCGCGCTTCGACGGAAACCACTTCTCTTCCGGGATAGGCCTCGGAGAGGATTTCACGTGCGCGCCCATCGGCGCGATCGTCCCCGAAGGAGCACGCAATGACGGCCCCATTGGCGACGTAATGGTTGATGTAGCTCCAGTCCACGGGCCCGAAATCGTCGCTGATCCGGCTCGGTGCGGGAACACTCACGATGTTCAGCGGGCGTCCTTCGGCGTCACTCTGGCCTTCGAGCGAGCGGCGGATTTCCTGCGAGACGGCGTGATCCGGATGCTCCGGATTTTCCTGAGAGTGCACGAGCACGGTGCCAGGGGACGCAAAGGCTGCAACGATATCCACGTGGCCGTTGGTTCCAAAATCGTCATAGTCCCTCGTCAGTCCGCGAGGAAGCCAGATGACTTTCCGTGCGCCAAGGGTCCGGGCGAGTTCGGACTCGACACGCTGCCGATCCGCGTAAGGATTTCGGCGAGGGTCGAGTTGGACGGTTTCGGTCGCGAGGACAGTTCCCTGTCCGTCAGTGTGAATTCCCCCGCCCTCATTGACCAGAACGGATGAGACGTGCTCGACGCCTGCAACTTCCGCTGCAAATCGGGCCAGACCAGCGGATTTCTCCCACTCAGCCCACTCATTGGCACCCCAGCCGTTAAAAATCCAATCGACCGCGCCGAGGCGTTGCGGATCTTCGACGTCCCGGACAAAAGTCGGTCCGACGTCACGCATCCAGAACTCGTCCACCGGCGCCTCGACGATGTCGATGTTGGCCCCCAGCATCCGCCGAGCACGCTGAGTTTCGGAGGGATCAGCGACCATCGTCACGGGCTCGAATTCGGCGATCGTCCGAGCGACCGCGGCCCAGGCTTCGTAGCCTTCTTCCCGTTGGGTCTCCGAGGAACCGAGCGTTTCTCCACCGCAGGGAAAGGCCATCCAGGTCCGCTCGTGCGGATCCGTCTCGGCCGGCATGTTCCAGGCCATGAGTCCTTCTCTTTTCTCTTCGCGCTACGTCCCAACATGTATCGACGGCCGGCGAAGGCATCTTGTGAGTCCATTTAACGAACATGGTTCGTTTACGTTCTCAGCAAGAGTACATGTGATTTGGAATACTGTGAAGGCGATCATGTAGCGACGCCGTAAAAGACGAGCGCGCAAAAGCGAGGAGCCGAGATGGGACCTCCGGCCCGATGAGCGAGCGAGGCCTCGGGCGCTCAGGCGGAATCGACGTCAGACTTCAGGGCGCTCTGATCACGGCCGAACAGGGCCTTACCCAGTAGGCCGATCAGCTGCTGAACCTCTTCGGCACGCAACTCGCCCAGAGTCCGCTCCTGAGCACGAAGGACCTGCACCCGCGCAACCCTGCGCACTTCATCCCCCTCCGCGGTGGCCCGAATGCGTCGAATGCGCCGGTCTCGACCGTCGGGAATGCGCTCCACCAGTCCCTCGCTCTCCAAACGGTCAACCAAAGACACGATCTGACTGGGGTCCAGCGTGAGCATCTCCGCCAGCGCCTTCTGCGTTGGCGCTTCATCCTCCCCAGCGAGGCTGAGAACGCTGAACGATCTCGCATTCAGGCCGAAATCTTTCAGCTCGCGATTCGCATCGAGGGTGCCGACCGCCCCCAGCTTCTCGAGCAGAAATACTGCATCGCCCGCGATTTCGGTGGATTCCAGGGGCATCCCCCCTTCATCTCGGGCATCGCCGACCGTCCGCTGCACATCACATCGCTTGTTCATGAGGACATCATAGAACGAACCAATGATTGACTTTTTCAACTAATTGCGTTTAGGTGGCTGCAGATGTCACCCAAATCACATGAGGAGTGGATATGACGTTGCAGGACAAGGCCATCATCGTGACCGGCGCGGGAGCCGGGCTGGGTTTGGCCTACGCTCGTGAGATCGCGCGCCAGGGCGCCAGCGTGGTCGTCAACGACGTCGACCAGATCGTTGCGGATTCTGCTGTTTCCCGCATCCGGGAAGAGGGCGGCAAAGCCGTCGCGTGTGCCGTACCGGTGGGCACTACCGACGCCGCCACGCTGTTGGTCTCTGCGTCGCTCAAGGCCTTCGGCCGTCTGGACGGGCTCGTGACCAACGCCGGGATACTCCGGGACAAGTCAGTCCTCAAAATGAGCGACGACGACTTCGACTCGGTGATTCAAGTTCACCTGCGCGGAACGTTCACCTGCGTTCGAGAGGCCTACCGCCACTTCAAGGAAAACGACGTTCAAGGTTCCATCGTCTGCATCGGCTCTCCAACCGGTCAGCGCGGCAACTTCGGCCAAACGAATTATGCCGCCGCCAAAGCAGGAATTGTCGGTATGGTCCGCACCTGGGCCCTGGAAATGAAGAAAGCCGGCGTGCAGATCAATGCCGCAATACCTGTGGCCTCGACCGCCATGACCCGCACCGTCCCCTATTTCCGTAAAGCCATCGAGGCCGAGGACCGGCAGAGCCCTATGCCCGCGTTCTTCCGCCATGACCTAGGGTTCGGCACCGCGGAGGACGTCGCGGGTCTGGTCGCGTACCTCGTCGGCGGCGATCTGGGCGAGACCGGCCAGGTGCTAGGCATCGGCGGTGACCGGTTGCAAGTGTGGACGCACCCGCTGCCCGAGGCCACCGAATACCACGACGGCGGCTGGAGTTACGACGATCTGGCCAGGGACCTTCCGGCACTAGTGAGTGCGCACCGCCAACCCGTCGGCGAAGAGTTTCTGCCCCTGCCCGAAGAGCTCCGGCCCGAGGAGAGCTGATCATGTCTCGCTACGAATGCGCTGTGGACCCCGCACACGTCTCGGCCATCGACATCCATACCCATATCGAGGAAGACTCTCACGGACACCAGTCAATGCCACGGGAGTTCATCGCTGCCTCGGAAAAGTACTTCAGGTCCGGGGACCGTACTCCGCGTCTGGAGGCCATCGCTCAGAGGTACAGGGATTGGGGCATGGCAGCCGTGGTGTTCACGGTTGATGCGGAGACCGCACTTCATCACGCCCCCATCAGCTCCGAAGAAATCGCCGAGCAGGCCGCGGACCATGCTGACGTTCTGATCCCCTTCGGCTCGGTGGACCCCCGCAAGAGTGAAGCGGCAATAGAGCAGGCCCGCACGCTCGTACACGATCACGGTGTCATGGGATTCAAATTCCATCCCTCGCTCCAGGACTTCGATCCTTCGGATGAGAACTTCTATCCTCTGTGGTCGGCGATCACGGAGCTCGGCGTCCCGGCGCTCTTCCATACAGGCCAGAACGGTATCGGCGCAGGCATGCGAGGGGGCGGCGGAATCAAAGCGCGATTGTCCCATCCAATGTTGTTGGACGACGTCGCAGCGGATTTTCCCGATCTCGACGTGATCATGGCCCATCCTTCGGTTCCGTGGCAGGAGGAAGCCAACTCCATCGCCACGCATAAGACCAATGTCCACATCGACCTGTCCGGCTGGTCGCCTAAGTATTTCCCCGATTCCCTCGTCCGGGCCACCAATCGATTCTTTCCGGACCGCGTACTGTTCGGCACCGATTACCCCCTTATCCAGCCCGGTGCTTGGCTCAAAGCCTTCGAGAAAAGGGAATTCCGCGAGGACATTCGCGAGGACATCCTCAAGAACAATGCGGCCCACCTTCTGGGATTGACGCCGCGCGAGAACCCGGGGCAGGAGGCCTGAGATGTCGATGACAGCAGATCCGACTCGGACGCTTTTTCCGCTGTCCGATCCACTGGGAGTTTCCGCCTCGCTGAACGATAGTGAGCGCGGACTCGTCCTGACCCTTCAGGAAACCCTCGAGCGTGATGTCGCACCCCTTGTCAACGAGGCGTGGGACCAGGCGCGCTTCCCACAGGCCATCGTGCAACCACTCGTGGATCTGGATTTGGTGGAACCGGCGGCCCTCGAGGCCGACCCCCGCCCCATATTTCGTGGGTTCCGGTGCTTCACCCTAGCGCGGACGGACGCCTCGGTGGCAACGTTCCACACGGCACAAGCGGGCTTGTTCCGAACCGCTGTGCTCGAGGGCGGCGACAATCAGATGGTCGCCGAATGGCGCCCCAAGATTGCTTCCTGGGAACGCTTCGGCGTCTTCTGTCTCACCGAGCCCGAGCACGGTTCCGACGTCGCAGGCGGATTGGCCACCTCGGCCCGGCGCGAGGGCGAGACCTGGCGAATCAACGGAACCAAACGTTGGATCGGCGCGGCCACCCAGGCTGACTGGTTGGCGATCTTCGCCCGCGACGACGACGATGGCGAGGTCAAAGGTTTCCTGGTGCCCAGCGAAGCACCCGGTGTCAGCATGGAGACCATTTCCGGCAAAACCGCATTGCGCATCGTGCAGAATGCGGAAATCACGCTGGAGGACGTGTCGGTCCAGGAGTCGTTGCGCCTGAAGAACGTTCATTCCTTCAAAGACGTCGCAAGGATGTTGCGCCTCATGCGTTCGGACGTCGCGTGGATCGCGGCGGGCGTGGCCGCAGGGGCGTTCGAGGCGGCACTGCGTTACGTGGACCGGCGCCGGCAGTTCGGGGTACCGCTGGGTTCATTCCAGCTGGTCCAAGAGAAACTGGCCCGAATGCAAGGAAACGTCGCACAAGCACTGTCACTCTGCGCTTCCTTGTCCGAGGCGCAAGAAAACGGCTCCTACCGCGACGAGCATTCGGCCCTCACCAAATCGACCGTGTGTCTTCGTATGCGCGAGACCGTTGCCCTGGCCCGAGAGGTCTGCGGCGGGAACGGAATCACGTTGGAGGCCGACGTCGCCCGGTACTTTGCGGATGCCGAAGCCATTTACTCCTACGAGGGGACGCATGAGATCAACAGCTTGATCGTGGGGCGCTCGCTGACCGGTATTGGCTCGTTTCTGCCTCGCACCAACACATAGCATCACCGGTCCAGGACGAAGGAGTTCTCATGACCACCATTGAATACGGAATAGGAACCTATCCCGCGCGCCGCGCCAAGATCCGCGGGGAAGATATCGCTTTCAGCTTCGAGGGATCCGAAACGACGTACGCGGAAGTCGCTGAGCGGGTCAACCGGCTGGCCGACGCTCTCACGACTCTCGGAATCCGCCCCGGCGACCGCGTCGCGTACGCGGGGTTCAACCACCCGGCTCTGCTGGAAGTCTTCTTCGCGGCGACGCTGATCGACGCCGTGTGCGTGCTGATCAATCCACGGCTTGCGGCTCCGGAAGTCGACTACATCCTGCGCGATTGCACTCCCGCGGTGGTCTTCTACGGCGAGGACCAGGCCCAGAATGCGGACCAATTGCGCACGGCTCTGGGCCCGAAGATCACGTGGTTCGGGGTAGACGAGGGTGAGTACGAGCCGTTGGTCGCCAGCGGTGGGACCGACGACGCGACCATTCCACTCGACGAGAACAATACGGCCCTGATCATGTACACGTCGGGGACCACCGGAAGACCCAAAGGGGTCATGCTCAGCCACCGTGCCCTGCTCTTCCAATACCTCAACGCGCTCATCGGGGAAGACTTTCGGCAGAACGACGTCAACCTCGCTGCGGCCCCGCTGTTTCACATCGCTGGTTTGAACATGCTGGCAGTCCCCACGTTCATGATGGGCGGACGGATTCTCATCCATCGACGGTTCAAAGCGGCCGATGCGCTCAAAGCCCTCACGGAACACCGGGTGAACACGGCGTTCATGGTTCCGGCGATGCTCGATGCGCTGTCCCACGAAGAGGGGTTCGACGAAGCGGACTTGTCCATGCTGCGAAATCTCATGGTCGGCGGCGCTCCGTTGCCCGAGCGCATGTTCCGCACGTGGGCGGCCAAGGGGATCTCCATCAGCCAAGGATTCGGGATGACCGAGACGGCCCCTGGCGTGAGGATGCTCGATCCGCGAGACGGCATAGTCAAAGCCGGCACGGCGGGCAAAGAGCACTTCTTCACCGAGTCGCGCATCGTCGATCTGGACGGCAAAGATGTGGCATCCGGCCAGGCAGGGGAAATCTGGGCCCACGGCCCAAACCTCATGAGTGGTTATTGGGGAAAGCCGGAGGAAACCGCCTCGGTGCTGCAGGACGGCTGGTACCACACCGGCGACGTCGGAAGCGTAGACGACGAGGGCTATCTGCGCGTCCACGATCGCATGAAGGACATGTACATCTCCGGCGGAGAAAACGTATATCCGGCCGAGGTGGAGAACGCCCTGCTCAACATCCCGGCTGTCTCGGAAGCGGCCGTGATCGGCGTCGAGGACGAGCGATGGGGTGAATCCGGAGTGGCCTTCGTGGTCCTCGAATCCGCGGCAAGCCACACGGGAAACCAAATCCGCGAACACTTGGCGAAGCGCTTGGCCAAGTACAAGATTCCCCGCGAAGTCCTGGTGGTCGGGGAAATGCCTCGGACCACCACGGGAAAGATCCAGAAGAACCTTTTGCGCAAGACCTACTGATCCCCACGGGATCACAACAACAGCACAACGTCAGGAGACCACCATGGCCATCGTCAACACCACTCTCGCCGAACTCAAGGACCTCGTGGGCAAAGAACTCGGCCCCTGCAAGGCCCAGAGAATCACCCAGGAGCAGGTCAATACGTTCGCGGATGCCACCGGCGACCACCAGTACATCCACGTCGACCCCGAGCGTGCCAAGAACGGTCCGTACGGGACGACGATCGCCCACGGATTCTTAACGCTGTCCCTCACCTTGCCGATGTTTGCCGAAATCCTCGACGTCACGGATGTTTCCACCAAGATCAACTACGGCTTGGAGAAGGTTCGTTTCCCTTCTCCCGTGAAAGTCGGAGACCGCGTCTGCATGACCTCGATTCTCGCGGAGGTCAAGGACATCGAAGGCGGGGTCCAGGTGGAGATCGACAACGCGGTGACATCCGAGGGCGCGTCCAAGCCGGCCGTCGTCGCCCGGTCCGTCTTGAGGTTCTACTCGTGATGCCACGGCGTCAGTCAGCAGAGAGGCCAGATAAAAAATGAGCATCCCCGCTTCGGAAGTCCGAGCAGAGCGGCTCGGCGCAAGGGACAAACAACGCGAGGCTCGAAGAGTCATTGCGTCGAGCTTCATCGGCAGCACGATCGAGTTCTACGATTTCCTGCTGTACGCGACGGCGACAGCGCTGGTTTTCCCACATGTTTTCTTCACAAACCTGGACCCGCTGGCCGGGGCTATCGCCTCGGCCGGCACATTCGCGGCAGGCTACATTGCGCGGCCCCTGGGAGGAGCCGTCTTCGGTCACTTCGGTGACCGTCTCGGTCGAAAGAGGATGCTCGTACTGTCGATGCTGTCCATGGGGTCGGCATCGACGCTGATCGGGTTGGTACCCGGTCAGGCAAGTATCGGCTCTTGGGGTGCGGTCATTCTGATCGTCTTGAGGGTCCTTCAGGGAATCGCGATCGGCGGTGAATGGGGAGGGGCAGCGTTGATGGCCCTCGAACATGCAAAAGGGGGAAAGCGAGGCTTCGCCGCTTCCTTCACCAACGCCGGAGCGCCCATGGGCGCCGCTCTGGGCACCACCGTGATGGGACTTGCGAACCACTGGACCGGGGATGCCTTTCTGGAGTGGGGGTGGAGAATCCCGTTCCTGTTGAGCGTGGTTCTGCTCGCGGTGGGCATTTTCATTCGGTCCAAAGTCTCCGAATCCCCGATTTTCAAGGAAGCGGTGGAGGAAGAGGAAAAGCTGGGCGACAAACCCAAACTGCCCATCTGGCAAATTCTCCGTCGCCCGAAGAACCTGATTCTGGTGATGCTGGGCGGGGCAGGCGGTTTTGCCCTGCAGGCGGTGATCTCGATCTTCGCCATCGGGTACGCGGTCGACAACGGCGCCGATCGTTCCCTGGTTCTATATCTGTTCGCTCTTGCCTCCGTGATCAGCATTCCGTGCGTGGTCGGCTGGGCCCGACTCTCCGACGTGGTGGGGCGCAAGCCGATCATGATCGCGGGGACCGTCATTTACCT
Source organism: Kocuria sp. TGY1127_2 (assembly GCF_013394385.1). Taxonomy (NCBI): domain Bacteria; kingdom Bacillati; phylum Actinomycetota; class Actinomycetes; order Micrococcales; family Micrococcaceae; genus Kocuria; species Kocuria sp. TGY1127_2. The sequence goes on from NZ_AP022834.1 coordinate 2,773,970, forward strand.
GATGCTGATCTTTCCCATGTTCGGCTGGTACGCCTCGGGCAACCCAGGGTTGATTTTCCTCGCGATGGTCATCGGACTGTGTTCTCACGCAGCGATCTACGGGCCCCTGGCAGCGTTCGTATCGGAACAATTCGGAACCTCAGCGCGGTATACCGGCGCATCCATGGGCTACCAGTTGGCCACACTCATCGGGGCGGGTTTTACTCCCACCATCATCACCTCGATCTTCGCCAAGTCCCAGGGCGAGATTGCGCCGGTGCTGTGGTACCTGATCGCTTTGGGAGGGGTCTCCGCGATCTTCATTCTTCTGACCCGCGAGTCGAAGAACAACGATCTGGAGACCTACGAGCACTGAGACTGGAGAAAGCAGACTGCCCTCGCACGTGATGAGCTGCGGGGCGGCAAGTCCGGAATAGAAACTCTCACGGACCGGTTGATCCAGGTGTGAACACTCGTAAAAATATCGGTTTCCTTTCCTTCGGCCATTGGACTCCGCATCCCACTTCTGCCACTCAGAGCGGAGCCGATGCCCTTGCGCAAAGCGTCGATTTGGCTGTGGCCGCAGAAGAACTTGGGGCCGACGGCGCTTACTTCCGCGTGCACCACTTCGCGCGCCAATTGGGTTCGCCTTTTCCACTTTTGGCCGCCGCAGGCGCCAGGACGAGTCGCATAGAGCTCGGGACCGGTGTCATCGACATGCGATAGAGCATGTCGCGGTTGTGACACTCGTTCCGTAAGCTTGGTTGCATGGTCGAACTGGTAGCGCTGAGGAAGACGAACGAGGTGGCCGCGTACGTCCGCGCCTCCATGGACCGCAAGGGCGACCGCTGGACGGTCGATACGCAGCTGAGGAAGATCAGGGCGCTGGCCGAGGCCAAGGACTGGAACGTCGTCGAGGTCTACGAGGACAACGCCGTGTCGGCGACGAAGAAGCGCCGCGCTGGCACCCGCTGGGCCGAGATGCTGGACGACGCCCGCGCGGGCCGCTTCTCGATGGTGGTCGCCGTGGACATGGACCGGCTGCTGCGCAGCACGAAGGACCTCAACACCTTGATTGACCTGGGGCTGCGGGTCGTCACCGTGGACGGCGAGATCGACCTCTCGACGGCCGACGGTGAGTTCCGAGCGACGATGCTCGCGGCACTGGCCCGGTTCGAGGCCAGGCGTAAGGCGGAGCGTCAGATCAGGTCGAACGAGCGCCGACGCTTCGAGGGCATCCCGACGAGCGCCTGGAAGGCGTTCGGGTGGACGCGAGAGGGCGAGCTGATCCCGGAGGAGGCCGACGCCGTCCGGCGGGCCTTCGCCGCGTTCCTCGGCGAGCCGTCGCTGTCGATCCGGCGAATCCGCGAGGATCTGAACGGTGCCGGTCATCTCACCGCCCGCGGGTCGGAGTTCTCCGTCGATGCCGTGCGCTACCTCCTGGCGAACCCGCTCTACGCTGGCTACATCAAGCACTACGCGTCGGGCGAGCTGTACCCGGTGCAGGGCGACGCGTTCCCGCCCATCGTCGGTGAGCAGACGTGGCGGGCTGCGGTGTCGAAGCTGGAGGACAACGTGCGGAGATCGGCGAGGCAGGGTAACCAGCCGAAGTACCTCCTGTCCACGATCGGCCTGTGCGGCAAGTGCGGGGCGACGCTCGTCTCTGGGACGAACAGCCGCAAGCAGCCGACGTATCGCTGCGGCGAGCAGTTCCATCTCACCCGCCAGCGCGAGCCCGTCGATGCGATGGTGACCGAGGCGGTGCTCACCCGCTTGTCCTCGGTGGATGTGCACAACCTCGTGATGCCGCAGGAGGACGATGGGCCAGATCACGAGGAGTTGCTGACGGAGCGGAACGCCCTGGTCGAGCGGGTGAAGGAGCTGAGCCCGCTGCTGCGTGACATCCATCAGCCGGTCCTGGAGATCACGGCGGCGATCAACGACGTGAAGGCCCGCATCGATGAGATCGACGCGGAGCTGCTCGACCGTTCGGTGTCGGTGGCGGCGAAGTTGCTCGCGGACGTGGACGAGCCGGTCGGCACCGCGGAGCGCCGCGAGGTGGTCGAGGCGAAGTGGAAGACGTTGGACGTGGACCGCCGCCGGATGCTCGTGGACGAGCTGGTGACGGTGACCATCGAGCCCATCGCGCCCGGTCACGTGAAGTTCGACCCCGACCTCATTCGTATAGAGCCGCGTCGCGACTGACTCATGAGTCGACTCGTCATTGCAATGGTGAGTCGACTCGTGGGAGAATGGTTGCAGACAAGAAGATCCCACCGGGGCCGCGACTTAGAAGCGCGGGGTTCTGCTCCCGGATGAGTAGCCGGTCAAACAGCCCAATTACCGTGGCGGGGAACCGGAAGATACTCATGTCTGAGGACTTCCGATGTCTGTCGTTATCGACGTTCCCCGCGCATCCGCGCTCGACCGCCCTGGCCTCGATCAGGGCTCCACTCCTTCTCCGCAGGCAGACGGCCTCGATCCCGTCATCGCCGCCGCTCGTGCTGCTGGTCGTCTGGCCGGTGAACGCCTGGCTCGCACGCCCCTGACCCCGCGACAGCGCGCCGCGGTCGCCGCCGTGATGGGCGGTGGTCACTGATGAGCGCCAACTCCTCCGCCTTCGACCACGTGAACGGCTTCCGCTGGCGACAGGGCGACCCCTCCCTCGCCGAGTCCGAGGCACGTCTCTACGACCTCGGCGTGCTCCGCTCCGTGCTGGAGGAGTCCGTCGAGATCGCCGTCGCCGACGCCCGCGCCGATGGGGTGACCTGGGCGAAGATCGGCGACGCCCTCGGCGTCACGCACCAGGCCGTAATCAAGCGCTACAGCAAGGGCGGTGCCCGATGAGCACCACCGACCGCACCAGCGCCCTCGTGTCCGCCGACCTGACCCCGCCCGGAGGGCCTGGCCTGGCACCCGCCGAAGGCGGGCTGCCCGTCGTCGTTCCGAACGGCGAGGACATGGGCTCTGAGCCGAAACTTTTTCCCGCTCAGAAAACGGATATCGGATACACGACCGACGAAGACACCACTGATAACAACGTTTCCCCTGGTCAGATGCCTGTGTGCACGCGCGACTCCTTGGGTTCGCGCGTATCCGTTTCAGAAACGGATACCGCAGTGGACTACTCCGCGTTCGATGTGCCGGGCGCTGATCCCAGCGATGACGTGGAGCCGTTCGAGGTGCCTTCGTCGCCGGAGCACATCGAGGCTGCCCGCGCCTTCTTTGAGGCACAGAAGGCCGCCGAGACTCCGGAGCAGGTGAAGCGCGCTCAGACGCTCTCGCGGGTGTTCTCGGTGATGCAGTACGCGAACCACCCGGAGACGGGTGAGCCGATGTGCAGCCAGGAGCAGCTGGAAGCCGGGCTCGCCCTGCTCGAGGAGCAGTTCGGTGCGATGTGGTCGGCATTCATCGCTCATCCGCTCGATCGCCTCGTGGAAGTGGACGAGGGCACCGTGGAGTGCCGGTGCGTCGGTCTCAAGGGCTTGCACTGGCACCTCGTGCTGCTGTTCAAGGAGAAGCGCCCGAAGATCCGCACGGTCTCGAATGCGCTGGAGATCCCGAGTGCCCGCGTGCGGGTGCCGAAGGAGGTCGTGGCTCAGGAGGGCGGGGACCAGCACAAGGGCTCCGGTGCCGCGCCGAAGGCGTTCTTCGACTTCTGCGAGTACCTGCCGCACGAGTCGCGGCGGGCCGATGCGATCCCTGGCGTGCACCAGACCGATCGAACGTACTTGACGGACAGCACGCAGGACGGCAACCCGGGCAAGTACCAGTACGGGCGCGGGCGCGTCGTGGCGAACTTCGACTTCAGCGCCGAGCTGGACGCACACATGGCCGGTCGCGTGTCGGCCGCCGAGGGAGGGAAGAGCCTCACCGCCCGGAAGCGGAAGCTTCGGCGCGCGGTGATGGATGGAATGACGCTCGCTGCGGCCGAGGTCGCTGATCGGGATGCGTTCGCCGATGATCTGCCGCGGCTGGAGCTGCTCCGTTCGCGCTACGAGCAGAAGCGGAGCGCTCTGGTCGCGGAGGGGCTCGGTACGACGTGGCACAAGTCGGTGCTGACGATCTGCGGACCGAAGGGGTCGGGTAAGGGCATCCTCGCCGATGAGGTCGCCGCGCAGACTCAGGCGCTGGTTGCTCTGGCCGGCTGCGACTGGCCGTACGTGCAGCCGCCGGGGCGCAATGCGCTGGAGGCCGTTGGGGAAGCGAAGATCGCGCACCACGATGATGCCCGGTTCGACATCACGCCGACGTATGACGAGACGTTGCGATACACGGACAACCACCGGGCCACGGAGGCGTACAAGCGCCACACACGTAGCGGGCAGGTGGTCGCGCCGCGTCTGATCATGATGTCGAGCACTGAGACGCCGCAGTCGCTCGGGCTCACGATGAAGGCGCGCAAGCCCAGCGACGTGCTGGCGTTCAACGCTCAGGGCTCGAAGCGGTTCCCGCCGGTGGATATCGATGAGTTCCTGCGCCGAATCGGGTGGGCGGTCGAGGTGTCGATCCCGGAGTCGGTCCAGCTCACCGGTGATGATCACCAGGACTATCCGGTGATCCGCGCCGAGATGCTCGTGAGCATCCGCAGGGTCACGGTGAATGCGGCTCGCCGGATCGAGCCGGTGCTGAGTCGTGAGGGCGAGCCGCTCGGCGAGATCACGACGACGCACGAGATGGCTCCGGTCGCGGTGGTGAAGGGCGCTCAGGACGCGGCGCGCTTCCTCGCCGTGTCGATCCTGATGGAGAACAACCGGGACGTGATCGAGCTGATCCCGGAATCCGAGCTGGCCGCGTACCTCGCGCAGAGGGCCGCGATCGAGGTTGCTGCCGCCGAGGAGAGCGAACGACGCAAGCAGGCTGTTGCCGCAGCTGCCGAAGAGGCCGCGCAGCGCGCTGCCGAGGCCGCGGCCAAGAAGCGGGAGAAGGAGATCGAGCGGTGGGAGGCGGAGCGGCGCAAGCTGGCGACGTGCACCTGTTCGCCGCGCCCCGCTGCGTCCTATGGGCGGCATGCCGACACCTGCCCGGTGCTCACCGAGGACGAGCGTCGGCAGCGCGCCGAGGCGCACCGGGCGGAGCTTGACCGGAAGGTCAAGCGCCTCCGCGCGAACGGCGGGCTGCTGGTCGTGGGAGGTGCGCGATGAGCACCGAACGTGATGCGCTCTTCCAGGGGGTCGAGGGGGCCGGAGGCCCCTCGCAAGCAGCCGGGGAGGACATGAGCTTCAGCGAAATGTCCGACACGGCTACTGCTTGCCACTCTGGCGTACAGGTGGAGCAGCGGACCGACTCCCAGGTGAACACGGGTCGGGCTGATGCGGAGGCTGTGCGGCAGAGTCACGGCGGCGCGAAGCGTCGTCGTGGGGGCCGCGCGAAGCTCGATACCGACTTCGGAGAGGCCACGCTCGCGGCGCTTCGCACTCGTGCGAAGCGGCTCGGGCTGGCTCCGAGCACGTGGGTGCGGGCCGTCGTCCGAGATGCCCTCCACGCCTCTCGGAGCGAGGAGCTGGACGCCGCCGTGGCCGCGCACCTGCTCGGCGTCGAGGCGCGCGCGCAGGTGTCGGCGGACGCGCGCGAGCTGGCCGCGCAGATCCGCCCGCTGGCGATCAACGTCAACGACCTGGACCACCGAGCACGTGCCGGTGAGGCGGTGGCGCTGTCGTCGGAGGTGCCCGAGCTGATCGAGCTGCTGCGCGAGGTCCGCGCCCTGCTCGGTGATCGGACGGCCTCGTGAGCACGACGCACTACAGCCCGAGCGCCAGCGCCGCCGACACGGAGCGCTATATCCGGGGCAAGGAGGACGAGCGGGGCGTCGCGATCACGTGCGATGTGCCGGGAGGCCCCGGCGCGTTCTCGGCGCGCGCTCGGGCGCTCACGCAGAACACGACGCGCGAGGTCGAGGCGCTGCACTACCGCCAGTCGTTCAGCGACGAGGAGTTCGACCCGAAGAACCCCGAACACGTGCAGCGGGTGAACGACCTGGGCTACCAGCTCGCCAAGAAGATGCACCCGGATTCCGACTGCCTCGTCGTCAGTCATGTGGATGGGCGGGGAAAGAAGCCGCACAACCATATTTTGGTTCTCAATCACAACAACCGCACGGGAAAGGCGCTCTCGGACTATCGCACGTTCCACGACCGCAAGGCCGGGAATCAGAAGGGCGTGCAGTCGGCGAACGACGAGCTGATGCGCGAGCACGGGCTCTCGGTCGTGAAGCGGCTGGAGCACGCGCCGAAGGACTGGGAGCTGCGCCGCGAAGACTTCGCCGAGGGGTCGCTCGACCGCGAGATGGGCGACCGGATGAGTGCGGCGCTGGCCGATCCCCGCGCGGTGGACAAGGCCGGTCTGGTCTCGGTGATCGAGGAGCAGAACCAGCAGCTCGGTGATGACGGGGATCGGGTGCCACGGATGCGGCTGCACAGCCCCGTCAGCAAGAAGGGCAAACGCGCCGGGCAGGAGACCTGGACGCTCTACATCGAGGACCGCCGCGGCGAGTCCGGGCGTGCCGAGCGCCGCAAGCGCACGAGCGCACTCTCGGCGGACTTCACCCCGGAGGGCGCGCAGGCGTTCTTCGACTACCACCAGCAGCAGAAGGAGCAGGAACATGAGCGCAGCACTCGACAGGCTGAAGCAGCAGAACGGGCCCGTGCAGTCGCCGCAACCGCTCGGCAGTCCGGAGACGATGGAGCTGTTGACCTCGATCCTCGCCGCCGTCGAGGCGCAGACTACGAGGATCGCCACGCTGACCGAGCAGCAGAAGAAGCTCGCGGGGTTCGTGAAGGTGGACAGCGAGGAGCAGGAGAAGCAGCTCTCCGCGATCTCGCATCAGCTGACCTCAACGTCGCCGCCGCCGGAGTCGAACGAGAACAGCGAACTGCTCGCCGGGATCGCGTCCACTCTCGCGGGTATGAGCGTGAACCTCAACGGGGAGAGTCTGAAGGGCTCAGCCTCTAAGTCCGAGGCTGCCGCCAAGCATCTCGATGAGAGCCGGGCTAAGTTCGAGCGGGCCGCGAACGGTGCGCAGAAGGCCTGGCGGGAGTCGATCACCCAAGCCAGCGCCGAGGCGACGAGCGCGATCAGCACGGCCCGGGATCAGGCTGTGCAGTCGATCGAGAGGGCCGCTGCCGACGCCGGGGCCGTGGCAACAGCCAAGATTGACGCCGCGAACGAGCGGGCCGAAAAGATCATCGCCACAACGGCGAAGCTGGAGGCCCGTCAGCTTTGGTCTGTCGCCGCGTCGATGTGCCTCGCGCTGTTGCCGGTCGCAGTGATCGTCGCGGGTGTTTGGATGGCCGTCGCCGGGCTTATCACGGGCGCTCAGTGGGCCCTCGACGTGGACGGGAGCGTGTGGCTCGGGATCGGTCGCTGGCTCGTGGTCTCCATGGGCCTCGCCGGGGCCGGCTACGGACTCTTCGCGTCCGTCCGCTGGGTCGCCGGTCTCGTGGAGACCTGGAAGGGCCGCGGGATGCCGAGGTGGCCCCGTTGGCGGTGATGGCTGGATCCGATCGAGCTACCGGTTCCGATCAGCAGTCGAAGGATTTTCGCAGCAGCCAGTCCTGCGGCCTCGGTGCCGCCGCCGTAGCCTGACGAGCATCCCGGCCGTGACGGCCATCGCGACGGCGATCCCGGCACCGATGATCCAGGGATTGCCGAGGAGCCCTCCGACGCCTGCGAGTGCTCCGCCCGCCGCGATGAGCGGCAGGCCGCAGCAGAGCAGCAACGGAAGCGCGCAGCATGCCAGTAGGAGCAGCCCGGTCCCTGCGGCGACGATGGGACCGGCGCGCCGTTCGTCGCGGTCGTGATCGGCGCTCATCGTCTGCACCTCTTCCGGATGAGATCTCCCCGATTGCATGCGTTGCCGTTCATGCGCAGCACGAGAGCAGTGACGGGTCGGTGGTGAAGGACTTCGCGGCGATCCGGATGCCTTCGGTCATGGTCAGGTAGGGGGCCCAGGCGTCGGCGACTTCGGCGATGGTCTTGCCGAGCACGTGGACGCCTGCGGCGGCGAGTTCCCCGGCGTCCTTGGCGACGGCGGTGAGGCCGAGGATCTCGCTCGTATCGGCGTTCACGACGATCTTGATGAACCCGCGGGTGTCGCGGTTGATCACCGCCCGGGGCACATACTCCAGGGGCAGCACGCGGCAGTCGCAGCGGATCCCCGCGGCGACGACCTCCTTCTCGGTCATCCCGACCGCGCCGATCGCCGGTCCGGTGAACGTCACCCGCGGCAGATGGGAGTAGTCGACGGACCGGTCGGCGTCGGCGTACGCGTTCTCGGCGACGAGGGTGCCGTGGTGGGCCGCGACGTAGACGAACTCCGGGTGCCCGGTCACGTCGCCCGCGGCCCAGATCCGCGGGTTCGACGACTGCAGATGGTCGGAGACGACCACCTCGCCGGAGTCCCCGGTCTTCACCCCGACCGCATCGAGGTTCAAGCCGTCGGTGACGGGACGGCGTCCGAGGGCGACGAGCACCTGGTCGGCGCGGAACTCCTGCGAGCCGCCGGACACGTCCGCGGTAACCACGACCTGCCCGGTCGCCGCGTCCCGGGACACCCGGGTCGGCACCGCGCGGCGGACCACCCGGATGCCCTCGTCGGCGAACACCTCCTGCAGTGTCCGGGACACCTCCGGCTCCTCCTTCGACGCGAGCCGGGACCGCACCAGCACGGTGACCTGGGAGCCGAGGCGGGCGAACAGCTGCGCCTGCTCCAGGGCGACGTAGCCGCCGCCGAGCACCAGCATCGACTCGGGGACCTCGGTCAGGTCCATCGCCGTGGTCGAGGTCAGGTACCCGGCCTCGTCCAGGCCGTCGATCGGCGGAGCCCACGGCCGCGCACCGGTGGCGACCAGGTAGTGCTCGGCCTCGATCGTCTCGACCGCTCCGTCTGCGGCGGTGACCTCCAACACCGGCGCGTCCGGGGTGCCCGCGAACCCGGCGTCTCCCCGCCGGACGTGCCACCCGTATGAATCGGCGACGTCGGCGTACTTCTCGCCCCGCATCGTCTCGACCAACGCCTGCTTCCCGGCGATCAGCGCGGGCATGTCCACTGGGCCTGCCGTCGTCGCGATCCCCGGGAACCGGTCGGCGGCGTCGGCGGCGACGTGCCGTGCATCGGCGGCGGCGATGAGGGCCTTCGACGGCACGCAGCCCGTGTTCACGCAGGTGCCGCCGAGCGTGCCACGCTCGATCATCACCACCGACTTCCCGAGCATGGTCGCGCGAATCGCGGCGGCGAACGCTCCGCCGCCCGATCCGATGATGGCGAGATCGTACTTCGTAGGCATCGCTGCTCCCGTCAAGGCTTGGACTTCTGTTCCGTTTCAGCCATACTGGACCTTCCAGTGCAGGGGAAGGTCAAGCGTGGCCCCTGCCGAATGATCGGAGGCCGCAATGCGCATCGGAGAACTCGCCGAACGCGCGGGCACCACCTCGAAGACGCTCCGGTTCTACGAAGAGCAGGGACTGCTGCCCCCGGCCGACCGGACGCCATCCGGGTACCGCGACTACGCGCCCGACGCCGTCGCCCGGATCGACTTCGTTCACCGTGGCCAGGCCGCAGGCCTCACCCTCGCCCAGATCCGCCAAATCCTCGACATCCGCGACAGCGGCCACGCGCCCTGCGAGCACGTGCGAGACCTCCTCGACGCGCGCCTGGCCGAGATCGAGCAGCAGATCGCCCAGCTCACCGCCCTGCACGGCACCATCGCCGACCTCCGGCACGACGCCGCGCACCCGGACCCCGACACATGCAGCCCAGACCAGGTCTGCCGGTACCTGTAGAGGGACGCGGACCGAGAAAACGAGAGCCATAACACGAACATGCGCTACGTCAATCCTCTCGCTTTCGCCGAGGACGCCGGGGCAACTGACCTCATCGCCGGCGGACGTCTGCAACTCGGCATTTCGCGAGGCTCGCCCGAACAGGTCATCGACGGGTGGCGCTATTTCGGCTTCGAACCGGAGGACGGCGAATCCGACGCGGACATGGCACGCCGGCACACCGAGGTCGCCCTCGCGGCTCTGTCGGGCAAACACTTTGCGCGCCCCAACCCGCAGCCGATGTTCCCGAATCCGCCCGGGCTTCTACGTGTTGAGCCCTATTCCGAGGGGCTCCGCAACCGCATGTGGTGGGGTGCCGGATCGGATGCGACTGCACGCTGGGCAGCTCAGAACGGCATGAACCTCATGTCCTCCACGCTCAAGGACGACGAATCGGGTGAGCCCTTCCACGTGCAACAGCGCAAGCAGATCGAGGCCTTCCGAGAGGAGTGGGCCCAGCACGACCACGGCTTCGATCCCCGCACCTCGGTTTCCCGTTCGATCTTCGCAATCACGAACGACCAGGACAGGCGCTATTTCCTGGGTACCGGAGAACGCGATGACCAGGTCGGGTACATCGACAACACCAGATCCGTATTCGGCCGCTCCTACGCGGACGAGCCCGAGGCCCTCATTGAGCAGTTGCGCGCCGACGAAGCGATCCAGGCCGCAGACACTCTCCTGCTGACCGTGCCGAACCAATTGGGTGTTGATTACAACGCCCACGTGATCGAGTCGATCCTGACCCACGTCGCCCCGGCATTGGGGTGGCGCTAGCGGCCGGAGACGGGCCGCCCTACCCGAAACCCGTGGTCCCCGCGCGCCGGGCAACACGAGGGGCATGCATATCAGGCAACCTGATTACCCGATGTGCAGGCCCGCATCCGAAGTACGGACTCGTTGCCTCGGCGCGCAGGGAATGAGGGAGCGTGATCCTAGATCAGCTCAGGCGGTACCACAGGTTATTCCACCAGTCGACGACCCGCTCCCACCAGGAGGCGTACCACGGCTTATCCGGCTTGGGCTTCACAGGCGTCGGCTTCGGCTTTACGGGCGTCGGCTTCGGCTTCACCGGCTTCGGCTTCGGCTTGGGCTTCACAGGCGTCGGCTTCGGCTTTACGGGCTTCGGCTTCACCGGCTGAGGTCCTGGACTCGGCTTTTCGGGTGCGGGAGTCGGGGGTGCAGGCACCACGGGTGCGGGAGTCGGCTTGGGCTCCGGAGTGGGTTTTGGTGCGGGCTTCTCCGGGGCAGGCGCGACGGCATCGAACGCCTTTTGGGCATCAATCAGCCCGGCGCCACACCCAAGTCCGCAGGCCACACCCATCGGCCTGGCGGAGGACTTCAGAACTTCCTTGATGCGAGACGGCGTCAGCTCGGGTGCCGCCGACTTCATCAGCGCGACGACCCCACTGACATGAGGCGAGGCCATCGAAGTTCCCTGGTACCAGCTGTAGACGGGCGCAGAGGGCGTCGTCGTTCCGGAGTTGAGCGTAGAAAGAATGCCGCCTCCCCGGGTTCGCACGTCGCCACCCGGTGCCATGATGTCCAGGGTAGATCCGAAGTTCGAGTAGTAGGCCAGCTCACCCTTGGCGTCACTCGCCCCTACCGTCACAATGTTGCTGCAGTTGGCCGGCGTGAACCCTGCGGCATCGGCCGTGCTGTTCCCTGCGGAGACGACCACAGTGGTCCCACGTGCAACGGCCCCGTTAACGGCGTCCTGGTAGATCCTTCCGCATTGTCCACGGCCACCCAGGGACATGTTGATGACCTGAGCGGGCTTATCGTTCATCGGGACGCCGGGAACCTTACCTCCGGAAGCCCACGTGATCGCATCGGCGATGTCGGAGGTCCACCCACCGCATTTGCCCAGAACACGCACAGGCTGGATCTTCGCATGGGGCGCAACCCCGGAGATCCCCTGGCGGTTGTTCTGTAGGGCGGCTATGGTTCCGGCGACGTGCGTGCCGTGCCACGAGGAGCTCTTGGGCTTATTGCCTGCCGTGCATTCGTTCGCGCCGTACCAGTCCCCTTGGTCATGAGGGTCAGAGTCTCTGCCGTCACCATCCCGAGCGGAACCAGGGTCGGAAATGAAGTCATAACCAGGAATCAAGTTGTCCTGGAGGTCCGGGTGATCGGTTATCCCCGTGTCCAGCACCGCCACGGTGACGTCCTTGCCCGTAGACCTCTCCCATACGCCGGGAACGTTCGCACCCCACTCGCCATGAAGGCCCCACAGGCTGGCGTAGAACTCGTCGTCGGTTGGTGCCGGAGTCTTCGGCGCGTCGGTGGCTTTCTGAACTTCGGACGTCTTCAGTGCGTCCTCGTCAATAGTCACCCGCGAATCCCGCTTGACGTAGTCGACGGCGGCATCGCTCTCCAAGGAGCGGATGAATTCGCCAGACTCGCGCTGGTCCAGTTTCTCTTCGGTGACGACGACGAAGCGGTTGTCGGCACCCTCGCGAATCTCAGTCGCTTCCGTGCCCGTGGACCGTTCCGCGTCGCTGAGGATCCGGTCACGCTCCTCAGCGGGGTGGTAGCCGTCTTTGTACTTGACGACGAATCTGTCGGCCTCGCCCTGATTCAGGTCGAGCCGGCTGTCCTCGATCAGCGCCTCCGCGGACGCGGACGAAGGGGCGTCGACGGCTCGGGCTGCGGTCGTCGCGCCCGTGGCCGCACCGAACGAGCCCGCGATCATGGTCGCGGCGGTCAGCGTGCATGCCCACCGGCGGGCAAACCCGGGGACGGCAATGAATGAACCCCTACGTTTTATCTTGTCCAAAGGGACTTTGTCAGAGTTTTGCATTTCTTATCCTCAGCTAAGTGATGACTGATGACGAAACCGCGGCGGAATACCGGACTGGTTCGCAGCGGTATCGGACGGACAGATAGGTTCGTCACGTCCAAAAAGAAAAGTACAACACTTGCAGAGAAAAGTTAAAATCAAAAGAATAGCTTTGGAATTATATCGGCATGAAACACAATTCGGGATATCGATGAGGACCGGGCGGCAGAAGGAAACGGCACACTCGCACGACCCCCAAACGCACAGAATCGACGTCCGTATTCGACTCTGGTGCGACGACTCCAGATCACCCGCGAGCTCGCGGAGCAGCTGTGGGGCAGGATCACTTCTGCCCAGGCGCGGACCCAGGGCGTCCACCGAGCGAATACTTCTGCGATCAAAGCCACCGCTACGGACACAGCATGCGGGCATTATGCCGGCAAGAATGTTTTCGACGGTTTCTTTCTCGCGTCTTCAAGGCAAATCATCCGGAGCAATGGGTGCTCAAAGGCGGGACCGCGATGTTGGCTCGGAAAGGCCGAAGAGCGGGCCCTTAGTCGATGAACTTCTCCGCCAAGTCCCGGGAGGCCTGCGTCAGCAATTGAACATCCGCGCCAACCAGTACGAATGACGCACCAGCGTCGAGGTATTTCTGCGCCTGCTCGTGGTTGAACGCGTTGACGCCGACCCTCTTGCCCGCGGCACGCACCTTGTCGAAGACCGACAGAACGGCCGCGGTGACGTCCGGGTGGGTCTGTTCTCCCAATACCCCCATCGACGCGGCCAGGTCCGAGGGGCCTACGAAAATCGCGTCCACCCCGTCGACCGCCGCGATCTCGTCGGCGTTGGCCACGGCGGTCTCGGATTCGATCTGCACGGTGAGCGAGATGGTCTCCTCCGCCCTACCGAGATATCCCTCAACGGCTCCCCACCGAGAAGCCCGGGCCAGGGCCGAGCCGACGCCGCGCACCCCGCCTGTGGGGTATCGAACGGCCTCGACGGCCCGCCGCGCTTCCTCGGCGGTATCGATCATGGGGACCAGAAGGTTTTGCGCACCCAGGTCGAGGAATTGCTTGATGAGCGCCGGATTCAGCTCGGGGACTCGAACCATCGGCGTCGTCGGATATGCAGCGAGTGCTCTGAGCAGCGAAGCGGTGGTTTCCAGCCCGATCGGAGAGTGCTCCCCGTCCAGCAGGACCCAGTCCAGTCCCGAGCACCCGGCGATTTCTGCCGCGACCGGGGAGCCCGAACAAACCCACATGCCCACAAGGGGCCGGTCCGCGGCGTCCAACGCGCTGGCGAAGGTTTCCGGAAGTTCTACACGAAACGGCATGTGATGGACCCCAAATCTCCGTAATCGGCATGAACGGTGTCCCCCTTCTCGACCCACATCGGGCGAGTGAAGGAACCGGCGAGGATGATCTCCCCCGCCTTGAGCAAATCCCCGTGTTCGGCGAGTTTCCGCGCGAGCCAGACGACGCCGGCCGCCGGATGGTTCAGCACAGCCGCCGCGACACCGGTCTCTTCGATCGTCTCGTTGCGGTACAGCATCGCAGAGACCCACCGCAGGTCCACGGCATCGGGGGCAACCGGGCGGCCACCTAGGACCATGGCGCCCAGCGCAGCGTTGTCGCTGATGGTGTCGACGATCGTGCGACCTTCCATCTCGACGCGCGAGCTCAGGACCTCCAGAGCCGGAGTCACGTATTCGGTAGCTCTGAGGACGTCGTAGATCGTGACGTCAGGGCCCTCAAGGTCCTCCTTGAGCACGAATGCGAGCTCGACCTCGATACGGACATTGGAATACTGACCGTGGTCGATCACCGTACCGTTCTCATAAACCTGATCGCCGAAGATCGCGCCATAATCCGGTTCGGTGATCCCGGTGGCCTGTTGCATGACCTTGGAGGTCAGGCCGATCTTACGGCCAACGAGTCGGCGACCCGCCTGCTCACCTCGACGTCGCCATTCGTTCTGGACGGCGTATGCATCCTCGACCGTCATATCGGGGAACCGAGCGGTCAGCCGCGGAATCATCCCGCGGGATTCCTCCGCCGAAGCGAGCTCGTCCGCGATCGACGTGAGCTGTTCGTTCTCGAGCATTTCTCTCCTTCGATGCATTCCGTGTCGATGCATTCCGTGGATGGTGCACGGGCTCCGCCGCCCGTGTATGTTGCCGGCGGCGGAGCCCCTCGGATCGAGTTTCTTTAGACTTGGTGCCCCAGTTTGAACCCCTTGGACGCCTGCCCACGGTAGGTGCCTTGTTCGTCGTCGGACCGCGTGTAGGAGAATCCGTCCGCGCCGATCGTCACGTCCATCTCCGACTTGTCGTCACGCTCACGGACTTCTTGCGGATTGCCGTCGAGGTCCAGAACCAAGGACGCCTCGGTGTACCACGAGGGCACAACGGGATTGCCCCACCAGTCACGTCGCTGGTTGTCGTGGACGTCCCAGTGGACCACGGGGTTGTCCGGGTCGCCGGTGTAGTAATCCTGGGTGTAGATCTCGATGCGGTGGTCATCCGGGTCAAGGATGTAGAGATAGAACGCATTCGACACGCCGTGGCGCCCTGGACCGCGCTCGATCCGGTCCGAAAGACGGAGGGCGCCCATCTTGTCGCAGATGTAGAGAATGTTGTGCTTCTCGTGGGTTGCGAAGGCCACGTGGTGCATCCGGGGACCGTTTCCGCCGGTCATGGCAGTGTCATGCACAGTCGCTTTGCGACGCATCCACGCGGCGTATTCGGTGCCTTCCGAATCCGAAATGTCCTCGGTGATCCTGAATCCCAAGCCTTCCATGTACCGGCATGCCCGCGGAACATCCGGCGTGACCTGGTTGAAGTGATCAAGCCGCACCAGCGCACCGGCCCCGTACAGGTCGTAACGCCATGCGAGACGCTCCACGTGCTCGACTTCGTAAAAGAATTCGTACGGAAATCCGAGCGGATCCTCCACGCGGACCGCGTCACCAATGCCTTTGACGAAGCCGTCGCGACGTCGCTCGGTACGGCAGCCCATTTCCTTGAAGTAGGCCTCGGCTTTGTCCACGTCCTCCGGCGTGCGCACACGGTAGGAGAAGGCGCGGACCGCGGCCACCGGACCCTGACGGATAATCAGATTGTGGTGGATGAACTCCTCCATGGACCGGAGGTAGATCACCTCGTCGTCTTCTTCCGTCACGACAAGGCCCAAGAGGTCTACGTAGAATTCGCGGGACTTCTTCAGATCGGTCACGATCAGTTCCATGTACGCGCAACGAAGGATGTCCGGCGCAGGGACCGAGGGGGTGGGAATCGGGTTATCGACTGTTTCTGTCATCTCAAGCGTCCTTGCTCTATCGATGGGTTGGTTGGGAGGCCGGGCGCACGTGCCAGGCCATTCGGGCGGCCGCAAGATCTGCGGCCGAAAAGGTCACTCGGCTTTGCCGAAGACCGGGTTGTGCACTTCACCGAGGTTGATGTGAACGGCCTGCTGGTCGGTGTAGAAATCGATCGAACGGTAACCACCTTCGTGCCCAAGACCGGAAGCCTTGACACCCCCGAACGGCGTGCGAAGGTCACGCACGTTGTTGGAGTTGAGCCACACCATCCCGGCGTCGACGGCCTGAGAGAAGTTGTGTGCCCGTTTGAGGTCGTTGGTCCAGATGTATGCGGCGAGCCCGTACTTGGTGTTGTTGGCCAGCTCCAGAGCCTCTTCCTCGGTATCGAAGGGGGTGATCGCGACGACCGGGCCGAAGATCTCTTCCTGGAAAATCCGCGCGTCCGAGGGGACATCCACAAATACCGTGGGAGCCACGAAGTTTCCTTCCTCGAAGCCTTCGGGACGGCCCCCGCCGGCGACCAAGCGACCCTCGGACTTGCCGAGTTCCACGTAGCTCATGACCTTTTCGAAATGCTCCGGGTGTACGAGCGCACCGACCTCGGTCGTGGATTCGGAGGGCAGGCCGACCTTGACCCGCTTGGCCTGTGCGGCGTAGCGCTCGACGAATTCGTCATAGACACCGCGCTGCACGAGAATACGAGAACCGGCGGTGCACCGCTCGCCGTTCAAGGAAAAGACGCCGAAGACGGTCGCGTTGATCGCGGCTTCCAGATCGGCGTCGTCGAAGACGACCGCGGGCGACTTGCCACCCAGTTCCATCGACAACCCCTTGAGATACGGTGCAGCGTTGGAGAAGATCAACTGGCCGGTCTTGGACTCGCCCGTGAAAGAGATCAGGGGGACGTCCGGGTGCTTGACGAGGGCATCGCCCGCATCTTCGCCGAAGCCATTGACCAGGTTGAAGACGCCCTCAGGAAGACCGGCTTCCTCGAAGATTCCGGCCCACAACGAGGCCGAGAGCGGGGTGAACTCCGCCGGCTTGAGGACCACGGTGTTGCCCGTCGCGATCGCGGGGGCGAGCTTCCAGGATTCCAGCATGAACGGCGTGTTCCACGGCGTGATCAGGCCCGCGACACCGATGGGCTTGCGATTGACGTAATTGGCCTGGCGTCCCGGGACCTTGAAGGCGTCGTCGTGCTGGGCAACGATCAGGTCCGCGAAGAAACGGAAATTCTCCGCGGCGCGCCGCCCTTGGCTCAAGGCCTGTGTGATCGGGAGGCCCGTGTCGTAGCACTCCATCTCTGCCAGCTGGTCGCCGCGTTCCTCCACGATATCCGCGATCTTGTTCAGAATTCGCGCACGTTCCCGAGGGAGCATCTTGGGCCAGGGGCCTTCGTCGAACGCCTTCTTCGCCGCGGCGACGGCGTCGTCGATATCGGCCTTCTTGCCCGCGGCTGCCGTGATGTACGGCTTGTTCGTGACGGGATTGATCACGTCGAAGGTCTCGCCGTCCTTGGAATCAACCGATGTCCCGCCGATGTAGTGGCGGATGGTCTCCGGAAGACCCTTCGGCTGGGCAGTGGATGTGGTGTTTTCGGTTGTCATAATGCTCCCTTCGATCAGGAATTCGTGGTGAAGTCTTCAGAATCTGCGGTCGATTGCTTGTTCTTCAGGTAGCTCGTCAGGGTGTTCTGACGGTGTCCGCGTGCCGCCCGCTCGATCTCCACACCGCTCGCCCCGTTCTCGATGAGTTCGAGCACGTGAGCATGTTCTTCGACGGATTCGCGAGCACGCCCGGGGACGAAGGAGAAGGTCGAATCTCGCAAGTGACCCAGTCGCTCCCATTCGGCACTGACCAATTCGGTGAGTCGCTCATTGGGGCACCGAGCGAAGAGAACCTGGTGGAACTCGTGGTTGGTCTGAGTGAATGCATGAGGATCGAAGTCGTCCAAGGAAGCCGCGAGGCGGTCATTGAGTTCGCGTGCTCGGCGAAGGTCCTCCGTGCCGAGGTTCGGTGCGGCGAGCGCGGTTGCCGCACCTTCCAGAATTCCCAGGGTCTCCATCGACGAGCGGTACCGGGATTCATCGACCATGGCCACCTGGGCGCCGACATTCCGCTGGAAAGTTACCAGGCCTTCCGCCTCAAGTTGCCGAATGGCCTCTCGTACCGGCACCACCGACATATCGAGTTGCTGGGCGATGGTGCTCAGGACGAGCCGATATCCCGGGGTGAATTCCTGCCGCGAAATCTTCTGTTTGAGCCACTGGTAAGCTCGCTGCGCTTTGCTCAAGCCGCTCGACGGCACCCGAGTCTCCTGGGTCTGGATCATGCGTGATCTTCCTGGTTAGTGGCGGAATCCTCACGGGAGGACAGCCATGTCTGGTACTGCTCTTTCCACTGTCCGACCGGCGGGAACAAACCGTCCACCGGATGGCCCTCGGCGACCCGTTCCGCGACCCAGGCATCCTGGGTCTCCTTGGCCTCGGCCCCGGACACCACGTCTTCGACCAAATCCCGCGGGATTACGATGACTCCGTCGTCATCCCCCACGATGACGTCGCCGGGTAGGACGGTCGCGTTGCCGCATGCCACGGCTACGTCGGATTCCCACGGAACGTGCTTTCGGCCCAGCACTGCCGGGTGCGATGCGGTTGAGAACACCGGCAGCCCGATGTCCCGGACGGCCGCCGAATCACGAACCCCGCCATCGGTCACCACACCTGCGGCCCCGCGGCTCTTGGCCCGCAGCGCCAGAATGTCTCCGAGGGTCCCCGAACCGGATTCTCCGCGTGCTTCGATCACGATGACCTCACCCGGACCGACGGCGTCGAACGCCTGCTTCTGAGCGTTGTAGCCGCCGCCGTGTTTTGTGAACAGGTCCTCGCGGGCAGGGACGAACCGCAGGGTTTTGGCCACCCCCACAAGCTTGCTTCCTGGGATCGAGGGGCGCACGCCCTCGATGCTGACCTGGTTCAGCCCACGTTGCCGAAGTTGGGCCGACAGACCCGCGGTCGGCAATTCAGCGAGTCGTTCCCGCAGGTCCCCGGGAAGTTCGCAAGAATTCGCCGGTTCGGGGAGTCCGGCCGCTTCGCGGGAGCCCCAAGCTTCTTCGCGCTGCTTGTCGTCCACGGAGGGCAGAGCGCCCAGGGTTTCGTCGAATTGGCCGGTTCCTTCGACAACGCGCGTCGACAACCGCCCGGAAGTGGGGGCACCGGAGGCGCTCGGCGCATCTACCTCGACCTCGACGACGTCGCCGGGCTTCACGACGCTCGATCCTGCGGGCGTTCCGGTCAGGATCACGTCGCCCGGGTCGAGCGTGACGTGCTGGGAAAGGTCGGCGACGAATTGCGCGAGAGGGAAGATCAACCGCTCGCAAGATGTGCCATCTTCTTGGACCAGGCTTCCGTTGACCCAGGTACGCACCCGGAGGGCCGTCGGATCCACCTGACGGGCATCGATCAGATCGGGGCCGAGCGGTGTATAACCGTCACGGCCCTTGTTGCGAAGGTTCGAGCCCTTGTCCACCGCGCGGTAATCGTAAATACCGAAGTCGTTGGAGGCCGTGACCGAGCCAACGTAATTCCAGGCTTCCTCGAGCGCCACATTGCGCGCCTGCCGGCCGATCACCAGGGCGATCTCGCCCTCGAAAGCCAAGAGCTCGGTTCCTGCCGGACGCTCGATCTCAGCGCCGGATCCGGCCAGGGAGCTCGCGGGTTTCATAAAATAGGAAGGATTCGCGGGACGTCGGCCTCGCTGTGCAGCGCGCGACTCGTACGCGACGTGAACCGCGATGATCTTGCCGGGTTGCACCGGCACCTCGGCGATGCCGCTCTCCTGCCGGTTCACTGCCTGCTCGGGGACCTCATACGGGGTGGACATCCAGCCTCCTCATTGATGCTTGATTCATGTCAGATCGTATATCATTTCAGATTTGGCAACAAGTACACCGCGTCACATTCGCAGTGGGATTCGGGGCCGGGGCGCCCGGCAGAGATGACACTACTGACGACCAGAAGCCTGCCATGCCGCGCAAAACCATCACCCCAACGGATCACCCACCCCGAACTGCGATCGTGAGACCTCGGTGTCTTCGACGTCTCATCTTGACCCGATGATGGGATCGTATATTATTCAAAATCATATACTTCGTATCCTGGATCACGTTACCTCCTGGATTACCACGCTGACACTCAGTGCCGTACCAATCCCGCACCGTAAGACAAAGGAGTCTGAGATGACGGCCCAACATGACCCAACCACCACGACGGCCGCACTGCGTACCGTCGAGCAAGCCAAGGAACAACGTCGTGTGATTGCCGGAACAGTGATCGGCACGAGCATCGAGTGGTACGACTTCTTCCTCTACGCCTCGGCCGCCGGGCTGGTCTTCGGCAAACTGTTCTTCGGACCGCTGGGCCCGCAAGCCTCCGTAATCGTGTCCTTCATGAGCGTGGGTCTCAGCTTTCTCTTCCGACCTCTCGGCGCATTCATCGCCGGTCACTTGGGCGACAAGTGGGGCCGCAAGCGAGTTCTGATGGTCACCCTGATCGGAATGGGAGCCTCGACCACATTGATCGGCGTTCTTCCGACGCACGCGAGCATCGGCGCCGCCGCCCCCATTCTGTTGATCCTTCTGCGCCTGCTCCAGGGCGTCTCCGCAGGTGGCGAATGGGGCGGAGCTGCCTTGATGGCCGTGGAACATGCTCCTGTGGATCGTCGCGGCCTCTACGGCTCGTCACCGCAGATCGGCGTCCCCCTCGGACTGCTCATGGCCTCGGGAATGCTGACCCTCATGACTGCCATCGCACCGGGCGATGCCTTCATGGAATGGGGATGGCGCGTTCCGTTCCTGATGAGCGTGGTGCTCATTGCCGTCGGATACTGGATTCGTCACGGCGTGGAAGAATCACCCGTTTTCACCGAAATCGCTGAACTCAAGGACGAGCGCAAGGCCCCCATCGGTGTTTTGTTCAAGAAGCACGGCCTCCTCGTCATTTTCGCGGCGTTGATCTTCGCGGGCAACAATGCCGCCGGATACATGACCACCGGTGGATTCATCCAGAGCTACGCGACGAATCCGGACGGCCCCCTCGGCTTCGAACGCGGCCCAGTACTTCTTGCCGTCACCGGATCCGCGGTCACGTGGCTGATCTTCACGCTCATCGCCGGTTGGGCGTCGGACAAGATGGGCAGACGCAACTCCTACATCCTGGGTTGGATCCTCCTCTTCGCAGGAATTGTGGCGCTCTTCCCCATCGTCAACACCGGAAGCATCGGAATGCTGTTCTTGGGCCTGACCATTCTGACGATTGGGCTCGGATTCACCTACGGACAGCAGTCGGCGACGTACACCGAGCTCTTCCCCGCCTCGGTGAGGTTCTCAGGAGTCTCGATCTCGTACGCGATCGGCGCGATCGTCGGCGGCGCCTTTGCACCGACCATCGCCCAAGCACTGCTGAACGCAACCGGCAGTACTCATTCCATCACCATCTACTTGTGCATCATGGTGGTCCTGGGAATGGTCGCAACGCTCCTGCTCCGGGACCGCACGGGCATTCCGCTGGGCCACGGCAGCGAAAAGGAGCAGTCGGTCAGCCCGCTCGTCTTCGCCAAGAAGTAACACCCGACGAGTCCCCGACACGCCCCGGTTTGCGAACACAACCGGGGCGTGTCGGGATCTGGGACCAGGACCTTCAATGCGGTCAGACTGCACGGCGTGGTTTAGTATCGCTCAGGTCACGTTTGTTGTCCCGGCACAAAGGCAGTTATCCCATGAGCACAGCATCCAGCGAAGGCACACACCTGACGCGAACTCTCACCCTCCCTTCGCTGGTCCTTTTCGGGCTCGCCTACTTGGCGCCCTTGATCGTTCTGGGCATCTTCGGCGTCATCGCCGAGACGACGGGTGGGGCGGCATCGTCCGCGTACCTCGTGGCCCTCGTGGCCATGATGTTCACCGCCCACAGTTACGGGCGCATGGCAATCGCTCACCCAGTGGCGGGTTCCGCATACACGTATGTGCGGCGCTCGATCGAGCCCCGCACGGGTTTCCTGGTCGGCTGGACCATGTTGCTGGATTACCTCTTCTTGCCACTGGTCATCTGGCTCATCGGCGGTTCGTACCTGACGGCACAGTTCCCGTCAGTACCGATCGGGATATGGATCGTGATGTATATGGCGATCACGACCGCGCTCAATATCCTCGGAATCAAGGTCGCCGACAAAGCCAATTTCCTTCTGATGGCCTTTCAGATGTTGGTCATTGTGATCTTCGTTGCGCTGTGCATCGCTTCGGTCGTCTCAGACCGGGGCGCAGGTTCGTTGCTCAGCGTGCAACCGTTCGTGAACTCGTCCACCAGCATTACCGCGATCACCAGCGGAGCAGCCATCGCAGCGTACTCTTTCCTGGGTTTTGACGCGATCACGACTCTCACCGAAGAAACGATCGAGCCGAAGAAGAACATGCCCCGGGCGATCCTCCTGATTGCCCTGATCGGCGGAGCGATCTTCGTCGTGGTTTCCTACGCCACGCAGCTGGTCCACCCCGGTGGCAGTTTCCCCGACCCCGACTCGGCCGCGAGCGACGTCGCCCTGCAGATCGGCGGCTCTCTCTTCGCGGCGATTTTCCTTGCCGGACTCGTGATCGCCCAGTTCGCGTCCGGTATTGCGGCACAAGCCAGTGCCTCGCGCTTGCTCTACGCGATGGGCCGCGACGGCACGCTCCCGAAAAAGATCTTCGGCCGGCTCAACAGCAAGTTCCACACCCCGGTCATCAACATCGTGATCACCGGTGTGATCGGTCTGGGCGGAATGCTGATGGACGTCGCGACCTCGACGTCGTTCATCAACTTCGGCGCCTTCATTGCCTTCACAGCGGTGAACGTCTCGGTGATCTTCTACTTCTTCAGGCAACGGCGCCAGGGTAGGCGCCACAGCGTCATTGCCTACGTCCTGCTCCCCATCATCGGGGCGGTCATCAGCATTTTCCTCATCACGCAGCTCGACGTCCATGCGCTCACGGTCGGCATCATCTGGTTCTGCCTCGGCGTCGTCGTGCTGGGGTTCATTACCCGAGGGTTCAGGCAGGCTCCACCGGATATGTCGGACATCTAGAGGTCCGCCGGGGGGGGTCTCCGCGAGAGTGCACCTCTTATAGGGTGAGGCCATGCGCAGATTCCTTCCGCTCTCCGCCCACATGCGTCTCCTGTATTCCCTGGCGCTGGGGGTTTTGGCGGCGTTCTTCACGACGCTTGGCGCGGACGTGAAATGGGGAGTCCTGGTGGGCCTGACCGTCGTGGCACTGGCTTTCGTGGCACTCAATGGGGCCATCCTGTGGCCCATGGACGCGGACCAGACACAACGGCATTCACTGCGCGAGCAGTACAACCCGGTATTGGAAGAACTCCTGATCACCATCGCCGCGGTCGTCAGCATGGTTGGAATGGTCATGGTCATGGTCATCGACGATTCGGGCCGCGGTTCCCTCGCAGCTCTCATAGGCTTGGCCGGGGTTTTTCTCTCCTGGGCGATGCTCCACATGATGTACACGACCCAGTACGCCCACTTCTATTTCAGCGGCGACAAGGCAGGGGGCCTGGATTTCGGGGAGCCCGGGAAACCTTGTTACGTCGACTTTCTCTACTTCAGTTTCATGGTCGGCATGACCTATGGAACCACCGACGTCGGAGTGATGACGAGAAGATTGCGCGCCATCGTGCTGCGCCACGGGCTGCTGTCCTTCGTTTTCGGTACCGTGATACTGGCAACCGGTGTGAGCCTCGTGTCCGGGATCTTCACCTAGGTTCGGCTGCCTGCCGAACCTCACATGCCCTGGGTAATGATGTCCAGGACGTCGTTGTAATGCACGCCCCCGGGCTTGAGGAATGAGCCGTGAGTATCTCCGGACATTAAATGAAGGCTCGCAAGGCCACCGCCCTGCTGGACCGCCTGGATGTACCGTTGCGAATTCTGCCAGGTGACCACCGAGTCCGCGGTGCCGTGGACCGCGGTCACGGGGATGCCCGTATCGATATTCTGTATGGGGTCGACCTCGGCATACCGGGAGGCGACCTGTGACGGGGGACCGCCCAATGCGTTGTACATGTCCTCGCCACTTTTCCTGGACGCGTAGGTCATGTCCAGAGGTCCGGACAGGGAGACAATCCGGTCCGGCCGGTACTTCGGCTGTCCGCCCAATCGATCCCTGTGGGCAGCGCCGCGGGTACTCGCCCAAACGGCCAGTTGGGCTCCGGCGCTGTGACCGACCACTTCCGATCGTCCGGACAGCTCCGCATGATTGTTCATCAATTGCGGTACGTAATCCAAGGCCGAGGAGACGTCGGTGAAGGTCGTCGGCCAGCCCCCGCCGGAACCGACGCGTCGGTACTCGATGTTGTAAACCGCCACGCCACGAGCCGCGATTGCTCGGGCGTATTTGCTGAATTTGTCCGCGCCGATGGAGTGATGCCATGCCCCTCCATGGACGAGAACGACCATGGGAACCGTCTTTTCTTTGTGAATCCCACCCGGTAGATACAAGTCACCCCAATTCTGGGACGGATCCGCCTGCCCCTGAACGGGGTAATTGATTCGTTCAATTTGCAGCCCGCTTCTTTCCGCCACGGGCTGCTCGGCCAACGCCACGGTGGAATTCTGAACACTCAGGTGAGGGGGTTCGTCGGATGAATGTGCCGTGCACGAGACGAGCAGCAGAACCACCACGAAAACAACTATGGTTTTTCCGGTTCGCACTTTCCACATGGTCACAGGCTGGTCGACCGCCACTAGGGTCCTTTCCACAAAAATCAGCGAACTGGTCCTCGGTACCCCTTCGCAACGTGTCCTGACGATGTCTTCGAACACGACCCGACTGATAGAGGTTACACTTCAGCCTAACTTCGATATAAACATCATTGACCGGCTACAAACGTTAACTTTCCGGCATAGGCCGGACAAATCAAGAATTTGGGGTATCTTCACTGGTAGTACCCAGGTTTTTCCGCCTCAATGGCCAAACTGTGAAGAGTCCACAATGAATTTCTCCCCACTGTCGAGGAGGATCACGCGCATAAGCGTCGCAACGGTCCTTGCCATCACCCTGTCGTGCGGCCCCGCTCCTGCAGTAACCGCTCCTGCCCGAGCCGTCGAGTCGGGTACCGCCGCAGCCACCGAAGTCACCCCCAAGGGACCAACGTTCAACGAAATCGCTCGGACCGTTTATATCCCGTCAGACGCCGGTGTGCGCTACTACATCGACGTCGCCGGCAAGAACATCACCAAAGAGGGTCTCCCCTACGCCAAACCCGGCACCTACACCGAGGACGAGGGCATAGCCCCCGGCGCCCCCATCACGGTAACTGCCAAATCAGCGGGCTCGGCGACCGTTCTGACCGGTACGACACGGTGGGAGACGACGTACCGAGATCGTCCCTCCTATTCTCTCGAGGCAGGGGACGAGTTCAACGACCCCTCCGCGCTGCCGTCGAGCCAATGGTCGGTCTACACGACCCGTGCTGCGAACCTCGGAAACAACGGGAACACCGTGTACACGCCGGAAAATGTTTCGGTCAAAGACGGAAACCTCGAGATCAGGACCGAGCGCCACTGCCTGGCCGGTTCGCAAGAGCCTTCGGCCCAAACCGTCAGCCCGGGCGGTGCCGTATGCCCCAGCGGAACCCGAACGGTATACACCTCGGGCCGGATCAATACGGACTTCATTTACAACGCGCCTTTCGAAATGGACGTTCGGGCGCGAATGTCGGATGACGTTGTCGATGGCCTCCACTTCGCGGCATGGATCCGCAACAACCAGCCGTATTGCACGCAAGCAGGGATCGAGAAATCGGCCATTTCGGAGCTGGACACCATGGAGGTGTTCAGCCAGCACTCCTACACAACCAATACCTCACATATCTCGTGCACCAAACAGGACGACGGAGGAAGCGGGACCAAGCGCGATGCCCACAAGCTCGATACCCAGATCGCAGGCGCATGGCACAACTTCAAAATGACGTGGGACGGGTACGCGATCCGGTATTACCTGGATGGTCAGCTGGTTCCCTCCAGCTGGGGTCAAACCCCCGAAACCACGAGTTCCACGGTAGGGATGAGCGACGAGGAGTTCCGCGCGACCCTGAACGAGAACCCATATCAGGCGATCATCGATTCGTTGGCTTTCCCGACCGACACCGGCTGGATCAACCCGCCCCGCGCCGATCGGCCGTTCCCTGCACGAGTGGACAAGGTCGACTACATTCGCATGTCGCCCCGCGAGGATGTCTTCCCCACCGGCGCCATCAAGTCCAAGTGGAAAGAATCCGCTTGGCTCGGAGAACCGGTGACGGGTGAACGCGATGCAGAAGTACCGGGATCCCGGGTCCAGACTTTCGAGAACGGGTTGGTCTACTGGTCCGAGAGCACGGGGGCTCACTCCGTCCGTGGCGGCATCAAGGGGTCCTATGAAGCCCACGGTGCGGCGGGCGGCCTGCTCGGCCTGCCCACATCGGATGAACGCCAGCTGAAGGGTGGCGCGTCGCAAAGCTTCCAGGGCGGTCAGGTCCACTGGTCGCCGAGCACGGGCGGACACGCCAGCGGCGGGGCCATCCAGGCGCACTGGGCAGGTCAGGGCTGGGAGAACGGTTGGCTCGGATATCCGACCAGCGATGAGTTCACGGGCCTCGCCGGAGGCGGAGCATCCCAAACTTTCCAGAACGGAACCCTCTTCTGGGACGCTCGCACAGGCACAGTACATCCTGTCAACGGTGCGATCCTCGGGCGATACGGTCAATATCAGTGGGAATCCGGAAAACTCGGGTATCCCCGCACCGGCGAGCAGAAACTCAGAAATGGAGCCTCCCAGGTCTTCGATGGGGGCCAGATCCACTGGTCGCCGAGCACGGGCGCACATGCCACCGGCGGTGCGATCAAGTCCTATTGGGCCGACTCCGGTTGGGAAAACGGGTGGCTCGGTTACCCGACCGGTGAAGAGTCCCCCACCGGCGACGGCGGGGTCCGGCAAACGTTCCAGCACGGAACCGTGACCTGGCACAGGGACCGCCCGATCACGGCCGAGCGCAGATAGGGCAGACAATCACAAGGCGGCCAGGAGCTCGAGGCTCCTGGCCGCCTGCTCATGAAGACGTGCGCCGTAGAGGACTAGACGTGCATGTGCCGGTCACCGGCCCCGCCCGTTTTCCCTTCGTCGCCGCTTTGCGAGGCAGCGGCTCCGGCTGATTGTGGCGATTCCGGGGCAGGCCGGCCCATCCCCAACATTTCTTCGACGTGCGGCGACGTCCTGCGTGATTCTTCGACGGCCTCGACGATCCACGTTGCTCGGATGCTATTGGTGATGCGGCAGTCCAGGACGTACGTCCCGTCCTCGCCACTGGCCACCCATTGCTCGAAGTCGGCGAGGTCGCCCAGGCTGCGAACGGTGCTCCCTCGCGCGCCGAGAGCCGCGAAGATCCCCGCGAAGTCGACATCGGGAATCAGCATGGGCTCCGGAGCCAATCCGCGCGCTGCATATTGATGCACCTCGGCTCCGTATCCGGCGTCGTTCAGGAAAACGATCACGCCGCGACGGGTCGTTCGCACGAAAGTCTCCGCATCTGCGATCCCCATGAGACCACCACCGTCCCCAGAGACCAGCACGGGAAAACGGTCGCCCGCGGCGGTCACGACACCAGCAGCCGAAGGGAAGCCCAACCCAATCGATTGGAATTGCGTGCCCACGGTGATGTGGCTGTCCGGCTCGGTAACGCGGAGATAGGTCAGCGGCCACTGCATGAAATGGCCCCCGTCCGTGAAGACCACGCGGTCCTCGGGCAGGACCTCATTAAGGCGGCTCATGATGCGTCGAGGATCGAGCCGGCCATCCGGTGCGATCTCGACCCCCTCGGTCCGCTCCTGGGCCTCGTCCGATGTGGGGGAACTGATCGGCTTGCGCCCGGAGACGCCCAACCGGTCGAGGTTCTCGCGAATCGAACGAACGGCGTCGCGGGAATCGGACCGGCAATACTGGTCCACCCGGGGGTTCGTGGCTTCGTCGGTGATACCAATCTGAATCACGCACGCCTTGTCCCCGAATGCATTCCCTAGAGCCATCGTGAACTGGTTGAGCCCCGCACCGACCACGAGGACGACGTCAGCCGCGGCGATCTCCCGGGCCGCCAACGGTGCGGAGAACCCGCCGCATACTCCGAGGTCACGATAATTGGGGACCCGGTCGGCCGCAACGGAGAAGTACCCCTGCGTCGGGACGGTCGTTGCGACGTCGGCCCCGAGGGCTTCCGCGAGCGAGCGGAGATCGGAACGAGCCTCCAGAGCCCCACGTCCGGCGAGAATCAGGGGACGTTGTGCGTCGGCGAGTGTGTGGGCGATCTTGGCCGCAAGCACCTGGTCGGCCCGAGGCAACGGCTCTGCCTCGGGGAGATCCGGAATGATTTCCCCCCGTTCGCCGATCAATTCAGGCGCGAGGTCGTAGGGGATCGCCAGGACGACGGGGCGCGAATTGCTGATCGCGTCCGCGAGCGCCTCAATGGTCACGCTGCCCGCGTCCTGCACCCCCACCGTGTATGTGGGCACGCCCATGGATTCGGCGGTCATGGTCTGGTCGATGTCCAACGGCCGCGGGCCTGTGGTCGGTTTGGAGCCCACGACCAGCACAAGCGGCATTTTGGCCAGCGAGGCCTCGGCCAAGGAGGTCAACGCGTTGGTGAACCCTGCCCCGTAGGTTGCGGTCGCAACCGCAACTTTGCGGGTCATCCGGTAATAGGCATCGGCCGAGGCCACAGTAGCGGTCTCGTGGCGAACGGGGATGGGCGGGACGCCCAGACGTTCGAGGGCATCAATGAAATAGGCGTTGCCGTTGCCCATGAGGCAGAAAAAATGATCGACATGGCGCGTCAGGGCGCGCGCAACCGTTTCGGATACGGATTGCATGATGTTCCTCCGGAACCACATATGAACTTGTAAGCCATATATGTCTCGCTCCGGGATCGCCGTAGCTGAGTGTCCCTTTTTCGAACACCGGACATAACCTGTGATGTCGGACACGCCTAACATAGGCCTTTCCGGCGGATTGCGCAACCGTTACCGCGCGAGGGCATCAAGAAGGAAGTCCCGCGCGGTTCCGGACCATCACCTCGCCCAAGCCCGCCTCAGGAGCCTGAGCCCTCTCCATGCGAGATCACGGCGGCTGCCCGTCCGAGCCTCGCGGCAATTTCCGCTCGGTCGCCTTCCCCCACAAAAACTGCCGCAAGGGCTGCCGGCTGACCGTCATCCAGGGTGAGGGGCACACCGACGGAATGCAGCCCCATAATGACCTCATCGGTCGTCTCGGCCCAACCCTTGGCCACCGCATTCTCAACCTGCGCTCTCTGCTCCCGAGTGATTCCTTCGGGCCACTGCTCCTCCGGGAGTATCGAAAGGATCGCTTTGCCCGGTGCACCCAACGTCACCGGGTGGCGAGTTCCTGGACGTTGGGCAACAACGGCGACGGTCTGCGGCGGCTCCACGCTCGCAAACGTCAGACATTCGCCCCGATCGTAAACCGCCAAGAAACACGTCATCCTCAAGTCACGGGCGGCGAGGGTCAACTCGGGCACGGCGACTGCCTGCAAGTCCCGCTCGACGCCGGCCGCGAGCGCCGCGAGCCGAGTCCCCAGTGCCAATCCGCCGGTATCTTTCCGAACCACCAACCCGTGCTCTTCCAGGGTGCGAATGAGACGGTAGGCCACCGAACGGTGCACCCCGAGCTGCCGGGCGACGTCGTCGATACTCAGGGGTTCAGAGGCATCCGCCAGGATCTCCAGGACCCTCAGCCCCCTACTGAGAGTTTGCGATCCTGCTCCATTCGGCGCGGAGGACATGGGCATATTTCACCTTCACTGAGATCCTTGCCACGTGTGACGTGGGTCGTATATGATTTATTCCAGATTCGCTATGTGAACAATACGTTCGCATATAGAACATCGAATATCAATCAAACTCCAACAGCGCGGTTGGGGAAGGAGTTCGTCTCACATGCAGTTCCACCATCACGGATACGTCTCGGGGGATCCGAAGATTAAGGAACCAGCCGGTTACGGCATCGACCGATCCGAGGAACTGCCCGACGAGATGGACGTTCTGATTGTCGGGACGGGGCCCGCCGGGATGATCCTCGCAGCGCAGCTCTCGCAGTTCCCGGAGGTCAACGCCCGCATCATCGAACGCCGCCCCGGGCGCCTCGAGATCGGCCAAGCGGACGGTATTCAGGCACGCAGCGTCGAGACCTTCCAGGCCTTCGGTTTCGCCCGTCAGATCATCGACGAGGCATACCACATCACCGAAATGTGCTTCTGGAAACCCGATCCCCAGAATCCCGAGAACATTGTTCGTGCCGCCCGCCCCAGCGACGACCCTCAAGGCGTGAGCGAATTTCCTCACCTGATCGTCAATCAGGCACGAGTACTCGACTACTTCGCGGATTTCGCACGCCAGGCTCCGGGACGCATAACCCCCGATTACGGCATCGAGTTCTTGGACCTTCAGAACACGGGCGAAGGGGAATACCCCATCACCGCCCGGTTGCGGTATACCGCCGGAGAACGCGACGGCGAGGAGCGCACGGTTCGCGCCAAGTACGTCGTCGGATGCGACGGCGCCCGTAGCCCCGTCCGCACCTCGATCGGCCGGAAGCTCACCGGAGACGCGGCAAACCACGCGTGGGGCGTCATGGACGTGCTGGCCACGACCGACTTCCCGGACATTCGCACCAAATGTGCAATTCAGTCGGTGAACGGTTCGATCTTGCACATCCCCCGCGAAGGCGGACACTTGTTCCGGATGTACGTGGACCTGGGCGAAGTGCCCGTGGATGACAACCACGCCGTGCGCAACACGACCCTGGACGAGATCGTCGCCAAAGCCAACGCGATCTTGCACCCATATTCCGTCGATGTGAAGTCCGTGGCCTGGCACAGCGTGTACGAGGTGGGCCACCGACTGACGGACAAGTTCGACGACGTCCCCGACGAGGAAACGGGTCAGCGCACGCCTCGCGTGTTCATTACCGGCGATGCCTGCCACACGCACTCCGCCAAGGCCGGTCAAGGCATGAACGTCTCGATGCAGGACGGGTTCAACTTGGGCTGGAAGCTCGGGCACGTCCTGACGGGCCTGAGCCCGGAATCCCTGTTGACCACCTACTCCGAGGAACGGCAGGTCATCGCGAAGAACCTTATCGACTTCGACAAAGAGTGGTCGACCCTGATGGCCGCCAAGCCCGAGGACCTGCCCGACGAATCCTATCTGGAAGACTTCTACGTCAAAACGGCAGAGTTCCCCGCGGGGTTCATGACGGAGTATGCCCCGTCGATGGTCACGGCCGGAACAGATCATCAGGAGCTGGCCAGTGGCTTCCCAATCGGCAAGCGTTTCAAGTCGGCCAGGGTCAACCGAGTCTGCGATGCCAACCCACTGCACTTGGGGCACCTGGCCGAAGCGGACGGACGCTGGCGCATCTATGTTTTCGCCGATTCACCGGCCGCTGGAGAGGATTCCCAGCTCACCGAATTCGCGGATTGGTTCGCTCACGATCCGGCCTCGCCCCAGGTCAGGTACACGCCGCGAACCGGGGATGACGACGCCGTCTTCGACACCAAGGTCGTGTACCAGCAGCCTCACACGGAGGTCGACATCATGCGGGTTCCCCCGATCTTCAAGCCGTCGGTCGGAGAATTCGGCCTGACCTGCTTGGACAAGGTCTATGCGACGCTCCCGGACGACGACATTTTCGTAGAACGCGGGATCAGCAAGGACGGAGCGATCATCGTCGTGCGCCCGGATCAGTACGTGTCCGCAGTTCTGCCTTTGAACGACCGGCAAGGCCTCGCGACGTTCTTCGAGCCGATCCTCGCGGAACGCTGATAGGGCAGAAGCCGGACGGGGCGATCCGAAGGGCCACAGGATCGTCCGGGTCCGGCTCCGCTCCACAAGCACTTCGAGGGGCGGAATCGGAAACTGCCGGAGCAAAACGGCCACGCCATAAACATAGCCACGCTTAACATTTCAGGCGGTTCCGTTCCTCTGCCCCTTGAATCCTGCCGGTGGGCGTCTGATCAAATTCTGAGGCCCTTCCCTGCCCGGCGAGTTGGTGGACACGTCCGGCGCACGTGGACATGATGGACTGATAATCCAATGTCTGTACGCGACGGAGTGAAACATGGCTGAGAGCCGAAATCCGCAACACAATTCCCCCAACTTCCTTTCGGAAGCAGACGCGATTGCCAACGAGCTCAGCCATCTCCGACGGACCCTTCACCAGAACCCGGAGCTCGGCAATGATCTGCCCCAGACCCAGGCGACCGTCATCGAGGCCCTGAACGGGTTGCCGCTCGAGGTCCACCGCGGCAAGAACGTCTCGTCCGCCGTTGCGGTCCTCGAGGGAGGCAAGCCCGGCCCGACCGTTCTTCTCCGGGGCGATATGGATGCCCTGCCCATCCGGGAGAATTCCGGCGAAGAGTTCTCATCCACCAACGGCAATATGCATGCATGCGGACACGACCTCCACACCTCAGGTTTGGTGGGAGCCGCCAAATTGCTCAGCGCGCATCAGGACGAGCTCCCCGGCAAGGTCGTCTTCATGTTCCAGCCCGGAGAAGAGGGCCCCGGCGGCGCGAAGCCCATGCTGGACGAGGGACTCCTCGAGGTCACCGGTGAACGCCCGATCGCCGCTTACGGATTCCATGTGGCCCCGGGCGAACCCGGTACTTTCGCATACCGCTCCGGCACGGTCATGGCGGGTGCCTACAACTTGAGCATCACGGTGCACGGCAAGGGCGGTCATGGTTCGGCCCCGCATTCCTCCCTGGACCCCGTGCCGCCGCTCACCGAGATCGCTTCGGCCCTTCAGAATGCCGTGACCAGGCAGTTCAGCGTATTCGATCCCGTGGTTGCGACGATCACCCAGCTCGAAGCGGGAACTGCTGCGGTCAACGTCATCGGCGACGACGCCCGCCTCGGCGCAACGGTGCGCGCCATGTCTCGTGAATCGGGCGACAAATTTGGCGTCGTCGTTCACCGCCTTGCAGAAAACATCGCCGCGGCACACGGTTGCACGGCAGAGGTCGAATTCTCGACCCTCTATCCACCGACAGTATGTGACCAGTCCGAGACGGAGTGGGCCGCCGCAGCCCTCCGGAATGCACTGGGCGAGGAATCCACCCGGGAGATCCCCGAACCCCGCATGGGCTCGGAAGACTTCTCCTTCGTTCTGGAAGAGGTCCCGGGGACATTCATGTTCGTCGGCGCAAGCTACCCGGGAGTGGACCCCATGACTCAGCCGATGAATCATTCCGCAGAAGTCCGTTTTGACGACGCCGTCCTGCCGACCCAGTCCGCGGCACTGGCAACCCTCGCGTTCGAACGCCTGAACGCCGCCTAGAGGCTCTCACCACTGCCCCTCCCGTCCGACCGAAACACCGCAAAGGACCCGATTTCCTCCGAAATCGGGTCCTTTGCGGTGAGCGGCCGCGACCCGGCCGACCTCGTCAGGCGGCGTCGTCCTGGAGGACACGCGTTCGGTAAACCGACGGCGATTCGCCGTACTCGGCCTTGAACGCCTTGCTGACGTGCGAGGGGTCCAACAACCCGTATCGGGCGCTGATGGTGTGCACCGTCTCGTTGCTCAATAACGGATTCGCGAGGTCCTGCCGGATCGCTTGCAGCCGTCGATTGCGGATGTAGGAAGCAACCGTCAGCCGGTGCGACGCGAATCGGCTGTGCAGCTGACGCACCGAAACGTAAAGATGTGCGGCTATCCGGCTGGGCCCGAGATCGGGGTCCGCGAGGTGGTGCTCGATAAAGGACATCGCCTCGTGGAGCAGGAAACTGTCCGCCAGGTCCTGGCCGTGATCCTGGGATTCGGCCGACAGGACCGTGACCAACATGTCCAAGGCCGAACGAATGAGATTCATCGCGTGCGCCCCGTGGAGCAGATCCATATTCTGCGCCAACTGTTCGAAGAGCGGTACCGCTACTTTTCCCAGCCCCTGATCGCGGCTGATGGGTCGCGCCGTCACCATGCTCATCTGGTCCGGGGGCATCTGAACGTAGGATGCCGGGAAGTGAACCACCAGCCCGTGCTGAGGCTCGGTATAGGACAGCTCGTAAGGCCGTTGCGTGACGTACAGGGCCAAGTCCCCCGGATACAGGAAACACTCACGGTCGTCCTGGGCTAGCCTCGACGTCCCCGCGAGCTGAAGGCTCAACTTACAGAAGGCCGCTTCGTTGCCGGAAATGAGGTCGGGACTCCTGGTCACAATGTGTGGGTCAGTCACCATGTCATGCAGGTGCACATCCCCTACCGCAACCTGGTGGACTTCGGCCCGGAAGTCATGTCCCGGAGGAAATGTCATCCGCAGCGGAGCGAAGAATTCCGCAGCGAAGTCCCGCCACTCCTGCTTCGTCAGTCCGGATCGTGAAGCACGGGTCACATCTGCCGGATATTGGGTCACGTCATCACCTTCCAAGCTCTCCGACGAGGCCCCATTGCCCGTCGCTGCGGCGGAGTCTGCACGCCGGCCATTCCTTGTCGAATTTATCATCGCAGTGACCCGGAACACGCTTCAGGCCAAAAGGCCTGCACTGTAAAGCAACTAGTCGGCATGGGAATACAGAGAACATGGAAACATCTCATCCCAATGAAGCGAGGAGCCTCCATGAGTAAGCTGCCGTCCACCTACAGCGAGCTTCTGTCGAGTGTCGACGCGGGCCCCCGGGGCCGTGAAATCCATGATCCGGCCACCGGGGAGCTGGTCGCTCATGCGCCTCGGCACACCACCGACGATCTCGACCGGGCAGTATCCACGGCACGAAAGGCGCAACCCGATTGGGGCAGTGTCAGCCACCAAGAACGCAGCAACCTCCTTCTTCAGGCCGCCGATGCCGTTGAATCCTGCGCAGAGCCATTGGCCGAACTGCTCTCCCGCGAGCAGGGAAAGCCGTTGAACGGCCCCAATGCCCGCTTCGAGGTCGGTGCCGCCGCATCCTGGTTGCGCGCCAACGCGAGTTTCGAACTTGACGAAACCACCTTGGTCGACGACGAGGAGACGCACGCCATCCTGCGGTACCGGCCGATCGGTGTCGTCGGAGCGATCGGTCCCTGGAACTGGCCGATGATGATCACCATATGGCAAATTGCCCCGGCCCTGCGCATGGGAAATACCGTCGTCGTGAAACCGTCCGAATACACACCTCTTAGCGTCCTGGCGTTGTGTTCGGTCCTCAATTCTGTTCTGCCCGACGGCCTGCTCCAGGTCGTTTCGGGTGACCGGGAGGTCGGAGCTGCCCTCAGCAGCCATCCGGATATCGACAAGATCATGTTTACCGGTTCCACAGCAACCGGCCAGAAGATCATCGAGTCCTCGGCCGAAACCGTCAAACGTCTCACCCTCGAGTTGGGCGGCAACGACCCGGGCATCGTGCTCGACGACGTCGACCCGTCCGACATCGCCGAAGGGCTGTTCTGGGGCGCATTCATCAACACGGGCCAAACCTGCGCCGCCCTCAAACGCCTCTACGTTCCGGATTCGATCTACGACGATGTCTGCCAGGCCCTCGTGGACATCGCAGACAAGATGCCGATGGGCATCGGGCTCGACGAAGACAATGTATTGGGTCCGTTGCAGAACAAGGCACAGTACGACGTCGTGCACCGACTCGTGGAGGCCGCAAAGGACGGCGGCGGCCGCATCTTGATGGGCGGTGACCCCGCTGCCGACCAGTCGGGTTATTTCTATCCCACCACTCTGGTCGCGGACATCGACCCGGAAAATCCGTTGGTCACTGAGGAACAATTCGGACCGGCGTTGCCGATCATTCGGTATTCCACGGTTGAGGAAGCGATCGAGGCCGCGAACTCGGTCGACGTAGGGCTCGGAGCCTCCGTGTGGTCCTCCGATACGGACAAGGCCCGCGAAGTCGCTTCCCGCATCGAATCCGGCACAATCTGGATCAACGGACACGGCGGCGTGGATCCTAGGATTCCGTTCGGCGGTGTCAAGAAGTCGGGTTATGGCCTCGAATTCGGTGTAGAAGGACTCAAAGCTTTGGGCGTTCCCCAGGTCATCAACGGTTAGGAGAAATCATGAGTACCACTGATTATGTGATCGTTGGTGCCGGATCGGCCGGCAACGTTCTGGCCCGCCGACTTCTCGACGCCGGTCATTCCGTGACTCTTCTCGAGGCCGGAGGCGAAGAGACCAATCCCGATATCCGGCATCTCTACGACCTGGGGAAGATATGGCACAGCCCCCAGGACTGGGACTACTTCACGGTTCCCCAGGAAGGTTGCTCGGGACGCCGACTTCACCTACCGCGCGGCAAGGTCATGGGCGGTTCGCACGCATTGAACGCCTGCATCTGGGTCAGAGGAGCCAGGCGGGACTACGACACGTGGGCCTACCTGGGTTGTCCCGGGTGGACGTGGGACGAAGTCCTGCCGTATTTCATCAAGATCGAGAACTTCGACGGCCCGGCCTCGGACCTCCATGGGGCGGACGGCCCCTTAGACGTTCGGACAGAGTTCGAGCGGAACCCCATCCAGGAGGCTATGGTCGACGCCGCCCAAGAGGCCGGTTTCCCGTTGAACCCGGATTACAATTCCGGAGACCCGGAGGGAGTTTCCCGCATGCAGCTCAACGTCCGGGACGGGGAGCGCTACAACACGTGGCAGGCATACCTCGAGCCCGTTGCGTCCCTCGAAGCGCTGACGCTGATCACGGGGGCCCGTGTTCGAAGGGTCCTTTTCGAGGGAACGCGGGCGGTCGGGGTCGAGTACGACCAGGGCGGGGCCACGCACGAAGTTCACGGCGGCACGGTCATACTGTGCACGGGCGCCTTGGGAAGTCCGGAAGTCCTCCTGCGCTCGGGCGTAGGACCGCGGGAAGAGCTCGAGGCTCTGGGGATCAACGTCGTCGCCGATGTTCCCGGGGTAGGGAAGAACCTTCAGGATCACTTGTTGTCCCCCGTAATTTTCACGACGGAGGACTCGTACCCCGTCCCTGACCCGAATGTGGCTCCGGCAGAGGTTCACCTGTTCGCCAAGTCTCGCCCGGATTTGACGGTTCCGGACACGCAACCGATCTTCTTCTCGGTTCCCATGTATTCGGAGGGGTACAGCAAGGGCACGATGAACGGGCCGGACAAGGCGTTCAGCCTGCTCGGCGGACTCGTGCGGCCCGTCAGCCGAGGGTCCGTGACTCTGACAGGCTCCAGTCTCGATGAGCCGGTCGAAGTAGATCTGGGCGCACTGAGCCAGAAGACCGACGTCGACGCCCTTGTCGCATCGGTACGCCACTGTCGGGAGATCGGTCGGCAACCGGCCCTCGCGGACGCGTGGGGCGCTCAAGAAATATGGCCGGGTCCCGATGTCGCCGACGAAGACCTCGAGGAATATGTTCGCGATTCGGTCGTCACGTACCACCACCAGGTGGGAACCTGCGCCATGGGCAACGGCAAGGGCTCCGTCGTGGACCCCGATCGTCTTGCGGTCAAGGGCACGGAGGGTCTGCACGTCGTGGATGCTTCGGTGATGCCGTTGATTCCTACGGGCAACACCAACGCTCCGACCATCATGATCGCCGAGCGTGCCGCGGACAGCCTCGTCTAGCGCCGCACTTCGATCGCCGGAGAACCGAGAAGGCGCCACCAAGATACCCAATGGTGGTGCCTTTTCGGGGACTTGGCGATAGGGCCGTCGGGACGCGCTAGATGCCGCGGCCAGGCGTGAGGATTCCGTTGGGGTCGAGGGCCGCTTTGAGGGCCCGCTGCGCGCGGAGGGTCGGCTCGTCGAATTGGAGAGGAAGCTCACGGTGCTTGATCGACCCGACACCGTGCTCTCCGGTGATCACCCCACCTAGGCTGATCGCAAGTTCCGTGATGCGGTCGACCACTTCTTCGGCACGGGCTCGGTCCTCGGGAGTCTCATCGGATTCGACGGCCGGGTGCAGGTTCCCGTCGCCCGCGTGGGCCAGGATACTGACCCCTCGCCCGGATTCTTCCGCGATTGCTTCAACGCCGCGGATCATCTCGACCAGTTGACCGACCGGAACCCCGACGTCGCAATGAACCGCGTACTTCCCCGCCATGAGCGCCCCGTTGGCCAATCGTCTCGCCTCCAGCAGGTCATTACCCTCCTGCACGTGCGTACGTGTTGCCCCCAATCGTTCACAGGTTGCCGCCAGAATTTCCGCGTCACGCTGCGCCGTCGGCCCCACGGTCTGGCCCAGAAGCAACGCGGCCTCGGGCTGAGGAAGCCCGCTCGGCTCGAATTCCTCGATCAGGCGAGCGCAGATGGAATCGATCAGCTCGAGGACTTCTGGCCGCGGGTTGGTCGAGACGATCGAGGTGACGGCCCTGCCCGCCGACTCGATATCGCCAAAGCTCGCGAAGAACGTCCGCGGCGTTCCTTCCGGGACCGGTTTGAGGCGAACGGTGGCTCGCGTGATGACGCCGAGGGTCCCCTCCGAGCCCACGAAAAGAGGTGTCATGTTGAGCCCTGTCGCATTCTTGATGGTCCGCGCACCGGTGTGGATGATGCTGCCGTCCGCTAGGACCACCTCGAGTGCCGCAACCGCCGCGGCGGTGGTTCCATGAGCAATGCATCTCAGCCCGCCCGCGTCGGTTGCAATGTTGCCGCCGACAGTGGACAAATGCACGCTTGCCGGATCCGGGGCGAAGAACAGGCCGTGCCGCCGAACTTCCTCGTCCAGCTTCGAGGTGATGACCCCGGGTTCGACGTCGGCCAACCTGTTTTCGACGTCGATGTCCAGTACTTGATTCATTGCCTCGAGAGATATGACCAGCCCTCCCGGGTAGGAGACCGCCCCTCCTGAAAGGCCCGAGCCTGCACCCCGCACAGAAACCGGAGTGCGTGTCTCGTTAGCCCATGCCAAGGCCGCGGAAACGTGTTCGGCGTTTCGTGCGAGGACCACACCCAGCGGCGCGCCTTCCGGCACAGCGAGTGAACGGTCGTCCGAAAAGTCACGGAGGGTTACCGGGTCTGTGAGAAGCCGGCCGCCGAGGCGATCTTTCAACGCGTCAGTACTGGCCTCAGGGCCTTTTGGGGTCGTCATTGTCCCTCTCCTGGTTAATCGGCTTGCGGGGCGCCCTCATGGGGACGCCCCGCAAGGGTGCACTCTAGAACTCTCCCGTCGGGTGGAGCAGCGTCCGAACCGCGACCGAAAGCGTCGCCAAGTCGACCTGCTGGGAGCCTTCCGAGTAGCCCTGGATTTCCAGGTCCATCTCGTCGGTCAGCCTCGCGATGCTCGGAGCATAGGCCGGGTGGTCATCTTCCCACTCGAGCAACGCCGAACGGGCTTCTTCGGGCCCGGTGATCCGGGCAGTCCCGGGAAGGTCCTCGAGCACACGCTTCGTGAACTCTTCGGTCGCCCGGTACAGGTCTGATCGCAACGATGCGCGCGCGATCGATTCCCACCGACCGACACGAGGCAACTCGGTGACCGCCCTCAACAATTCGTGCACGGCATACCGGTCCATCACCGCAAAGTACACCAACGCGGCCTGACGAGGTTCGACGCCGGTTTCCTCTGCAACCAGCCCGACGTCCAGGAGAGTCAGCGATTCCCAGAGCTGCGCCCAAGAACGTGCCAGCTCGTCGTTGAGGCCCCACTCCTCGGCTTGGTCGAATCGGCGGCGGATCGAGGCCTCGGACTTCTGTCCCACGAGCTCCAGCACGTCGTCGCGGAGTGCGACGCCGGGGCATAGCTCTTCGATGACGGAGGCGATAACATCGCGACCCGCCCGGGTGTCGTCGCCCTTCGCAACGAGTCCGTGACGGATGACCCAGCGAACGGCCCTGTCCGTGAACCGCTGAATGTCCTGGATGACCGTCCGCCACGCTTCGGGGTCGGCGTCGGCCGGGATCTCCCGGTGAAGTCTGCGCAGTTTCCGCACGTCGAACAGTTCGCGGATCGCCAGGAAGGCGCGCGCGACGGTCACGACCGAAGCACCGGTCTCTTCCATGACCCGGAAAGCGAAGACGATGCCCGCTGTATCCACGATCTCATTGGCAACGCGTGTGCAGATGATCTCGCGCCGCAAAGGGTGCTCGCCGAAGTGCTGTCCGAACCTTTCCGTAACGGGTTCGGGGAAGTACTCGTGAAGGACTTCCTCGAGCCAAGGATCGTCGCCAAACCCGGCGTCCAACAGAGCCTGTGTCAGTTCGATCTTGGAATAAGCGGTCAGGACGGACAGCTCGGGGCTCGTGAGCCTCTCACCGTTCTCACGCCGTTTCTCGAGCTCCTTGTCCGACGGCAGGAATTCGACGTCGCGGTTGAGGCCGGCGTGCTCCTGGAGGAAGTGGATGAATCTCGGCGCGCTGCTGTTGGTCGGTCGGGTTCCCAGCCGTTCGGCATGGAGCAACATGTTCTGGTCACGGTTGCTCCGCAGAACCATCTCGGAGACTTCGTCGACCTGTTCTTCGATAAAACGAGCTCGTTCCTCACGGTTGATTTCTCCCCGCTCGACCAGTCGGTCGACCAGGATCTTGAGGTTGACCTCCCGGTCTGAGGTCTCGACCCCGGCAGAGTTGTCCACCGCGTCGGTGTTCACCAGGATCCCGTTCTTGGCCGCCTCGATGCGTGCACGTTGGGTCAGACCGAGGTTTCCGCCTTCGCCGACCACACGGACGCGAAGCTCTGAGGCATCGATACGAAGAGGGTCGTTGTCCTTGTCCCCGGCGTCCTGATGAGTTTCGGTGGATGCCTTGACGTACGTTCCGGCTCCTCCCGTGTAGAGCAGGTCCACGGGTGCGCGAAGGATCGCGGAAACCAGTTCCGCGGGGGAAAGCCGCTTGGTGTCTTCACCCAGCCCCAGCGCTTCGCGCGCCTGGGGTGTGATCGTGATCGACTTGTCGGTCCGTTTGTAGACCCCGCCTCCCTCGGAGATGAGAGACGTATCGTAATCCGTCCAGTACGGCCTCGGCAGGTCGAACAGACGCTGGCGCTCCGCGAAGGACCGGGTGACATCCGGGTTGGGGTCGAGGAAGATGTGCCGGCTGTCGAAGGCGGCCACGAGTTTGGTGTGTTCGGACAGCAGCATCCCGTTGCCGAAGACGTCTCCGGCCATGCCACCGATGCCGACGGCGGTGAAGTCCTCGGTCTGACAGTCCACACCCAACGAGGCGAAATGCCGCTTAACCGATTCCCACGTGCCTTTGGCCGTGATGCCCATTTCCTTGTGGTCGAATCCCACAGACCCGCCCGAGGCGAAGGCATCTCCCAGCCAGAAGCCGTTGTCCTGGGAAATCGAGTTGGCAAAATCGGAGAAGGTCGCGGTTCCCTTGTCTGCGGCGACCACGAGGTAATGGTCCGGCTCATCCAGCACGACCACGCCCTCAGGCGAGACGACCTCGTGTTCTCCGTTGTCTCGGGTCACCATATTGTCGGTGACGTCCAGCAAAGACTGGATGAACAGACGGTAGGATTCTTCGCCTTCTTTCTGGTAGCCCTCGGGGTCTTCGTCGCGGCCCGGGGCGTTCTTGGGGAAGAAGCCTCCCTTGGCACCGGTCGGGATGATGACAGAGTTCTTGGTCATCTGGGCCTTGACCAGGCCGAGAATCTCGGTGCGGAAGTCATGCCGGCGGTCGGACCAGCGCAACCCGCCTCGGGCTACCTTCCCGAACCGGAGGTGGACGCCCTCGACCCGGGGCGCGTAGACCCAGATTTCGAAGGCGGGGCGAGGCAAGGGGGCTTCTTCGATTTCTCGCGGGAGGAGCTTGAGAGCTATGGATTCCTTGCCCAGGTAAGCATTGGTGCGGACAGT
The DNA here is from genome assembly GCF_013394385.1 of Kocuria sp. TGY1127_2. NCBI lineage: Bacteria > Bacillati > Actinomycetota > Actinomycetes > Micrococcales > Micrococcaceae > Kocuria > Kocuria sp. TGY1127_2. The sequence continues at coordinate 2,815,698 of NZ_AP022834.1, forward strand.
CGCGGAGACGACCTCCGTCATCGTCCGGAGGAAACGGTCCTGTGTCAGGTCAGGGACGTCGTCGAGAGCATCGAGGATCCGCCCACGGATTTCTTCCTGCTTCTCGCGACGCCGATCCGCGGCAGCACCACTTTCCCACTTGGGGTCCAGTCCCACCTCGAACAGCTCGACCAACAGCTTGGTGACGTGGGCATTCGCGACCAAGGTATCCGACATGAAATCTCTGCTGTACCCGACCCCGAGTTGCAGCAAGTAACGACAGTAGGCCCGCAGCACCGCAACGGTGCGCCAAGAAAGAGACTCGAACATGACCAATCGGTTGGCGGAACCGGCTTCGGCCCGACCCGCGAGCACCGCGCAAAGGGCCTCTTCCAAGAGAGGCAGCACTTCGTCAACGTTCACGGTTTCGGGGAAGACGACTCCGAAGTCGTAGAGCGCAAAAACTGCACCATCGGCGTTTCGGACATCATAGGGGATCTGGTCCACCACGTGAAGACCCAGGTTCTGCAAGATCGGCAGAAGATCCGAGAGGGCCCGGGGTTCACGAAGGTAGACGCGGAGTCGAACTTCCTTCTCCGAAACGGGATTCTGGTTGTCATTTTCTGAGGGACGGAAAAGTCGAATCGCAGCGGGACGCTCGGGGCCGGCTTGTGCCAAATCCTGCAGTATTGAGGTGTCAGTGTGCTCCTCGGGAAGCTCGTACCGCACGCGTTCCACAGTTGTACCGGTTTTCTCCTGGTGAGCCATGCGACTCCCCCTTCCCTACAGACATGAGCCGCACAGGTGGCTCAAGTTACGTTTTTCCAAGGTTAAGGCTCGGGTGCGTCATAAATAGAGCCAAGACCAAGATGTGGAAAAACGTTACGTGCGCGAGTGGCCCGCCGAATGGGCAATATCGTTCGTCTCTTCGCCCTTCACGAAGCCGCGCGCGTCCCGGCCCGCGGTGCCTTTTCATGACGTCGCAAAATGGCCACCGTTGTCACACGGAGCAATATAGGGTTGGGGTGAATCGATCCGGAGGATGAATGAGCGAAGAACGCACTGACCGAGACTGGATTTCCCGCACTGTCCTTCCCGGCGGCGAGGAGCCGGACCCACGGTTCACCCTCGCCAACGAGCGCACTTTTCTCGCCTGGATCCGCACGTCCCTTGCCTTCCTCGCCGGCGGTATCGCGCTGGAGACCATCGGCGACGGAATCTTCCCGGAGGGTGTCCACCGGGCGTTGTCGATTCTGGTCATCGCGATCGCATTCCTGATCAGCTTGGGGGCGGCGGTTCGCTGGTGGCGCATCGAGAACAATATGCGCAAGGGCCGGCCGTTGAGCCTGCCCCTTATTGTCCCGTTGCTCAGCCTGGGCGGAGCCGTTGCGGCTTGCCTCATCTTCGGCATGATCCTCGGCTGATCGTGCATATCAACCCCGAGGCCGATTCGCCCGCCGATCCTGGTCTGCAGCCGGAGCGGACTGCGCTCGCTTGGGGCCGCACGCTTCTCGCTGTCGGCGTGGTCGGGGCCGGATTCCTGAGGTGGCTCCCCTACTTCGGGTGGTGGGTGGTGCTTTTGGCCCTTCTGGCCTGGCTCGTTTCTCTGTCGATCTACGGGACCCAACGTCGCCGTTACCGGCGGCAGTCCCGGGGCGTCCGCCACGGTTCTCTGTCCGCCGCCCCGGTCGCGGTCCTTGGAACCGGGGCCGCGGTCGCGTGTCTGTGCGTGATCGGCGTCGTAATCATCCTGGTGACCCGCGGCTAACCGCGCCGTCGGCCCTCACCCGTGACCCACGGTGGTTACTTTCGCCGACGCCGAAAGCCAGCTTCTCCCCCAACGCATGACGCCGGGCCGGAACGTTGGCGTTCCGACCCGGCGTCGAGGCGTTGTTTGCTCTAGATCAAACCGCGCAACGTGCGAACCGCGACTGAAAGCGTCGAGATACGGGGTGCGGCGTTCTCCCGTCCGAGCTCCTGGTCCAGCTCACCCATGAGCCGTTCGATGCGCGATGAATGCACCGGATGCTGGTTCTCCCAGGCCGCCACAAGTTTTTGGGCTGCCTCGGTGTCCCGCGGCCACGAAGTGGCACCCGCTGGATGCAAGTCGCCCTGCGTGACCTCCCGGGCAACAGTCACCGTGAGAGCCGCGACCGTCTCGTAGAGGTCCGATCGCAGTGATGAACGAGCCAACGTTTCCCAGCGGTCCTCGCGGGAGAGGTGAGAAATCGCCACGAGCAACCGATCGATATCGAATCGATCCGACAGCGCATAGTACAGCAAGGCCGATTCCCGCAGGTCGCACTCGGTTTCCTCGTTGAGAACAGCGATGTCCATGAGCGGGTAGATGTCGAGCAGTCGCGCCCACGTGGCCGCGAAGTCCTCGGGAATGCCCCAGGAGCGCGCCTGCTTTTCGCGTTCCTCCAGGCGCTTTCGGGTTTGCTCTCCGAGCAATCCGGGCACTTCCGAACCGAGCTCGAGGGCCGGGGCATACCGGTCGATCACGGCCCTGATCTGCAGGTGTTCGGGAACTTCGCTGCGCAGATCCCCGGTGGCCAGAGAACCCTCGTTGATCAGCCAGCGGGTCGCACGGTCAATCAATCGCTGGGTTTCCCGTGCGATGGCCCGCCACGCAGCGGGGTCGATATTCGCAGGAAGCTCGCGATGAGCCCTCATCAGCTCGCGAATATCGAACAGCTCCCGAGTCACGAGGAATGCGCTGGCCACGGTCGCAACGGAGGCACCGGTTTCCTCGACGGCGCGGTATGCGTACGTGATTCCGGCCAGGTTGACCATCTCGTTAGCCACGCGCGTGCAGATGATCTCCCGACGCAGCGGATGGTCGTCCAGCTGGGCCCGGAATCGCTCCGTGACTGCCTCGGGGAAGTACTCGTCGAGAATTTGCGAGAGCCACGGGTCGTTGCCGAAACCGCTGGCCAGCAACGAATTGGTGATATCGATCTTGACGTATGCGGTGAGAACGGCCAGCTCGGGTCCGGTCAGTCCCCAGCCTTCGGCGACTCTCTCCTCCAGCTCGTCATCGGAGGGCAGGAATTCGATCTGGCGATTGAGTCCCGCGCGTTCCTCGAGATGATCCATGAGGCGAGCAGCCGTCGCGGTGGTCGGCATGGTTCCCAGGCGTTCGGCCTGCAGCAGACCGTTCTGCTCCCGGTTGGTTTCCAGGACGAGGGTGCGGACGGCATCTGTCTGTGCCTCGATGAACGAGGCGCGCTCGTCGGCGTCCAACAGTCCCCGGGAGACCAGGCGATCTACCATGATCTTGATGTTGACCTCGCGGTCGGAGGTTTCGACGCCGGCAGAGTTGTCGATCGCATCCGTATTGACCAGGATTCCCTGGCGCGCAGCTTCGATGCGGCCGAGCTGTGTCAGTCCGAGGTTGCCACCCTCACCGATCACGCGAGCGCGCAGCTCGGACCCGTTGACGCGCAAGGTGTCATTGGCCTTGTCTCCGACCTGGGCGTTGGATTCCGAGGAGGCCTTGATATAGGTCCCGATGCCGCCGTTGTACAGCAGGTCTACCGGAGCCTTGAGGATCGCTGAGACCAATTCGGCCGGAGACAGCTGAGTGATCCTTTCGTCCAGTCCCAGAACTTTTCGGATTTCAGGTGTAAGCGCGATCGATTTTTCCGACCGCGAGAAGACCCCGCCGCCCTCGGAGATCAGCGAACGGTCGTAGTCCTGCCAGGAAGAACGCGGCAGATCATAGAGGCGCTGGCGTTCCGCGAAGGAAGCTGCGGCGTCTGGATTCGGATCGATAAAGATATCCCGGTGGTCGAATGCCGCGACCAGGCGCGTGTGTTCGGAACGCAACATGCCGTTACCGAAGACGTCGCCGGACATGTCGCCGATGCCGGCGGCCGTGAATTCTTCAGTCTGGCAGTCGATCCCGAGTTCGGCGAAATGCCGCTTGACCGATTCCCAAGCACCGCGAGCTGTAATTCCCATGGCCTTGTGGTCGTAACCCACGGAGCCACCCGAGGCGAACGCGTCACCCAGCCAGAAACCGTATTCCTGGGAGATCGAATTGGCGAGGTCCGAGAACGATGCGGTGCCCTTGTCGGCGGCAACCACCAGGTAGGTGTCATCGCCGTCCAGGGCGATGACGTTCTCCGGAGTCACTACGGACTGTTCCCCGTTCCCTGTAGTCACCAAGTTGTCGGTGATGTCTAGGAGAGAACGGATGAAGAGGCTGTAGGCTCCTCGCCCCTCGTTCATCCACGCCTCGCGGTCTGCCGAGGGATCCGGCAACTGCTTGGCGAAGAACCCTCCTTTCGCGCCGGTCGGAATGATCACGGCGTTCTTAACCATCTGGGCTTTGACCAGACCGAGGACCTCGGTTCGGAAGTCTTCGCGCCGGTCGGACCACCGCAGGCCGCCGCGCGCGATGTCACCGAACCGAAGGTGCACACCCTCGACGCGGGGTGAGTAAACCCAGATCTCGTATTCCGGACGCGGCAACGGCGCCGCGGAGATCTCCTGCGGGAGGAGTTTCACCGCGATCGACGGCCCGTCCTGATAAGCGTTGGTCCGGACGGTCGCGGAGACCACCCCGGTCAGGGCCCGCAACATCTTGTCGGCGTCGAGGGTCGGCACCTCGTTGAGCGCGGACTCGATCTCGTCCAGAATCTCTGCCCGACGCGCTTTGCGTTCCTCGACCGATTCGTTCCGAGAAGGATCGAAGCTGGTCTCGAAGAGCCGAACCACCAGGCGCGTGACCTTCGGATTGGCCAGCAGAGTATCGGCCATGAAAGCGTGCGAAAGACCCGTGCCCAACTGGACCAGGTAGCGGACATAGGCCCTCAACACGGACACGGTGTGCCACGGGAGCTTTTCTGCGAGGACCAATCGGTCCAGAGAGTCAGATTCGGCCCGACCCGAGAGCACGGCACACAGCGCGTCTTCATAGAGATCGCCGATCTCTTTCGGGTTCACCCCCGCCGGAAACGTGACTCCGAAGTCATAGAGCAAGAAGTCGCGACCGTCCGCGGTGGTCAGGTCGTAGGGCTTCTGGTCGATGACGGTCAGACCGAGGTTCTGCATGATGGGCAGGAGCTCGGTCAGTGTCTTGGGCTCACGCAGGTAGGTTTTGAGACGGTATTCGTTCTCGACATCGCTCCCGTCCGCGGGACTCTGCCTGCCGTGAATCCTCACGGCTGCTGGGCGATCCGGACCGGCGACCTCGAGAGCCTCGAAGATTCCAGCGTCGGCGACGGCCTCGGGGATCTCGTAATCGGCACGATAGGTTACCGGCGCGGCGTCGAACCAGCGCTTCGCGATCTCGGCGCTCTGGCTGCCGAGTGCCGCTTCGAGGGATTCGGGCCAAGAACGCGTCGCGGCCTGGAGCTTCTTCTCCAGATCGGCCACGTCGATATCCGGGATGTGATTGGGTTCTGCAAGGCGCAGGCGCAGGAACAGTCTCGCCAGGGCGGATGCCGAGTGCCGGACCTCGAAGTCGATCGACGCCAGATCCATCGCCTCGCTCAGTACCTTTTCGATGCGAATTCGAACGCCGGTGTTGTATCGGTCGCGGGGCAGGAATACCACCGCGGAGACGAACCTCCCGAACTCGTCAGGGCGAAGGAATAGGCGTGTGCGGCGTCGTTCTTCAAGGCCGATGATTCCGGCGAACGTCTCCGTCAGGGAGTCCTGGTCGGCCTGCAGCATTTCGAGGCGCGGGTAGTCCTCGATCATGCCCGTGAGCGTCTTGTCCGAATGCGAACCCGGCTGGAAGCCGAGTCGATTCCGGATCACGCGAACACGTTCCCGCATGAGCGGGGCCTCGGTAGCCGGCAAGGAGTATGCCTGCAAAGAGAACAGGCCCAGAATCACGTACTCGCCGACGACCCGGCCGCTCGAATCGAAATCGCGAATGCCCACGTAATCGAGGTATTCATGGCGATGGATCGTCGAGCGGGAGTTCGCTTTGGTCACGTAGACGATCTTGGAATCCCGCGCATTGTCCTGGGAAAGACCGGTGAGGTGTTTGGAGCGAGGGGTCATCGGGTCCTGCTGGATTCCGTCCTCGCGGTGCTCGGCCAGGATTCCGAGCCCGGTTCCGGGTCGATCCGAGATTGTCAGCCCTTCCGGCCCGTCCCGGAGATCACGCTCTTTGTACCCGAAGAACAGGAAGTTGTCACGGGCAATCCAGTTCAGGAACTCCTGAACCACTTTGGGGTGTTCCGCGGCATCCGGAGTGCCCTGGGAATTGTTCCTCGAGGGTTCCGGAAGGTTTCCGACGCGGTCGGAGAGGTTCAGGACCTTCTCGCGGACGGATTCGGCATCAGTATCCGCGTGTCGGACATCGCGAAGAACCGAACGGACGCTTTCGACGACGTTCTGTGCGGTTTCCTCGTCGTCGCATCCCAGAAGCTCGACCGATATCCAGGACTCGACGGCGCTGTCGCGTCCTGCAGCACCTCCCAGGGACGGCAGGGCCGCGGTATCGCCGCTGGCCACTTGTTGCTTGAGGTTGAGGCCGCGAAGGCTTTCGATCGTGCCGGTCTGCTTGTTCCTGTGCACCAGGAACAGCGGGTGGAACAAGGCGTTGGAGCCGCCGTACCTGGCTGCAACCTCGGCGGTGACCGAGGAGACGATAAACGGCATGTCGTCGGTGACAACCATGAGAATCCACGAGTTTCCGTGGTGGATGACCTTGACGTTAGTTCCGTTCGGCTCGCGCGTCTCGGCAAGTTCGCGGTGCAACTGGGCCCGCTCGACCAGCTCTTCTTCGCTGAATTCGGCCAGGTCATCTTGGGTTGCGTGCTGATAATACGTTGAGATCCAGGACTCTCGGTCCCCTCCGTTGCCTCCAGGGCTCCCGTTCGAGCTGGGGGAGCTCTTGGATTCGGGTTCGGCGGGATCGGACTGCTGGTTTAAGGGCACGTCAATAACCTTCCTCGAAGACGGGACCACCTCGTTGTGGTCGTCTTTACTCCACTAGGATACTCATCCCACCACACGAAATTCAGCCTCGACCAGGGCGAGTTTTGCTATGGGCAACATTTGTTGTCTCTGAGCGTCCCTGCGGCAGCCGTCGTCAAGCCTCGGGACATCATCAAGGCCAATAACGACCCGCGAGTCGCGGCTACAACCAGGAATACGTCCGGGTGAAGAACACGGGCCAATCCGCGCTGTATCTCTCCGGGGACCGCGTCAGAGACAAGAGCCGCGTCCTTCACTCACCAGTTCGGCGACGTAGACGGCTCGGCAAAGGCCTAGACCCTCCGCTCCGCCCTGGGACGCAGCAGCGCTGCAACGCTATACACGCAGAACCGTGGATATGTATGGATAGCGTAAGCGACCAAGCCACCCTGCAGAATTCCCTGACAGACCTAGACTGGGCGGGTGACTTCCTCCGCCCTCGCCATGGTCCTGGTCGCCGCCGTTCTCCATGCGGCGTGGAATCTGGCGGCCAAAGCGAAGCGTGGTGACGCATACACCTTCGTCTGGTGGTACGCGGTGGCGACTGCGGCGGTCACCGCACCGATCGGCATCGGGCAAATTATCCAGTCCGGCGGGTGGAACATGGTCGGACCAGCACTCGTGTGGGCTCCGGCTCTTTCCGCTGCCATCCATATCGGCTACAACCTCGCACTTCAGACCGGGTACGATCGCGCTCCCCTCGGCGTCGTCTATCCCGCGGCTCGAGGAACCGGGCCGATCCTGACCATGATCGTGGCGGTGGCATTTCTGTCCGAACGCCCCGGTTGGTGGGCTCTTGCCGGGGCATTGGTGATCGTTGGCGGGATCGTGGTTACGGCGGTGCCCGGGAGGAACCCGGATCCCAGCAGGAGCCTGCTCGAAAACTCCGTGGCCGCCACGGACGGCCCGTCCGATTCCTCCGGCTCGCGAATTCTCGCGGGCCTCCGCTGGGGAGTGCTCACGGGCACTTTCATCGCCGGATACACCTTGTGGGACGACCATTCGGTGACCGCTCTGAACCAATCCCCGATTCCCTATTTTGCGCTGTCATCGGTATATCAGGCGGTATTCATGACCGTGGGGTTGGGACGGCGACGCCGTTCCGCCTTAAGCGGTTCCCTGAAATCGAATTGGCGCATCATTGCAACCATCGGGGTTCTCTCGCCCGCAGCGTACATCCTCGTGCTCACAGTGATGCAAACCCAGCCCGTTTCGTTGGTCGCGCCATTGCGCGAGACAAGCATTGTGGTCGGTTCGTTGCTCGCCTGGCTCATCTTCAGGGAACCACGACCTGGCAGACGCCTTGTCGGGGCGCTGCTCGTGGTGGGCGGCGTCGCTTTGATCAGCCTCTAGCCGAGGGTTGACGCCGGGCACGACTTCGAGCCACAACCCGCCCTGATGAGGGAGATGACCAGGGTAAATACGCAGCTTTCCGCGCTGAGCCCGTTCGCATCTTCAAACGTGCGTGGGCACCGTCCGCCCGAAGTAAAGATACCGGTGCCTCATGACGGCACACCGGGAGATGCACGACCAGGCGGCGGCGTCAGCCGGTTACAGCTTTACGGGAGACGACTGACATTCCCACGAGGTGGATCGTAAATCCGCACGCGGGCCCCACATACAGGGCGATGATCGTGCGGGGCACGAGGTCGAGAGGCAAGAAGAGCAGCGCGACCGCGACGACCGCCGCTACAACCCACCCGAGAATGTACAGCCGGTGCGCATTGAGAGCCAGGACCGCGGTACCGGACAGAACCAGCAAGGCCATGATCGCCGATCCGAAAGTCAGCGTCCCCAGCAACCACCCGTGGATGACATCGTGATAGGCGGCGGATTCCTCCGGTTTGGGCGCGTAGATGAGGAAGAACAGCCATGGACCGATGATCCACGCCAGAACCGCCCCGAAGAGCCCGATCCCGAGGAGGGCTCCGGAAGGCTTGACCATGGCCGCCAACGGGCGATGACGCTGCTTCAGGAACGCGGAAATCGCCACGCCCTGGAACGCCTGCAAGGGGATCATGATCGGCGAACGCGTGATCGAGATCGCGAGGATCAATGCACCCATTGCGATCTTGGTGTAGGTCGAGGCCTCCGCCCCGGCACTGGCCTTGAGGATCACCGGCAAGCCGACCATCAACACGGCCGACGCCGCTGAGGAACCCATCGCAAAGAGAACGTTCTGGACGAACCGTCCGGTCCCGACGTCGGCCTTAGCGGCGAACGTTCGACGACCTTCCCGAGTGAACAGGGCGATGAGGATCCAGAGAAGCACGGGAGACACCGCAGCCGCCTCGAGACCCCCAATCGACCCGGCGATCAGAGCCACCGCGACCATGGCGACCAGACGCCACGCGGCCTCGCCCCCGCCGAGTCCGGCGAACTGGAACCATTTCTCGCGCCCGGCGGCGGCACCGCTCATGGCCGAGTGCAATGCGTACAGGCACGGCCCGATGCACAACATCAGCACCGCAAATCCCGTACCGCTGGGAACCTGTCCGTGTGCCCACACGGGCGAGGTCGCGGCGACAATCACCGCGATGACGATTCCGAAACCCGCGGCTATCGTCATCACATGTGCACCCGGACGATCCGGCTTGTCCAGATTCGTTCGCAGCTCGGCGGCACCGACCGCGCGAGTCGTCTCCTGCTGAAGCCCCGCAACGATTCCGTAGATACCGAAGAGCGCCGACCAGAAAACCAGGAATTCCGTGACCTGTTCGCCGGCAAGCGCGTGCTTCGCGATGAAGGTTGCGCCTAGCGCCGAGACAGCCGAAATCATGGAGGCCAACAGGATCCCGGTGGATTCCTTCTTGGTGACGGACCTCTGCCCGGCCTTATTCTCGCCGGTTACTTCGGACCCCACACCGCTGACCTCGGGGGCCTCCCCTTCGCCTGCTCGGACCATTCGATCCCCTACTTGACCAGGTGAGATGCCAGGTTTTTGACGCCACCCCAGTTTTTGGTCTTCGCGGCCTTGGGCAGCAAGCTCGCCGCGTGGAGACGGGAGGAGACGTGCAGGCGTGCAACCGCCGCGGCTTTCTTCCATCCCAGAGCGCTCATTTCTTCCGCCATGGTCTCGAAGAAGCGGCGCTCTTCGTCGAATCGCGTGCCGTCCAGTGCGCGCCACGAGGAATCGGAGGCCTTGTGGCGGCGGTACATGAATGCCGCGGTTTCGTCATAGAAAAGGGCACCGCCGGTCATCGCAACGTCCATGACCAGGCACATGTCCTGCACCACGTCGAGCCCCTCGCGGAAGCCCAGTCCGACGATGGTTTCCGCACGCCACCCCAGGGACGGGAAGTACAGCCAGTCGCCGCGCAAGATCGACACGGCAAGCTCTTCTCCCTTGAGCAGGGTCGTCTGGTTAGGACGGTAGAAGGCCTTGGTTTTCTCGACCAACGTATTTGACGGCGCGTTGTTCTCGTCGATCACGAATACGCCTGGCTGGAAGATATTCGCGTCCGGGTTCTCCTCGGCCGCCTTGACGAACCAGTCGACATAATTCGGCATCATGACGTCGTCCGCGCCCATGATCACCACGAGCTCGTTCTCCACGAAGGTGAGGCATTTGCGGTAGTTTCCGTTGGCACCGAGATTCTTCTCGTTGCGCATGTAGGTGACGCGGTCGTCCTGGAGGGATTCGAACCAACCGGGGATCGAGTCGTCGGGATAGCCGTCGTCGACGACGATCAACCGCCAGTCCGTGTTCGTTTGGTGCAGTACGGATTCGACCGCCTGCTTCATCAGGGAGACGTCTCCGTAGTAGGGGAACAGAATGTCAACGGTCATGGCTTCTCCGTCGGGTCGTGGGGTTCATCGGTGGTCCGGTGGTCGGTGTTGCGGGTCGAGGGACGGTCGGGGCCGTCCTCATGGCCATCGGACCCAGCCGCGCTGGACCCGTGGATGTCGATACTGTGCGGTTCACCCTGGTCGTCAACCTGGATGATGGGCAACGAAGAAGTCGGATTGCGGTTTCTCTCGACCCGCTCGAGTTGACGGTTGAGCAGTGACCTTTGGATCGCGGCTTCCTCGGCCAGGACGCGCGTCTCGTCTTCGAGTCTCGAGATCTCCAGTGACAAGTGGAGGCAGACGCCCAGCAGTAGGACAAGACCGATCAGGAAGAGAAGGTTGACCGGCGTCACGACGCCGACCAACGAGGAGAGCGAGTCGAGGAGCTTCGGGAAGATCATCAGGATTGCGATGACCACCGCGGTCAGTAGCCACAGGGCAGCGTATTTCTCGCGGAGTTTCAGGTTCCTGACCAGGCGGATCACTGCAACAACGAGGATCAGCCCGAGGATCAGAAAGAATATCGATGCCGTATTCACTCGTGGCCTCCCTCGGCGTCATTCAAGGAGATGCGTTTGCGCGTCATGGAGATGAAGAACGCGAACATTGATCTGATCAGGTAAATCGCGGATTTCCACGGATTGTTGGAGGGAGTGCCTGCCTGTCGCTCCCGCATTTCGACCGGTACCTGGGTCACCGACAGGCCTGCACGGAGCGCCATGGCCAATGAGTCGACCGTGTCCCCGAGATACTCGGCGGGGAAGTATCGGCAGTACTGGGCGATCGCGCGCCGGTTCGCCGCGCGAAATCCGCTCGTGACGTCCGTCAGCCGGGTTTTGGCCACACGAGAGAACATCGCGGCCAGCATGCCCATGGCCCAACGGCGAGGACCGGTGGCCTTGTAACTGCCACGCTCAGCGAAACGTGCCCCGATCGAGATATCGGCATGGTCCAGCCCCTGCAGGACCCGTTCGATGTCCCGTGGATCGTGTTGACCGTCGGCGTCCACCTGGATGGCACGGTCGTATTCGAGGCGCTGGGCGTATTTGAATCCGGCACGCATCGCTCCACCGACACCCATGTTGTAGGGCAGCTGTAGAACGCTCGCGCCGGCAGCCCGGGCAATGCGCGAGGTGTCGTCGGTCGAGCCGTCGTCGACGACCAACAGGTCGTGGTCCGGCATGGTGGACTGAAGCTCACGGATGGTTGATCCGATCACTTCTTCCTCGTTCCATGCAGGCATGATGATGAGGCAGCTCACCGTGGGATGAGCGTCGGATGAGTTCGCCATAGTTCCTCTAGCCTACCTTCTCGCGGGGTTGACCAGCGTGTACGGGACGCGGCCTATGGGCAATTACCTTTGTGCCACCGCTCTCGTTGTGCCGACTAATCGCACGCCGTGATCTTGAGCAGTTTCGCTTCCCCGGCCTGGTACACCGGTGTGGCAACGCCGCTGTTCTCAAGATCCTGCAAGCCCTGGAATGCGGCGGAATGGTCTCCTTGGTTGACCTCTTCAGTGCCGAAGTCCAAGACGTACTTGGCGTTGTCCTGCTTGACGGCCTGGCAGACCTTCGGATCTTCGCCCGCTTTGTTGAGCGAACTATCGAAGAGTTCTGCGTTCTTGGTGGGGGTGTAGAGGGTGTGAGTTGCCGTGACTTCACGATCCGCGAGCGCGTAGGCGAGAGCGCCACCGGTCCACGGGTTCACGATGATCGTGTCGTCCTTCGGAACGTAGTCGTCGAGGTGCTCGATGACGTTGAGTTCGTCCTTGTCAACGAGTTGTGCGTCCTCGGAGGCGAAGTAGCTCCAATAAGAAGAATTGACCATATCGGTCAGGGGGCGCGAGAACTGAGTCAACCCGAGGGCGAGGATCACCGTGATCGCAGAAACCGCGCCGAGAACCTGCGGGCCACGGTCCTTCCAGCGTTCCAGGGCGGATGACGTCAGGAGGGCCTGGGTGATCCAGTGCACCCCGACGATGGCCAGTGGCACAGCGGCCACCGGCAAGAGGGCCGCGAGTCGATACGGGTCGTTGTACCACACGCCGGTCGCCCACATCCGGTCCTGGTCCCACTGGAGCCAACGCACGCAAATGTAGTAATAAACCAGCACGCCGTAGACGAGCGCGAGCCATACGTTGCGGCGCGTATACAAGACCGCAAGGATACCCAACATGGCCAGGACCGAGAGCACCCATTGGGCCTGCGTCAGACTCAAAGGGCTATTGAGCAAGGCCTCGCCGAATGCTTGGGTATCCGACGTCGCCGGTCCCCACGTTGCCGCACCGGGTTCCGGGCGTACGAGTCCCCACAGGTACCAAATGACCCAGAGCAGGAGGACCACCAGGACGAGCTGCACGGCCGCGATTCCGAGGCTTGTTCTACGGGTTGCGGCGCGCCAAATCTGCACTGCGCCGCGCACCACCAGAATCGGCACGGTCATGATCAGCAACGACATCACGGCGTTGGGGTGCGCGAAGGCGATGCCCAGCGCAACGACGATACCCAGCAACAGGGCCTGGACCGTATTGACCCGGCGTATTGCCGAGACCCGAAGCATGTTGATGAGGAGCCCCAGGCCGGCCGGGATGAGGGCCAACCCCAGGAAGTTGGGGTACAGCACCCCGAAAAAGATCAACAGCACGGGGAAGGCCGCGAATCCGGACAGGATGGCTCCCGCAGCCACGACGGAGGGGAGGTTGAAGCGCATCATCGAACGCATCAGGTACAGGACGGACAGCGGCCACACCACTACGGCGACGACTATGATCATCGCGTTGGTTGCCGCCGGAATTGATCCTTGGCTCGCCGTCATGAAAACAAGCGAGACGACGTCGTGCCATGCCGCAGGATAAAAAGTTGCGTCCGTCCCGCCGGCCGTCATGTTGCTGACGAACAGGGATGAACCATTGTGCTGTTCGGCAATGTATCGAATGACGTTGAGGTGGAAGTTGTTGTCGAAGGTCTGCGAAAACCTGTCCGGACCGCCAAGGGAATTCTTCATGGTGCGGAGCATTGCCAACGCAGCAATAACGAAGGAGATCCAGTATGCAAGCTGGCCGCGCGAGAACCACCGCGCGGGAACAAGATCACCCCCGAGACGCGAAGGCCCGGTCCATCGGGATGACCCGGCCGATACGGTCGAATCCGAAGGATCGTTCCATGGCTCGCGGCCCTTCTGAGCCCTCCGGGAGGCCTTGGTGCGGTTCTTGTCCCGCACCGGATAATCGGCGACGCCCAGCGTGCGTGCCCCCCATGCGATGAGCCCGAAGACTACCCCGGTGACGAGTCCGGCGGCGAAGGGCACCCAGATCGCCCATTCGATGCCCACCATCGGCGAGAGGACCGCTGAGACCGCAATCAAACCGATTGAAACCGCGGGAGCCAGAGCGACGGCGTCGAAGCCTCGCATCCGGACGGCCAACGTGACGAGGAGTCCCGGCACGATCATCAGGATGAGGCATACAGCCAGGGCAGGTACCAGGCTCAACCATTCCATGGGCTCAACGGCTCCGATCAGTTGGGTGCATATCGAGCAAACTCCCACAATCTTAGTGCTTACAACGGTTCTTGTTGGCTGGCTCACCGTGAGGTTGCTAACCGTTGCGCGTTAGTCGCAGGCCGTGACCTCCAAAATTTTGGCATTTCCGGACTGGTACACGGGCTCGGCGACCCCCGCCTGCTCAAGGCCCTGAAGACCTCCGTAAACGGAAGCATGGTTGACTCCGTTCATCTCGCGCGTGCCGAAGTCCAGAACGTAATAAGCCCGTATCGTGTCCACGTCACGACACACTTCAGGATCGCTCAGAGCGCGTTCCAGGTTCTTGTCGATTCGGCTGACCTCTGGGGTGCGGGTTTCGAGGAGATGGTACGAGCTGACTTTCTGTCCCGTCAGCGCATAGGCCATCGCTCCGCCTGTCCACGGGTTGACCATGAGCGTATCTTCACGCGGGACGAAGTCAGGCACATGGCGGATAACGTCGAGTTCGTCGTTCGTCACCAGCTCCGAGTTCGGAGTAGTCCGAAAGCGCTCTTCGGCGAGGCTTCTTCCCTCCTTCATGGAGTTCGCGGCGAAGATCGGCAGGGAGATGGCAACGACGGCCAGTAGACCCAACACAATTTTCACGGTCTGAACGAGAGCTGGACGCGATGCGGGGCGCACTTCGATGCGCGTGCCTGCCTCCCATTCGAGCGGCCGACGGACCCCAAGCGATCTCCATCCGGTCAGTCGCGCGTACAGCACCTGCAGGACCCAACCCGAGGCAATCGCAATCATGGGGATTCCGATGGTCGGGAAGAGGGCAGTCAATCGGTACGGATCGTTGTACCAGACACCCGTCAGCGCGTCCCGCCACTCCCATGGCATCGTCTCGACCGCAATATAAAGAATGACGAGTATCGCATACGCGAAAACCATCCACGCATGACGCCGCAGGTACAAAAGAATCACGGCGCTGACTATGATCGCACTGCAAATGACCGCGGAGACTTCGTACCCCGCAGGTGCCATCCCCAGAGCGTCCAGAATGGACTCCCCCACGGGGATTTGGCGCAGCGGATTCGGCTCAAAGGTTTTGGGGCGGAGCAGAACCCATATGAAGGGAACCACCGCAAGACAAAGCACGAGGATTGCGATCTCAATGGCCGGATACCGGGGACGACTCGAGCCCGCCGGCAGGGATCTGCTGCCCGTAGACCGGGCCACTCCCGTCACGAGAGAGACGATGCGAGCGATAACAGCCGGAACCGCCACCGCGATGAGAGACACGATGGCATTGGGGTGGGACAGTACGATCCCCAGGGCGCCCATGATCCCCAGGACAAGTGCCTGGGACCGTAGGATCCTGGAGTCCGGTCCGCCGCGGAGAACCCAGATAATGAGACCGAGCCCGGCCGGAACGGCAGCATTGCCCAGGAGGTTCGGGTAAAGAATTCCGTATGTCTGGAGCAATACCGGGAATACCACGAAGGCGCCCGAGAGGGCGCCTGCCAACAGCCAGGAGTACCGGTTGCGTGTCAGCGACCGGATCAAGAACATGATGCTGACCGGCCACACGAGTGCCGTCACGAAATAGGTGACCACATTGGTGGCCGCAGGAACCGATATGCCCGTTGTCGAGACCAGGATTGCGGCCAGTGCGTGCCAGACCGAAGGGTAGAAGAACGCTGGCGTGCCACCCGCGTTCAGAGACCCGACAAACATCGGCGAAGCATTTCCGTTGTCGACGATGTACCGAACAGCATTGAGGTGGAAAGTGTTGTCGAACGCCTGGGAAAAATGTTCCATCCCGCCGGTGATGTGAGCGGTCTGCCAAATGCCCACCGCGGCGCCGATGGCCAATCCCACCCAGGCCGCGGTCGAACCCCGCCGCGAACCCACAACAGGCAACGCCGTTGTGATCGTTGATTCCGGCTCCGGCTCACGCCGCCGGAGCCTACTCACATAGCTTCTGCGAGGAACGAGGTAGATGACCGCCGCCACGACGAGGCCCAGGGCCAGGGGCATCCACCAGCCCCACGGCACACCGAACTGCCCGCCCACGACCGAACTCATCCCAACGCAGAAAAGCGATATCACAGGAGAGAGGGCGAAAGCGTCGAAGCCTCGTATACGAGTGGCTGCGGTGACGAGCAATCCGGGCACGACAAAGCAGAGACCACACACAATGAAAGCTAGAATCATGAGGCGCTCCGGGACAGGTCAGGCGGCGTACAGGCAAAACACCTGGGCTGCAAAAAAGCTACAAGAGTGCTCTGAATAAAACGCATTAAGCACCTCAAGAAAGTATATGTCGTTCACATCTTCACGTACTCAGCGGTCCGGAGGAAGAGGGTACACGCGTTGACTACGCTGGACCCATGAGCAGAAAAAACACGGTCGACGAGTCCTCCGCGGCACAGAATCCAAGGGGACATCCCACCGTACGACGGGGGCATTGGCTTGATCTAGATCCTCGCACGACCTACGGGCTCGCGAGGCTTCGGTATCAGGTCTTCACGATGGGCCAAGGAATTACGTCCGAACAGGATCTTGACGGGAGAGACCTCGAACCCGGCACCACTACATATTGGATCGAAGAGGACGGCGTCCCGGTCTCCACATTGCGTGTCCTCGTCCAGCCCTCGGGGAATCCCGCAATCGGGCGGGTCGCGACGTCGCCGGACCACCGCGGCCAAGGTTTGGCAGGCATGCTTGTGGAAGCAGCTGTTTCGGACAATGCCCACGAGCTGATCGACCTGCACGCACAGGCGTACCTCGAGAAATGGTATGAGGGGTTCGGGTTCGTCCGTGCAGCCACCCCAGACCTCGAAGCAGGCATCCCACACATCCCCATGCACCACCCCACCACCCCACACCACCAAAAACCACGGTAACAAAAGAAAAAAAAAGGGGGCCACACATTAAACACAAAAAAGGTGCAGCACGATGCACACCACCCACCCCCACACAGAGGACAAGCAATGCACACCGCACCACACCACAAAAATATTTCGGCGGCGACCTACTCTCCCACACACCTACCGGGTGCAGTACCATCAGCGCTAAGAGCCTTAACTACCGGGTTCGGAATGAGACCGGGTGTACCCCTCTTGCCATAACCACCGAAAAACTAACCACACACACCCACCCCACACCAGGGGCCAGCATGGTGAAACCTCAAACAACAACAACCCACACAAGATTGTTATCCCAAAACCATACAGTGAACGCAAACACCCATCACAGGATCATCCATCAAACCTTCATGACAACCACACCAACCCACAACGAGTCGAATGTGTATAAACCTTCGGCCTATTAGTACCGGTCAACTTCACCAGTCTTACGTCCTGGCTTCCATACCCGGCCTATCAACCCCGTCATCTACAGGGAGCCTCACACCCCTCAAAGGAGGCAAGGAGAACTCATCTCGAAGCAAGCTTCCCGCTTAGATGCCTTCAGCGGTTATCTCTCCCGAACGTAGCCAATCAGCCATGCACCTGGCGGTACAACTGACATACCAGAGGTTCGTCCGTCCCGGTCCTCTCGTACTAAGGACAGGCCTCCACAATTCTCCAACGCACGCAGCGGATAGGGACCGAACTGTCTCACGACGTTCTGAACCCAGCTCGCGTGCCGCTTTAATGGGCGAACAGCCCAACCCTTGGGACCAACTCCAGCCCCAGGATGCGACGAGCCGACATCGAGGTGCCAAACCATGCCGTCGATATGAACTCTTGGGCAAGATCAGCCTGTTATCCCCGAGGTACCTTTTATCCGTTGAGCGACGGCCATTCCACAATGAACCGCCGGATCACTAGTCCCGACTTTCGTCCCTGCTCGACCTGCCAGTCTCACAGTCAAGCTCCCTTGTGCACTTACACTCAACACCTGATTGCCAACCAGGCTGAGGGAACCTTTGGGCGCCTCCGTTACTCTTTAGGAGGCAACCGCCCCAGTTAAACTACCCATCAGGCACTGTCCCTGACCCAGATCATGGGCCGAGGTTAGACATCCAATATGACCAGAGTGGTATTTCAACAACGACTCCACCACGACTAGCGCCGCGACTTCACAGTCTCCCACCTATCCTACACAAGCCACACCGAACACCAATACCAAACTATAGTAAAGGTCACGGGGTCTTTCCGTCCTGCTGCGCGAAACGAGCATCTTTACTCGTACTGCAATTTCGCCGAGTTCATGGTTGAGACAGTAGGGAAGTCGTTACTCCATTCGTGCAGGTCGGAACTTACCCGACAAGGAATTTCGCTACCTTAGGATGGTTATAGTTACCACCGCCGTTTACTGGGGCTTAAATTCTCCGCTTCGACCCCAAAGGATCTAACGGGTCCTCTTAACCTTCCAGCACCGGGCAGGAGTCAGTCCGTATACATCGTCTTGCGACTTCGCACGGACCTGTGTTTTTGATAAACAGTCGCTTCCCCCTGGTCTCTGCGACCCATACACGCTCACCACCGCGCAGGTGGGTCACGCTCAAGGTCCCCCTTCTCCCGAAGTTACGGGGGCATTTTGCCGAGTTCCTTAACCATGATTCTCTCGAACGCCTTAGTATTCTCTACCTGATCACCTGTGTCGGTTTAGGGTACGGGCAACTAGAACCTCACGCCGATGCTTTTCTCGACAGCATAGGATCACCGAATCCCCCCACCAAAGGGGGTCCCATCACATCTCAGGCCCAAAGGATCGCGCATTTAACAACGACCCGCCCTACATGCTTAGACCACGACAACCACCGCGTGGCCCGGCTACCTTCCTGCGTCACACCCGTTAATGCGTTTACCGCCCCGGTTCAGGCCCCATGCAGACCACACCAGCACTCCACAAGGAAGCACACAGCATGACCCGGATGGTTAGTATCACCGGTTTAGTATGGACGGTTCTTCGTCGGTACGGGAATATCAACCCGTTATCCATCGACTACGCCTGTCGGCCTCGCCTTAGGCCCCGACTAACCCAGGGAAGATTAGCTTGACCCTGGAACCCTTGATCATTCGGCGGATACGTTTCTCACGCATCATTCGCTACTCATGCCTGCATTCTCACTCGCGTACACTCCACCATACGTTCACACGACAGCTTCACCGCAGTACACGACGCTCCCCTACCCAACACACAAAAAATTATGCATTGTCACGACTTCGGCGGTGTGCTTGAGCCCCGCTACATTATCGGCGCAGAATCACTTGACCAGTGAGCTATTACGCACTCTTTCAAGGATGGCTGCTTCTAAGCCAACCTCCTGGTTGTCTCAGCAACTCCACATCCTTTCCCACTTAGCACACGCTTAGGGGCCTTAGTCGATGATCTGGGCTGTTTCCCTCTCGACAATGAAGCTTATCCCCCACTGTCTCACTGCCGCGCTTACACTTACCCGCATTCGGAGTTTGGCTGACGTCAGTAACCCGTAAAGGCCCATCAGCCAACCAGTAGCTCTACCTCAGGCAAGCAACACGCGACGCTGCACCTAAATGCATTTCGGGGAGAACCAGCTATCACAGAGTTTGATTGGCCTTTCACCCCTACCCACAGCTCATCCCCTCCATTTTCAACTGAAGTGGGTTCGGTCCTCCACGCGCTCTTACACACGCTTCAACCTGGCCATGGGTAGATCACTCCGCTTCGGGTCTAGACCATGCCACTCAATCGCCCTATTCAGACTCGCTTTCGCTACGGCTACCCCACACGGGTTAACCTCGCGACACAGCACTAACTCGCAGGCTCATTCTTCAAAAGGCACGCCATCACCCCAAAAGGCTCTGACGGCTTGTAGGCACACGGTTTCAGGTACTATTTCACTCCCCTCACGGGGTACTTTTCACCATTCCCTCACGGTACTGATACACTATCGGTCACAAGAAAGTATTTAGACTTACCAGGTGGTCCTGGCAGATTCACACGAGATTCCACGAGCCCCGTGCTACTCGGGTATTCGCTCAAGCACCAACGCCATGATTTCGACTACGGGACTCTCACCCACTACGGTCCACCTTCCCAGATGATTCGCCTACCACAACGCTGAACACCACCAGCCAAGTAAGAACTGGTACAAACAAACCCCACAACACCCATGATGCAACCCCTTACCGGTATCACACACCACAGGTTTAGTCTCATCCGCTTTCGCTCGCCACTACTCACAGAATCATTATTATTTTCTCTTCCTGAGGGTACTGAGATGTTTCACTTCCCCTCGTTCCCTCCACACACCCTATACATTCAGATGCGGGTCACTACCCTTGACAGGCAGCGGGGTTTCCCCATTCGGAAATCCTCGGATCACAGTCCAGTTATCGACTCCCCGAGGCTTATCGCAGATTCACACGTCCTTCATCGGCTTCTTGTGCCCAGGCATCCACCGTGCGCCCTTAACGATTTACACACAAATGATCACCACAAAGGCATTCAAAATAAACAATCACAACCCGACACCACAAGGCGCCGGATCATAAGATGCTCGCGTCCACTATATAGTTCTCAAACAACAACCCCATCACCCCACCACAACAACCCCACAGGAGGCCACCATGACGAAGCCAGGCCACAAGACAACCAAACCAACGGTTCATTGCCTCAAAACCCAACAGTGCACTTCATCCCCACACACCAGCACCCACACAGGACACCAGCACGCAAGCACACAACAAACCCCTCCACAAGAAGAAATCCATTGCCGCGAATATTGTATTCCACCCATGAGCAAACCACCCAGACAACACTCGTGCCCAGCATGGCCAACCAAACAGTTGAGCTCCTTAGAAAGGAGGTGATCCAGCCGCACCTTCCGGTACGGCTACCTTGTTACGACTTAGTCCCAATCGCCAGTCCCACCTTCGACGATTCCCCCCACAAAGGGTTAGGCCATCGGCTTCGGGTGTTACCAACTTTCGTGACTTGACGGGCGGTGTGTACAAGGCCCGGGAACGTATTCACCGCAGCGTTGCTGATCTGCGATTACTAGCGACTCCGACTTCATGGGGTCGAGTTGCAGACCCCAATCCGAACTGAGACCGGCTTTTTGGGATTAGCTCCACCTCACAGTATCGCAACCCATTGTACCGGCCATTGTAGCATGCGTGAAGCCCAAGACATAAGGGGCATGATGATTTGACGTCGTCCCCACCTTCCTCCGAGTTGACCCCGGCAGTCTCCTATGAGTCCCCACCATCACGTGCTGGCAACATAGAACGAGGGTTGCGCTCGTTGCGGGACTTAACCCAACATCTCACGACACGAGCTGACGACAACCATGCACCACCTGTACACCAGCCCCGAAGGGAAACCGTATCTCTACGGCGATCCAGTGTATGTCAAGCCTTGGTAAGGTTCTTCGCGTTGCATCGAATTAATCCGCATGCTCCGCCGCTTGTGCGGGCCCCCGTCAATTCCTTTGAGTTTTAGCCTTGCGGCCGTACTCCCCAGGCGGGGCACTTAATGCGTTAGCTACGGCGCGGAAAACGTGGAATGTCCCCCACACCTAGTGCCCAACGTTTACGGCATGGACTACCAGGGTATCTAATCCTGTTCGCTCCCCATGCTTTCGCTCCTCAGCGTCAGTAACAGCCCAGAGACCTGCCTTCGCCATCGGTGTTCCTCCTGATATCTGCGCATTTCACCGCTACACCAGGAATTCCAGTCTCCCCTACTGCACTCTAGCCTGCCCGTACCCACTGCACACCCGGGGTTGAGCCCCGGGCTTTCACAGCAGACGCGACAAACCGCCTACGAGCTCTTTACGCCCAATAATTCCGGACAACGCTTGCGCCCTACGTATTACCGCGGCTGCTGGCACGTAGTTAGCCGGCGCTTCTTCTGCAGGTACCGTCACTTTCGCTTCTTCCCTGCTGAAAGAGGTTTACAACCCGAAGGCCGTCATCCCTCACGCGGCGTCGCTGCATCAGGCTTGCGCCCATTGTGCAATATTCCCCACTGCTGCCTCCCGTAGGAGTCTGGGCCGTGTCTCAGTCCCAGTGTGGCCGGTCACCCTCTCAGGCCGGCTACCCGTCGTCGCCTTGGTAAGCCATTACCTCACCAACAAGCTGATAGGACGTGAGCCCATCAAGAACCAGTACAAACCCTTTCCACCAGCACCCCATGCGAGGACTGGTCGTATCCGGTATTAGACCCAGTTTCCCGGGCTTATCCCAGAGTTCAAGGAAGGTCACTCACGTATTACTCACCCGTTCGCCACTCATCCACCCAGTGCAAGCACCAGGCTTCAGCGTTCGACTTGCATGTGTTAAGCACGCCGCCAGCGTTCGTCCTGAGCCAGGATCAAACTCTCCGTTAAAAAACAAAAAGAAAAACCCGTGGCCCAACAAAATAAACCACGACGGACCATCATCACGGGGTGATGACACAAACATCCGCCGTGTCATGTTGAAACCAACAAGAATTCAAAAAATAAAAACTTCGGTACAACATTCAAACAAAGCACACTATTGAGTTCTCAAACAACAAACCACACACCCACCACAACCCCAAACAAGAGCCATGACCAATGCCGGTCGACACCACCGCGAGAATTTTGCGGCAACTTCTCTAACCTACCAGAACCAAAACCAGCCCGCAACCCCAACCCTGAAGCCCATCCCCCGAACCCCACCCAGGCCACTGAACACAGTGAACCCCAGCAAGAAAACCAGGAAACAAAACACAAGACGGTCACGCACCAAGAACCAGAACCGGCAGAACCTGTCAGAACAAGTCCCCCGTGCCTCGCGGCGACAAGAAAAGACTTTACACACCCACAAACACCAACACCAACTCGAAACCACGTGAAACACGCCACACACCCCCACAACCCCAGCATGACGGGGAAGTAGACCCCAGCCCCCCATACAGCCACGGTGAACCACACATCTACGGCCCAGAATCACCATCGGCCCCCGGGGCCGCATCGGATCTCTTCCTCCTAGCTGGTCCCGCGGAATTCCATAGCGTTCCACAGCGTTAGGCAATGTAGATCAACTACTTCGAAAGGCAAGACCGTGCTCCCTCTGTCCCTCATCGATTTCGCAACCGTCTACGACGGCGAGACACCTCATGACAGCTTCAAGCGCTCCGTGGAAATGGCACGCAAGGCTGAAGACTTGGGCTTCTCCCGTATCTGGTACGCGGAGCACCACAACATGCCGCACATTTCCTCGGCCGCCCCGGCCGTGCTGATCTCCCACATCGCGTCGCAGACGGAGAGCATCCGTCTGGGCTCGGGAGGAGTCATGCTCCCCAATCACTCTCCGCTGGTCATCGCCGAACAATTCGGGACCCTCGCAGAGCTGTACCCGGACCGCATCGACCTGGGTCTGGGCCGCGCCCCGGGCACGGACATGAAGACGATTCAGGCGCTCCGGAGGGACCCGCAGGATGCGGAGCGCTTCCCCAGCGACGTCGTCGAGCTACAGGGGTACCTCGAAGGCAAGTCCCGGATTGAAGGGGTTCAGGCGATCCCGGGACGGAATACCAACGTCCCGCTCTACATTCTCGGTTCCTCGCTCTTCGGAGCGCAGCTCGCCGCGCAACTCGGGCTTCCCTACTCCTTCGCCTCGCACTTCGCCCCAGCGGCCCTCGAACAAGCCACGACGACGTACCGACAGAATTTCCAACCCTCCGAGCACCTCTCCGAGCCGTACGTCATCGCCGCAGTCAACGTGACCGCCGCCGACACGAGCGAGGAGGCGGCCGAGCAAACCCGGCAGGTCCAAAGGAAGCGTGTGGAATCCATGGTCGGTCGCGGGCGGCAGCTCACGGAGTCGGAGCTCGACATGCTGGTTCATTCTCCCGCGGGGCAGCAGATCATCGAGATGCTTCGATTCACCGCCCAAGGCACGGGCGACGAGGTCAAAGACTACCTCGACCGCTTCGCCAACGTGGCTCAGGCGGACGAGCTCATGATTTCCCTGCAGTCTCCGTCCACTGCGGAATCGTCGCGATCCATGGAGATCCTCGCCGACGCGTGGGGACTGGCCGACGCACGATAATGATTCGGCCGCGACCCGCCTCTTCGCCGGTCGTGGCCGAATCCGACCCCTTTACTCGCCGGCGCGATTCTCGACCTTCTGAATCGCCGCAGTGTTCGGCGGCAGATCGTTGAACTCGGAAGCATCCTTGTTCCGGACGAGCACCTTGGTGAGTATCGCGATCACGCAGATGAGGATTGTGGTTGCGATCAGTTGGATCCGGACCTCCTGGTCGGTCAGCCCGAGAACCACGATTGCGGCTACCAGAACCAAAGCGAGATACGAAGCCCAGGGAAATGCCCACATCCTCAAAGGCAGTTTGCGGCCCTCGCGGTCCGCACGCTTGCGCAGAATAATCTGCGAAATCAGCGCAAAGGTCCACACCGCCAAGATCGTGGAGCCAATGATATTGAGCATGATGTTCAGGATGACTTCGGGCCACAGGTAATTCAGGACGACCGCGACGAACCCGCCGATCACTGACAGGATCACCGCCGGATAGGGGACACCTTTGTCGGTAATGGCCGCGAATCGGCGAGGAGCCGAACCACGCCGGGCCAACGAATAGAGCATGCGTGATCCGCCGTAGATATTCGCGTTGAGTGCCGAAAGCAACGCCAGCACAATGATCACTGTCATGATGTTTTCGGCTCCCGGCAAGCCCGCAACGTTGAGAACCGCAACGAAAGGACTGGCGGACAGGCTGTCATCGTCCCAGGGCATTACCAGAACCATCACTGCGACGGCCCCGACATAGAAAACCAGCACGCGAACCAGGATGGTCCGAATCGCGCGGGTGACATTCTTTGCGGGTTCGCTCGTCTCTGCGGCCGCAATGGTCGCCAGCTCCGTGCCGCCGAATGCGAAGATCACGACGAGCAGGGCCGCGGCCACTCCGGAAACTCCATGCGGCATGAAGCCGCCGTGATCGGTCAGATTGCTTGTGCCGGGGGAAGGAACCGGAAGAACGTTGATGAGCATCAGCACCCCCACCACCAAGAAGGCCACCACGGCAAGGACCTTCAGCAGCGCGAACCAGAATTCCGTTTCCCCTAGGGTTTCCACGTGCAGCAAGTTCACGACAGTGAAGACGCACATGAAGACCAAAGCGAGAACCCACTGCGGAAGCACGGGCCAGGCTTCGTTGACGATCTGAGCGGCCGCCGTCGACTCTGCGGCCACGACGATGACCATTTGAAACCACCACAACCATCCGAGCGCCCGGCCAGCGGTGGGACCTAACGCTTTGCCTGCATAGGTCGAGAAGGAACCGGAAGCAGGATCCGCCGCAGCCATCTCCCCCAACGCCCTCATCACCAGGACCAGGAGCAGACAGCCTACGAGATAGGAAATAATGACGGCCGGGCCTGCGGCTTTGATAGCGGAACCGGTGCCGACGAATAAACCGGTGCCGATTGCCGAGCCCAGGGCCATCATCACGAGGTGACGCGATTTGAGGCTGTTGTTCGGCTGATCGACCATCTGACTGGAGCTTGTGACCCCTTCGGGCGAGTGTGATCTATAACTCATGAAGCTCGACAATACCGGATCGTATCTGATTTAAGCGACCGATCGGTCAGTATTTTCTGAACGACTTTTCCGCCGCTCCTCGACCCGCTCGAATATCAGGTGATGGCACGGCCTTCTCTGTGTTGCTTCCTAGCTACACGTCCTAGACTCGAAAGCATGACGGATACCAGCAACGGAACTGCTCTCCCCCTCACTCGGAAGGCCGAACAGCCATCGGCCCAAGCTGGGGAGAACCTCCCCGGACCGTGGGATTCAGTGAGTTCACCGGCAGGAACGTTCCTCACCACCCGTGTGGGCGGCGTCGTGAAGGCATGGGGCATTCGATACGCTCGAGCCGAACGCTTCGGAGCGCCGATCCCCTACGTCTACAACGAGCCATTCACCGCAGATACGCCGTCCCCGGCGTGCCCTCAGAGATGTGAAGAAACCGATGTGGAAACGCAGAGGCTCGGTTTTGACGAGCACTGCCAACGACTGAGCATCACCAGGCCGGAAAATCGCCGCTCAGGATTGCCCGTCATGATCTGGATCCACGGCGGCTCGTATATCGGCGGCGCGGGGGATCTGCCCCATTACGACCCCACGGTCATGGTCCAGGAACAGGACCTCGTGGTCGTGAACGTAACCTACCGTTTGGGCCTCTTCGGATACCTCGGCGACGGCCGGACGCGCGAGGCCAACCCCGGCCTGTTGGACCAGGTCGAGGCCGTCAAATGGGTGCACAGAAACATCGAGGCATTCGGTGGAGACCCGGAGCGCATCACGATCGCGGGGCAGTCCGCCGGTGGCCACGCATGCTGGGACCTGTTGATGGTTCCCGAGATCCAGGGCATGATCAAGCGCGCGATCCCGCAGAGCGCGCCCCTAGGAATCGTGCACGGACGACGGCGCGCATGGAGCGCCATCACCCCCGGGCCGGAGAAAACCGGGCGCATGCGGCAGGCCACGACCACGGAATTGGCGGAGGCCGAATCGGTCATTAACCGGAAAGCCGCACTCCGCGGCCGTGCGTCCCTCATGCCCTTTTCGTCGCGGTACGGGCAACGCCCGCTGCCGCAAGAACGGGACCTCAAAGGCCGCTGGAAACAACTTGCGGGAAAGGTCGACGTCCTCATGGGCACAACGGCTCGCGAATCGGCTCTCTTCACCGGCAGGGTGCCACCCCTGAAATTCCTGATGGGGCTTCGCTGGGGCAGGAAAGGCCTCGTCGAACCCGTGGTCCGCGCGACCACGCAGCTGATTTACGCCGCTGACAATGCGATATGGACTCAACGCCTGGCCAACGCCGGGGGCCAGGCCGGACTCTACCGTTTCGTCTTCGGAAAGCCGGACGAAGCCCTCTCCTGTTGTCATGTCTCCGAGTTGCCACTGCTGTTCCCCGGCACGGCCTGGACGGAGAGCGAGGAGAATGCAGGCGCCGGAGTCACCGGCCCGACCATGATGGCAACCTACGATCCGGAAGCTTTCGACGAAGCCGGTCGCGCCCTTCGCGCAGTCTGGGCCGGATTCGTGCGAGACGGTTTCGCATCGAAGGATGTTCACGAAATCCCGGGGGTCCTGGAGCTGCTGCCGCCTCACAAACCACGCAAGAATCAGCAAAGGAGCTAATCATGCCCAAGACCAATCAGAATGGACAACCGATCCGGAGCGAACTTCCGGACACCATCAAGAAGTCGGATCAAAAAGCCCAGGATACATTTGCTGAGACTTACGATTCGGCGATGGACCAATACGGCGATGCCCGGCGCGCCGCCCAAACCGCTTATGCGCAGCTCAAGCACACGCACGAGAAGGTCGGCGACAAGTGGCAGGAGAAGAAGCAGTACGGCGACTCCGACGAACGCGCGGAGTCCTCGCGGCGCGGCATGGGCGAAACGGCCGGGGGTGTGGACGCCAACGCATCCAAGGAACACCTGTACAACAAGGCTCAGGAACTCGGCATCGACGGTCGTTCCAATATGAACAAAGACGAACTCGTCAAAGCGCTCGAGAAGGAGAGCCAGCGCAGAACCTCGGGGTCGTCGCAATAGAGGGTTCAGGCGGCGTCGTCACCGCCAGGATGACGCGGTTCGAGGCTTCCACGACCCGATAGAAGGCCGAACACGCAGAAAAACGGGGCCGACCTCAGCGAGGTCGGCCCCGTTTTCCGAGTGTTCTTCTCAGCGCACCGGATCAGACAGAAGATTCACGGATCATCAGTGAGCCCCTTCTTTATCGGCTCGAGGATCATCCACGATGTCGATCGGCATAGTTGAGAGGTCGTACTTGTCGTTCTCTTCGATGTTCTCGATGACCTCGGACACCTCGTACTCTTCCTCAACCGCCGGCATGGATCCGTGCAGGTTGTGCCCCGAGGTTTCCTTCATGAAGTAAACGCCGATGGCGCCCACGATGCAGGCGAACATGATGTAGTACGCGCCCATGAGATCGGAATTGAAGATGTTCTGCAACGCGGTGATCACGAAGCCCGTGGTACCGCCGAAGATGGCGACCGCAAGGTTGAACATGATGCCCATCGCGGTGTAGCGAACCTTGGTGGGGAATAGCGAAGGTAGCGCCGATGCCTGAATCGAAACCTGGAACATCATAATGATGCCCATGATCAAAAGACCGAGGAACGTGGACCAGGTGTGGCCCATGGTCATCAACGCGAAGGCCGGAATCGACCCGATCACGCCGATCACGCATCCGGTCAACATGACAGGACGACGCCCCACACGGTCCGAGATGGCCCCGAACAGCGGCAGGCTGACCGAAACGATAATCAGAACCGGCACCAACAGGGCATTGCCGTGCAGGGTGTCGTATCCCAAGACGTCGGAGAGGTACTCGGGCATGTACGTGGTCACGGCATAGCCGACGACCTGGGCGCACATGACCATTGCCGAACCGATCAGCAGGTGCGGCCAATGTCCGCGGACGACCTCGAGAAGCTCGTCCTTGATGGACTTCTCCTCCTGCTTGGCCTCCTCGTCCTGGGCGTCCATCTGCGCCTCGAAGGCGTGAGACTCCTGGATATGGCTACGCATGTACAGGCCCACAAGGCCCAAGGGAAGCGCTACCCAGAAACAGATGCGCCAGCCCCAGTCCGTCATGAACTGTTCGCCACCGACGACCTCGATGACGGTCGCGAGCGTGGCGGCCGCGGCGAAACCGAGGTAGGAGCCGAAGTCCAGGAAGGAGCCCCAGAAGCCACGACGCCGGTCGGAGGCGTACTCGGCGATGAAAGTTGCGGCACCGGCATACTCGCCGCCGGTGGAAAAACCCTGCACGAACTTGAGCAGGACCAGAAGAATGGGCGCAAAGACGCCAATGGTCGAGTAGCCCGGGAGGCAACCGATCAAGAAGGTGCCCAGGGACATCATGAGGATCGTGAAGGCCAGAACCTTACGTCGACCGATCTTGTCACCGATCGGACCGAGAATCAGGCCACCCAGCGGGCGAACCAGGAAGGTCACCGCGAGTGTTGCGAAAGTGGCCAAGCTATCCCACGGAGCGGGCAACGGGAAAAACACCAACGCGATGTAGGTCATCACGTAGGCGAACACGCCAATGTCGAACCACTCCATGAAGTTCCCCAGGAGGGTCGCTCGGAGCGCCTTTTTCATCTCGGCCTGGTCGACTACGTGGACATCGTCAGCGGTTAGTGAAGGTGATTTAGCTGATTGAGAATCACTCATAAGTACGCTTTCTTTTCGACAAACGGGTGCCACTGTACTCTCTTGGCTCAGGTGCGCAACCGGTCCTGAAGCCTGCAGCATGCCTCCGCGGAGACTCCGACGACCTTTTCCTATGCCCCGGGGAAGCCGGACAAATCCACCATTTCCCCTTATCAGGGGGAGGATGAGGGGACATTGCACGCTGCCTCCGGCAGACGGTGAGTGAACTTATCAGCTGGTCCGAAGATTTTTTGGGATTGACGTGCTCAATGTGTTGCACACCATGCGCGAGCCTCGGTGTCGCCGCCGGTTCGGCTCCCGGATAAGCTGATCACGTCACTGTTCCGTGCCAGGCCGAGCGACCATCAACAACAGATCCTAGGAGCTACCGTGCCCGTACCCAGCCATCCGGAAAAAGTCCTCGTGCTGACCACCGGCGGAACGATCGATAAGTTCTATTCCGTTGCGGGAGAGCTCGAGATCGACAAGCCCACGATCGGGGCCATCCTGGATCAAGCGGCCACCAATGTGGAGACCGAAATTCGCCCGGTGGTCGCGATCGACAGCTTGGACATGACCGACGAGCACCGGGAGCAACTCGTCGAAGCCTTGGCGGACGCCCAGGAGCGCAGGATCGTGATCACTCACGGGACCGACACGATGCCCGAAACCGCTGACTATCTCCGGCGAAGCCCGGCGGCCATCGAAGGCAAGACGATCGTCCTGACCGGGGCCATGCAACCGTCCTGCATGCGACTGACCGACGCTCCTTTTAACGTGGGCGCCGCCGTCGCGAGCGCACAGCTCTTGGAACCCGGTGTCTACATCTCGATGAGCGGCCGGATCTTCGAGGCCGGGGCCGTCTCCAAGGACCGCTCTCGCGGCGTCTTCGTCGATAAGTAATGCCTCAAAAGCCGGACTAAGGGACTATCGGCAGATGCCGAGGGGTTACGAGACGGCGGAAGCGGCCGCCCTCCCGGCAACCCTCCCCGAGAACAGACAGCCTGCCAAGAACGTTCCTTCCAGCGCGTTGTACCCCATCATGCCGCCGCCCCCGAATCCGTTGACCTCGCCAGCGGCATACAGCCCGGGCATCGGGGAGCCGTCAGCGAGCAGACACCGCCCCCGTAAGTCAGTTTCGAGACCACCCAGCGTCTTACGGGTCAGGATATTGAGGCGAACGGCAATCAGCGGGCCGTTCTTGGGATCCAGGAGCCGATGGGGAACAGCGGTCCGGAGAATTCTGTCTCCGCGGTGTTTGCGATGGGAACGCATCATCGTCAGCTGGGCGTCCTTGCCGTAAGGGTTCACCAGCTCCCGGTCTCGGTCCTCCATCAGCACGCGAAGGTAATCGACGTCGACCCACTTTCCGGGGTCCCCCACTCGGTTCATTCCTTCCACGAGTTCCTCGAGTGAATCGGCGACGACGAAGTCCTCACCATACCGTTTGAAGTCCTCAACCGGCCCAGGTGCCGTTTTGGCTCCGATGCGCGAGACAAGAAGCTTGATGTCCTTGCCGGTCAGGTCCGGGTTCTGCTCCGATCCGGAGAGAGCGAACTCTTTCTGGATAATCTTCTGTGTCAGCACGAACCAGCTGTACTCATGTCCGTTGCGCCGGAGGTGTCCGAGCGTTCCCAAGGTGTCGCACCCGGGATAATAAGGGCCGGGCAAGCGCTTACCCTCGGAATCGAGCCAGAGGCTCGACGGTCCGGGAAGAATACGAATTCCATGGTTTTCCCAGATAGGGCTCAAGTTGCGAATGCCTTCCACGTAATGCCACATACGGTCGGAATTGATGACATTGGCTCCCGCAGCCTGTGCGATGCCGAGCATCCGGCCGTCCACATAGGCCGGAACCCCGGACACCATGTGCTTCGGCGGCGTTCCGAGCCGCGTGGGCCAATTCTTGCGCACCAGATCGTGGTTGGCTCCGATACCCCCGGCCGTCACGATGACCGCTTGGGCCGTGAGCTCGAAATCGGCAACGACGTCGCGATTGCTCGGCGCGCCTCGACGCGTGAGGTCGGGGGCGAGTTCGGAGCCTCGAACACCGGCAACTTCCCCGTTGGTCACCACCAGTTCGTCGACACGGTGCCTGAAAGCAAAGCGAAGCTTTCCCGACCGGACATGGTCGCGACAACGGCGTTCGAAAAGGGCGAGGAGGCCGGGGCCAGTCCCCCAGGTGATGTGGAAACGGGGTACGGAATTTCCATGACCTTCGGCTCGTCCATCTCCCCGTTCCGCCCAGCCGATAACTGGGATGACGCGGTGACCCATCTGCCGCAACCATGCTCTTTTCTCCCCCGCGGCGAAATCGAGATAGGACTCGGCCCACTGCTTGGGCCAATAATCGCTGTCTCGGTCGAATTGCGCCGACCCCATCCAATCCTGACGGGCCAGCTGAAGAGAGTCCTTGATGCCCATTCGTCGTTGTTCCGGTGAATCGACGAAGAACAGCCCGCCCAATGACCAGTACGCCTGACCTCCTAGGGATTGCTCGGGTTCCTGATCCAACACAATGACGTTGTGCCCGGTATCAGCAATTTCCGCGGCGGCAACCAAGCCCGCCAGCCCCGCCCCGACGACGATGACGTCTGCGTCCATATCCCCTGCCTATGACGTAAGTTACTCTTTTCGGCCATGCTACTCATGGGCAGGAGCACGAGACGTGCGCGCGTCACGGGTGGGACGCCTCAGTGCCATTCCGAGGAGTCGGAATCGGCGTCGTTGGCGCGGGCGCTCGCTCGAATCATCGGGTTCGGTCGTGCGGCCAAGCCTTGTGCCAGATCATTGACGACGCCTGAAATGGCGCCTCTTCTTTTCCCGATGAGCCCGGACCTGCTCCTCCGTGATGGCGTCTAGGTTCTCCGTCAGAGGCTGGCCGGGTGTCCAGCCTTCCAGTCGTTGCGAGCGGCGGGGGTGAGAGGCAAACGAGAAGCTGAGTCGCGGGCGAGGAACCTTGAGCTCGATGGGCTCCGGAAGGCGCCAGTTACGCCATCGGGCCAGGATTCCCACCGTGCCGCACGTCAGAATGGACACGAGCATTCCCAAGTTGGGACGATGCAGGACTTCCGAGAAAAACGCCATTTCTAGGCCGCCGAAGAGTGCAATCGTCGCATAGAGGGAGCTGCCGCCGAATATGGAGGGGATGCGGTTGACCATGACGTCACGAATCACCCCTCCGCCCACTGCAGTAGTGACCCCGAGCATCACAGAGGGAATCCAGTGCAGACCGAGCATGAGGGATTTGGATGTACCCGTGGCGGCCCAACAACCCATGCCAATGAAATCGACAACGATCAGGGCACGATCTGCCCACCTGGCGCCGAGATCAATCGTGTACGCAAGGATCGAGGCCACTATTGCCGCAATCCAGTATCCGCCGTCCGTCAACGCTATCGGGAATCCGGTATTCAGGAGCACATCGCGGATCAAGCCTCCGCCCATGCCGGTGACGATGGCAAGCATCGCGAACCCGACGACGTCGAACCTGAACGCTCGCGCGAGCGCGCCACCCAGGAGGCCATTTGCAAGGACCGCCGAAACGTCGACGGCTCGGAACCAGATACTCGGATCCCAATCGGTCACCCTGGGCCACCTGCTTTCCGACGCGGTGTGCCCGAGCCAGCCTCAGGCGCACCTTGATCTTAGTGAGCGCAGGCCTGCAGGTGAACGGGTTGACGAATATTGCGGCGATCGTTGATCACGACAGGATCCCGATGGCACGGCCTATCGGGCCCCACCATCGGGACGCGTGGACCAAGTTGTCTCACTCTTCCTTGTCGAGGTGGGTCACGGTCGCGCCTTCGGCAGCACGCTGCACGGCCGCAACCCCCTTCTTGACCGAGGCGAGGGATTCGTACCCCTGGCCCGATGCGACGACTTCGCCATTGCCAGCCTTCAGACGAAAGCGGAATTTGCCGGCCTTGTCCTCGTAGATCTCGAATTTCCCTGCCATGGTGTGCTCCTTGTGACGGGTACGTCGGTTACAGGCACGAGACTAGACCCAGATCACATCGCATGGGAATATATTTTGGGTGAATTCTTGATGCTCTTGCATCTCAGGGTGGCCCAAGAGGAAAATTTGGATGAGTTTGCACACAGATAACAAGCACGCTGATCAGTGGCTGGCACCACATGCGTGGTCTCTTATCTGCTGTAGCGTCACCAGATAAGAAGGGGAGGCAAAGGACTTCCGAGCCTCGGATTGGCGACGTGCACCTGGTACATAGCGTTCCAATGCGTTGTAGTGTCGGCTATCAGCATTCAATTTTGAGCCCGGCTACGCACCTTGAGCCAGGGCAATTGCCCTTTATGGAAGGTTGTAAGACATGTTTGGACCCGAGAACGTTCGTCGGCGCTGGAGCGTCGACGAAGTCACGGTCACCAAGCCGAATATCATTAAGCGCGCTATCGGAGCGGCCGCCATCGGCAACATCACCGAGTGGTACGACTTCGGCGTCTACGCGTACCTCCAGGTCACTATCGAGAAGGTCTTCCTCCCCGATCTTGACGGCGCGATCGGCAAGGTCATCACGGCGGCACTGTTCGCCGTGGCCTTCTTGGTCCGCCCGATCGGAGGCATGGTTTTCGGTCCGCTGTCGGACAAAATCGGCCGCAACAAGGTTTTGGCCATGACCATGATCATGATGGCCCTGGGAACCTTCGCCATCGGCGTCTTGCCCGGCTACGCCACCGTGGGCCTGTGGGCCCCCTTCTTGCTCCTCGCGTGCCGCCTGTTGCAGGGCTTTTCCACGGGTGGTGAGTACGGAAACGCGATGACGTTCATCGCCGAGTACGCTCCCGACCGGCGCCGTGGATTCTTCGGCTCGCTCCTTGAGGTCGGCACGTTTGCCGGCTACCTCCTCGGCGCGACAATCGCGACCGTCATGACCGGCGTGCTGACTGACGACCAGATGCTCAGTTGGGGCTGGCGCCTGCCGTTCTTCGTCGCACTTCCACTCGGCTTCATCGGCGTTTACCTTCGTTCCAAGCTCGCGGACACTCCCGCCTACCTTCAGCTCGAGAAGGAAGCGGAGAAGACCGGAAAGTCCAACAAGGAAGAGGGCCAGAAGGGCCACGAGTTCAAGAACATTTTCAGGTTGTGGCCATCGATGCTCCTCTGCGTCGGCCTGGTTCTCGCGTGGAACATCACCAACTACATGCTGACCTCGTACATTCCCACGTACTTCGACTCCGTCAAGGAGATCCAGGGCAGCGGCGGTGTCTCTGAGCTCACCTCGCAGATCCTTCAGATCATCGTCATGGCGATCCTGCTGGTCACCATTCCGATGCTGGGCAAGCTCTCGGACCGGGTGGGCCGTAAGGCTGTCATCGTAGCCGGTTCGCTCGCATTGATCGTGCTCTCGATCCCGTCGGTACTTCTGATCCGCGGGCACAGTGACCTGACGGTTCTGGTCGGCCTGATCATCATGGGGCTGAGCCTCATTTGCTTCAGTGCCACGATGCCCTCGACACTGCCGTCGCTGTTCCCGACCCTGGTACGTGCGGGCGCCTTGTCGATTGCGTTCAACATTTCGATCTCTCTGTTCGGCGGAACGACTTCGACCGTCATGAACTGGTTGGTCGGCAGTTCTGGGAACCTGATGTGGCCCGCCTACTACCTCATGGGAGCGGGAGTGATCGGGCTGGTCGCGGTCTACTTCACCCCAGAGAGCAACGGTCGGCCACTGTGGGGCTCGACACCCTCGGCGGAGTCCAAGCCCGAGGCCCGCGAACACGTCGCCGACCTCAACCACGAATACGACCTGGAGAAGGCCCGGAGCTAAGCTTCC
This sequence comes from Kocuria sp. TGY1127_2, assembly GCF_013394385.1. NCBI lineage: Bacteria > Bacillati > Actinomycetota > Actinomycetes > Micrococcales > Micrococcaceae > Kocuria > Kocuria sp. TGY1127_2. The sequence goes on from NZ_AP022834.1 coordinate 2,850,852, forward strand.
GGACGTTCCCACTAGGGCCAGGACCTTGTGAGGATCCTATGGGTGCCGGCGCGGGCGTTTGAGCCCTCGCCACCGTAGGAGTTCTCCGAGGTCCTGGCCCTAGTTCGTGGTCTATCCTTCGAGACGTTCCAGCATTTCGGGGGTAAGGGCGAGGGCTCCGGCGGCGAGATTTTCCTCGAGATGTTCGACGGAACTGGTTCCGGAAATGACCATGGTGTTGGAGGAATGGGTCAGGAGCCACGCGAGCCCCACTTGCTGAGGTGTCGCCCCCAGCTCGCGTGCTACGTCGACGACGCCCCCGTCTTCCGTCACTCGAGGCAACCCGAAGAATTCGCCGCCTCCACCGAGGGGGAAATAGGGGATCCACGCCGCACCGTGGGCGCAGGTCAGCTCCAAGAGCCGTTCGTCATGCCGGTCAAGTAGGTTGTAGATGTTCTGCACCGCGAGGATTCCGGCGGGCAGCGCCGACTCGACCTGCTCCGGTGTCACGTGGCTCAGGCCGATGCCACGAATCTTGCCTTCCTCGCGCAATGAGATGAGTTCGGTCAGCTGATCTTCCAGCGGAACACTCTGAACTTCATCCACGACCAGGCCCGGCTTGAAATCCATGCGGCGCATGTATACGAGGTCCAGGTAGTCCGTCTTCAGAGATTCGAGATTCGCCTCCACCGACTCTCTCAATTCCCTGGGCTTTTGTGCCGCGGCCATGGGGACTTTCCCGCCCGTGACCACACGCGCCCCAACTTTGGTAGCAAGGAACACGTCATCACGCCGATCGGCGAACGCTTCCGCCAGCAAGCTGTTGGAATGGCCCGCACCGTAGAAATGAGCCGTATCGAACATCTGAACACCGAGTTCCAAGGCTCGTTGCAAGAGATTCACGGATTTCTGCCGATCGTCCGACGAATCGCTAGCTCGCCCCAGGCTACCCATTCCGTAGCCCATACGGGATAGCCTCCGGCCGTTCAGGTCGATTATTCCTCCGGGATTGCTGCCTGATGTTGTCATGTCGTCTCCTCGGGTAGCTCTGACCAAGCTGATCGTTTCAGATTAGGACCGAAGGGTTGGGACGGAGTCAGTGTTCTCCGAAAGCCGTGGCTACGTCGGCCACGCTCGGCAATACCTGCGGCCGGTGACCTTCAGGGGCGGCATCCCTGGGGAGATCCGATTCGATACCGATGTAGTCGAGTCCGGCTGCGAGGGCCGCCGTCCGGTCAGCCAGGGAATCACCCACATACACGGTTTCCGAGGCGCCAATGCCTTTTCCCGAGAGCAAAGACAACAGGTCGCTGAAGACGCGTCCGTCGGGTTTGTGGAAGCTAGAACGATCGGCCCCTTGGATCCCAAGAAGACGGTGCGTGGGGAATCCAAGGCGCTCGAGGTCAGCGACCGCGAACTCGGTGTTCGTGGAAGTCACTACGCCGACTTCCACGCCGCGGTCCAGCAGAGTCGTGACCGTACGAACGGCACCGCCAATCTCGGTTTTGAGATAGTCCGCGGCAATGGACTGATTGTCCGCGCGCATTTGGTCGACGGGGGCGGAATCCTGGTACAACCGGGCAATCATGGCGTCGAAGGGCATGCCCCACGCTTCAGAGAGCGCATCTTCGGTGAGGTCGATTCCGTAAAAACGTCTGGCTACCTCCTGGTGATGCTTCCACTTGACCACCCTGGTCTGTACCAGAGTGTCGTCCAGGTCGAACAGAATCGCTCGTGGCTCGGGGCTTTCCCGCCGAACCAGGCCCTGGGCAGCCAGGTCCTCGACGACGCCGCGCGCCCCCTCCGAGAGCAGACCGTCGTCCTCCGCGGTGACCCACGTGATCTCCTCGATCTCGGACGAGGGGACGATATTGCCCTCGTGTTCGGCTCCGTAGCACGTCAGCCGAACCGTCGTTCCGGGCTTTCCGTGGGCCTCGGCCTCGTGGGTGAGGACATGGCGAATCCCGTTCTTGACGATCCGGACGGCCAATTCCTCGCGGACCTCGCGCGCCAGGGCGTCGGCATCGCCCTCCCCTTGTTCCCGCTTGCCACCGGGTACATAAAAGGCCCGCTGCCCATGAGAACGAGCGACGAGGAGCCGTCCGTCGACGATGTTGATCCACGCGAGCTTGTCAATGAGTTTCACGGGCGCAATCCTTTCGGTGGGGCCCTGTCCAGGCTATATCGGATGCACCGGGGCCCGATGACGTGGGGGTCTACCTACCCCGGCCCCCGGTCAGGGCTCCCGAGAACCCGATTTCACGGCGTCCTCCGTGCGCCGCGAGGGCGCCGCGTAGGCGCTGCCCTCGGGGTTCTCGAGGGTCGAATGCTTGCGGTTGTCGTGCATCGCAATCACTGCAATCAGGCCGAGCACGGCCATGACGACCACGTACCAAGGGAAGACCCCGCCAAACCCGTGGTCTTTCATGAACAGAGCGACGTACTCGGCCGAACCGCCGAACAACGAGTTGGCGATCGCGTAGGTGAATCCGACGCCGAGCCCACGGATATGGGCCGGGAACATCTCCGCTTTCACGACGCCCGAGATCGAGGTGTACAGGCTGACGAAGATCATGGCGATCACGATGAATACGCCGGACATGAAAATGGAGCTCTGAGAGCCGATCAGGGTCAACAGCGGAACCGGAAGAACGACCATGGCGATCACGAAGATCAGCATGGAATTCTTGCGCCCGATCTTGTCAGAGAGCGCGCCCGCAAGGGGTTGCATGATGATGAAGAGCAAGAGGCAGATCGTCATCGTGTCGGCGGCTTGCCCCTTTTCGAAGCCGTTGGTGTTAATCAGGTACTTCTGCATGTACGTCGTGAATACGTAGAAGACCAGCGAGCCGATGCTCGTGATACCGAAAACGACCCAGAAGGCTCGCGGGTGGCGGAACACCTCGAGCAGACTTCCGGACCCCGCGGCATTGCGGTCGGAAGACGACGTCGTCTCGGTCAGACCCGACCGAAGCCAGAGCGAGACGATCGCGGCCACGGCACCGATCACGAAGGGCAGTCGCCACCAGCCCGCGCTGATCTTGTCATCACCCATGGTGTGGGTCATGATCACCGCGAGCAGACTTGCCAGCAGCTGCCCGCCCACAAGGGTCACGTACTGGAAGGACGAGAAGAAACCGCGCTTGCCGGAGGTGGCGACCTCGGACATGAAGGTCGCCGTCGAACCATACTCCCCGCCGACTGAAATCCCTTGGACACAACGGACGACGGTCAGCAGAACGGGCGCCAGTGCTCCCACGGTTTCGGCGGTCGGAAGAACGGCCATACCCAATGAACCGGCGCACATGAGGAGGATCGACGACAGCATGGATGCCTTGCGTCCATACCGGTCGGAGACTCGACCGAAAATGTAGCCGCCGAGAGGGCGCATCAGGAATCCGACAAAGAATACACCGGCCGTGCTCATGAATGCCCCGGTTTCACCGGCATTCGCGAAGAACTGTTGGGCGAAGTAGACACTGAAGAAGGAGTAGACGTAGAAGTCGAACCACTCCACGAGGTTTCCGCTGGAAGCGGCGAGAATCGACTTGACGGTATGCCACGTCGAGGCAGGTCGATCCTCCTGAACTTCTTCTGGTCGGTACGACGCCATTCTGCGTTCCCTTCTCCGGTGCGCGGTGAGATTGCCCGATGCAATTGATCGCCTCAGAATACATTCGCTGAGATGTGGATCATAGTCGGCTACTGGATATTTCCCGCTTCCGGAAGCCTGAACGTCCGTGGGGCGCGGTGTCGGGATTCATCGTCCATTCACGCAAACGTCATCGCGTTCAGGAGTGTTGCGGGCCGATTGCACTCTTGCCGGACCCTAGGTTGAGAGTAGTCGGCACGCGCCGACTCGGGGTTTCGGCCTCGACCCGGGAAAGGAGAGGCCGATCGCCGCAGGCGCCCCGTTGACGACGTCGAAGGGGAACTCACTGTGAGCTCGTCCATCACCACTTATGTTCTTGATACCTCGGTCCTTCTCTCTGATCCGAGTGCAATGTTGCGGTTCGACGAGCACGAGGTCGTGATTCCACTTGTGGTTGTCTCGGAGCTCGAGGGGAAACGGCATCACCTGGAGCTTGGCTATACGGCTCGCAAGGCCCTGAGGATTCTGGACGATCTCCGCGATGAATACGGACGATTGGACCGTGAGATCCCAGTCGGGGATGCCGGTGGGACCCTGCGCGTTGAACTCAATCACGTGGCCACGTCCCAGTTGCCCGTGGCTTTCGATCGGTCCGAGAACGACACACGGATCATCGCGGTCGCCCGCAACCTGCAGGCGGAAGGGTCGGACGTCGTCGTGGTGACCAAGGATGTTCCGATGCGAGTGAAAGCCGCCGCGATCGGGCTGGCAGCGGAACAGTATTTGGCTGAGCAGGCTGTGGACTCGGGTTTCACGGGTCTGTCCGAGATCCACCTCGATGAGGACGAGATCGACCATCTGTACAAATCCGGATCGCTCGAGAGCGACAAGGTTGCCGGGGAAGTGATGAACACGGGGCTGATCCTCACCTCCACCAAGGGGTCGGCGCTGGGTCGCGTCGTGGAGCCGGAAACCATCGCCTTGATCCAAGGTGACCAGCAGGCATTCGGCATCGGTGGGCGTTCGGCGGAGCAACGCATCGCGATCGACATGCTGCTCGACGAATCGGTGGGCATTGTGAGCTTGGGCGGGCGCGCCGGCACGGGAAAATCGGCGCTCGCTCTCATGGCCGGGCTCGAGGCCGTTCTGGAGAAAGGCACTCACCAGAAAATCACGGTGTTCCGCCCGTTGTATGCCGTCGGCGGGCAGAATCTCGGATACTTACCAGGCTCGGAAGGAGACAAAATGAATCCTTGGGCCGAGGCCGTATTCGATACGCTGGGCGCTCTGGTCAGCAAGAACGTTGTTGACGAGGTCGTGGAACGGGACATGTTGGAAGTCCTGCCCCTGACCCACATCCGGGGTCGTTCACTTCATGACACGTTTGTGATCGTCGATGAGGCGCAGTCCTTGGAACGAACGGTTCTGCTCACCGTCCTTTCTCGGCTCGGCGAGAATTCCCGGGTAGTTCTGACCCACGACGTCGCCCAGAGCGACAACCTGCGCGTCGGCCGTCACGATGGCATCACGGCCGTAATCGACCGACTCAAGGGGCATCGCTTATTCGGCCACATCACCCTGAACAGGTCCGAGCGCTCCGAGATTGCGGATTTGGTGACGAACGTACTGGAGGAAAGCGAGCTGGTGTAGACGGCTCCGGCACGGACCTGGGCGCCCCCACCCGAAATTCCACGCCGGGATGAGCCGAGAAAGACTCACGTCCCCTGTTCTTGGCCGCATCGGCCGTTGGTGACCTCAACACGGTTGGGCACAGTCCCACAGGGGATTAGTTACCCGAGCGGGACCTGCTGCTTCGAAGCAGAACCGACGGGAGTGTAACCGGGGTTAGTTGCGAGGTCCTCAAGCTTGGCCTTCGATCCATTGAACCGGCTGCGATCGGCCACGCTGCCCGCACTGCTCTCGGTGTGCTGCCAGAAGTCGTAGTCTGACCAAGCGGCAGGAACCTCGCCCGAGGTCTTGCTTCCCCACTTGGCAATCATGAGCGGACTGTCAGTGAAGGCCGTCGTATCGCCGACGCACTGATTCCACCATGCATTCGTCGTATAGATGATGGGGGCACGGCCAGTCTCGGATTTGTACTCACTCGTGAAGTCTTGAATCCACGACGTCATTTCGGACGTCGAGAGGTGGTAGCACTGTTCTTCGGCCGTATTGGCGCTCGGTGTGGATTCGACGTCGAGCATTCCCGGCAAGGTCGTACCGTCGTTGGTCCACTTGCCTCCGTGCTCGATGAAGAAGCTGGCCTGGGTCGCCCCACTGCTGTCGCCGGGGCGAGCGAAGTGATAGGCCCCCTTATAAAGACCGGCATTTTCGATGTCCTTGTATTGCTGATCGAATGCCGGGGAAGACCAGTCCCCGTCGGTCGCTTGAGCTTGGCCGTACTGAACGCCCGCGGAAGCAACGTCGCCCCAGGGATAGTCAGTTCCTTGATTGACGGAAATATCCCGACCCTGAATACCCGTGGTGGGACCGGCCGACGATGCGGCCTCGGCGGCCGGGGCCGCGAGGGTCGTCAAGCCCAGCAAGACCGCGGTCGTCGCGATGACGCCAGCGGCTTCCTTGTGCTTGAAACGTCCTAAAACGCCCTGCGTCATCCTTCTCGTGCCCGATTCGAACATCCTGTACCTCAATATGCGGTGTCGAGTGTGTCCATGGCCGCCAGAGGAGCCGTGGTGACCCTCCCGACGAACGCCTTGAGTGGCCATCCAATAACGGACAGGCCGAACAAGGTGCCGGGCACGACCGTATGGTAATTCGCCGTGATATGTCCATAGACACACCGAAAGATTTACTTTTGAAATGAGTGTCCGCTATCAAGCGATCCCCGGAATCGGGCGGTGTACGTAAAAGTTGCAGGATATGTTCGACGAGGTTCATTCGATGGGCCATCATTATTTTGCGAATATTAATCGATAACCAAGCGGTTTCGGATCCGCATGAAGCACTAGACTGCACCCATGACATATAAGCTCTCCGATTCGATCCATATCGACGAGTCACCCGCCGAAATCTACGACCTCATCTCGGATGTCACCCGGACCGGTGAATGGAGCCAGCAGTGCTATCGGTGCGACTGGGACGGTCCTGGCAGACACGACGTCGGCGCAACCTTTACAGGGCACAACCGCACCCCAGAACGAGAGTGGACGACCACGTCCGAAGTCGTCATCGCCGAACCGGGACAACACTTCGCGTGGGAGGTCATTCCAGCCCGCGCCCGCTGGGGATACACCATTTCACCAGAGGGCGAAGGGAGTGTTCTCACCGAATATACAGTTTTCTCCGAAGAAACAGAGGCGAATTTTCTCCATCGTTTCGGAGAGGACGCCGAACGTCAGATCGAGATACGCCAAGAAGCGGCCGCGGCAGGAATACCCGAGACTCTGAAAACGATCAAGAGAATCGCGGAGCAAAGCAAATAATGCCGCACGAGCGCTACCTTTTGTGAAAAATTCCACTTGTTGTTGCGTCATACACAACGGGCGTTTTGAAGTAGTGAAGCCGAAAACGTACCTTGCCGATATGGAATTATCGAGACGTAATGTGCTCTCGCTGACCGCGGCTGCAACTGCGGCAACCGGAGCAGCACTCATCACCGCACCCGCGGCCCAGGCCGCACCGACATCGACCAACAAAACAATGGAATCCAAGCGGCCGCTCAGCTGCCCTATGGGGAAGGGGAAATAATCCATGGCAGCCATTCAGGTCAGCTCGCCGAATTTCACCGAAGGCCGGGAAGGCACCTCGGTGGATCGCATCGTCATCCACTACATCGTGGGGACCCTTGCGGCAGCGGACGCAACGTTCGCCGACCCCAACTCGGGCGTCAGCGCCCACTATGGCATCGGCGAAGGCGAGATCCATCAATTCGTCGACGAAGCGGACACCGCCTGGCACGCCGGGGATTGGAATTTCAATCTTCGCAGCATCGGCATCGAGCACTCGGCCGACCCCAACCGCGCGCCCACACAAGACACCTACAACCAGTCGATCAATCTCTGTGCAACCATCTGCCGCACCTACGGGCTCGATCCCCAGTCGCAGATCGTTCCCCATAGCTTCGTCGTCTCCACCGACTGCCCCGGCACCGTGGACATCCAGGCGATTCGCGACGGCGTCTCGGCCATCTTGTAAGCAACCGGACCTCTCGCCCACCCTCGAATCGCGGGTTCGCAATGTGGTGGGCCCATGCGACGACCTGCGGAAGCGGACCTTTGGTGCCGACTCGCAGGAGAGCGGGGTCCTCAGCCCCAAGCGATGACCAACTGTGCGGCCTGCTCCGGAATTCCGGGGTCGATTCCGGTCAGTTCACGAAACCGGTTGAGATGATTCTGAACCGTATTGCGATGGCACGGAATCGCTACGGCCGCCTCCGCAACCGAGCCCGATGAAAGGTACTGACGCACCGTCATCGCAATGCGTGCCGCCTCGCCCCGTCGTGCTCGGCGCAACCCTGCCTCGATCTGCTCAGCCAGATCGAGGCCTATACTCTCGAGGCCGTGCCGAGCAACGCGAGGCCACGCACGCTCCGGCGTGACGGCGCCAGCGTCGTCCACGGCCACGACTTCCGCGATGCGCTGGGCCAGACGAAGCTTGGAGCGGACCCCTTCCAGTCCCACCAGATTATCCAGCACGGCACAAGGCACTCGTGACACCCTGTCACGGACGTCGTCGAGACGAGCAGGGAAAATCAGAACCGCATAGCCCTCGAAATTCACCAGGTGAACCGGCAGCGCCGACCGAAGCGCGGTGGACAGGACTCCACGGAGTTCGCGGCCGACCTCACCCACCGCGACGCACAGAACCAGCGGCTCTCCGACGTCGAATCCGACCATGCGCGAGGCCTGCCGCATGGCTTCGGCCCCACCATCCCGACTGAGTGCCTGCGTCAGGTATTCCTGACGCAAAACCGATTCCTCCCTGACCTCCCGCTCGCTCTGTTCAAGGTATGCGCGGTAGACACCGTTGGCGTAATCTTCAACGGCTCGCCACAAGGGCTCGGCCAGATCCACCAGAACTTCAGTGTCGTGAGGCTGGCAAAGCCTCTTGAGAAGTTCCCACAGCACCGTGAAGTCCAGGCGTACCGCCGTCAGAAGCGGATCTAGATGCACGCCCTGGCCACGACGACGCATCACGAGTTCGCGCGCCGTATCCACAAGCAGCCCGGCGCTCTCAGGAGCATCCGTAAAGATCTGATCAATCAAGGCCGCAAAGCTTTCGCGCGCCGTAGCCCGTATGTCTTCGACGTGAACCAGACCGTCCCGATAATCCTGTAATTCCAGGACACGATCGACATACGTCTCGACGCTGCCCTCCACATGGAGTTCCAGCTCGGCCAAGATCTTCTCATTTTTGGTCATATGCACATCATATGACCCAAAAGGTGAGGCATTTTGTTCTTCATTTGGGCTTTTCCACCTGTAATACTGGTCACTATTATCCGCACCCAACCGAGGACATACCATGAGTACCCCTCAGAACGTAGAGAGTCTTCCTCTGAAGGACGAAGGGGAATTCTCGACGACGCTCTCCGAGAAAGAGGCACGAAAAGTCACCTTCGGTGCCCTGATCGGCACGGCCCTCGAATGGTACGACTTCTTTCTGTTCAACACGGCAGCCGCCCTGGTCTTCAACGTGCAGTTTTTCACCAACGATGACCCGGTGGCCGCTACCCTGAGTTCTTTCGCCACCTTGGCCGTCGGATTCCTGGCACGGCCGTTAGGCGGCATGATCTTCGGTTCGCTCGGGGACAAGGTCGGACGCCGGACCGTCATGCTGATCACCGTGACCGGAATCGGGATCGCGACGGCGATCATCGGCCTCCTGCCCACGTACATGACCATCGGGGTTTTCGCTCCCGTGCTCCTGGTCGTCTTGAGGTTCCTCCAGGGAATCTTCGTCGGCGGCGAGTGGTCCGGGGCCATGACCATCGCGATCGAAAACGCCCCTCCGGAGAGCAAAGCCAAACTCTCCGCGATCCCGCAGATCGGTTCGCCCATCGGGACCATTCTGGCCTCGGGCGGATTCTTTCTCGTCTCGACGTTCCTGAGCCAGGACAACTTCGATTCTTTCGGATGGCGCATCCCCTTCCTCGTGGCCATTCCTTTGCTTCTGCTCGCGGTCGTGATGCGGCGACGACTGGACGAATCCCCCGCGTTCCGCGAGATCAAGGATTCCGGAAGGGCTGAAAACGCCCCGTTGAGAACCGTCTGGAAGAACTCCTGGCTTCAGATCTTCGTCGGTGCAGGTGCGGCCTTCCTCGGTGTAGGCGGCTTCTACCTGATCACGACCTTCGTGGTCTCCTACGGCAAGCAACAGCTTGGTCTCTCACCCAGCTTGTTGCTCTTCGGCTCGATTTTCGCCGCGGCGGTGGAAATCGTCGTCCTGATCACCGGCGGAAATCTCGGCTCCCGGTTCGGCGCGAGCAAGGTGATCATTTGGGGCGGAGTCGCCTCGATCCTTCTCGCATTCCCGACCTTCCTGCTGGTGCAAACCCGGCAACCCATCCTTGTGGTCCTCGGCATGACGTTGGGAGTGGCCGCACTGTCCTACCCGTACGCAACGTCGGGAGCGGTTCTCAGCGCGTTGTTCCCGCTGACCACCCGTTTGTCGGGCATGGCAATGGCACAGAATCTCTCCGGGGTGGCTTCCGGCTTCGTACCCCTGATCGCTACAGCGGTGGTCGCCATGGCCGGTAACGCTTGGTGGCCCGCGGCAGTGTTGCTCATCGTCATTTCCGCCATTTCGGCAGTGTGCGGCGCTTGGGCTCCTCGGCTGAGCCAGAAAATCACCGGCTACCTCCACTAAGAAGACCCGTACGAAAGGACAGCATGTCACCGCAACCTTCCCTCACCGTTCACGACCTGACCGACGACCGCTTTCTGGCGGACTTCCGTTCCATGAGCGCGCACGGGGCCACGCCCGCCGGTGGTGTGCACCGTGAAGCCGGGACGCAGGCCGACACCGCAAATCGCCATTGGTTCCACGGCTTGCTGGAGGGGTACGGCGCAACCGTCGTGTACGACGAAATCGGTAATCAATTCGGTTTGTGGGAGCTCAATCCCGGCCAGCCTTACGTGCTCGTAGGATCCCACCTTGATTCCCAGCCCTTCGGCGGCCGTTTCGATGGTGCGTACGGGGTCCTCTGCGGAGCCCACGCGTGCGCCAGGCTGTCTCTCCAGGTACATGCGGGCGACGTCGCCCCGCCACGGCACAACGTAGCCGTCGTGAACTGGTTCAACGAGGAAGGCAGCCGATTCAAACCATCCATGATGGGTAGCTCCGTCTTCACCGGAAAGAGCTCTGCGGAAGAGATGCTCGCGGTCGAAGACGGAGAAGGAGTCACAGTACGCGAGACCCTTGAGGCGATGGAATTGCCGAATCGCGGGAAACTCCCCTTGTCACAGTTCCGGAGTTATGCCGAGATCCACATCGAACAGGGCAAGGACATGGACGAGCAGGGCTACACCATCGGCGTGGTCGAGAAGACGTGGGGTGCCCGCAAGTACGTATTGAAGGTACATGGGTTCCAGTCCCACACCGGATCCACACTATTGGAAGACCGGCAGGATGCTCTCTACGGCGCGGCACTGATCATTACCCGCATCCGGCAGATAGGGGAGAAATACACGAGCCCCCAGAGCCCCCTCGTGACGTCGTGCGGTCAGTTGAACGTCATTCCCAACTCCCCGGTCGTTGTCGCGCAGGGAGCCGAACTTTTGGTGGACCTGAGGTGCGGGCTGGAGTCAATCCTTCAGGAAGCCGACCAAGAATTCCGAGAAGCCCTTCGCGAGATCGAAGATCTTGCCCACGTCGAGATCGAATTGCAGGGTTCGCATGCATGGCAGGAACAGGCGTACACGCCCGAAGGCATAACTCTTGCCGAGTCCATCGCCCGTCAGCTCGACCTTCCCGTAGTCCGCACTCAGACTAGGGCCGGCCACGACTCGACGAACGTCAAGGACGTGCTTCCGACCGTCATGCTTTTTGTCCCTTCGTACAAGGGCATTTCCCACAATGAACTCGAATTCACGGAGGACGAGGACATGGTTGCGGGTCTGCGAATGTTTGCCGAAACCCTCAGGACCATGGCGACCTCCCCACTCGAAAGCGGTGTCGAGAAAGGTGATTCAGTCGCATGAAACTCGATCTCCTCGTGACCAACGCCCGAATCATCACGATGGACCCGGCCCGCCCCGCCGCCCGATCAATGGGCGTGTGGCAAGGGAAGATCGTTGGCTTCGATGATGATCTCCGCCTCGAGGACCATCTTCGGGAAATCGATCTCGGCGGGGCGACCGTGGTCCCCGGCTTCATCGACGCCCACTGCCACACAGCGTGGTTCGGGCAGACGCTCGTGGGACTCGATTGCTCGCGGGCGACGTCCTGGCAGGAGGTCTACCGGGAAATCCACGAGCGGTCTCATCAGCTCAAGCCCAACGAGTGGATTCTGGGGGCCGGTCTGACGCCTTCGAATCTGTCCGGAAGCCGCGACCTCGGGGACCTCGACCGCGCCGCCGGTAACCACCCCCTTTATCTTCGCCATACCTCGGGGCACGCATTGACTACCAACAGTGAAGGTCTCAGGCGCGCTGGATTCTTCGACGGAGGTTTCAACGCGCCCGGTGGTGGAGGCATACCCACCGATGAGGCCGGCAACCCGACCGGTTTGGTCGAGGAGAACGCTCAAGAATGTATCCAGGACCTTCTCAAGCCGTACCCGGAAGAGATGATCGTAGAAAGCCTTGACCTCGCTACTCGTCGCTACGCGAGCGAAGGCATCACCAGTTTCACCGACGCCGGCATCGGTCTGGGGTGGATCGGGCATTCTCCCCTCGAGTTCGCCGCATACCAGACCGCTGTGGATAGCGGACGGCTTCACGCGAGGGCACAGGTCATGCCGGTCATGGACACTTTGCGCGAGCTTCCGGTTGCGGGTGAACTCGGACCGTCTGAATCGCGTCCCCGTCGAGGGCTGGACTTGGGAATTCGCACTGGGAGCGGGAGCGACCGGCTGAGCCTCGGACCGGTCAAGATCTTCTCCGACGGCTCGCTCCTGGGCGAAACATCGGCCATGCACGAAGCATTGTGCGGGGGGCGTCATTCTCGGGGTGAGTTCCTCATCCCACCGGAGCGTCTCCAGGAAGTGGCCGAAGAGGCTTATACGGCGGGATGGTCGCTGGCGATTCATGCCATCGGCGACAGGGCAGTGGATGTGGCCATGGACGTCATCGACCGTTGCCAGACGGAACACGGTTCGCGGCGCGTGCGGAACCGAATCGAGCACGTGGGGTTGACGAGCCCCGATCAGGTCCGGCGTCTGGCCCGATTGAATATTGCCGTGACGCCCCAAGCTGCCTTCATCGGGGCTTTGGGGGATCACATGAGCACCCTCGTAGGACCCAATAAAACCGGTTGGTTGTACCGCGGGAAATCGCTCACGGACGCGGGCGTGTGCGTCGCGGGCAGCTCGGACCGTCCCGTGGCGGACGGACGGCCTCTCCTCGGTATCCAACGCGCCGTGGACAGGACAACTGACAGTGGCGTCGTCGTCGGTCCGGAGGAACGTTTGAATCCGTACCAGGCGCTGAAGACCTATACGGTCAACGCGGCGGAGGCCACGGGATTCGGTGAATCCCGCGGTCGGCTGGCACCTGGATTCGACGCCGACTTCGCGGTTCTCAGCGAGAGCCCTCTGGGTGCGGAATCCATCGTGGACATCGACGTGTTGGCCACGTACGTGAGTGGCGAAGAGACCTATTCGACGTCGTAAGACGCGGCGACGCTCTTCGAGTGACTATCCGCCCACGGGTAAGGGGCGCTTGGTCACTTCGGAGACGACACGGCCAGGTCCAAAACCTCCGCACCCGGAAGTTCTGCCAATTCCGACCCCGGAACGAGGAGTTTCGACCCTCGAACACCCCCACCGATCACCACGAGAGGCGATTCTGCGACCCTGCGATCGACCAGTATCTTCCAGTCCGCAGGCAATCCGACCGGCGTAATGCCACCTGAGGTCATACCGGTGGCTTCTTCGGTCGAGCTCTGATCCGCGAAGGAAACCTTCCTCGCATCCAGGTGCTTCCGGACCGTCTTGTTGACGTCGGCCCGATCGGTCGCAAGCACGATCACGGCGGCGTCGGTCGTTGTTTCGCCGCGCTTTCCCCGCACAATCACGCAGTTCGCGGACGCTTCCGGGGCGACGTCGTAAGCATCACAGAATTCGGCGGTATCCGCTAGTTCTTCACTGATCGACGCGACTTCGGCGTGGGGCACGGCCCCGGCTCGGACCGCTTCAGCCACGGGCGGCGCCACGAGTTCCAGGGTCTCGACGAGCGAATTCCACTTCAGGTTTCCTTGCGGTGTTGCCATGCGGCCATTCTAGGGATCCGCCGGGTTGAGTCCGTCCGCATGAACGCGAAAGAATTTGCGTGACGGCTCCGTTCTATCGCCCCTGCTCGTTGGCCCGGCCCGTGGCAAGCGCGATCGCGTGAGCCCGGTTTCGCGCACCGAGCTTGCTGAACACCGCATTGGTATAGGACTTGACCGTCCCGACGGTGAGAAAAAGTTCCTGGGCTATCTCAGCGTTGTTCTTCCCGTCGACCATACGCTCGAGCACCTCGGCCTCCCGCGACGTCAGGCTGGGGAAACGATCGCGCGGGCTCGTTCTCGGGGAGAAGGAACCCGCGATTTTCTCGCCGATCTCACGGGCGAAGGTAACCTGCCCACTCGCGGCAGTGCGGATCGCGGCGGCAACCTCCTGCCTGCTTGCGTCCTTGGTGAGGTATCCGCGAGCACCACTTGCCAGGGCGCCTGCGACCGAGGAATCGTCGGCGAAAGTCGTCAGCACCAGCACCGCAACCTCCGGGTGCGAGTCCCTCAGACGTGCGGTCGCGCCGGCCCCATCCATTTCTGGCATGCGCAGGTCCATGAGTACGACGTCCGGGCTTTCCTCGTCGACGAGTTCGAGCGCCCGAACCCCGTTCTCGGCCTGCCCGACGACGTCGATGTCCTCGGTCAATCCGAGAACGGTCACCAGGCCGTCTCTGACGATGGCCTGGTCATCGACCACGAGCACCTTAATCATGGGGAACCTCCACGGTAGCGACGAACGGATTCCCGTCATCGATCGTCAGGCGCCCACCGATGGCTTCCGCACGCTCGCGCACTCCCTGGAGCCCGAATCCGCCGCCTGTTGACGTCTGGACGCGGAGGGTTCTCGGGGTGGATACGGACAGACGATAGTGGGCATCGTCGCGGGCAAGGCGGACATGAGCCGTCTCTCCCGGTGCGTAACGCCTGGCATTGGTCAGGAACTCTTGGAGCCCCCTCGAGAATACTCCGTTGGCCTGGGAGGAAAGGTCCTGGGTCGGTTCAAGGTCGACCGTCACGGAACCTCCCATATCGCGGTGCGCTTTGATGTTCGATTCGATCCCGTGGTCAAGATCGGCCATCGGTTCCCTCAATGCAGCAACCGCGCGCCTGGCTTCTTCTAGACCCGAGCTCGCCAGGGTCCGTGCTTGGACTGAACGGGCGATCGCGGCTTCGTATTTTCCCGACTCGAGCTCTGCACTGAGCGCATCGAGTTGGATGGTCAGCCCGCCCAGGCTGTGAGCGAGCACGTCATGAAGGTCTCGCGCAATCGCTGTCCGTTCCTCGACGGCCGCGCTGCGGGCTCTCTCCTGAGCTGCCGCCAAACGATCCTCCAGGGACGCCCGCTCCGCCGCCTCAACCGCGTCGGATTGTCGACGCAACAGGCCGAAGAGGAAAACGAGGAGAAGGCCGGCAAGGCACCCTATGCTGCTGACGACGTCGGCTTTGTCCCCCAGGGCGCCGAGGGCGAGACCCAGAATTCCCAGACAGAGGCCGGCCGTCCCGCGCTTGATCGGAATCTGCGAGTCCCGCGTCAGCACCAGCATTCCCGAAATGGCTGGGATGGCGCCAATGACGCTGGTGGCCGGACCGGCGAAGGCGCCGAGGACGATCATGACCCAGGCAAGCCAGACGAACGTTCGGCTTGCGCGTCGGGTCAACGCCACCTGGAGGATCCACAGAGCTAGGGCAACGATCCCCAAGCTGGCCGGGAATACCTGGTCGCCTCGTGCTATCTGAAGAACAAGAATAAAAACCCACGCCGAGCCCATCAGGCCTACCGCAACAATGCGCGCCGGCGGGCTCCGATGGCTCTCTGGGTACATGCTGGGCTCCAATTAGGCCGTAACGCTCCGGGCAACCGTACGACGAGAGAGTATAGCCCCGTTGGCAATGCGGTTTACGCCGATGACCAGGTAGATTGCCCAGACCGAGGTGACGAGTTCCAGGCCGTGGGCCGCGGCGTACGCCCCGATCGCTACGCGGACAGTCAGCAAGCACACCCACATCAGTAGGCCTATGCCACCAGGTCGACTTTCCAGCTGAGGTACTTCCCGCCCCCTGGCGGAGGTCCTCGCGAGCAGTCTATTCGTGGCCCCCGGGGGGATCGGACGAAAATGGGCGACCTTCGCTTGCAGGACACCTGCCCCGGCGGCGATGGCCAGTTCCAGTAGGAAAGCTCCCAGGTCCCCTCCGGTCAGGGCTATGGGATAAAGAGCCAGGTTGAAGACGGCGATGAGCGACAGGATCGCCCCGATTTTCATGCCCCGCCTCGGCTGGAGAGGCTTCCATTGGAATTGTCGGAAAATGATCCAACCGAGAATCAGGACTGCGAGAAGACCGAAGAAGATGGTGTGTGTATTCATGCCCCTTACTCTCGCTGGGACGGTCCCCCAACCGGCACCACCCCAGGGTAGGGATCAGGGTAGAGATCTCGCGCGGAGGTTCGTCTCAGGTCAGAGGCCGACGACGGGCGAGTAGTCCGAGGAATCGCCTTCGACGGCGTAGCTCCTGCCGCCGTCGGCGCCTTGAGGGATGTCCCCGGCAACCGTGATGCGGTTGAGTTTGCGGGGCGCGCGGTCGTAATTGTCGATCGCATAGTGCTGGGTCGCGCGGTTGTCGAATAGGACGAGCTGATCCGGTTCCCAAGCCACCCGCACAATGTATTCCGGTTTGGTGATATGCCGTTGGAATATGCGCAACAGATCCAGGGACTCCTCCGCCGTGACGCCCAGAATCTTGAGCCGCTGGGCGAAGGCTCCAATGAACAGCCCCTTCTGCCCGGTCAGGGGGTGAATGCGCACGACGGGGTGCACCGCGCGGAATGTCGATGAGACGAATTGGTCCTGATAGCTGCGTTCGGCGTCGGAGGTGACCTTGTCCGGCCGGACGTAATCCGAATCGTTGCTGTGCACAGCCCAGAGGGTGTCCGCGAAGGCGCGCAACTCTTCCGGGAGTCCGTTGTAGGCGGCCACGGTGTTGGTGATGAGCGTTTCGCCTCCATAGTCGGGGAGCTTGATGCTTCGAAGAGTGGATGCCTGAGGTGGGTTGACCACAAAAGTCACGTCGGTGTGCCACTTATTGGCCACCGAGGACTCGCTGTCCACGGGCAAGACACTCTTGGAATCCTGCCCTTCGAAACGAACAGTCGGGTGTGCCTTGGTCAACGGGCCGAAGTGGGATGCGAAATGGGCTTGGGCCTCGTCGCCGTGGACTCCGGCGTCCTTGAAGACGAGCGCCTTGTGTTCATTGAGCAGCTCTCTGATGCGGCCGACGACGCCTTCGGGGAGGTCCCCGGAGAGGTCAAGTCCTCGTATCTCGGCACCTGTGTATTGACCGATCTTTCGCACGGAGAACTCGGCGACGGTATTGGCATTCGAAGCGGAGGTGGATTCGTTGACGGTCACTGAACTCTCCTCGGGTTGGAACCGCTGGATATGCCGCAATCGATCCTGCACTTCGGATCGCGCGACCTGGTTGGTGACCGACGCTATAACCGCAGGTCAACCCCTACAAGAGATCAGTAACCCGACGTCAATGCTTCATGTTCCTTCACCCGACGTAGTGGTCAGCGGGTCCACATCTCAGCCGCACCCAGCTGCCACAACGCATTTACTGAGCCGGCAGGCTGGGCCATTGTGGCCTCTTGGACGGGAGCGAGGAGACTCAACCCTCGTCGTCGCCTCTGAGAACCAGGGGTTGTTCGGATGAATC
The DNA here is from genome assembly GCF_013394385.1 of Kocuria sp. TGY1127_2. Lineage (NCBI taxonomy): Bacteria > Bacillati > Actinomycetota > Actinomycetes > Micrococcales > Micrococcaceae > Kocuria > Kocuria sp. TGY1127_2. The sequence goes on from NZ_AP022834.1 coordinate 2,868,529, forward strand.
GACACTTTCGGCTCGGAAAAATCGCGCATATGTAATGTACGTCACTTTGATCTACGCTGAGGTTGCGGCCGCTGAATGGCCATCCACCTATCGCTCGATTTCACCTGGAGGAGCCATCATGCCGTTCGAAGAAGGTCTACGAGAACTCGCCACCAAACTGCGTGCCCAACAGGGCTCCATCCAGACCGAAGAGGCAACGAAAAATGCCTTCATCATGCCATTCATCTCTCAGGTATTGGGGTATGACATCTTCAATCCCCTCGAGGTTGTTCCCGAGTACACGGCGGATCACGGCACCAAGAAAGGCGAGAAAGTCGACTACGCGATCATGAAGGATTCGGAAGTCCAGATCCTGATCGAATGCAAGCGGCTCGGCGATCCACTAAGCCTCAATCATGCGTCTCAGCTCTACCGCTACTTCTCGGTGACAAATGCACGCATCGGTGTACTGACGAACGGCAGGGTGTTCAATTTCTTCACGGACCTTGATTCGCCAAACATCATGGACCGACAGCCTTTCCTCGTGCTTGATCTCCTGAACATTGACGAGAGCATGTTGCCCGCCCTCAGAAAAATCACGAAAGAGACCTTCAACTTGACGTCGGTGCTCAATTCGGCGGAAGAACTGAAGTACGTTGGCGCATTGAAACGGGAACTTGCGACCGAATTCAGAGAACCAAGCCCCGAACTCGTGCGTCTCCTGATGGGTCGAGTCTCGGAGCGACGGGGAACGGCCGACAACCTGAAGCTCTTTTCCAGTTTGGTTTCCAAAGCCACCAAACAATTCCTGAAGGAAATGGTCAACGAGCGGCTATCAGCTGCCCTGGGGGACAACGAAAACCCGGAATCACAGGATCTCTCGGACGCAGACGTTCCTTCGGCCACGGAGGAAGAGACGACGGAAGGAGACCAGACCAAGAAGACCGGCATCGTCACAACCGAGGAAGAGCTGACGGGCTATCAGATCGTCAAGGCGATAGCTTGCAGCGAGGTAAAACCCCACCGGATCACCCATCGCGACAGCAAAACATACTTTGCAATCCTGCTCGACGACAACAACCGTCGCCCAGTTGCGCGCCTTCATTTCAACGGTAAATCGAAGAAGTACCTGGGCATTTTCGACGAAAACAAGATCGAGACTCGTGTACTCATCGAAAACATCGAGGACATCTACGACCACGCCGAACACATCCGGCAGCACGTCAGGCGCTTCGCTGAGCTTTAAGACCAATCGCACCGGTTAGGGGAGATCACGGGCACTGAGGCGCGGACACACGAGCGGGACGAATCCGTTCTGTGCGCGATTCGAACTTTCATGCGCATTCCGCCCTGCGAGCTGGGTAACGTGAATTGCGGTACATCGTGGTCACGAAAGATCGGAGCGTTATGAGTCTGGTAGGCGAGTCCTACGTCGTCGGATTGATCGGAAGCGGTATCACCGCGACCCTCAGCGCACCGATGCACGAGGAGGCTGCGGACCGCCTCGGACTGCGGTACATTTACCGCCCCATCGACCTGGACACCATCACTGACGGCGTCGAGCGTGCACCCGGGCTAATGAAAACGGCCGCCGAGCTCGGCTTCAGCGCCTTCAACGTCACTTTCCCGTGCAAACAGTCCATCATCACGCACCTGGACGGCCTCGCAAGCGACGCCGAGCGACTGGGTGCCGTCAATACGGTGGTCGTGGAAGACGGGCGCTTGATCGGCCACAATACCGACTTTTCCGGATTCGCGAGCGCCCTGGACGAAGGGCTCCCCGGCGCTTCACTGGACACGGTCGTCCAACTCGGGACCGGCGGTGCGGGTTCCGCGACCGCCTACGCTCTCCTCTCACGCGGGGTTCGGCACCTGTACCTGTTCGACGTCGACCACGCGCGGGCCGAGGCCAGAGCCGCCGAATTGTCCGGGCAGTTCCCGGAAACCACCGTTTCAGCGCTCAGGAGCGAGGATCTGCCTCAAGCGATCGGCGCAGCCTCGGGCTTGGTCAATGCCACGCCCATTGGGATGCACCACCATCCGGGGGCTCCGCTTGACCTCGGCCTCATCCGCCCCGACCTGTGGGTCGCGGATGTCATCTACCTTCCGCAGGAAACCGCGCTGATTCACCATGCGCGTGAGATCGGGTGTCGAGTTCTGCCTGGAGGGTACATGGCGGTCGGACAGGCCGTCGATGCTTTCGAACTCATCACCGGGTTACGGCCCGAATACGCGCCCATGCGAACCCATTTCGAACGGCTTGTCGCCGCCCAACAAGGAGAATCGCTGTGAAAACGTCGATCGCGACCGTCTGCCTGTCAGGTTCATTGCGGCAGAAGATGCGCGCCGCCGCGGCCGCCGGGTTCGACGGCATCGAGATCTTCGAACAAGACCTCGTCGTGGCCCCGGAAACCCCGGAATACATTCGCGAGTACGCAGCCGAGCTCGGACTCACCCTGGATCTCTATCAACCGTTCAGGGACGCCGAGGGCACCACGGAAGAAATGTTCCAGGGCACTCTCCGGCGCATCGAGGGCAAGTTCCGGTTGATGAGGCGCTTGGGCATGAACCTGATGCTCATCCCTTCCAACGCGGGGACCGCCACGGTCGACGACGACTCCATCACAGCATCCCAATTGGCCCGCCTCGCGGATCTCGCCGCAACCTATGACATCCGCCTCGCCTACGAAGCCCTCGCCTGGGGCAGATACGTCAACGACTTCGAGCACTCATGGCGTCTCGTCGAAGCCGCCGACCGGGAAAATCTCGGCATTTGTTTGGACACGTTCCACATACTGTCCCGTGAATGGCCCACCGACTCCATCCCGGACATCCCCGGGGAGAAGGTTTTCTTCGTCCAGCTCGCGGACGCTCCGCTGATGTCCCTGGACGTGCTCTCCTGGTCCCGTCACTTCCGGGTTTTCCCTGGCGAAGGCGGATTCGACCTCGTGGATTTCATGATCAAACTCCTGGCCGGTGGGTACTCCGGCCCATTGTCACTGGAAATCTTCAACGATTCGTTCCGCCAAACACGTGTGTACCGCACGGCCGTCGATGCCCTGCGCTCGTTGGTCTGGCTCCAGGACCAGACGGCGCGGGCGTTGGACGCCTCCACGGGGTCAAATGCGGCAATCACCCGAGCGGCAGCCCGTGTCGGAGAGTTGACCACGCTCCCGGGCGCAATTGTTCCGCAGGGCATCACGTGGGCAGAAGTTCGCGGCCAGGAAACGGAGCAGGTCGAAGTGCTCCTATCGCACCTAGGATTCACCCACCGGGGACGGCACTCGAGCAAACCCGTGCAGCTGTGGGAGCAGGGCCATGCCCGCATCGTGATCAACGAGGAGCCCAGCGCGATGGACGTGCCCAATATGGCGTCATTGGGCTTTGAGGTCCAGCACGACGCGGCCGCCGCGGCTCACGCATCCGCTTTGAAAGTCCCTGAGGTTCCTCGCGTCACGCGCGAGGGCGAACAACCTTTCCCGGCTTATCTGGCACCGGACGGAACCGAGATCTTCTTCTGCCCGCCGCAGTCGGACGGCGGCGATCGATGGCTCAACGAATTCTCCTGGCCGGACCGTCTCGACGTCGCTGCTTCCCACCGAAAGAATTCGACCGAAGATGCGACTACGCCGCTGATCACGGGCATCGATCACGTGAACCTGGCCCAGCCCAAGCACCACTACCCGGAATCCGTGCTGTTCTACCGGGCCGCGCTGGGCCTCGCCGTCCAGCCGTCGCAGGATGTTCCGGGCCCCACGGGACTCGTCAGCTCGCAGGTTGTAAGGAACGATGCCGGAACCGTGCGCTTGCCGCTGAATGTGGCCCCGGATCTGGGAAACGAGCCCGAGATCGAACATGTTGCATTCGCCTGCTCGGACGTCGTCGAACTGGCCCGCCGGGCTCAATCGTCCGGGTTGCGTTTCCTCCCGATCCCCCAGAACTACTACGAGGATCTGCGAGCGCGATTCGGCCTTTCGGAGGAGAAGACCCAGGAGCTCGCCGCCCTCAACCTGCTGTACGACCGGGACGGCCAGGGCGAATTCCTCCACTTCTACACTCAGACAGTCGGCAGCCTGTTCTTCGAGGTCGTCCAGCGGTTGGAAGGGTATTCAGGTTACGGCGCACCCAATGCGCCGGTGCGTATGGCGAGCCAATACACTCACTCGCTCCTTTCGCGCTAGGAGCCAGTGGCCGTCGCGCCAGGGGTGGACTCTCTGCCCGAAATGAGCGGCCGCATATTTGCGTCTACGACGGAAAGCTTTGTAGGGCTCTCGTCACGGGACGCCCTGGGTGTGGCGGGCCTTATCGTGCGGGGTTGCCGGTGTGCAACAGCCGTTAGTGGTCTGGGAGAGGGAGCTATCCCGGCTAAATCAGGGTCCTGCAATTTACGAATTATTGGATCAGGCCAGGGTAGGAGCCGGTATGTCCTCCCCGGGGTGACCGCTACCCGGCAGTCATAGGCAGGTTCGTCAGGCATTTGCTGTCAAGGCTGGGGCTATTCCGCGAAGTTCTTGCGATTCTCCTATGCTCGTCACAATCCGAGTGTAGGCGCCGACCCTATGGGCGACGCAGATGGATTGTTCTATCGACATCAGTAGCGTGCTGCATGATCGGACCGTTCTTTGAGCACTGTGGATTCGATGTAGTACGGGAACAACGGGCAAATATAGGTGGTGTTGGGCTCGTTAACTTCAGGATGAAGAGGACTCGCATTGGGTGAGTATTTGATCCCGGTAGACGGTGCCTATCTGACCATCACGACCCCACCTCCGCCGATCAACACTGAAAGTGGTTGGTAATGAGGTCGAGCACCTCGCTGTAGTGAGTCGACCCAAGGGTGATCAGGGACCCGTGGGTGTCACCGTACATTGGATAGAACTCGGCTTGACCGCCGGCTTGTTGAGCAGTTTGGACGTAGCGCTGTGACAGCTGCCATGGCACCTTAGCATCTGCCATCCCATGGATTGCCGCCACAGGGATTGTGGGGTCAATGTTTTGGATGGGGTCTACATCCTTGTATCGAGCGGCCATTGGAGTCGGGTTACCGCCAATCACGTTGGTCAGATCCTCGTCGCCTGAATTCGCCGCGAATGTCATATCTAATGGGCCTGATATGGCGACAATTCGCTCAGGCTTAAACCCCGGAATACGTGTTATCTGCGACGGCCGTTGAGTATTTCTGGTTCCGGCCCAAGTGGCCAATTGAGCCCCGGCGCTGTGGCCAACAACTTCCGTTCGCCCCGACAGCTCAGGGTGGTCTCTGAGCAGCTGTGGTACGTGATCCAGTGCCGCAGTGACATCAGTAAAGGTTGTTGGCCACCCTCCACCAGACCCCACGCGTCGGTACTCGATGTTGTAGACAGCCACACCGCGACCAGCCAAAGATCGGGCAAAAGTACTGAAGTCACCAGCACCGATGGACCGGTGCCAGGCCCCACCATGAATGAGTACCACCAGTGGCACGGACTTTTCCTGATGAATGCCTCCGGGGAGGTAGAGATCGCCCCAGTTTTGGGACGGGTCGCCTTGTCCATCCACCCGATACCCAATCCTATGAACCTCCGGTGCCGGACGTTGGGAGACGGGTTGTTCTGCAGCAGCCAGAGTCGAATCCTGGATCGAGAGCCGGTTGGGTTCATCAGTGGATGAATTCGAGGTGCAGGAGCTGAGTACCGGAGTCAGTAGCACGCCGGTTACCACGAGGCAGGCAGGCAACTTCTTTGCAGGGTTCATCAGTTGGAGCGTGTGTCTCTTCAACACTTGGAAACGACCCTCACGTGTCGCCGGCACAAGCAGCTGAGATTCCCATTTCACGCCGCGGAGTGTGACCCCTTTTCTCCGCTCTTGACATATAGACCGTATGCCCCTTATCAACCGCCGTCCCTTCAATCAATGTGGAAGATCAGGAGTCTATCATTTTCTGTACTGACTAGTACATTTAGTTCTGTCAGTACAGAGATTAGTAGCAAGGCAGAAGGAGAATGAGGCAGTTGGCTATTACGCGAAGAGTTGCTTTGGCGTCCGCATCAACGTTGGCAGGTGCCGCTCTACTGAGCGCGTGCGGGTCCAAGGATTCCGAATCCATCAATGGTTCTTCATCCCCCTCGTCAGGGGCCTCGGGTTCTGTCTCAGCCTCGGCCTCACCGCCGGTCCCGATGACCACCTGGGCCGATAACGCCATGGTCTCGCACCTGTTCTTCCACTCCCTGGTCGCCGACCCAAAACGAGCCTTCGATGGCGACGAGGACGCCAAGGGCTACCTCGACTACATGGTCACCATCGACGAATTCAAAAAAATCATCCAACAGGTCTATGACCGCAACTACATCCTCGTCAGCCCGCACCAGCTCTACACCACCGCCTCCGACGGCGGGGCCGAGCTGAAACCGCTGGAACTGCCCGAAGGCAAGAAACCCTTGGTGATCTCCTTCGATGACCTCTCCTACTACGAATACATGGATGGCGACGGCTTCCCAGACCGGTTGATCGTCCAAGACGGCAAGATCGTCAACGAATACCGTGACGCCGAGGGCAAGAAACATGTCGGGGCCTACGACCACTTGCCGATCGTGGAGGAATTCCTCGAAGATCACCCGGATTTCTCGCACGAGGGGGCCAAGGGTGTGATCGCGATGACCGGTTACAACGGGGTCCTGGGGTACCGGACCTCGGATATTTCCTACAAGGACCAGAACAAGAACCTTGATCAGGACAAGAAAGGTGCGAAGAAGGTCGCGGATGCGATCAAGGAGAACGGGTGGGAGTTCGCCAGCCATTCTTGGGGCCATATCAATTTCACGAAGTCACCGGTCGACCAAATTCGAGCGGACAATGAGAAGTGGCAGGCCGAAGTTGCTTCGATCGTGGGTAAGACCGACATGCTCATCTACCCGTTCGGGGCCGATATTGCCGGGATCGAGGATTACGGTAACGAGAAGTTCCAGTACCTGAAGTCTCAGGGGTTCAACGCGTTTTTCAACGTTGATGCTTCGCTCCCGGCTTGGGGGCAGGTCGGGCCGAATTATCTGCGCCAGGCAAGGATCAATGTTGACGGGATCTCGTTGAAGCACGCGATCGAGGGTGCCTCCCAGACCCTGAATGAATTCTTCGACCCTCACTCGGTCTTGGATCCCCAACGCCCGAAATCAATCGCTGGAACAACGGCTTGATCTCGATATTCGATTCGAAGCCTCATCTTCGATGACAACCGTTGCTTCAACTCGTGGCTGCGCGGGCGAGCTCGGCGTCCTACTCTGGCGTTCCGCAGGATACTCCGAGTAGGTTTCCTTCTGTATCGGTGATGGGTGTACCTCCTTCCAGGAGAAGCAATCGTTCGTTGGTGTGATCGAAGTGGGGGACACGGTTCAGGAAATCGATGAGACCTCCGGAGCTTTCCGGCCGACGGTTGATTGTCGCCTCGGGCAAGATCCGAGGGGGCTGTCGAAGCGCCTGGCCGATCGACAGAGGTCATTCCATGCCACTGTGGTGAACTGTGCAGGATCGACCGATTCACTGGATCTAGAAGTTGGTAGCTTCTAACCGGATCTCTCCTCGCTAGAGTCGTAAACGTGTATAACGCTCCAACGCATTCGAGGAAAGAACCCCACCGGCTCTACGCTTTCGTCGATGAAAGCTACCAGCAAGAGCACTACTACACCGCGTGTATGTGCTCGACCTCGACCAGTACATGGAACTATGTAGCAGGTTTGCTGACTTGGGCCAGCACGTGACCCACAAGTTTGGGGTTGATCCTGGAATCGAGTTCCATGGCCACCCCATCATGCACGGCCGTGGTGACTGGCAATGCCTTCGAGGTAAGGTTCATGAATACATCGCCCTCTACCGCCAAGCCATGCGACACATCAATCAGGTAGGGCCTCGTGTGATCATTGAAGGTGTGGATGTAGCCCGGCTCAATGCCAGGTATAGATATCCAGACCCTCCATACGAGATCACCCTCCGTCATGCCCCAGAGCGCGTCAATGACCTCACAGCGCGACTGGGGTACGAATCTTGCTTGGTTAGAACCGATATGGTCAGCAAGCATCAGGACTTCAAAGAAGCCATCGAAGGCTATACACGCATAGGAACCCCTGGGTATAAGTCCCAGAAGCTAGAGCGGATCGAACAACCCATTGAATGGTTCGACTCTGCTGCTGAGCGAGGTATCCAAGCGGTTGACCTGGCGGTCTACATGTATCGACGTGTTGTTGAACCAGACCCTACGGAAAACCCGAGGGCCAGACGAGCGGCTCGAACAATCATGCGAGAGCTTGGCCCGCTGTACTCGGCGCGAAAATGGGTCCCTTAAAAAGCTCGGAGGCCCTGTAGAGGCCTCCGGCAGACAACGCACCGGGAACCGGTTCGTCGTGCTCCTGTGATACTGACCATGAAGGAACAATGTTCAGGATGCCCGAAAGACGATGGTCACCGATCCTGCCGACTGCGCTACTCAGCGATCACAGAACACCGCCAAAAGCGGCAAAGCCCACAGGCTGTTGGTTCTTGATTATGGGCTGAATGCAAACGACGCCTCGGGGACTTTGGCGAAGCGGCCTGCTCTGAGCAGGGCGTTGGAGTATTTGCGAGAGGGTGACACGTTGGTGGTCACCAAGCTGGATCGACTGGGTCGTTCAGTGGGTAACCTCAAGGATGTCGCTGACCAGTTGCAGAATCAAGGTGTGGGGTTGGTTGCCCTGTCCCAGGGGATTGATACCACCACGGCCGGTGGCCGGTTGTTCTTCCATATGCTGGCGGCCATTGCGGAGTTTGAGCACGATCTGATTGTTGAGCGAACCCGCGACGGGTTGGCAGCAGCCCGGGCCAGGGGCCGGAAGGGTGGGCCGAAGTTCAAAATGACTCCGACCAAGGCGAAGCAGGCCCGTGCTATGTATGACGCTGGAGAGCACACGGTTCAAGAGATCGCTGAGACGTTCGGGGTTTCGCGGCCGACGATTTACCGGCATCTTGGAGAAGACGCCGAGCGCAGATAGCGAAATTCTTCGGTGTGGCCCGACCCACGGCTTAGAGGGCGATACAGCGGTGCAAGCGTATTCGTGGAGTTTATTTCCACCAGTCCTGGTTTGAGTCTTGGTCCCAGGGGTCGCCGTGTTTCTTCCGCATCTTCGCTCGTTGTTTGTCTCTCAGTTCTTCCTTGTACTCTTGGGCGGTCTCGCGAGTCATCTCGCCAAACTCCTTGTTGCGCTGCTGGAAATCTTCCTCAGGTTCGGTCTCTTTCCAGGGGGACATGATGAAGAAGCTGGGCAAAGAGCCCAGTAATCCTGCCGCAGCTCCTACCCAGAGGAAGCGGGGATCCATCCCGAATAAGGGTGTGACCACGGCTCCCAGAATCGTCATGCCAGCCAGTTCTGCTATCGCTACCAAAGTCCCATGTGGCATGGTCTTCTTCTGCTTGACCTGTTCGTGACGGTTCATGATGGTGGTCAGACACGTGCCCACAACACCGACGAGTAGGGATATCACTACCTCGGAGCCGATATCCAACCGATCCGGATCGCCGATGAAACTGAGGTTCAGGATCAGGAGCGCAATGAAGGTCGGAACGGCGTTTAGGATGCCGATGAAGGCTGAGCCCGACAAGGCGTATTTGAGTGAAACTGGCTCGAACGCCATGACACCTCCGTAAGACTGTGCGCCCGGGGGTGAGCTAAACTTCGCCAACGGGGTGCACGTGAGCGATTATTAATTCTAGCTGCAGGCCGAGACAACCCCATCGACCCCGAGGATTCCTTCGAGGACGCTGACAGCGTCTTCGCCGATCTCGGCAGCAGCTGCGCCGCTACGTATCGCTGTGATCAGCCCTTTGATTCCACCGAAGATCTTATAGCCGTCCTTGAGCCATTTGACGACTTTGGCTACCGGCACGCCGTATTGAACTACAACACCGGCTAGGGCTGCTCCGCAAGAGACCCAGTTCACGTATGTTGTGGCCCCACCGGCTTGGGCACCCTCGATTTGGTTGATTGCTTCGGTCAGCCGCTGCTCATAGTTGGGCGTACTCTTCGGGTCCGCCGTCTTTAGGTCTTCGGGAAGTTGATCAAGAACACGCAAGGTGTGCTGGAACTGTTCTTCGGACATCTGGCCGCTAGGTGCGGTGGCGGCCGATTGTGCAATATTCGCGCTGGTGCCCGCGCGGCTGGCAGCCACGGCAGGTGCCACTCCTCCTGCCGAGAGGGCAAGAGAAGCGACGATCGTTCCAGTGATAAGAGGCTTAGGGCGTGAAAATTTCATGAGGTGATTGACCTGTTCCGATTGCCTATATTTCGATGAATTGAGAGTGTGCGTATTTTTAAATTCGCATTCTGATGGTATATGACTTGGCTTACTTAAAACAATGGCGAATGTATATCTTTATGAAAGGTTTATATTTAAATTCAAATAGTTATCGTTCTGTGACGTTTGCGTGAGATCTATCAGGCCTGGGCGGTTGCCGATGACCGGCTGGTGCTGGCTGTTGTCGATCATTCGACCGGAGCCATGGTCGGGGAGATCGTTCTCAATGAGTGGGACCAGCAGAACCACTCATGCAATTTCAGAACATTGATCGGTGCTTCTGGATGCGGACGGGGGCTTGGCACCGAAGCCACACGCTTGATGGTTCGCCACGGTCTCACGACATTGGGTCTACACCGCATCAGCCTGGAAGTGTACGACTTCAATCCGCGCGCACGTCGAATTTACGGGAAGGCCGGGTCTATTTATGAGGGGACCGGTCGGGATGCGCTTCGGTTTGATGATGCGTGGGTCGATGTCCATTACATGGCCGTGATCGCCCCGAATTAGGGCGATGAGTTTACGGGCCGACGTGTGGGGCCGACCCGCCGTACCCAATCCTGTTGGTTTGGCCGGGGAATAATCCCGGTGGAACGGGTTACCGGCGCCAGTAAAATACCGTGTGCGAACCGAGATGATGGTAAGGCCTCCTGGCAGACATGGTTCGAACAAGATGCTGGAGATTCAGCAGCAAAGATTACTTATGAAGTAGTGCGTAGAACCTCAACAGTGAGGCAATTTGTTGAAAGAACACCCGGAGAATAAACCGAAGAAGAATAACAGACCAGTAACCGTAATAGCAGCAATATTGATTTTTGTATCATTGGTTATTTTTCCGTATATACTTCCAAAATTTGACTTACATAGTGATGCGGAACAGTTGCCTTGGAAGGTTGGGATTATTCTGCTGCTATGTGTGGTCGGGTTGATCGGTGACCGTCTCTTGGGTAAATCCGAAAAATGATGGGCATCATAGGTTTCGATGTTATTAATAACTCACAAAAAGTTCACGATTCCCTCGATCTCCGAAGCCCGGCTTGACGGTCGTTTCGCACCATTCGCATAGACCTGCCCCGATGCAATGCGTGTCTGTCGTATCGCATCGCGCGTCGCGGCCTTCCGTTGCTCAGCGATCAGCTTGCGCTTCTCCTCGTAAGTCATCTCGCGCTGTGGCTCCTCGTGATGACCCAAGAGACGCTTCAAGAAACCCATCATCGGACCCACTTCCCATCGGTTCGACCCGAAGATTTCTGAGCACACCGATACCCCGAGGCATACGTAGAGCCCGAGTCGATAGCCTTGGTCGCGAGAGATCTGGATACAGCTCGATACCTTCGTAGCTTGCCCACGGCTTGTTCACCGCGCTGATCAGTGCGCATTCGTCTCGAACCGGGGTTAAGGGGAGAATCATCGCGTGGACTTCAAGGACGTTGTCCCCCGGAAAGAGGCTGCTGGTTCACCGATTCATGAGGAGCTTGTTCACTCCGGCTAAACGGATCTGCGACTCCCCAAGGAGCTGCCGCTTCTCCTCAATGGTCAGGCCCCACGAGGCGTCAGTCTCCGGATGTTGCGCTGCCATGTCTGCTCGTTGCATCTAGTACGAGATCTACGCATCGAACCACTGGCCTAACCACCGATTAAGCACCTACATAGGGCTGATCCCAATGACAGATGAGAATCGTTTCCTTTCCCCGGCGCTAGCTAACTGGGTAGCGAAGTTCAATTCCGAGGCCCCTTGCGTGCTGGGCCTGAAGAAGAACTACTCGTTGCAGATGCGCGAATCCATGGCTCCGGCTATGGACCAAGCATCGGAGATCATCGCCGGGTCGGTCCGCCCCTACTTTCAGTGGGTAGGTCCCCAGCTCGCCGAGCAAACTACTGAACCCTACCGCGAAGCCATCAGAGCGGTGTTCCCTGAAGTTTCGGTCAGTCAAGACGCGATCGGGGAGATGGTCCGGAATCTGACCGTTGCCGTTGAATCTGGCAGCTTCCCCGAAGTTGTCCTAGAAGAAGTGCAACAGGACTCTAAAGGGCTACTCCCCCGAGGTGGTAGGCCAGGTAGGCCGATGAGCTACCTGGACCGAAGAAATGGCCTGGCGATTGTTCCTTGTGACCCTGCACTATCTTGTTGTTCTGGTCATCCTTGGGCATATAGATGACTACACGGCCTGGGGGTGGCTCGCAGACTTTGCAAATTCAGCCCTCAATCCGTATGACCCCACCAAACAACTGTTCAAGACGTGGAAGTGGCGCCCGGGGGGTCCGGATTCTCCTCACCAGCAAGACAAGGGAAGTGAGTGGCGGTGAAGGTTGGCTTTGCCCGTGTCTCCACAAAGGCACAGCGTTGGAAGGAGTGGTCGTGACTGCAACAACCTGGGCCGATCAACAGGCTTACATTGGCCGGTCACTCGCTTCTGCCTCCTGCAACGCCCGCTGGGCGGTGCAGGAGGCAAAACGTGCACAGACCTAGATACATCGTCGCCCGCGCGGTATATTGAAGGTGTCGTTCGTTGCCCGTCACGACAACATCGACCACTCAACAGAGTGTTATAAAGCGGGCCCGCCAGGCGGCCACCTGACGAACCCGCTGTCACTATGACTGGTGTTTAGACGAAATGCCTGAGCATCTCGAGTAGTGACACCAGCGAATCAGCAAGACCCCTGAGATCTTCTGGCTCTCCGAGTACTAATCCGAGAATCAGCCAGTAGACCGGGGGTTTTTGCTTTTCCGGTGGGCTTTCCAGCTCACTCATAGCCGACCACCTCCATCCCGGCCCTGATTACTCCCAGGCGTCATGCGAATCAGATGGCGGTTGACCGGGAGGTCACAGGACGCCTGAAAGGCGGCCACACACTATTTTATGGTTTTCGGGATGAGTCGGCAGAAGCGGTTCACCCCAAACGCACAAATGCGGATAACCTGCTTGCCACAGCGGTTTTTCCTCGGACGGGCTCGTAGCAGGTGTGCATCCCGCCAGCTAAGACCTACCAACTCCCGCAGAACCCGGATCGCCTGCATGAGAACCGCTTCACCATCACCGGCCAACAACGACGGACCGTTGACCCGCTAACTCACGGTCTACCGGGTCAGGTCTTTGACCTTTACTGTCTGCCGGTCGGTGGCGGCGATGCTGAGCGCCTACACACTTTGAGCGAATCCGCCACCGGGCAGCTGACTATCGGCATGTAGACCGGGACCCGTGCTCGGTGGCAATGTCGTGGCCCGTGGCCGGAACGGTCGAAGGTTTGCTGGAATCTGGCGGGTATAACCGGGTTGCGCCGCACTGAGTCGAATACCTCTTGCAGAATTCACAGCAACATGCAGGGCCCGTCTGCTGTCTCAAGACCCCCCCCGGTAATACGCCCGGTGCCGCTGTCTACTCGATGACCTTGGTCTTGGCCGAGCTGCTGGCATTCGAGCTTTCCGGGTCGACGCCGTCCTTACGTTCGAGCCGTACGACCTCGAGCGCCTCCGTGCGAGACATGTGCAGGTTGTCTATCTCTTCTAACGGACGCTTGGAAGTTTCCTTGGCCGTGAGCGCCACGGCTCCCACGCACAGGCACACCAGCAGCACAAAAAGCGCGGGCATGACCCAGTTGTTCATGTCGCTGCCGTTCAGTGCAGCGGCAATCACGGGCACGAACCCGCCGGAGATCGCAAAACCCACCTGAGTCCCGAGGGCCAAGCCCGTGGAACGGACGGGCGTCGGGAACATCTCCGCGTAGAAGGAAGGCCATGTCGCGTTGGAGAACGAGTAGAAACCACCGTGCACGAGGGCGCCGAAGAGGAACACCAATGGAATATTCGCTTCGGATACAGCCCAGAGGAACGGAAACATCATTCCCCCGGACAAGACAGCACCGAGAATGAACACCGGTTTGCGCCCGATTATGTCCGAAACTATTGCCGACAACGGGATGACGAGCAACCCTACCGTGTTGGACACGACCGGAACCCAGAGCATGGTCGATCGAGCGATTCCGACCCCGTTGGTCGCATAGGAGATCGCCCAAACGGTAAAGGCCACGTTGACCGTGTTGACCAGCGCGCACACAGCCACGCGGATGATCGCGGCCTTGTGATAGCGGAAGGTGATCGCGAGCGGGGTCGATTGGTCCAAGACCGATTCGTTCTGTTCGTGCTTCTCGAAAGCCGGGGGCTCCTCGAGTTTCCGGCGAATCAAGTAGGCAGCGAGCACCACAAAGGCCGAAACCCAGAAAGGCACGCGCCAACCCCAGGCGAAAAGCTGATCTTCGCTCAGGAAAGCGGTGAAGGGAATGAAAACGGCCGTGGCCAGCAAGGATCCGGCCTGGGTTCCTTGAAGCGACCAGCTGGTGATCAGTCCTCGACTGCGGTCCTCGGAGTGTTCGAGGGACATCGAAATCGCGGACGCCTGTTCACCGGCCGCGGAGAGCCCTTGGATCACGCGACACAGGATCAGCAGGATCGGGGCCAGAATCCCCACGGAACCGTAGGTCGGCAGGCAACCGATGGCAAAAGTTGCGCCCCCAATGAGGAAAAGCGTCATCATCAACACGAATTTGCGGCCCAACCGGTCCGAGAGCGGCCCCATGATCAAAGCACCGAAGGGTCGGACAATGTAGGCCACCCCCGCCACGCCCATCGACTGGAGAACCGCCGCTGCCGCGTTGCCTTCTGGGAAAAAGATGTGGTTGAGCACGATGGCCGCCGCCGTCGCGTACACCGCGAAATCGTAGTATTCGAGAGCCGAACCGATCCAACCGGCGAGCGCCGCGCGTTTGGGAGATTTGGTCGGCAGGGCCGGCGTTTCCGCATCGCGTGGAGTGGACATGAGCCTACCTTCGTACCCGGTCGATTTTCTCCGCAGGGCCACGACTCTGTGAGTCACAGCGGAGCCGTTCTGTGCTTCCCACGGGAATCGTGAGGCGAACTCGAATCAGCGTAAGCGTGTCCCAGCGCACAAGTCGAACGAGTGTTCACTATACGAACCGTTCCCTGCGGAAACGAATGTACTGCGCTCCGCCCCGGGATGCCGCGCCGGACTTCACAGGTTACGGCGCCGCCGCGCCCTCCTCATTAGATCCGTCTTCCAAACTGTCCTGCCCCTTCGCGAGGTCGGACTCCCTGGAGGAAACGAACCGCGTGGATCGGAAAGCCTTGTAGCTGGCCCAACCCACCGCTGACATGGGCACGGCCAACAGTGCGCCCGCAACTCCGCCCTGATGTGCTCCGATCGCGAGCGCGCTGATGATCACGATGCCGTGCAGACTCAGTGCCGATCCCATGACCTTGGGTTGGAGAATATGGTGCTCGATCTGGTTCACGAGGATCACGACGATGATCAGCACGATAGCGGCCGCCGGTCCGGCCGCCACGAGCGCAACCAGAGCCGCACAGGTACCGGTGACGAGGGCCCCGACGATAGGGATGAACGCGCTGAGAAAGATCAACGCTGCCAAGGGAAATGCGAGAGGTACGCCCATGACCAGCATCGCAATGAGATCCACGACCGCCGCGAACGCCGCAATGATCACGGTTCCGCGGATGTATCTGCCCAGAACGTGAACGCTTGCATGGCCGGCATCGTTGATCCTGGTCTTGAGCCGTGCCGGCACAAAACTCACGAGGAAAGCCCACATTCGGGGGCCGTCCAGCAAGAAAAAGAACAGCATCACGATCATCAGGAGCGCGCCCGCGACCAGCTGGGTGACCACGGAGACCCCTTCGACCGCGCTCGAGCCGGCGCTGTTGGACTCAAAGTATTGGCTGCCCTTGTGGAGATACTCCTGGATGTGGGTGTTGTCCAGCGGGACGCCCCATTCGGTCAGGATCGCAACGAGCTTACCGAAGCCTTCCTGCGTTTGGACTGCCAGATCCGACCATTCGTAGATCACAGTCATGACCACCGAGGAGATCACCGCGGCGAGCACCAGAACAATGCCCAGAAGGGCAGTGATCGCGGCCCAGATCCTGTTGAAGTGCGCCCGGCGCAGGATCCGGATGATCGGATGCATCGCCGAGGCGATGATGAGGGCAAGAAGAAGCGGCAAAGTCACAATCTTCAGGGTCACCACGAGGTACCCCAGAAGCGTCACGGCCCCGGCGATCAGCAGGATCTGCAGGGCGCGGATCGAGGCCCGACCGAATGAGTCCTTCCACAACTGACCGGGCAAAGGCGGCGCAGGAACACTGCCCCGAAAGTGTGGCTGGGTCTCCTCGGGTTCCTGGGGCGTTCTCGCCCGGTCCTCGGTTGGTTTCCCCATCATGTACCTCAGTCCCTCAGTCCGATTCCCGGCGCCATCGCTCTTCAACGGCGAATCACATATTACGAGGGTCAGCCGGGTAATGGGAGACGACGAGGGGAAACCGTGTGAAGTTCGAGGCTTCTGCGGCTAACCCTCGACTCGAAATGAGGCCCCGCGATGATCACCCGGCAGCCCGGGCCCGTTGCCGCCGATGCGCTCGCGAAGGGTCGTACCCGGCTCGGGTTCGTCCAGGAGACCGCGGCGCCGCAATTCCGGTGACACAAAGCGGGAGAAACGCTCCAGATCCGTGGGACGCACGGCCGCGGAGAGGTTGAATCCGTCCACGTCGGCCTCTTCGATCCACCGTTCGAGTTCATCGGCCACTGTTTCGGGGGAGCCGACGATCACGGGGCCGCGCCCTCCGATGGCGACGAATTCCGCGAGGTCTCTCACGGTCCATGTCTTGTTCGGGGACAGCGTCGTGAAGCTCGCGAGCGCCGATTGATTTGCGTCCGTGGTGACGTGTTCGATCTCGGAGTCCGGATCGGCTCCCGAGAGGTCGACGCCCGTCCAGCCTCCGAAGAGCGCGAGCGTGGCCTCAGTGTCAACGAGGTCCTTGTATTCTTCGAGCCGTTGTTCGGCCAGTTCGTCCGTCTCTGCGACGACGACGGTCGCCAGGCTGAAAATCTTGACGGAATCACGCGCACGGCCTCGAGCTTCCAGCTCGTCCCGCACCGCACTGGTCCATCCGCGCACGAGTTCGGGCGTGCCTCCGGAGAAGAAGATAGCCTCCGCGTGGTCCAGGGCGAATCTTTGGCCCCTCTTGGACGCGCCTGCTTGGAACAAGAACGGGGTGCCCTGCGGCCCGGGGTGAGCCAGGGCTACACCGGGGACCGAGAAGAACTTGCCTTCGTGTTCGATCGGACGCACCTGTTCCGGGTCCACGAAGACGTTCGCCTCGGGGTCCGCTTTCACCGCGTCGGGCCCGAAAGAACCCTCGAACAGCTTGTACATGACCTCCATGTATTCGTCTGCTCGATCGTAGCGCTCGTCGTGCGGGATCTGACCGGCCATCCCCAAATTCTTGGCCGCGGAGTCCTGATAACTCGTCACGATATTCCAGGCGACGCGCCCGTCGGTGAAGTGATCCAACGTGCTCAGGGTCCGCGCCAAAAGGTAGGGCTGTTCATAGCTGACGGATGCCGTGACGCCGAAACCGAGATTCTCCGTTCGTTGGGCCATGGCGGTCACCACGACCAAGGGGTCGAGCAGAGGGTATTGCACCCCTCCGCGGGCGGTGGCATCCCCATTGCCGCCGTAGACGTCGTAAATGCCGGGGATATCGGCGAGGAAGAGGGATGCGAATCCGCCTTCCTCGAGGGTCCGGGCCAGATCCGTCCAGTAGGAAAGCTGGTCGAATTCCGAGATTCTGGATTCGGGGTGACGCCACAAGCCCGGCGTCTGGTGCACCGGGACCAGCATGTCGAAAGCGTTGATCAGAATAGGGCGGGTCATCGGTTCTCCTTGACAGTGGTTCGAACCGGGTCCACGGCCAGGAGGGCGGCGATCACGGAAAGAACCACGAGTACGGACAGATAGGTAGTAATGAGCCAGGGGGTTTCTCCGCCCCAGGCGTAGAGGAGGGTCGCGGTGAACGGCATCAAACCGCCACCGATCAGCGTTCCCAGTTGATAGCCCATGCTGACGCCGGAGTAGCGCACCTCGACGGGGAACTGTTCGGCGAACCATGCAGCCTGAGGACCGTACACCGAGTCGTGAGCGAAGACGAGGCCCACAATGATGATCAAGGGCAGGATCGAGGTGTTACCGGCATCGGCCGCGAGGAATATGGCCCAACCGAAGACGCCGATAGCTATATACCCGGCGAGGGAAATGGGGCGGCGACCGACTTTGTCGGAGACCCACCCCCAAAACGGCCCGGAGAAGAGCCCTATCGCGGAGGCGATCATGACTGCGGTGAGCACCGGCCCCGAACCGCCCTGGGTGTCCTTGAGATACGTCAGCAAATACACCGTGACGAGGTAATAGATTCCGTTCTGAGCAACGCGCAGGAACGTCGTCACGGCCAGGGCCCGCGGGTATTTTTTGATCATGGTCCACACGGGAGCCTGTTCGACCTGTCCCGCGCCCTTGATATCCGTGAATTCCGCGGCATCCGAGACACCCAGGCGGATCCACAATGCCACGAGTACGAATACTCCCGAGGCGAGGAACGGCACGCGCCAGCCGAAGGAGGCAAATTGCTCGTCGGTGAAGATGCCCTGGACGATCGCGTAGAGCCCGGTGGCCAGCAGCATTCCTCCGGCCGAACCGATCTGCGTGAAGGAACCGAAGAAGCCGCGGAGGTGACCCGGAGCGTGCTCGACGCTCAGCAGCGCCGAGCCTCCCCACTCCGCGCCGGCGGACAACCCTTGGAGGATTCGAAGGGTCACGAGACCGATGGGCGCCCAGATACCGATGGTGTCGAAATTCGGCAGGAGACCGATCAGAAAAGAGGACAGCCCCATCGTCAGGAGCGAGACGACCAACAAGGCTTTGCGGCCGACCCTGTCACCGACGTGACCGGCGATGATTCCGCCGATGGGACGAGCCAGCACACCCACCGCGAGGGTAGCGAAGGAGGCGAGCAAGCTGATGAGCGGCGTCGAACCATGGAAATACTGATTGTTGAAGATGATCGCCGCGGCGATGCCGTAAAGGTAGAAGTCGTACCACTCGAGAGTGGTTCCGGCGAAGGCGCTCCCGAGGACGCGGATGGGACGAGAGCGGCGTGCAGTCGGCGGGTGCCCGGAAGGTGCTTCGACAGTCTGCTGGCTCACGGTTTCACCGTCTGGCTCTTGGTTGCATCCCCGATCGCGTTGAGACCCTCGGGAAGGGTTCCATTGATCCAGTAGTCACCGATCGCACGGGCACGGAATGCGATGGGATTGTGTGTTGCGACGGTCTGGGCGTTGCGCCAGTGTCGGTCCAGCCCTTTGGAGCGTGACGTCGCGGAGGCGCCTCCGGTGAGGAACAGTTCCTGCGCCGCGCCGAGAGCGAGTTCGGGAACGCTGACCTGCGCGTGCTCAACGGCAACCTCAGAAAAGGACAACGCCTCGGGAATGCGCTCGGGAAAGTCGGGGTCGTCCAGGAATTCGAACCTCGTCGCCCCGGCGGTTTCCGCGGCACGAATCCCCTCGTCGAGGATTCGGGCTGTCTGGGTCACGACCGATTCGGCGGTGAATGCCTTGGCGGCGATCCGTCCCGTCGCTTCCTGGATCAAGGGGTCTTCGCGAAATGGAAGTCCCGATCCGGTGTTGAATGTGCGGGCCCGTCGCGCAACCGAGCCGGCGGCGTCGTCGCGAGCAGCCCGGGCGATCCCCGCCATAACGGCCAAGAGAACGAGCTGAAAGAACGCGGCCTCGTGAACGGCTTCGGGCGAACCCGTAACGCGGTCCAGGAGGCCTGCTTCTTCGACCGCGACGTTCTCGAGCGTGGTGGTTCCCGTACCGGTGAGGCGCTGGCCGAATCCGTCCCAGTCGTCCGCGATTTTCACCCCTGGGGTATCAACGCGGACGACGGCGAAACGGCGCCCCTCCCCCTCGTCGAGGGAAGCCGAGACGCGCGTGTAATCCGAGAAGATGGTGCCGGTGGTGTAATACTTTTCTCCGTTCACACGCCATCCGTCTGCGGTGTTGGTGAGGCGGGTATTCAGCGAACCCAGCTGATTGCTTCCCCGCTCGGTAGAAGCATTGCCCACCGTCTCCCCCGAGAGAACGCGGGGATACCAGGCGTCCTGAATTGCTCGCGGCTGAAAACGCAGGGCTTCGACGAAGCCGTAGTGAGATCGGTAGACGTGTGCGACGTTTGCGTCTGCGGCGGCGAGGTCGACGAGGAGCCGGATGAAAGTTTCGATGCTGACACCGGGACCTCCGTGCTCCGCAGGGACTCGCAGCATGCTGAAGCCCGCGGCGTCGAGCTGTTCTATCTCGTCGAACGGAAGGCGCCGCTCAAGATCGCGCTGGAGGGACCCTTGCGCGATGCTCTCGAAGAGCGGGGCGAAATGTTTAGCCAAAGCCGGGTAATCGGTCGGAAGGTTTGCGGACAGTTTTTCGGTCATGGGGCCTCGATCCTTGGGACAAGCCGTTTAGATTGAGGCTAGGAGACACGACCCGCATGCGCAGAAGGTATTTCTCGCGGTTTCGGGTGTGACGCCGCATGTCGACTTCATGTCGTGATGAATCCGCAGTGTTACTCGGGTGCTTTCAGGGCCCGCTTCGTTGCGTCCTCCCGCGTGTCAGCTGGTCGACCAACGGGGCCCGGCTAGCGGCTTTGCGGCCATCCACGTGGAGACTCCCGATGGCGTCGAACGAGGCCGCAACGAGTGCGGGATTCGTGGTGTACTCGGCCTCATTGCCCCGGATCCGATCCGCCACAAGGCATCACCGAACGGCCGACCAGGACGCCGAGCGACCGGCCTACTCGGGAAGTCTGACGACCTGACCGGCGAAGGCGAAGCCGCCGCCGAAGCCGAGGAGAAGAGCCATGCCTCCCCGCGGCAGGTCTCCTCGGTGCCAGTACTTGGAGAGGCCCAGGGGAACACTCGCCGCCGAGGTATTTCCGGACTCGATGACGTCCTTGATGACGATCTGCTCGTCCGTCGCCTTGAGCGCCTTGGCTAAGGGTTCGACCAGGCGGAGATTGGCCTGGTGGAAAGCGAAGACGTCGATGTCCTCCAGGCTCAACCCCGCGGCGTCGAGAACCTTGTGTGCCTGCTTGGCTGCGTCGGTGAAAGCCCATCGCATGACCTGGCGGCCGTCCTGGGTGAAGAACTCGGGGTCACCGTGAATGACCACTGCGTCTGCCATGGAAGGGACCGATCCCCAAATGGTCTGGCTGACCTGGGGCTCCTCGGACTTCTGCAGGACCACGGCCCCGGCGCCGTCGGCCGTCAGAATGCATGTCCGCCGGTCGGTCCAGTCGGTCACGGCACTGAGCTTTTCGGAGCCGATGACCAGCGCGGTCTCTGCACTTCCGGCGCGAATCGCCTGATCGGCTATACCCATCGCGTATTCGAAGCCTGAGCACGCAGTATTGACGTCCATGATGGCCGGGGCGGTGAAGCCAAGGCGCTGGCTCACGCGACCCGCCGTGTTGGGGCTTCGGTCCGTTGCGGTCGTGCTCGCCAGCACGACCAAATCGACATCATGAAGACCAGCGTCCTCGAGGGCCATCCGGGCGGCACCCACGGCGAGATCGGCCACGGACTCGTCCTCGGAGGCGATATGCCTTTCGACGATCCCGGTGCGGGACTGAATCCACTCGTCGCTCGTGTCGACCATCTTGGCGATGTCGAAATTCGTGAGGACCTTCTCAGGCTGGAAATGACCGAGACCGACGACCTTGGAGCCGTGCTGGGCAGAAGTGTGTGCAATGGGCATATTCAGAATCCTACTGCTTTCATAGCCCGTGCACGGCTCCTTGACCGACCGCCTAACTCATCTTTTCGGCGACGCGCTCGATCAAACCGGCGGCGTTCCGACGAGTGCGTTCGGAACGCTCTTCGGCGGTGAGAGTTTCTTCCATCTGACGCACCCCATCGGGCTTCTTCTTGCCCCAGGTGTAATCGGAACAGCGCAGATCGGAACAGATGTACGTGCCCACCGTGTTGTAGTGGTCCTTCTTGCCCTTGGCTCGCTGGATGGAGTACATCGAGACACCGCTGCCCGGATGAAGGGTCATGCAGAGCTGGCACATTTGCGCCCCGCCTCCGCTCTTCTGTGCGTTCCTGTGAAGGACAATACCTCGGAGGCCGGCCTCGGTTTCGGCAACGACATATGCGCTCTGCGGCGACTTCGGGTCGATCCAGCCGAGGAATATTTCGGAATCCCAGTCCGTCATAGCAAGGTCCTTCGGAACGTTGAGCCGCTGAGCGGCGCCCTTCGAACAATTGATGAAGCTCTTGCGGATTTCTGACTCAGTGTGTTGCTGCATGGTCAATACCCCATTGACGTGGTGGCGCGCAGACGTGTTCCCAGAACGGGGCTGCGCGGAAATGGCTTGTGCACAATGCCTCGACGGCCGACTCGCGGCGGCTTCTCATCGGGCACAGGTCATCGCAGGTTGCGCCGTTATCCAGGCAGCAACCGGCAGGAACGGGGCTATCTGGTGTCGGCGGTCAATCCGCCGACAACCTCCTGACGCCTTGGGGCATCGATACCTGAGCAAGTCACGTCCCCTTTTATACACCCCGGGTCAAGTCCGTGCCCGGCGGAGAGACCGGTCGACCCAGGTCATCACGGCAAACAACGTCGCGAGGACGACCATGAACAGACCCAATTCGTGAAGTCCGGAGGTCGTAGCCTTCTGCCCGAAGAAGAAACCCGAGGCCGACGACGCCGCCATCGCGCCGAAATACATGAACGTTCGGAGCAGGCCCGCCGAAGCCCCGATTTTGTCTTCTCTTGCCTGGAAATAAACGGCATTCTGATTGGCCAAGCTCACCAGGCCCTGAGGTATCCCGAGGATCAGGGCAACGACTACGAGGAGCCATACGGGCGCGTCGTCGGCAAGGGTCATGATCAGGGCGCAGGCCACGATTTGGGCAAGTGCCCCGACCTTCAGTTTGAGACGAACTTCAGCGAAACGGCCGGTCAGCAAGGTCACGAGAATCCCGGTACCAAAGGTCGGCAGCAGGAGAAGTCCCGCGGTCGAGGCGGACAATCCACGTCCTTGCTCGAGCCACTGGGTGTATCCGTAGATAAACGCGTAGGAGACGGATTGCGCCAAGAAGGCCCTCACATAGGTCGCCATCAACGGTACGTTTCCGGCAAAGACGCGAACATCGATGAACGGCGCCCGACGTTTCATCTCCCACCAGGCGAAGGCCGCACCGAAGGCCACGGAGACCAACAGCAGCCAAGCCAGCGGCCAGGCAAGATTCATGAAGAACAGCAGTGCCGAGATGAGCGTGACCGAGAACAAGAGGATACCGGTCAGGTCGGTGTCCGTTGTGACATCCGAGTCGTCCGGTGAATCATGGGCCGGGAGGAACAAGGCGCCGAGAACGAATGCCGCTGCACCCAGTACGACATTGATCGTCATGGTGCTGCGCCAGCCGCCGAGGCCGATCAAGGCGCCTCCGAGCGTCGGGCCGATGACCGAAATGACTTGGGTCGTAATCGTCAGCACCGAGAGCACGGCTGCCGGGGTTTCGACTCCGGTGCGATGAGATTCGTATTTGATCAGTCGCATCGCTGAGGGATACCCGGCGCATGTACCGAAGCCCAACACCACTCTGGCGACCATCAGGACCCAAATATTCGGTGCCAGTGCGCCAAGGATTCCAGCAACCGTCGTCAGGAACGCGCCGATGAGGAACAGGCGTTTGGACCCAAATTGGTCGATCAAGCTGCCCATCAGGGGTTGTCCGATGGCCGTCGCAACGTACAGCGCGGAAACGAGCCAGGCCGTTTCGGAGGCCGGCGCTCCCAGTGCGATGCCGATCGGCACCAGCGCCACAGCAATGATCGATGAGTTGATGGGGTTGAGGATGGCACCCAGCATCATGGGTGCGTAGAGTCGCCGGTCGAAGCGGTCCGGTGGGGGGTTTCGCCTGTCGGTCAGCGAATTCAAAATGGCATCAGCTTCTCAGCGCGGGGTGGACACTCAGCCAACCCCACTATAGTGCTTAGCAAAGCTATCTATGCCCCAGGAGGCCCGACATGACCACCAACACCCCCGTACTTCTTGCCATGGACTTCCAGAACGGCATCGCGGGCGCATTCGAGGGCACCGGTGTGCTCGAAAACGCGGCCCGCGCGGTCGACGCGGCTCGGACTGCGGGAATCCCGGTTCTCTGGGTTCGCGTCGCATTCCGTCCCGGCTATCCCGAAACCGTCAGCAGCCCTGCATTTTCGCGGATTGCCGAGGCCCGGGGCGATGCCATGACACAGGAGAACGCCGAAACCCAGATTCATCCGGCCCTGTTCCCGCGCGAGGACGAACCGGTTGTGCTCAAACGGCGCATCAGCGCCTTCAGCGGAAGCGATCTCGACATACTCCTCCGCGCAACAGAGGCCGACACGCTGGTTCTGTCCGGAATCGCGACCTCCGGCGTCGTACTCTCGACCCTCCGTCAGGCCGCAGACCTCGATTACCGGATCATTGTGCTGGAGGACGCGTGCGCGGATCGCGACGAAGAGGTGCACCGGGTTCTGACCCAGAAGGTCTTCCCGAGCCAGGCGGAGGTCCTTCCCGTCAACGATTGGGCCAACCAGCTCTGATCCTTCCCGGGATCCGCCGAACATTCGTCCGGGAGCTCGGAATCCCGTCGGCACCCGGCCCCCCTTCGGACAATTCCCAGCGAATTCTTCCGGTGATATATCGCATAGGTCCGGGAATTACTTTACGCGTCACGCAATAATTAGCGAACCTTCCTATGATTCAAACATCCTCGGCCACAACCGGAGTGTGACCAGCGCTTTGAATCGGTAGAACCTGCCTCCATGCTTCTGTTAGCTTCTCAGGTGAACCAATTCTCTATGGATAGGCTTACCTAAAATTGAGTGCACTTGATACAGTTCTGGCGGGTCGTTTGGACCTCCTGGGCGCAGATTCGGCAGCCGAGTACGTGGGTCTCGTTTCGGACATGTCGGAGCGCGTTGCTCGACGCTTCGAGACGACCCAGGCACCTGCCACGGACACCCCCATCGCGGAATTACACCGCCGTGTCGATGAAATGGACCTGGATGCAGAGCCCATTGGAGGCACCCGCGCCGTGGAGGAAATCGACAGACTCTTCCTGGAAGAGGCCGTGTGGTTCCATCACCCGGACTACCTCGCGCATCTGAACTGCCCGGTGGACGTCAACGCGGTCGCCGCGGAGACGGCGTTGGCTGCGGTCAATACCTCGGTGGACACCTTCGACCAATCCCGGATCGGAACCCTCATCGAACGCCGACTCATCGAATGGACCGCACAGAAGATCGGCTTTCCTCAAGGCGACGGGGTTTTCACCTCCGGCGGCACACAGTCGAACCTCCAAGCACTTTTCCTGGCCCGCGAAGCAGCATTGCAGGGGTTCCGAGGAACGCAGCGCAGTGAACGTCAGTCCCGACTGATCATCCTGACCAGCGAAGAAAGCCATTTCAGCGTGGACAAGTCGGCCCTGCTCCTGGGACTGGCCGACGACGCCGTCGTCACGGTCGGCTCGGATGCCGAGGGGCGTATGGACTCGACATCGCTGGAACAGCATCTCAGGGATGCACTGAGCGCCGGAAAGATCCCCATGGCGATCAGCGCGACCGCCGGAACCACCGACCGCGGAATGATCGATCCGTTGCCTCAGATCGCCAAGATTGCGGAACGCTACGACATCTGGTTCCATGCCGACGCCGCCTATGGTGGAGCTTTGCTCGTCTCCCCTACTCGGCGCGACCTGCTCACCGGCCTCGATCGGGCGCGGAGCGTCACCGTGGACTTTCACAAGGGTTTCTTCCAACCGGTTTCCTCCTCAGCGCTGATCCTTCAGAACCCGGAAGACTTCCGACTGGGGACCTGGCACGCCGAATACCTCAACCCTGAGGAATCGGACGAGCCCAACCAGGTGGACAAATCCCTTCAGACCACCCGCCGTTTTGACGCCCTCAAGCTCTTCGCGACCCTTCGGGGCACCGGGGCAGGCGCCGTCGGTCAGGCCGTCGATCGCGTCATCGACCTGGCACACGAGGTTCACGAGGTGATCGACGATCACCCGGCATTGCAGCTCGTCTCGGGATCGGACCTTTCTACCGTGGTCTTCCGGTGGCAGCCTGAGGGCGTTTCGGATCTTGACGCCGATGCATTGGTGGCTCCCATCCGTCGTCACTTCCAGGAATCCGGCCGAGTCCTCGTCGCCAAAACGGTGATCGGGGGCCGCCCCTGCCTCAAGCTGACACTGCTCAATCCCGGAACCGAGCTCGACCGCATCGCACAGCGTCTGGAAGACATCTCCGATCTGGCCGCTCGTGTGCATGAACGGACCGCTCGGCACGCTCACGATCTCGAGGAGACCTCCTAAATGACTCAGCCTGCACCCGCGGACCAAGTTTACGACCTCGTCGGCATCGGCATCGGCCCGTTCAATCTCGGACTCGCATGCTTGAGCGATCCATTGGACGAGGTCGACGCCCTCTTCTTCGATGAAAACGACGGCTTCGCGTGGCATCACGGAATGATGCTCGAGGACGCCACGATCCAGGTGCCGTTCCTGGCGGACATGGTCTCGATGGCCGATCCGACCTCCCGGTTCTCATTTCTGAACTGGCTCAAGCAAACCGGACGTCTCTACCCTTTCTACATTCGTGAGGACTTCCATCCGCTTCGCCGCGAATACGACGCCTACTGCCGCTGGGCCGCAGAACAGTTGACTAATCTGCGCTGGCAACATCGCGTGGAATCGGTCGATTACCTCGAGGAGCAGGACCTGTTTCTCGTCACTTCCCTCTCGTCCCAAGGGGTCGAAAAGCACCTCGCACGGCACATCGTGACAGGAATCGGGACCGGGCCTCGAATCCCCCAGTCCCTCCAGGGCCTCGAGCGGAACGTGCGGCATTCTTCTCGCTTCTTGAACGATCGTGAGGAACTCGTGGGGTCCGAATCCATCGCGATCATCGGCAGCGGGCAATCGGCAGCCGAGATCTACCTGGACCTGCTGAATTCGCAGAAGGACCACGGTTACCGACTCGACTGGATCACGCGATCGCCGCGGTTCTTCCCGATGGAAGACACCAAACTCACACTCGAGCTGACGTCTCCGGAATACGTACGGCACTTCCACGGCCTTCCGGAAGGGATGCGGGACCGCCTGGGCCGGGAGCAACGCGGCCTGTACAAGGGGATCAGCATGAGCACGATCGATGATGTCTACGAAGCGCTCTACAGGGAATCCTTCGAACGCTCTGTTCCGACGACGTTGCTGACCAACACCGCCGTCGTCGGCTCCGAATGGCTCCCGGGAGAAGACGTAATCTCTCTGTCCCTGCGGCACGAAGAGACTGGAGAGACGACGGAAAGATCTGCCCAGCAGCTCGTTCTCGCAACCGGTTATTCCCCTCGCGATCCCGTCTTCCTGAGGCCTGTGGAAGGCCTCATCAAGCGGGACCAGGCGGGCCGGTTCGACGTCGACCTCGAATTCCACGTCGATACCTTGGGCGGCCGCATCTTCGTTCAGAACGCCGAAGAGCACACTCACGGATTGACCGCACCCGACCTGGGCATGGGCGCCTGGCGCAATGCCACCATTCTCAAACAGATCACCGGCCGAGAGGTCTACCCGATCGAGCGGAACATCGCGTTCCAGGACTTCGGTACCTCCCAGGCCAAGGAGGACATCAAGTGACGACCACTGTCCAAACGACCCCGAACCAACACTCCGCGGACCCCAGCTCCTGGACCGTCCGTCCGGTCGACCCCGCAACCGATTCATTCGTCCTCACTGAGTGGCTGAGGCATCCGGCATCGTACTTCTGGCAGATGCAGGATGCCACCGAAGAAACGACGCGGAAGTACCTCGCGGACATCGCCGCAGACGATGCGCAGAACGCCTGGATGATTTGCGATAACGGGCAACCGATCGGCTACGCCGAAACCTATGATCCGGCGCGCGTGCTCCTGGCGGAGGTCTTCGACGCTCGGCAGTCAGACGTCGGAATGCACCTGCTGGTCGCTCCCCCTCCGCAGGATCCGGCTCAGCGCCGCAGCGGCCTGACGAGTCGCGTGATGCGTGCCGTCGTCGACCATTGCGTCCATGAGTTAGGGGCCCGCCGCCTCGTGGTGGAGCCCGACGTGCGCAACCGGGCGGTCGAAGCCAAGAACAGGGAAGTCGGTTTCCGGTTCATCCGCGAAATCGATCTCCCCGGTAAGACCGCGGCGCTGAGCATCGTCGAAGCAGAACAGGCTGGACACCCGGCCCCGGATGATCCCGCACCCCATCTACACCCCGAGTACATGGAACCGGCACAGCGTCATGTGATCGCCAAGGCGCTCGCCGAGTTCAGCCACGAACACCTGATTCACCCCGAACATCTTGAAGAGGATCTTTGGGAACTCTCTGTTCCGGGCGGCTCCGTATACCGCTTCTGCGGCGAGGTCCTGTACCTCAACCACTGGTCCATCGACGAAGCTTCGATCACCCGCCACGCGGTGGGCAGTCCGGAAGGTCTGCCTCTCAACGCGCAGGAGTTCGTGGCGGAGATGCACCAGAGCCTGGGCATCCCGGAAAAGCTCTTGGGGACCTACCTCGAAGAGCTCGCGTCCACCCTGGCCAGCGCCGCGTTCAAGAATTTCCGCGGCGGGCCCACTGCCGGCCAGCTCGCACACGGCAGATCGGATATCGACGTAGCTGGTGACTTCCAGCAGACCGAGGCCGCGATGACCGAAGGCCACCCGTGCTTCGTGGCGACCAACGGTCGAATCGGGTTCGGGCTGGAAGAATTCCGACGCTACGCACCCGAGGCGGGCTCACGGTTCCGCTACGTGTGGGTTGCCGCGCACAGGGAAGACGCCGTCCTCGAGGTTTCGAGGTCGAGCACCGAGGATCAGCACTGGGCCTCGGAGCTGTCCCTCGAAACTCGACAGTCCTTCACGTCCAGGCTCACCCACTTGGGGCTCGACCCGGAGGACTACGTGTGGATCCCAGTCCACCCGTGGCAGTTCCAGCACCGCATCTCGATCAGCTTCGCACCGGATATCGCCTCCCGTCGCCTGGTGGTTCTCGGTGAGGCCTCGGACGAGTACCAGCCACAGCAGTCTATTCGGACGGCATTCAACCGGAGCACTCCTTCGAAGTCCTACATCAAGACGGCGCTCTCGATCCAAAACATGGGCTTCCTGCGTGGGCTCTCTCCTGCATACATGCGAGCGACGCCCGCGATCAACGATTGGGTCGCCGACCTGGTTCGCGGCGATGAGCTCTTGCGAGAGGTCAACTTCGATGTCCTCCGTGAACATGCCTCCATCGGCTACACCGGGGACGCTTACCATGCGACCCAGACCAAGTCGGATCAGCAGAAGATGCTCGCTGCCCTGTGGCGCGAGAGCCCCCTTCCCAAGTTGGACGAGGGCGAGCGCATCCTCACGATGGCATCGCTGCTTCATCGGGATGTCCACGGGCGGTCCGTCATCGCCGAGCTGATCAAGGCCTCGGGAACCGACGCGAAGGCCTGGCTCCGCGAGTACCTGACCGCTTATCTGACCCCGGTCCTGCACTGCTTGGAAGGCCACGATCTGGCCTTCATGCCGCACGGAGAAAATCTGATCCTGCGGATGAAGGGGGGCCGTGTCATTGGGGCTTTCATGAAGGACATCGGCGAGGAAGCGGCCATCATCGGCGAGCGTGCGCTGCCCGAGGAGATATCGCGCATGCGTCACGTGATCGACGACGCCGAGGCGTCGCAGCTCATCTTCACCGACGTGTTCGTGGGGGTTCTCCGGCATATCGCCGGGATCCTGCACCAGGAAGGCATGATCGACCAGGTGGAGTTCTGGACGCTGGTGAGAGACAACGTCGATGCCTACCGGGCTCGAGGGCTGCCGCGGCGACGACACCTGGATCTGGAGGTCCCCGAGTTCCGGCACTCTTGCCTCAACCGGCTCCAACTCCGCAACACCCTGGAGATGGTGGACCTGCAGGACGCCTCAGGCTCCCTGATCTACACAGGGAGCCTGAAGAATCCGATCGGTTAGGCCCTTGGTGCCGTTTTAGTTGCCAGTGCTCCCGGGACTGGAGTTGCCATCCGTGGAATAGGAGGCTGCTCCAGTTCCAGCGAGCTTGCCGCCGTCGACGATCTTGTACTCATCGCGCAACGGACGGCTCGCGAAGAAGTCCTCCAGAACCTCGCGGGTTCCCGCTGCATAACGGGCCTGCGCCGAAAGCGTGGTACCGGATACGTGCGGTGTCATCGCGTTATTCGGCATGGTCCGCCAGGGGTGGTCCACGGCCGGAGGCTGCGGGTACCACACATCGCCTGCGTAACCGGCCAGCTGACCGGATTCAAGAGCCTTCACGACGTCGTCGCGCACCATAATCTCTGCTCGCGCGGTGTTGACGATGTAGGAACCGCGACGCATCGAGTTGATGAGCTTCTCGTCAAAGAGGTGGTACGTCGCCGGCACAAGCGGCGAATGCACGGAGATGATGTCCACGTTCTCGGCGAGATTCTCGACCGAATCGTGGAAGGTCATACCCAGTTCATTCTCGACTTCTTCCGGGAGTCGATGAGTATCGAAATAATGCAGATGCACGCCAAAGGGTTTGAGCCGTTTGGCCAAAGCGCGGCCGATACGTCCCGCAGCAATGATGCCCACGTCAAAGCCCTCGACGTCGTAAGCCCGTGAAACACAGTCGGCGATGTTCCAGCCGCCATTCACGGCCCACTCATGGGAAGGAACGAAGTTACGGACGAGGTTCAGGATCTGCATGACCGCGTGTTCGGCAACGGAGATGCTGTTCGAGTAGGTCACCTCGGCAACCGTGATCCCAGCCTTCATCGCCGCATCGAGGTCCGTGTGATCCGAACCGATACCCGCGGTCAGTGCCAGCTTGAGCTTCGGAGCCTTGGCGATGCGATCGGCCGACAGGTACGCAGGCCAGAAGGGCTGAGAAATGACGACATCGGATTCCGGAAGGTATTTCTCGAACTCCGAATCCTCTCCGTCCTTATCGGAAGTGACGATCAGTTTGTGCCCCTGGGACTCGAGGTATTCGCGGAGACCCAGCTCACCGGAGACGCATCCCAACAATGCCCCGGGCTTGAAGTCGATGGCCTCGGGGCTGGGAAGACCCTGCCCACCGTCGTACTGAGTGGGCAGTTGAGGAATCGAGTCCCGCGCGTATTTCGGGGGATATCCGGTGACGGGGTCGGGGTACAGGACGCAAAGCACTGTTGCCATGAGCTCTCCTTAGAAAGACGAAGCGCTCGCCGCTTCGTTATCGACTTCACCCTTGAGTCTTCTCGCCCTCCCAAGAAGGTGTCCAAGACTTTATGTCGACCAACCCATAGGCAACGCTTATTGGTTCACGTCAGCCCGGGAAAGATCCCCCCGCCAACCCCAGTCTCAGTCTTTTCTCGATCCGATCCGGCCGGGTCTGGGCGAAGAGCGCCTCGACCAGAACCGAACCCGGGGTCACGCCATGGGCCACGAGTCCCACCCGTGGGTGTACAAGTTGTTCGAGCGGTATCACGCGGATCTCCGGTGGAAGGTCGAATCCGAGGAGCCATTGTTGTGCGACCACGCTGGTCCATCGTCCAGTGCGCACCAGGGCAAACAGTGACGCCAGAGAGTCTGTCTCCACGCCGGGGTCCGCGACGAGGCCGCGTGAGCTCAGGGCCTCGTCCACGAGTTGCCGACCTCGCATACCCCTGTTGATCAGGCACAGCGGATAATCGACGACGTCGTCCCAGCCGAACTCCTCATCCCTCACGTGGCCCAGGAGGTCTTCGTGAGCCACCAGGACGTGTCTTTCGGTATAGAGCGGGAGCACCGACAGGTCGGCGTCGTCATATTCGTCGAGGTAGATCACGCCTGCATCCAGTTCAAAAGCCCCTATCCGCTGGATGATCTCCGAGGAACGCAGACTCGATTCGAGGTTGATCTTGACTCGCGGGTGCTTGGATCGGAAGGGGTCCACCAGAAGCGAGATGGTGCTCGAGGCCGCCGGGATGACGCCGATCTTCAACGTCCCCGAAAGCCCCGAGCGCATGGCCTCGATCTCCTCGCCCAGGGAGGAATGGTCCTTGAGGATGCGTTGGGCCCACACCAGCACCCGGTCCCCCTCTGGAGTCAGGCCTTGGTAGTTCTGTCGCCGCTTAACCAGCGGAACTCCCAGTTCTTTCTCCAGCTTGTGAATCGACTCGGACAGCGCGGGTTGGGAGACAAAACAAGCTTTCGCCGCACGAGCGAAGTGCCCTTCGCGGGCCAGAGTGACGAAGTATTCGAGCTGACGAAATTGCATACTTTATTGCACCACGCCTCCCTGTGGGGTTCTGGCTACATCGGCGTCAGTCCCATCTGTCCGGCTCGGGTGTAGAAACGGGCGGAGAGCTGCTTGGGCGCTTGATCGTCCTTCTCGATCCAGTCGACCGAATAGAAGTTCGACACCATGTCGTTGGGTGTGACCGTCACGTGCACGTAACCCCGGCGGCCGTCGTAGTGCTTGACGTAGGGGTGCTGGATCCAGTCCGACGTGTTCTTGTCGG
Source organism: Kocuria sp. TGY1127_2 (assembly GCF_013394385.1). Taxonomy (NCBI): domain Bacteria; kingdom Bacillati; phylum Actinomycetota; class Actinomycetes; order Micrococcales; family Micrococcaceae; genus Kocuria; species Kocuria sp. TGY1127_2. The sequence continues at coordinate 2,901,267 of NZ_AP022834.1, forward strand.
CCTTCGCACCATCGCCGTCCGAAGAGACCGATGTACACACGAGCTCGACGCCGGTCGTGCGACTTGCCGGGTCCTTGAAGTCTGCCTTGAGCTCCGTGGCCGCGTGCTTGTGAATATCGCCCGCCAACATAACTGGGTTGGACGCGCGGCTCATGGCATCGAGCATCCGATTGCGCGCGGCCGGATAACCGTCCCACATGTCCACGCGGTCGTCCGTGATCGGCGTCAGCACCACGCCGTTGGCCAAGATGTTCCAGGTCGCCGGACTGGTCCTGAGTTGATGGGCGACCCAAGCTTCCTGGTTGCCCCCCAGGATCGTACGGTTCGGATCGGTACGGTCTGCCTCGTCCTTGGGCGCCGGGTCGCGGAATTGGCGGCTGTCCAACAACGAGAAGCGGATCAGGTTGCCGACGTCGATCGACGTCGTGATGTCGCTGGTGTCCCCTTGAGGCAGAGCCTCGATGTCGAGGGGCATGTTCTCGTAGAAAGCCCGGTATGCTACGGCGATCCGCTCCCGGAAAGAGGGATCCGGGGTCGTGGCCGCTGGAATCTTTCCGGTGTAATTGTTCTGGACCTCGTGGTCGTCCCAGATCGCGGCCGTTGCCACGCGGGCGTGGACGTCCTGAAGGTGCTGGTCGGTTTTGAACAGCGAGTACCGCAGCCGGTACTGCTCCAAGGTCCTGCACTCAACAGCATGTGCCGGCCCGACCTCGGCACCTTGCCGCCACAGGTTGTCTTCCGTGATGCCGTATTCGTAGATGTAATCGCCGAGGAAGAGGACCAGGTCAAGGTTCTTTTCCGCCGCAAGATGCTTATGTGCGGTGTAATGCCCGTGATACCAGGCCTGGCAGGATACGAACCCGAAAGAGAATGTGGAGACAGATGCGCCAGCGGCGGGCAGAGTTCGGAAACGACCCACGCGGCTGAACTGTTCACCCACGCGGAACCGGTAGAAGTATTCCGTCCCCGCGCGCAGTCCTTCGACCCGAGGGTGGACGGAGTGCGCCAGCTCCGGCTGGGCAAGGGCGTCGCCTTCCTTCTCGATTCCGACGAAGTTCGCGTTTCTGGAGACCTGCCAGTTCACGGCGATAGGACGCTGGGGCATTCCGCCATGTCCGTCCTCGGCGAGCGGTTGCGGGGTCAAACGGGTCCAGAGAACGACGCCGTCCGGCCGCGGTGCCCCACTGGCCACGCCCAAACCGAAGGGCTCGTTGATCGTGGTACCGGTTGTTGCGGAGGCTTCGGCACTGGGGATGTTGATTCCCAAAGCGATGGCGGTGGCGGAGACGCCACTGAGGTGAAGGAGACTCCTTCGGCTGAGACCTTTGGCTTCTGAATGCGATGCATTGTGCACGGCTTGTACCTCACTGATGTGTGATTGCTGGGGTGACGAACCCGATCACGCTATCCAGTGAGGATTTCCGCCAAGGAAACTATAGGAACTTATGTATTCACCGCACTTTCACCTCTCCGTGCGAAAGGCTCACGCGTTTTCACGCCACAGTTTCCGGCTCATGTGATATCGGCTCCGGAAACACGCTGACGAATAAAGAATCCGGCCCTGGCGAGGGCCTCATCGGCGGCATCCAGCTGCCCTGCGAAAGTCTGGAAGACATGAGCAACGTTGCCGGTGACGTCCAGGATCACATCCACTCCGGCTTCCCTGGCTCGCTCTGCGAAGCGAGTCGAATCGTCCAGCAGCAATTCCTCGGTCCCGACTTGCAATAGCACTGGTGGGAGCCCGGCCAGGTCGCCGCACGTCGCTGGCGAGGCCCAGGCTTGATGCGGATCCTGGCCGTCGAGATAGATGCTCGCGTTCCACCGCAAACTGTCTGCCGTGAAAAAGGGATCCCGTCCGCTCTTGGTCTCCAAGCTGGCTCCGGTCCTACTGGCGTCGAGACTCGCCGAGAACCCGACCAATCCTGCCGGCATAGGCAAACCTGCTTGTTTGGCCGCAAGACAGGCTCCGACTGCTATGCCGCCTCCGGCGGAGTCACCCGCGAAAACAATGGACGTCGGGTCCGAGCCCCGGTCCAGAAGTTCACGGTAGGCCGCCAGTGCATCTTCGATGCCTGCGGGAAAAGGGTGCTCGGGCGCCAAGCGGTAATCGAGTGACAACGCAGAAACGCCCGTTTCTTTGACCAGACTCGCTGTCAAGGACATCGCCGTCGCCGGGGATCCGATCATGAAGGATCCGCCGTGGAAATACAGGATAGTGCCCGGTTTCGGTTCTTGGTCTTCGGGTTCGACGAGGACTGCTGGACGTCCGGCGAGTCTTGTTGGGCTCTGCTTGATCCCAGCGGGTATCTGCATGGTCGACACCATGCGAGCGAATTCCGCCCGCATCCTGTCAATGTTCGGTGGTTCCTGCTCCGGGTCGATCGCAGTGGTCATGTTCTTCAGGCCGTCCATGATTGCTTGGCGCTGATCAGTAGTCATGTGAATCCTCTCGTTCGTCCTCTCGAACACCATGCTATGCGCCTCCGGGCCTTCACCGGGAGGTTGAACGCGCATCGGGTGCAACCCTGGACCAGGGCGTTATGGCCTCTTTGCAACGGACAGAGGTGCGCTTCCGGCATTCGGGGCGGCCGGGCAACGTGCCCACCTTGCGCCTCAGGTCTGGCTGTGAATTCCCTCGGGGTTCGGTAACGATCCCATTACGCCCGGACGCGTGCCATCGGCTTCCGGCCCGCAATACTGCCTCCCTGCCCTTGCGGGAGGTGGGTTATCAATTCGTTACCGCTTTTCTGCCCTGGTAACGGTCTCGTGTACCCCCGAAAAACCTGCGATAGCGTGAAAACGTCTTGATAACCCGCAAGGTTTTTGGACGCCATCGAAAAAGGAGAAATCACCATGACCCGCACTCAGGTAATCACCCGCAAGGCCTCAATGACCGCCGCTGGTGTTGCATTAGCTCTCGGCGCGGGAGTCCTTGGGATGGGTCCGGCCCAAGCGGAAACGCCCTCCGCCTCGGACTCCGCAGCCACGCCGCAGGCCGAGGAAACGCAGCATAGCGCCCCCGCATCTCTGGACCAGGCCGTTTTGGTCAAGTCCGTGACCGATCCGACGGTCTACTACCTCAAGGTCCCCAGCCCCCACGGCATCGGCGAGGCTCCGGCTCCTGACGGAATGTACAGCGTCGACATTGTGATTGGCGACCAGACCGAGCACTTCACCGTTGAGGCCAAGGACGGTCGCTTCGACCTGAAGGATTCCCACATCCTCAACACCTCGGAGTTCGAGCCTTATGTCATCGTCGACTGGATGGGCTGAGTTCTGAGGTCTGAACCCACAAGCTAGAACCACACTGAGGGTCGGCGGGGAACATTGTTCTGCCGTCGGCCCTCTTTCATGCTCTGTACCGCCTGGGATGAGCCGCCCGGCTGGGCAAGGTCTCCGAGATCGGTCAGCGCACGGCTGAGAAGTGGCTCGTCGTCTTCACCCCGCCTATTTCCTCTACAACGGGCCGGGCCCCTGTCCCCATGGTCCGGAGCCACTCCGCGTCATCAATCGGTGCGTTTCCCCGCTCCACGTTCCACGTTGGGATCAGCCCTTCCGAAGGGTGATCTGCCAGCTGGCTTCCCCCTGCTCCCGGAAGTCCGTGATTTCGTGGCCGTCCTCGGCCGCCCAATGCGGAATCGCCTCGGTGGCTTGGGTGCAATCGAAATCGATGACCAGGTGATCCCCCGGGTCCAGAGTGGCCATGACGTCCTTGGCGTCGATCAGCGGGAACGGGCACACCGCGCCGAGGGAGTCCAAGGCGTAATAGCCCTCCCCAAGCTCCCGCAATGTGGAGGATGCTCCTGTTTTTTCTTTGAGTCCCACTGCACCAAGAGCAGCGGGAAAGCCGCCAAACCCTTGGACGCTGGAGGGCGGGGCCGCTGGGGCGGTATTCACCGAAGCGGAGGTCGTCACTTCCTCGGCACCCGACGTCACCGATCCTGTCCCCACGGGTGCGGGTTCGACCGTCCGCCCGTCCGAGGCCACCGCCAGAGTATTGTCGAGGCTTTCGCTGGTCGTGTAGGTTCCACCGCCCGAGGTGGGGCGCGACGTCGTCGGGCGGAGCCACAACTTGGCGCCCAGCCCCACTCCGAGCGCGATAAAGACCAAGGATACCCACCCTTGGAAGCTGAACAGGCTGGTCTGGACCATGCCGTTGCCCACGGTGCACCCGCCCGCGAGCGAGGCACCCACGCCCATCATCAGTCCGCCCGCGACCGAGCGGGTAGCCGTCCGGGCGTCGGGGACGCGGATTCGGAATTCTCCGCTCGCTTTGGCCGCGATGAACGCACCGACGAACAACCCGAGAACCAGCATGACGCCCCAGTCAATATTGGAGTCATTGCCTGTAACCATGAACTTGACCAGGTTGGAAGAAGGCGTGGTAATCCCTAAGCCATCATTGCGGCCCGCAGCCGCGGACAGCGGCCACGCGATGACCCCGATCAGACCTACCAGGACGCCCGCCGTGTAGAAGTGGAGTGGACGTTTCCAGGCCGGACGGTTTCCCAGGGTTGCGGGCTTGGGAATTCGCCGTTCCTTACGCAGGAAATGGCGCACCATAACCACTGTCACCGCGGAAACCAAGATCACGAAAACCCACGGAGAGATGCCGAGGGCCTCGGGGATGGTGGTCAGTCCGGTATCCCACTGCTTCATCCACACCGCGAAGCCGCCGAGTGCACCCTTTTTCATGGCCGCAGAAGACAGAGCATACATCGCGAGCGCGATCCACGAGCCGACCAGTCCTTCGGCCGAGCGGTACCACGTCCCGGACGCGCAACCACCGGCCAGGATGATCCCCAGACCGAACAGAAGACTCCCGACGACCACGGCGATCGGAGCGAAACCGGAATACTCGGGCGAGATCACGCCTGTGGAGGTCAGCACGGCAATGCCCACCGCGTGCACCGCGATCACGACCATGAGCGCCGTGAACGTTCGCCACGAGCGCTGCAGGAAAATGTCACGGAGCATACCGGTCACGCAGAAGCGTCCGCGTTGCATGACGACGCCGAGTAAGGCGCCGACGATGAGACCTGTGAAGATCATGATGAAGTGCCCGCTTTCATAAGCTGCGTGGATTGATCACGTTGAAGCTACTCGCGCTCGGGCTACGGCGTCGAGAGCTCAGTAACCGAACGTCACTTAGCGACCGGCACGACCCCGGTGATAGGAATGGTCATGGTCGTGGGTTCGAAGCGAACGGCGTAGCGGGTGACCGGGGTGCGGCGGTCGGAGAGCACGTTGGCGCCGAGCAGGACGAGCCCGCCAAGCGCGAGGGCCGCAGCGATCCAGCCCGTGGAGGACCAGCTGCCGCCGGCTTTCATGGCCGAGCCCGCAAGGAGCGGACCGAGCGCATTGGCCAGGTTGAATGCCACGTTGTTCATGGCCGCAGCCATGGTCTGGGCGTCGCCCGCTGCCATCATCAGGCGAGTCTGGAGTGGGACGACCATTCCGCCACTGGCTCCGATCAGGACCATCGCGATGCCGGTGACCCACGCGTTGCCCACACCCACGGCGTAGAGAACGGCCGAGAAGCCCAGGAGAACCTGAAAACCCATAGCGGCAGGCAACAGGATCTTGGAGTTGACGTAGCCTGCAACGTAACTGCCGAGCGTGGACCCGACGCCGTAGAGCATCAGGATCAAGGACATCGCCCAGCCCGGTCCGGCGTGGGACCCCTCGAATGCCGAGCTGAAGTAGGAGTACACGGCGAAGATGCCGCCGAAGCCGATCGCACCGGTGACCAGAGTCAGCAATACCTTGGGGTTGGTGAGCGCGGTCAGCTCGACCCGCGAGCTCGTGGCCTTGTTCCCCGCGTGGTTGGGTACGGTGTTCCACAGCATGACCAGGGCGATCGCGGAGATCACGCTCATCAGCACGAAACTCAGTCGCCATCCGCCGACCTGTCCCACCAGCGTGAACAGCGGGACACCGACGATGGTCGCGACGGTGATCCCCATCTGGACGATGCTTACCGCGCGGGCCTGCTTGGTCGGAAGGTTGATACCGGCCGCCGTGACCATGGCCAGGCCGATGAATGCTCCGTGCGGAATACCGGAAGCGAACCTGCCGATCACGAGCCATTCCATGGACGGCGCAGCCGCGACGAACAGATTTCCCACCGTCAGAAGCAGGAGCAGTCCAAGGAGTAGGGGCTTTCTGGGCCATTTGGCGCCAACCGCGGAAATCACCGGGGCACCGAGTACAACGCCGAGTGCGTATGCGGTAATGATGTGGCCGGCCGAACCCTCATCGACCCCCATATCGGAGGAGATCGAGGGCAAGAGGCTCATTGAGGCAAACTCTCCGGCTCCGAAGGCGAAGGTTCCGACCGCTAGCAAGAGCGTGACGAGTCCTGTATTGGATGAATTCCGATTTAAAGTGAACAGCCGACTTGCCGACATGATCCCTCCTTTCTGAGCAGATTGCGCAGTCGCCCAAATTTGGCAACTCCGGAGAACAACTGGGTATGCGCGACTTTTATTTCCGTTTCGAAAGAATCATGGATGTGAATTCCGCCATTGTGTTCGGTAACACTGACGAACTCACTCGCGTATGCCCGAGCGGACTACGTCGTCCCCCGTCATGTCCCGCTTCCGCGACGTCCTGAGAACCCGCGCGTAGGGTGGACTGTATGCTCCGCCCTATTTTCTGGCCGGTTATCGTGCCGTCTCTGCTCTTTGCTATCGGAGTCGGCTCCACGGTCCCGGTCCTCATTCTCTCCGCATTGAGTTTGGGGGCTAGTGGAGCTTTGGCTAGTGCGGTCGTCTCTTTGATGGGCGCTGCCAGCCTCCTCTTGACCGTCCCGGTCGGGATTCTGATCGACAAGGTTGGAGACCGGAGGGCCATGATCTTGGGGACCAGTGCGGCCGTGGTGATCACGGCATTGCTCGTTCTGTCCTTGGCTGGCTCTCTGCCCACGCCCTTTGCCCTTGTCATGTACGTGGTGTTGCTCATGCTTCTGGCGCCGGTCCAGGATATTTGGGGGCTGGCTCGGCAGGCCGTCGTCGCCGACCGAATGCCCGCGATGCACATGGGCCGCGCTATGACGGCACTCGGCGGGACGCAACGGGTCGGGAATTTGGTGGGACCCATGATCAGCGCACTGCTTCTCCTGTGGTTTCCCTTGTGGTCCGTCTATATTTTCAGCGCGGCGTGTGCCGTGCTGGCCGTCGTTGTGCTTTGTATTCCTGCGCTGAACCGTGGCTTCGACTCCATGGGAGCCTCCACTCAGACGACGCCGACCGCCGCAGTCGCGGATCCGAACGAGCCTGCCGCTCAGAAGCTCAAGGTCCGGTGGAAGGCCGTGATGCTCGCCGGTGTTGCGATCACGATTCTGGCTATCGCTCGAGCGGCCCAACCCACGATGATTCAGCTTTGGGGCGTGCACATTGATCTGCACGAATCAGGCATTTCCTTGCTGGTGGCTTTGGGCGCGGCGCTCGAGCTGATTCTGATGTTCCCCGGCGGCTACATCAAGGATCGTTTGGGCCGATCAGTGGTTCTCATCCTGTGCCTCGCCATATTCGGGGCAGGTTTCCTCGTCATGGCGGTTCAGCCCACTCTGGCGTGGACCATCATGGCCGTCGCGGTTATGGCCGTCGGCAACGGACTGGGCGCGGGCGTGAACATGACGATCGGCGCCGACCTGAGCCCCAGAGTCGGTCGCGCAAAGTTCCTCGGAATCTGGGCGATCTTCAACAACTCGGGCAAGTTGGGCGGACCGGCTATTGTGGCACTCCTTCTGAGCATCGCCACCCTCCCGTTGGCCCTTGTCACTACAGGCGTCGTGACCATTGTCGGAGCGGCTTGGACGGCGACATTCGCCCGGACCATGGATCTGCCGAAGGGCGTCCACAAGCGCAAGACCGGCCGGGCCACCCGTTAGGACACATCGCGGAGGCCGTGGCCGCCGGTTCGCCCGTCCTGTGCCCCGTCGACGATTCTGGGTTCAAGCCCACCGTAGGCCCCCAGTGTATTGACGATCGCTTCAGCCAGGTACGAGTTATGGAACCGCCGGTACATGGTCGAACCTTGTCTCATCAACCCGACATTGAGTCGATACGCGGCGTCGAGAACATCAGTATCGGATAACAATTGGCTCAGGGCGTCCAGGTCACCAAAATACGGTGCGATGATGTCCCGCCTCTGTCGGTATGAAGGACGGTGGATAGCCAAGACTCCGTCCATGGCCTCGATCTCTTTGATCTTTTCAGAGGCCAACTGCTCCTCAGGTAAATTAAGGAACCCACCCACGAAGGAGCCACCTTCGTTCCGCTCCTCGTCGATGACCAACGACTCCATGTTCCCGCAGTTGAGGGTCAGGAGTCGCCGATACCCCTTCCTTCGGTTCGTCGAGGGCAAGGCTGAAACCGTCCACAGGAGACCGCTCGTAGCAAGAGCATCCGGGATGGTTTGGTCGACATATTCGGCCATCAGGGTGACGATCACGCCAAATTCTTCAAGTCGGCCGAGTTCCCAATACTTGGTACGCTTCGGTTCGGCACTGTCTACAATCCGGCGTCGTCGCTCTCGTTCCTCCGGGAGGAAAAAAGTTTCCTCCTCGCGGACAGTGAAACTGGCTTCATGCTCACCGTGAGGAAGTTTAGTGAGGAGCTTATTCCGCAAGCCGAACTGAATCTCTTGTTGAGCGATCACTTGCCTCTCGGCTTCATCAAGTTCTTCCGCCGAACAAGGCGCGAAATGCAAGAACTGCAAGTCGGGGTAACGACGACGGTGTGTCCCGACCCGGGTAACTACGTTCGTCGACTGCCCCACATACCTCTGACCGTTTTCGAATTCGAGGATGTATATCCCGGTCAAGGCCGAACACCCCCTGAATATCGGTGCTACCGAAGCCATCTCCCTGACATCGAACCGGGTAAAGCTCAGTGATATCGGCACAATCGCATTCATGAGCTCATTATGGAACCAGCTTTTCCTCAAAAGTTCTTAGGCAAGCCAACGTGTTTTGTCGGGACTCAACTTCATAGCGATTTTTCACGTAGCGCTGTGACGAGCCCGCACGCCGCTGGTTCCCACCGCCCTCGTCCTGTACCCGCATATCCCAGCGGTTCCCCTTGCTAGCCTCGAGTACATGCCCGTTCCCGAAATTCACCCTGACCAGCGCCGACCCGACGGCGTCGTCGCCGTGCACGACGCCCACCTGCATAATCTCCAACACGTCAGTACAGAATTCCCGCGGGGTGCGCTGGTTGCGTTCACCGGGGTTTCGGGATCCGGAAAGTCATCCCTCGCGTTCGGGACCATTCACGGTGAGTCGCAGCGGCGCTACCTGGAGTCCATTGCGCCTTTCGCCCGGCGACTGATCGGGAGCACCATGGATCCTCGCGTCGAATCCCTGACGGGCCTGCCGCCCACGGTGGCCCTCGAACAGAGGAACAGCGCAGGCGGTGCTCGGTCGACCGTCGGCACCATCACGACCCTGTCCAATGGGATTCGTCTCCTCTACTCGCGCGCCGGCAATCATCCTGCCGAATCGCTTCAGCGAGGTTCCGCACTGCACGGCGGAAGGCTGTTGGCCGAGGCGTTCAGCCCCAATACGCCCGAGGGCATGTGCCCGCAGTGCCATGGTGCGGGCGTGCTTCACGAACCCACCGAGCGTTCGATGGTCCCGGACCCGAACCTTTCGATCAACGACGGCGCGATACAAGCATGGCCGGGGGCGTGGCTCGGCAAGAATTTCCACGACATCTTGTTCACTCTCGACATCGTGGACATGGATCTGCCGTGGCGGGAAATCCCCCAAGAGATCCGGGATTGGATCTTATTCACGGAAGATCAGCCGGTGATCGAGGTCCATCCGGAACGCGGCGTGGATCAGACGCAACGCACGTACCAGGGCCGTTGGCGGTCAGTGAATCGCTATCTCCTTCAGACCGTGGACCAGGCCAAATCGGAGAAGACCCGCGCTCGTGCCCTGAAATACCTGGACACCTTCGAGTGCCCGACCTGCCACGGCCACCGGCTCAATCCCGATGCCCTGCGTGTGGAGTACCTCGACCAGAAGATCTACGAGCTCAACTCTCGCTCGGCCGAAGAGATTTTGGAGCTGTTCCAAGAACGTTGGCAGAAAGTCTCCGAACTTGATGAAACTCCCGAGACGGAGGCGGAGCGTCTGCTTCTTCCAAACGTAGTGCCGGTTCTCGAGACGATGGTCGGCTTGGGGTTGGGGCATCTCAGTCTTGACCGTCCCGCCCGCACCCTGTCCACGGGTGAAATGCAACGACTTCGTCTTTCGGCCCAACTGAGATCGGGGTTGTTCGGGGTCGCCTACGTTCTGGACGAGCCGTCCGCAGGCCTGCACCCCAGCGAGAAAGGCGTGCTTCTGGATCTCTTCGAACGGTTCATCGAGGACGGCAATTCGGTGCTTCTGGTCGAACACGATATGCGTCTGGTCGAACGCGCGGATTGGGCCGTCGACGTCGGCCCTGCGGCCGGCGTCGATGGAGGGCACATCTTGCACTCGGGTCCCGTGGCCGACCTCGCTCAGGTCAAGGAGTCCAAGACGGCACCCTATCTGTATCAGCCATTGCCCGACCCCAGAACCGCCGATGCGGTCCGGACAGCCACGAGCCACCTGAGCATGGACGGCGTGACAGCACGGAATGTGCGGGACGTGTCCGTCTCCTTCCCACTGGGCACCTTTGTGGCCCTGACCGGGGTGTCCGGCGCCGGCAAATCTACTCTCCTGGGTGAAGTTCTCGCACCGATTCTCCGCAAAAGCGTTCGCTCGAGCGTCCTTGAGCAGGACGAGGAGGCCGGCAAGAACCTCACCATCGGAAAAGTATCCGGCACCGACGCAGTGGATCGTCTGGTACAGATCACGCAGAAACCCATCGGTCGGAGCCCACGGTCATGCTTGGCAACCTATACCGGTCTTTTCGACAGAGTCCGCAAGCTCTTCGCCTCAACCCTGGACGCACAAGCTCGCGGATGGGGTATCGGAAGATTCTCCTTCAACGTGACTGAAGGGCGCTGCCCCACGTGCCAAGGCGAAGGGCAGATCGAGGTCGAACTCGTCTTCCTGCCGGGCAGCTACTCACCCTGCCCCGAATGTCACGGTGCTCGATACAATCCGGAAACTCTCGAAGTTTCCTGGAACGGCAAGAATGTCTCTGAGGTCCTGAGCCTTTCCGTGCGGGATGCCCTGGACTTCTTCGCCGACGAGGAGCACGTCTGCCGATCCCTGCGAGCGCTCGACGCCATCGGACTTGGCTACCTGACCCTTGGTCAACCGGCTACGGAGCTTTCCGGCGGTGAGGCTCAGAGAATCAAACTCGCGACCGAGCTTCAGAGAGCCCCACGCGGTCACACCGTTTATCTTTTGGACGAGCCGACGACGGGGCTTCACCCTTCGGACGTGGACCTTCTGGTTGCCGAGCTCAACCGCCTCGTCGACCAGGGGAACACGGTCGTCGTGGCGGAACATGACCTGCGAGTTGTTGCGGGCGCTGACTGGGTCATTGACCTTGGCCCCGGTGCAGGTGAGCGAGGTGGTCAGTTACTCGTCGCGGGTCCGCCGGCCGACGTCGCGGCGTGCGACGAGTCCGCAACGGGTCGGTGGATGAGAGGCGAGGGCTGAGTCAGCTTCCGGGGATTCGATGCGGATTGCCGTCGGCACGTATATATCTCAGCAGCAGTTCATCCCCCGAACGCAGGATCGACGCCAGTGAAAGTTGGGTCGGCGCGAATTCCGCGGACGTGGCCATTCGCCTGGCCGTTCCGGCGAGGAGCTTCGGGGCCATCGTCAGGCACAATTCGTCGACCGCGCCAGCGTGAAGAAAGGATCCGAACAGTTCGGGTCCGCCTTCACTGTGAATACGACGCAGACCTCGCGCAACCAGATCAGCCCGTACTGCATTCGGGTCCACAGAGAATCCACCGTCGGCGGAGGCGATGACGACGTCCGCCACTTCCGCCAGCGCGTAGCGGTGGGCTGCGTCAGCTTGCGCAGAAACGTAGACGACGGGGCGCACCGGTGCTTCGGTGAATACTGCGGAGTCCGGCGATAGTGCCGCCGAGCCGCTGACCAGGGCGAATACGGGTTGTGCGGGGAGCCCGTGAGCCGTGCGCCAGGCTGTGGCTTCCTCCGGCAGAACCATCGCACCATAACCTTCGGTACGGACGGTTCCCGCACCCACCAGCACCACGTCCGCGAGGTACCGCAGAAGATCGAAGACGCGGGAATCACCAGGGCCTCCGAGGCTTCCCGAAACCCCGTTGACCGCGACCGCGCCGTCCAAGCTGGCGACGAAGTTCATGCGCAACCACCCGCCGTCATGCCCGTTTCCGGGTGAGTAGACGGAAAGGATCTGCTCGTCGGTCAGGGACTCGAGCGGGGTCGGGAAGACCGGGTCTATACTCATACATTTCCTTCTGGCCGGGCGTTGTGCTCGACGCGCACGGGTGCCCGCCAACCGCGAATCGCCTCGTACATGCGGGCCGCGTCCACGGCCGCGGCGACGTCGTGCATCCGGACGATCCGGGCTCCGCGTTCGAGACAAGCCATCATTGCTGCGATCGAACCGGACACTCGCTCGCCCTGCGCCCGATCGAGGCTCTCGCCGATGAAGTCCTTATTGGACACCGCGGCCAGCAACGGCAGACCCAGCGAGGCGAGCTCGTCCAGCCTCCGGGTGATCTCGAGCGTATGAAGAGTGTTTTTATCCAAGTCGTGCCCCGGATCGATGATGATCTTCTCACGCGGCACCCCAGCGTCCACCGCCCGATCCACGCGTTCGGCGAGGAATTCGCGGACCTCCCGCACGACGTCGGAGTAGGCCGCCGCAGGCTTTTCTTCACGAGGCTTCCCGGCGCTGTGGGTCACGACGACGTGCGCACCGGTATCCGCAATGGCCGACGCCATCCCGGGGTCGGCAAATCCGCTGGTGTCGTTGATCACCGAGGCCCCGGCGTCGACGGCAGCCCTTGCCACGTCGGCGCGATATGTGTCGACCGAGACGACGACGTCGCTCGCGGCCACAACACTGTGGACCACCGGCAAAATACGGTCAAGCTCCTCAGCTGCGTCGACCACCGGCCCCCTCCCGAACGGGACGCCACCGATGTCTACCCAATCGGCACCCGTTTCCGCGGCCTGCAATGCCGAGGACACAGCCGCATCGACCTCGTAGGTTGCGCCGTGATCGTAGAAGGAATCCGGAGTTCGATTCACCACCGCCATCACCGCGACCTGTCGTTCGAAGTCGAATACCCGGCGTCCGATGCGGTGAAGGGTCATGCGGTCCTTGGCTCCTGGGCGGATTCTGGGGCAGGTGGCGGTCAGGCCCCAGTTTAGCCATGTCGGCCGGGTCTTCGAAGCGGTTCACGTGCCGTCGTCATGGAACGTTATCGGTCGTGCTTCTCCTGCCCCGTTCAGGGGTGCATTTGAGTCTCGCTGACGTGCCGGGCCTGACCCTGTTCTTTCCATCCTCGGGGCTGAATAATGTGGGCATAGACAGCAAAGAGGAAATACTGCTCTACCTCCGCAGCGATCGCGAGGCCCTGCTCTGGAAGCTCGAAGGGGTCACTGAACGTGAGGCTCGCATGCCGCGCACGCCCACGGGCACGAGCCTTGTCGGGATCGTCAAGCACATGGCCAACGTCGAGGTCGGCTATTTCAGTGAGGTTTTCGGTGGTCCATGGCCGAACGGTTCCGAAATAGTCTCACCGGAGGCTCTGGAGCAGGACCCACAGGAAGACTGGCACCTCACAGAAGGCGAGAGTGTCGCCGGAATCATCGATCTGTATCGACGCGTGGGCGACTTCGCCGACTCGGTCATTTTGGAGCTTCCGTTGGACACCATCGGCACGGTTCCGTGGTGGCCTGAGGAACGCTCGCAACTCACACTTCATCGAGCCGCTGTCCATGTGCTCAACGACCTGTCCCGTCACGTGGGACACGCAGACATTCTGCGCGAGCAATTGGACGGGTCAACGGGGCTGAACCCAAACAACTCCAATCTTCCTGACCTTGATTGGTCGGATTACGCGAGTCGGCTTCGGACCGATGCCGAGCGATACTGACGCCCCATGGGCAACCGCGTGAGCGTGGCCTCCGAACCGGCGCCTATTTCTCGCCTGCATCGTCGAACTGTTGGCGGATCTGACGGGGCGAGACCAGGGGAATCTCCGAGGTCAGCGGCCGATGTTGCTTCTGCAGGCGGCGCTTGACCACCTGCCACAACAGCGCGAGCAACAGGAACCAGAATGGGCTGAGAATCGCGGCAATGCGGGTATCCTCGCTCAGCGTCAAAGTCACGGCGATGAAAACGAAGAACGCGAGCACCACCCAGGGGGCGAGTCTGGGCAGAGGCATTCGGAAACCCGACGCATCGTGCCGATCGGGGTGCCTGCGGTAGTACAGAATGTAACTGACCACAATGGATCCCCACGTGAACAGGATGTCTGCCGAACAAATCGAACTGACAACCGTGAAGGCCTGCGTCAGGGCATCACCACCCATCAGGAGCGGGACGGCGGCGAACAGGAAGACCGTGGTGAAGAAGACCGCCTTCATGGGTACGCCTCGCCGCGTCGTGTAGTTCAGCGCCTGGGGAGCGTGGCCGTCCTTGGACAGGCCGAAGGCCATGCGGGTTGCGGAATAGACACCGGAATTGGCGCTCGACGCCGCTGAGGTCAACACGACCAGGTTGACGACCAGAGCTGCTCCGGCAAAACCGGCGTTGCCGAACATCGTGGTGAAAGGGCTCTGCTCGGGATCGATGTGATCCCACGGCGTGACCATCATGATCACGGCAAGAGATCCGATGTAGAAGATCAGGATGCGCAAGAGGATCGAGTTGATGGCTCTGGGAAGATTGCGGTGCGGGTTCTCGGTCTCCGCCGCGGTGGTGCCCACCAGCTCCAAGCCGATGAACGAGAAAATGGCCAGTTGGAAACCCAAGAAGAATCCGGTGAGGCCCGTCGGGAAGAATCCGCCGTGCGTCCACAGGTTGGACACGGCGGCTCGAGTTCCGTCGCCGTTCTCGTAGCCGGTCAGAACCAGGACGATCCCCACAAAGATCAGCGCCAGAATCGCAACGATCTTGATGATGGCGAACCAGAACTCGGTTTCCCCGAAAGCTTTGACCGGTTGGAGATTCAAGACGATCAGTCCGATGGCCGTCATCAGAGCAGGCAACCACACGGGAACGTCGGGCCAGAAGTACTGGACGTACGCGGTGATGGCGACCAAGTCCGCGACGCAGCCGACGACCCAGGAAAACCAGTAATTCCACGAAACCATGAACCCCGCCCACGGCCCGATGTTGTCTTTGGCGATGTCTCCGAAGGTCTTGTAGTTGAGGTTCGACAGCAGCAACTCGCCGAGGGCACGCATGACGAAAAACAGAACGAAGCCGATGAGCGCGTAGACCACGAGCAAACCGGGGCCGACAAGATTGGTCAGCTTGCCCGAACCGTAGAACAGGCCGGTTCCGATGGCGCCGCCGATTGCGATGAGCTGGAGGTGCCGATTCTTGAGCCCTCGGGCAAGAGTTTCGCCCGAACCGTTGGCGGATGACACTGTCGTTGAGTTCTCGCTCATGCTCCGTCTTTCTGGATGGTCGCTTCGATCACAGGTGATCTATATTACGTCACCCGGCATCGCAGAATACCGAACCGGAAACGAGCCCGAGAGGGAACCGGCCGCAGGCACAACTGATCACATCAAATACCTCCTCGGTCAGAGAAACGGCACGGTCCCGGCGCCGAGCTCTCCTTCGGGATCCGAGACCGGGGCCGCAAGCATTCCGGCCGCAGCATCGATCAGAAATCGGCCGACCTGCATCCAGTTCCCTCGGTGCTCACCTTTGTTCATGAGTTCCTCTTGTTCCGCGCAAACGCGGATCACAAGATGTGCCATGAGGTACGACCGCCCCTGCAGCACGCCGTCGGAGATGCCCTCGACTTTCCGTTGCACAAATTTCACGTCCTCAGGGACGCCGGTGTCTCTGGCCACCTTCGTCACAATGTCCACCGCCGAAGGAACGGACTGCACCTGGGACAGGAATTGAGCGCGCCAACTCGGCCGGGGAAGACTGTCCAGCAATTCGAAGAGTGGCACCAGGCGCGCACGGATAATGTCATGAACGCTCGGTGAAGGCTCCAGGGCTGCGAGAAGCTCCTTGCGACGTCGCCCCATGGCTTCGGCATGTCGCTCCAAAAGGGCACGCAACAGACCGTCTCTGCCGCCGAAGTGGTAGGAAATTGCCGAGTGATTGGCGGCCCCGGCGTGCTCGACGATGCGACGGTTCGAAACCGCGTCGATCCCATGAATCGCAAAGAGCTCTTCCGCGGAATCGAGCAGAGACTGCCTCGCCCGATCGCTGTACCTTGCCATGCCCCTCAACTCCCCTTCGCAACCGACCTCATCACCATGGCAAATCGGGGCCGATTTCACAATAGTAAGTCAAGTGTCTTAGATTGAGTCAGTTGAGATTCAGTGGTCAACGGAGATCGCTCGACTTCCGAACCATCAGGAGGCAGAAAAGTGAGCACCTCGTATCCACCGAAGCATCGAGAGGTACAGAAGATCAGAAATTCCAAGGACACGGAATCAGAACCCGAATCGGCCGAGGAGCAAGCCGCGGCCGAGGCCAAGCGAACCAAAGCGGAGCTGATCGGGCGCACCGTTGCAATTTTCGTCATGCCGCTCATCTTCGTGGGCATGATGATCACGAGCTATCTCGGCACCATGCATTCCCCTACGCCCAAGGACATGCCCGTCGTCGTGGCGGGTTCCTCGTCGCAAACCGAAGACCTCAAGTCCGCCCTGGACTCTTCGGAGTCGGACGCCCTCGACGTCGAAACCGCGAACAGCGCCCACGACGCACGCAAGCAGGTTTACGAACGCGATGCTTCGGCCGCGGTCGTCGTCGACGGCAACCAAGCAACCTTGTACACGGCCGGTGGCGCGGGTGCCCAACAAGCCACGCTCACCACCAGCCTGGTCACTCCCGCCATTGACAGCGCGGGCCTGAGTCTCAAGACCGAAGACCTCGCGCCTCTGCCGAATAACGACCCCGCCGGTCTCGCGGCTATGTTCCTCATGACCGCGATCGTGATGGCCGGATACCTTCCGTTCAGCGTACTGAGGTCCAACTCGCCGGAATTGTTGAAATTCAGGCGAGTGGTCCCGATCCTTGGAGCCTGGGCCGCTGTGATCGCCGGCTTGGTTTGGCTTGTGACCGGCCCGATCCTCGACATCATCGCTCCGGAACATACGGCCGCGATACTGGGCATAGCTTGGTTGGGCGTTTTCGCGATCGCATCCGTGCAGTTGTTCATCACGAGAATCGTCGGGGCCATGGGCGTGATCTTCGGAATCCTGTTCCTCATGGTCCTCGGCATGCCCTCGTCGAATATGGCGATGCCGGTATATACGATGCCGAGGTTCTTCCGGTTTACACACGAGTTCTTACCGATGCCGGCCATCGGCGAATCCTTGCGCTCGGTGCTCTACTTCGAGGGCAATTCAGTGGCCGGCCACCTTCTCGTGTTGGCGATCGGCGCGGTCGTCGGCCTGCTCCTGACCAAGGGATACGACTACCTTCAGCACAAGAAGAACCCGAATCCCGAGCCTCTCAGCGTGAATATCCCGTCGATCCACGGCGGCCGACGCCCTGACTCGAAATTCATCCGCTACGTCTCGCTTGCGATCTTCCCTCTCGCCATGGTGACCATGATGATCACCTTCATGCTCGGAGCCATGCATTCACCGACGCCCAAGGACATGCCGGTCGCCGTTGTCGGCTCGACTACCCAACAGGCGGAGCAGACCGCATCCAGCCTCAAACAGAACACGGGGGACATGTTCGACTTCACGGCGATGACCGACAGCGACGACGCGCGTGCCCTCGTACAGGATCGCGACGAGGTCGCGGCCCTCGTGCTGCCTTCGCAGCAAGATCCGGAATTCAAACTGATCGGCAATCAATCGGCCAACAACAGTGCCTTCCAAGTCGTGAACCAAACGTTCAGCCGGGTCGCTTCGGCCCAAGACATGAAACTCAACGTCGACGACGTCGCCCCCTTGCCAGATCGTGACAAGAACGGTGTGTCCGTCTTGTACATCGCCATGGGTTGGATCCTTGCCGGGTTCATGGTCGTCATCGTCGGAGCGAACGCGAACCCCTGGAGTCGACCGCTCAAGAGGATGATCCCGCTGACCATCGTCTACGCAGCCTTCATGGGCTTCGTGGTCTCCCTTATCGCGGGGCCGATCACGGGCGCAGTCCAAGGGCACTTCGCGCAACTATGGGGGTCGGGAATCATCTCGATATTCTGCATCGCCATGTTCGCCATGGTCTTCGAGAGGCTCATCGGAATGTTTGCCATCATTCCCGTGATCGGAACCCTCATGTTTGCCGGCGTTCCGTCGTCCAACGGCGCGATCTCCGAGTTCATGATCCCGAAGTTCTTCGCAACCCTCCACGACTTCCTGCCGATGCCCGCGGCGGTGGAGATGATCCGGTCGATCCTCTACTTCGACGGCGACGTCGTGGGCCAACATCTGCAAGTACTGGGCATCTGGGGGTTGGTCTCCCTGGCCTTGGTATTCCTCATCGACAGCCTCAAACCACCGCGCACCGAACACGACTTCGGCAATTTGGAGCGCGAACGGGCGAGGGAGGCAGCCAAGGAGAACCTCGGTGAACCACCGGTTGAATCGACCGTTTTACCGGAGGAGATCGACGAAGGATCGACTGAATCGGCCGACGGGTCGCGGCCCCACAGCGCCGTCGATCACCATGATCTGGTACGTGCCGGAGTCTGACCCTGAATCCGCCCCTCTCGGCAGGACAAGGCCCCAAGGCGATCATTTCGCCTTGGGGCCTTGTCCCCTCTGCCGCGGAAACTCAACGCCCGATTCACCTCGCGAGGTTCGGCAGTACCCGCTCCGCCGTACCGTGAGCAATCGCCTTTTTCTCGGCATCGGTCAGCCGCGCCTCGTAGAGGAAATCTTGTGCACCATCCATTCTCACGAAAGGGTAATCGACGGAGAACATGATTCGATCTGCCCCGATCATTTCCACGCAGTACTGGAGGTTGGCTTGGGTGAACATTCCGCTCGGCGTGATCCAGACATTCTGGCGCATGTACTGAGTAAAGGTCCGCTCCACTCCGGTGACGCGGGTGGGAAGCATCTCATCAAGCCGCTCCAGGAAGAACGGAATCATTTCTCCCCAGTGCCCCAGGACAATCTTCAACCCAGGATGACGATCAAGGGTTCCCGAGAGAACGAGGTGCAAGAAGTGAACCGCTGTTTCCTGATGCCAACCCCAAGCGGCCGTTTGGAGCCGGGTCGAGACAACACTGCTGAAGCCAGCGTAGTTCTCTCGAGTCGTGTCGACGGGCGCAGGTGAGGGGTGCAAGTATATGGGCGCGCCGGTTTGTTCCGCAGCCGTCAGAAAATCTTGAAATCTGGCATCGGAGAGGAACCTCCCCTCGGTACGCCCGAAGACCAGTGACCCCGACATACCCAGTTCGTTGACCGCTCGGCGCAATTCATCGCCGGCTTGGTCAGGTGTCGAGGTCGGTATCGATGCGAACCCGGCGAAACGGTCCGGATGCTCTTTCATGGCGAGGGCCAGGTTGTCGTTCGTCGTCCTTGTCATCTCGGCAGCGACGTCGGGCGGCAGGAGCTGTGCGTTCAGCCCGGACAGAACCTGGACATCAACGCCGCACGCATCCATATCGGCCAGCCGTTTGTCCCCCAGATCGGCAAGCGCGGCCGGGTCAGGGGAACCGGGTAACCCATCCTCACTCGCGAAGGCTTCCTGGAAACCAGGACTGATTTTGGCGATCTCCGGCCCGGTCGCCCGAGCAATGTCCGGGTCGATGTAGTGCTCTTCGACAGTTACAAGCCGCATGGTCACTTCGTTCCTTCCACGTTCCGACCTCCGAGCCAGACTGCTTGGATTTCTCTGGTCGCCATGACATCGTGTGTCGGATCTCCCGCCACGAGCACCAGATCGGCCCGCTTTCCTGGTTCGACGACGCCTCGGTCGTCGAGCCGGAACGTGCGGGCGTTGAGACTCGTCGCGCTCTGGAGTACTTCCACGGGAGAGAGCCCGGCCTGGTTCAAGAAATGAAACTCCTCGTGAAGTGAGACTCCGTGAACGACGTTCGCGGGCACACCTGGCGCTTGGTTCGCATCCGTCCCCGCCACAAGGATCGCCCCCGCCTCGTGCATATCGGATACAGCGCCGGCCGCCCGCCTGTAATCGGAGCCCTGGTCCGCGAAGAATTCTGCGGTTCCCTTCATCATGGTCAGGGTCGGCGAAGAGACGATGCCCTTCTGCACCATTTCGACGATCAGGGTCGGGGGTAATCCCCGATCGAGAGGCGCATGGGTCAGGATATCGACGCCGATTCTGACACCGGTCTCATACGCGCCCACCGCGATGGCATGGGCGACCACGAGTTTTCCGGCCCGGTGGGCCTCGTCGACGGCTGCCTGAGCGACGTCGAGGTCCAACCCACCATTTCCCGGACTCTCGAGAATCAGCTTGATGTAGTCGCTTCCCTGATCCACACGCTCTTTCACGAGGCCGCGTGCCCGGTGCGCGTCATCCGTCATTGATTCTTCGGGGAAATTCGGGATGCGCGCATGCGTTCCGTGATGAGACACGAGAGGCGCACCCGCGGTGAGGATGTTGGTCCCGTGACCTTCGCGGCGGATCTGCTGCTGGAATTCATACGGCCACATGGCCATGTCCATTGCCGTGGTAATTCCGGATTTGAGAAGGTCGTCGAGCTGATTCGGGTCGGTGATGTGCACGTGGGAGTCGATGAAACCCGGCACGAGGGTACGCCCGGTTCCATCCACAGTGGTATCCGCCGAAATCTGGTCCATCGACCCGGCGGGCTCAATGGACAAAATCCCGGATTGGTCGAAAACAACGTCGTGCCGACCCTCCAGGAGAATTTCGCCATTGAACACGCTGACGGATGTGATGAGAGTTTTCATGGGGATTTCTCCTGATCGAGTTGAGCGTCCGCGGCGGACATGCCCAAGGCCGTTGCACTGCAGTCGCCACGTTCTTCGTCCATGGCCCCAGACTGCTCTTCTCGCCCGAGAATTGTCCAGGAATTCTCCATCAGTCCGCCCCATGCCCGCTATGTGATAGCGGCACCGGCAATTCTGAGGACCAGCTTTTTCGGCAGGAACGAGGCTCCTTTGGCTATCACTCGGTTGGTCAGTCCATCGATGAAGCTCGGGGTGTCCCGGTCCAGGGCGGACATGAGGCCATCGGCAAGTTGCTGAGTGGTCCTCATCCGTCCGACGGAAGCCGCCCGGCCCGCGTGGTCGAAGAATTCCGTCTCGGTTGGCCCAGGGCATGCGGCCAGGACGCGAACGCCGCTGGACTTCACCTCGGCCCACAGCGCTTCGGTCAGGGAAAGGACGAGCGCTTTCGACGCCGCATAAACCGCCAAGTGAGGAACCGGCTGGTATGAGGCGGTCGACGCGATATTGATGATCGTGCCACGCCCCCGGGCAACCATTGGCTTCACGAATCGGGAGGTGAGACCCACTACGGCGAGGCAGTTCAGCCGGACCATCTGGTCCAGGACCTCGGCGTCGACGTCGGCGATGTTGCCGTTGAGACCGAACCCCGCATTGTTGACCACGGTATCGATCTCACGAGATTCGAGTTTTTCCCAGAGCTCATGGGCGGCATAGGGCTCGGAGAGATCCATATCGAGAACGTCGACGCCGACCCCGTGCTTATGCTGGATCTCATCCGCGAACGCTCGAAGACGGTCGCGACGTCGGGCAACCAAGATGAGGTCATCGCCCCGGTGAGCGAATCGTTCGGCAAGTTCCGCGCCGATCCCCGATGAGGCCCCGGTGATCAAGGTGTTGGCCATTGCTGCTCCTCCTGGAATCCTCAGCCCCGATCTGCAATTCAGGGCTGTCCGCCTTAGGCGAGCTTCGCACACACGTCGGCTGAGTCCCACCACTGGAGAGGCTCTCCATACTCCGTATGCCGAAAGGGCCCCGGTTCTGAGTTTGAACCAGAGCCCTTTCGGCGTGTGGGTACGGGAGCCGGACCTATTTTTGGCGGCCCTTCATCCGGGGATTCTGCTTGTTGATGACGTAGATCCTCCCCTTGCGCTTGACGACCTGCGCTCCCGGCTGATTCTTCAACGACCGTAACGATGCCCTGACTTTCATGCTTCTCCTTTGTGCAAATGATTCTCATGAAGATAGTACAGTAGGAAAACCTGGGAGGACCAAAGATTGCGTTTCGGCACCACCGGACAGAAGGAGCAACACATGGATACGGTCACCGTGATCGCCGTTATCGGGGCATGCGAGCCAGAACGGCGTCTCCATGCGCAAAACCTCGCCCGCGAGACTGGGCAGGAGCTCATCCATGCCGAACGCTTGGGTGTTGCGATGGACCCCGTCCGGGAAGCCACTTCTTTGATCCCATGGACGCTTTCGAGCGAAGTCGTGGTGGAATACCCGATCCAGGCTCCGATTCAGGACATCATCGGTTCACTCGTCGATCCCGAGGAACCCACGCGATTGGGAGGCGCGGTGTGCGTTCTCGACGCGACTCATTTCTTCAGTGAACTCAATCGTTCCGACCACGTTGAACATCTCGAGATGCACCACGGCACGGCATTCACGGCCATGACCGCCAGAGCACTCCTCGCTTCGCAGCACATCGAGTATTGTTCCACGGCACTCATCGTGAATTGGCAGACTCTTCCCCCGGAAGAGCTTTCTCTGATCAAGGCCGTCATCGGTGAATTGAGCCCGCTCGCCGGCGTCGTACTCGAGGGCGACGAACAGTGGATGCGAGAACTTGCCGGCACCGATACCGAGGGAGAAAACTCGCTCCCTGATCAGCAATCGGAGATCCATATTCGGCCGGGCTGGGTCGCCCACCTGAACGGCCAGCACGCCTCCCCTCATCGTGATCCGAGAGTCGCGTCGATGCGCTACAGCAACCCGCGTCCGTTCCACCCGCTGCGCCTGAAGCGGGTTCTGGACGAGCACATCGAGCCAGGGGAGAGCGGGAATGTGGTCCGCTCATGCGGATTCTGCCGTCTCGCAACGCGCCAAGGAATCACGGCTCACTGGAGCCAGACCGGCGAAGTCATGTCCATCGAACCGCTCGCCCGTGACACCGATACCCTCACGGAACCGCTGAGTTTCGGGCAAGACATCGTCCTGACTGGCATTGACCTTCGGCCCGCAGCCCTTACGCGGGCACTGGACGAGGCGACCCTCAATGACCGCGAGCTGCTGAGCGCCCCAGAGACCTGGAGGTTCATGCCGGATCCGTTCCCGGTCTGGGTCACCGCCGACGACCGGCGCGAATAGGGTCCGCAGAACATTTCAATATCCGCAGGCTCTCACCGGCGTATGGACAGGACGTCGCCCGCAAACACTCTTACCGCAGGTCCTTGCCTTTGGTTTCGGGCAGGGTCAGCACCGTCAGCGCGGAAATGAGGAGAAAGATCATCGAGTAGATCGCGAACTTGTACGGGTCCCCCAACCAGGTGAGCACGTAACCGGCAGTGCCCCCGAAGACCGCGATCGCAATCGAGTACGGTACGCCGAACCCGGCCGTACGCTGGTCTGTGGAGAACATTTCCGCGTACGTCGCAGGCGCATGGCTCAGGAACCCAGCCAACAGAATCAGCTGGATACTGATGGCGAGAACCAGCTGCCAGGCTTCACCTCCGGAAGCCAGGGCGATCATCGGAATGCACAGAACCATGCTTCCGATCATTGCGATCAGAATGCACGGTTTCCGTCCGATCCTGTCCGACAACGCGCCCCATATCGGCAGAACAATAATGAACACCACGTTTCCGATCAGGGACGCGGTGAACGCAGTTTTCGAGTCGTAGTTGAAGGTCGTGGTGGCCAGGGAAGCCATCGAGACCGACCATACGTAGTAGGCAATCGTCAGCCCACCGGTCATCAGGATCACCTGTAGCCCGGTTCGCCAATTCTTCAGCACCGCAATCAGGATGTTCTCCTTCTTGACCTCGTGCTGTTTCACGGCTTCCATATGCTCAGTGAACAGCTCAGACTCCTCCATCGAGGAGCGGATCCAAATGGCGACGACGCCGAGCAACGCGCCGACAAGGAAAGGCACGCGCCACCCCCATGACCCCATCTGGTCTTCGGTCAAGAGACCCTGAAGGATAAGGCCGAGCACCAGACCGCAGATCAGACCTAGGGTTCCAGTCACGTATATCGAGCTGGCGAACAGTCCGCGCTTTTCGCGCGGTGCATGTTCTGAAAGGTAAGTTTGGGCGGCGGGCAACTCGCCGCCGTGTGAGAGTCCTTGGATGAGACGGCCGATGAGCAACAGAGCGGAAGCGAGCCAACCCACCTGATCATAGGTGGGACAGACGGCCACGATCAGGGAACCGACTGACGCGCTCACCACGGCCAGAGTCAGCGAGCGCTTTCGCCCCCATCTATCCCCCAAGAACCCGAAGAGAAACCCGCCGAACGGACGGGCAACGAACCCGACCGCGAACACGGCCATGGTTTCGAGGAAAGCGGATTGAGGATTTTCGTCGTTGAAAACTTGGGTCGAGAAATATACCGCGAAGCTCGCGTAAATATTCCAGTCGAACCATTCCAGGGCATTGCCGATTCCGGTGCCCAACAGGGTTTTTGCGTGCGACTGCTGACTCGGAGGGGGTGCAGTCGCTGTGCTCGGAGAACTCATGGTCGTCCTTTCGCGGTGTCTGACGTGCGGGGTTCGCGTGCTCAGGAGTTCAGACGCCGGATGGCCAACTCCGCGAGCAAGCGCGAGCAGTCGTCCAGTACCGAATCGTCATAGGTTGCGTGGGGTGAGTGATTGAACGCGGCGGTTTCCGGGTCTTTGTCCGGATCCACGGCAGCGACGAAAGCAAAAGCGCCCGGGATGCGTTCGAGGATCTTGGAGAAATCCTCCGCGGCGCCGACCGGTTTCGCCAGTTCTGACCACCGGCCGGGGAAGGCGTCCTCGGTGACCTTCGAGAGAAAGTCCGTCTCTTCGTCGTGGTTGGTTGTGACCGGGTACAGCTTCTTGGTCTCGATCTCGCACGTGGTTCCGTGGGCGGAGGCGATGCCCTCGAAGAGCCGGACGAGATTCTGGATGAGGCGCTCACGAGTTGTGGTGTCGAAGGCTCGCAACGTGAATTTCGCGGTTGCGTGATCGGGAATCACGTTGGCCGCCGAACCTCCGACCAGGCTTCCGCAGGTCACGACCACCGGATTGAAAACATCGAACTCCCGGGTGACCAGAACGTGGGACTGAGTCACCATCTCCGCGGCCACCGGGACCGGGTCCAATGCTTTGTGAGGTGCGGAGCCGTGACCGCCCACTCCGTGCACGCGAACGATGATCGTGTCCGAGGAAGCCATCAGGGCTCCCTGTTTGGAGGTGATGGTTCCTTGGGCATATTGCGCGGACCACACGTGCAAGCCATATGCGTGATCCGGCAGGCGCCCTGCCGATTCGAGGAGCCCTTCGTCGATCAGATGTTGCGCGCCGTCCCAGCCTTCTTCGCCGGGTTGAAGGAAGAAGACGACGTCGCCGGCAAGCTCCTGCCGGACGGCGTGCAATGCCCGGGCAGCACCGATGATGCCGGCCATATGCATATCGTGCCCGCAACCGTGCATGGCTCCATTGGTCGAAGCCCAGGTCAGACCCGTCTCCTCCGTTACGGGAAGAGCATCCATGTCGGCGCGCAGCAACACGGTCGGTCGTTTCTCGAGCGGCGTTTTCGCTCCCGCGCCTCCCCGCAGAACCGCCGTGAAACCGGAAACCTGGCGGGCATCCGTGATTTCCATTCCCAGCGACTCGAATTCCTGGCGAACCCGGGCGTTGGTCTGCGGCAAGTGGAGACCGGGCTCGGGGATCTGGTGCAGTTCCCTGCGCAGAGAGATGATCTCCGCTTCGTTACTCGCGATGATGGCGGCGATCTGTTCGGACAAGGAAGACATGATGTGGCGAAATTCCTTTCGTCGGTGGAGGAACACCATATGAGCCGCCGGTTTTTGTGATCGGCGACTCATATGGTCGTGTTCCAGGCTACTCCCGCCGCGTTTCCAACTGTCATCGAACCGCTTAACAGGGCGCAAGCCAGGCCCGCCACGGCTTTTCTTCCTCGGCACCGTACCGTGGTCAGTCCGTATAGACCTCCTTGACCTCTTCATGCTTGATGCCGTCCATCGCTTCGCGGTCGATCTGTTCCTGATTCTCGACATCAGGGGTTCCGTGGGTGTGGAAAGTAGGCACGGTCTTCATACCCCATGCTTGACCCTTGGCCCGTTCGGTTTCCGTCCACTCGACAACCGGCCAGTCGGGGTCGAGAATCAGACGCGCTCCGGCGTTGGCCAATTCGATGCGGTTGCCGCCGGGCTCCCACACGTACAGGAAGAACGTCTGGTTGATGGCGTGCTTGTACGGGCCGTATTCGATGAAGATACCGTTCTCCAGGAAGATATCCGCGGCTTTCAGGATGTCCTCGCGGGTATCCGGAGCGAAGGCAAGGTGGTGGAATCGACCGCGCTCGCCCGTCCAGTCTTCGGAATAGACCACGTCGTAGGACTTCTGATGGAATCTGAACCACCAGGCACCGTATCCGCCGGAATCCAGCCGGACTCGTTCTGATTCGCGGGCCTTCATGACGTCGCGCCAGAATTCCCCGGCGGCGTTGACGTCCTTGGCGAGATAGTTGATGTGGTCCAGGCGCCGTGCGTTGACTCCTCGACCTGGGAAGGCGGAAGCCTGGTTCTTGAGCGCAGGCTGGTCCTCGATGTCCGGGACGTAATGCTCGGTCTCGTAGTAGATGGCCATGAGGTGTCCGTCCGGATCCTCGAATTCGTAAGAAGGCCCCACCCCGGCCTCAGGCTCCTTCCATCCGTGCCCCAAACCTGTGGCTTCGATCGCCGCGACGCGGCGTTCGAGGGCTTCCGGGCTCGTTGCCCTGTAGAGGGTTCTGCCGACACCGTTCGTGCTGGACGAGGTGAGCTTGATCGTGTAGTTCTCGTATTCGTCCCAACATCTCAGATACGCGGAGTCACCGATGCGGGCGATCACGCGCATCGCCAGCAGCTCCCGGAAGAACCAGAGGCTCTCCTCAAATTTGGGTGTCAACAGTTCGACGGCTCCCACGTGTGAGAGGTCGAAGTTCTCCATCTCGGCCATGAGATGTCCTTCCTCTTGCCGGCAGTCAGTCCAGGTACGTCAGCCCGGCCGCCTCTAGCGGCTCGCGCATGGAATAGAGGTCAAGTCCCAGTGTTCCTTCCCGGAACTTCTGGCGCTTGGCCTCTTCCCGGTCTTCTCGCTCTTGGGCTGCACGGACCACCTGTTTCACACGGTCCTTCGGGACAACGACCACGCCGTCGTGGTCGGCAGCCACCACGTCGCCCGGATGAATGAGCGCATTCGCGCACACGACGGGAACGTTGACGGAGCCGAGTGTCGCCTTGATGGTTCCTTTGGAGTGGATCGCTCGGGCAAAGACCGGGAAGTCCATCTCTTCGAGTTCTCTGGTGTCCCGGCAGCCGCCGTCGATGACGAGGCCCTTGGCACCCTGGGCGCGCATCGACGTCGCCAGCAGCTCCCCGAAGAATCCGTCTTCGCTCTCGGTCGTGCAACCGGCGACGACAATATCCCCTTCCTGCACCTGTTCCGCGGCAACGTGCAGCATCCAGTTGTCGCCCGGCTGAAGCAGGACCGTCACTGCCGGTCCGCACAACTTCGCCGAGGGGTAAATGGGCCGAATATAAGGGCGCAGGAGTCCCACGCGCCCCATGGCCTCGTGGATCGTGGGTACTTCGAACGCGCTGAGCGCTTCGACATCCTTCGCGTCGGGACGCTCAATAGCGGTGTGGACGACTCCGAGATCAAACATGGGGCACTTTCCCTTTCTCTTCCATTGCGGTGTTCTGACCGATGCGGCGGTCCAACCTCTTGTAGACCTTCCGAACATTGCGTTCGTAGATGTCTGCACGTTCCTCATCGTTCAACGGTGCCGCTGCAATGTAGCGAGCCGTATCGTCGAAGTAATGACCCGTTTCGGGATCCACGCCTCGTACGGCTCCGATCATTTCCGAGGCGAACAGGACATTCTGACGCGGAATAACGGAGAGAAGCTCATCGATACCGGGCTGGTGATAGACACAGGTGTCAAAGAAGACGTTGTTCAGCAAGTGCTCGTTCACAGTCGGTTTTTCGAGTGATTGCGCCAACCCTCGGAAACGACCCCAGTGGTAAGGGGCCGCTCCACCGCCGTGAGGAATAACGAGTTTCAGTTCGGGGAATTGAGAAAACAGATCGCCCTGGATCAGTTGCATCACGGCCGTGGTGTCAGCGTTGAGGTAGTGGGCGCCCGTGGTGTGGAACGCAGGATTGATCGACGTCGAGACGTGAATCATTGCGGGCAGTTCGTGTTCGATCAATTTCTCGTAGATCGGGAACCATGATTCGTCCGTGAGCGGCGGTGAGGTCCAATGTCCACCCGACGGGTCCGGGCTGAGGTTAACCGCGACGATGTCGTGCTCTTCCACGCATCGATCGATTTCCTCCACACATGTTGTGGGGTCGACTCCGGGCGATTGGGGCAGCATCGTAGCAGGAGCGAAACGCTCGGGGTAGAGTCTTGCGACTCGCGCGCAGAGGTCGTTGCAGATGCGCGCCCAGACGGAGGAGGTCTCGAAGTCTCCGATGTGATGCGCCATGAAGGAGGCCCTGGGCGAGAAGACCGTCAGATCGATTCCCCGCTCGTTCATGAGGCGAAGTTGGTTGCCCTCGATGCTTTCGCGGATCTCTTCGTCAGAGATCGAAGGGCCACCCGGATCGGGCTCCGGACCGCCGTCGAGCGCGGCGATCTGTTGTTCTCTCCACTGCCCCAGAGCCGCGGGGGCTGTCGTGTAGTGGCCGTGGCAATCGATGATCATGATGTTCTCTCTTCCGTTTGCGATTGTCCGTCTGCGGGATTCCACACAGCCTGGGGTACGTATACGTGCCCGGACATCAGCAGGCGAGCTGTCCGGGTAATGCCTGCACGCTGCACATGGCCGTTTTCGGAAAGCTCCAAGTCAACGAGGAATTCGCCGCTGGGATGCTCGATCGATAAAACGCGTTCAAGCCCATCACCGGGTGTCGCCAGTCCGCTGACCACACTTCCGTCCATGCATGCGGCCGTCGCAACGGTCACCGCTGCCAGAACGCCTATGGACTCATGAGCCACGTGAGGTATGAAGCACCTCGTGGACAACGCACCTCCATTGCGGGGTTCCGCGATGAGTGTCATCTTGGGGTAGCTCTTGTCCCGCACGTCTCCCAAGCCCATGCGCTCTGCGCTCTTCAATCGCAGCTCTTCAAGGAGGGCTTTCAAGGCGGCGTCCTCATTGAGCTCAGTCGGGTCCTCGTAACCTGACCGCGCCACGTCGCCTGCACGGATGAGGACCATGGGTTGGCCGTTGTCGATCATGGTCGTCTCGAGTTCCTGTCCGGAGTCCAAAACGACGGTGTCGCGCTCGTTCCCCGTGGGCAGGAGCGCCGATGCCACCGAACCTTCGGTGTCGCGGAACATGATCTCGATCGGGGAGGCAGTTCCACCGACTCCGTCGATCGCGGTATCGCCTTCGTACGCGACCTCGAAGTTCTGACGGTTTTCGTCCTCGGTCCGTGGGGTATGGACGGTGATCTCGGCGACCAATCCGGTATTGAGGGTTCGAACTACCGCGGTCGTCGTCTCGTCCGCGGGTGTGATGAGGCCAGTTTCCAGCGCATAGGGAACCACAGCCGAGAGCATATTTCCGCAGTTCGCGGTGGTCTGAACCCCCGTATTGCCTGGTTGGAGCTGCGCGAAGGTGAAGTCGAGGTCCACCCCATCCTCGTGAGAGGCGCTCACGATCCCGACCTTGCTCGTCAGGGGGTGTCCCCCGCCGATACCGTCCACTTGAAGGGGATGGGGGCTGCCCATCACGGCTGCGAGTACCCGGTCCCTAAGTTCTCGCTCGGTAGGGAGATCGGGTGCATAGAAGAACGGTCCGCGTGACGTGCCACCACGCATGAACAGTGTGGGGATGACCGTCTGGGAACCGGAGACCGGCTTGGACACGTTGGCAATGGTCACAGTGATAACTCCTCACTAGTCGTTTCCGGTTGGTCAGTAGGTCGAACCCGAGTCTTTCGGCCGAACAGGGCCAAAACAATCGCTCCGAAAATCCATGTTCCGGCGATGAAGAAGAAAACGGAGGAGTACCCCGAGGACCCGTAGATTGCTGCAATGATCAAAGGCCCGAGTGCGTTCGAGAGCCGCCCTATCCCGTATGAGATGCCAGTTCCCAACGAACGAGTCCGGGTATCGAAGAGTTCGGGAGAGTAGGCGTACGCAAATGATGTGTATCCGCGTTCGAACATATTCACCAGGAATCCGAAGACGACGATCATGATTGGGTTGAAGGTCAAGCCGTACAGCAGCCCGCACAGACCGATGACGACGCCGAAGATCACAAGCAACCATTTGCGCTCGAATTTGTCGGTGATCAGTGCCGCCAGCAGGGAGCCGAGGGGCGCGCCGATAGTCGTCAGCGCGACGTAGAATATTGACTTTTCGACCCGGAATCCTTGGTCTGCAAGCAAAGTCGGGGCCCAACTGGAATAGCCGAAGAACCCAACGGTCTGCGTGATCCACAGGATGGACAAAACGAGCAGGGGCCCGATGTATCGCTTACGGAACAGCGTTCGAAGAGGGGTGTTCTCCGAGCGCCTCACTTCCTCTTGCGGCGGGGCCGGATCAGGTATGGATACGCCGGTTGCCGCTACCTGTTCCTCCATGCGCCGCAGGACGTCTTCTGCTTTTGTCAGCTTGCCTTTGCTCTCGAGCCAGGTCGGGGATTCCACGAGAGCCTTGAAGCCGAAAATGAGAATGGCACCGAGTGAACCCCACAGATAAACCAACCGCCAGCTGGAATCGCTCAACGGAACCACGAAGCTCGCAATAAATGTGGTCACGGGCGTTCCACAGATTCCGATGACCATCGCGTATGCCAGGTACCGCCCGCGGACTTTGGCCGGGAATACCTCGTTGACGTAGATGACGGCGATGACCGTCATGGCTGACAATCCGGCCGAGGTGAGGAACCTGAGGACGGCCATTGAAGTGAAGTCCCAAGCCGCAGCCGTCAACAGGGAAAACACCGAGAACCACACCGTAGTACTGATCAACGCAAACTTGCGTCCCCATTTGTCAGCCAACCAACCGCCGACCAGCGATCCCAGGAACATGCCGACGAAGGCGATTGAGGTTATATAGCCGACCTGGGGCACCGACAGCCCCCAAACCCGTCTGAGCTCAGGTGCCGTGGCAGCGAAGGTATTGATGTCGGCGAACTCGAAAAAGTATGCAACCGCGATCAGAGCGATCATGGTCTTGTGGAACCGGGAGACGGGTAGTCGGTTGATCCGGTGGATCGAATTTGCTGTCTGCATCAGTCCTCGTTTCCGAGGACATTGTCCGCCCAGTAGAGGTTTCTCGGGTTGTCGACCAACAAGGCTTGCTGGGATCGACCCGTTCCTGCAATCAGAGGAATGTAATTGAGGAGCACGGCGTCGTCCGGCATGTGCGTTTTCAGGTTGGGATGGGGCCAATCGGTCCCCCACAGGACTCTCTGTGGGAACTCGTCAATGACTCGTCGCGCGAAGGGCACGACGTCGGTGTAGATCTGCTCTGCACCGTCTCGGGCGAAAGGCCCCTCCGCGGATAGGCGTTCGGGACAACTCACCTTGACCCAGGAACCGGTTCTGTCGACGAAACTCAAGAATTTTTCGAATTCGGAAGACTTGTCTCCTGCGGAGACCTCGGGCCTTCCCATGTGGTCGATGACCAGAGGTACGTCGATCTTCTCCAGCAGCGACTCGATATCCGGCAGCGAATCCGGCTCAAAGTACACCACGATATGCCAGCCGAATTCTTTGATCTTCGAGGCGACAGTCACCAGGTCATCGGATGGATCCTTGGCGACCAGTCGCTTGAGGAAATTGAACCTCACACCGCGGATTCCGCGTTCATGCATCATTGCGAGGTTCTGCTGAGTGATTTCGGGCCCCACCGTGGCTACGCCACGGGCAGTGTCTCCGAAGAATTCGAGCGCATCGAGCAACGCCGAGTTGTCACGGCCGTGGCAGGTCGCTTGGACGATCACGTTCCGCGAAAGCTCGAGTTTCTCCCGCAGTCGTTGAAGGTCCCGCTTCCCCGCATCGCACGGCGTGTACTTCCGTTCGGGTGCATAGGGGAACTCTGCCGCTGGGCCGAATACGTGACAATGAGCGTCCACCGCGCCGGGCGGCATCACGAAGGTCGGATTGCTGGGGTTGGGTTCCCAGTCAAGCCAGCCCGGAGTTTTGGTAAAGGTTTCAGGCATCTGAGCTGACCTCCTTGTCATGGGGATTACCCCGCAGATGCGATGTGGATTACATGAGCGTACATCGTAAACCTTATTGTTTACAATTCTGCAAACGATTGCGCGATGCACGCGGTAGACTGGAACGATCTGAGAGATTGTGTGACCAGAAGGAGAGCCGCCTTGCCGGAGGACAGCTCAGCTGTGACAAAAACGAAATATGCCCCAGGAAGCACAGGACGCACCCATTCCACCTCAGCCCCACAGCTGGTCAGCCTGCTACGAGAGGCGATCATCTCCGGCCAGCTGGTTCCCAACCAGCGGCTTGTCGAAGCCGATTTGTCCGAAGAATATGGTGCTTCACGCGGCAATGTTCGCATCGCCCTGTCCGAGCTGAGCGTGGAGGGCTTGATCGAGCGTGTTCAGAATCGAGGGGCCCGAGTACGAGCCGTGTCAGTCAACGAAGCCGTCGAAATCACCGAGGTTCGCGGCGCGATCGAGGCCATGTGCGCCAGGAAGGCCGCCGAAAAGGCGACCAGTGAGAACATCTGCGAACTGCGCTCCATTGCGGAACGGATGACCCAGGCGGTCGAGACGGGACATCTCAACGAATATTCTCAGTGCAATAAAGAACTCCACGCGCTGATCATGGACATGAGTGGGCAGCGGACCGCCGCCGAGACCATCAAACGGCTACGCGGCCAAGCTGTGAGATACCAATTCAGACTCTCGAACCACCCGGGCCGCCCGAGCACATCCTTGCCTCAGCACCTTGCGATCATCGAGGGCATATGCAGCCATGACCCCGACGCCGCCTCACTGGCGATGAGTCGTCATCTCGACAGCGTCGCGGAGGCCATCAGGGCCACCGATATCTGAACTCGCCCACGGGTGTTCGCATAGTTAACTAAATTGTTGACAATATGTATGTGTCCTGATTCACTGATCCTCGATGCGAACCTCTGGCGAGCCACGTGAGAGGACTCGTATCCCCAGGGCCTCAAGGAGGAGGCTCATGTATTGAAGGGGATCTCATGACGACTCACGACCTTGCACCGCGCACACAGCGGATTACCAATAACAGGGCCTTCACCATAGTTCTGTCCCTGTGCTGGGTAGCCATCTTCTTCGACGGCATCGACACATTCATGTACGGGTCGACCATACCGACCATGACGGCCGACGATGGATTCCACATGACGGCGGCGCACGCCGGAAATATCGGTTCCTTCGCGACCTTCGGCATGCTAGTTGGCGCCCTAGCCATCGGCGTCATTGCGGATACGATCGGGCGCCGCTGGAGCATCATTCTGTGCTCGACGATCTTTTCGGTTTCTTCAGCGGGGTGTGCCCTTGCCGCGACCGCCACGACATTCGGGGTATGGCGCACGATCGCCGGTTTCGGGCTCGGCGGCTTGCTTCCGACGGCCATCGCGATGGTCTCCGAATTTGCCCCCGATCGCGTACGAAATTTCTCCGTGGGCCTCGTGATGACCGCGCACCAAGCCGGCGGAATCGTCGCACCCTTGCTGTGCCTGTACATGTTGCCCACATTGGGGTGGCGGTCGATCTACTGGGTTGGCGTCCTCCCTTTGATTGTGCTGGTCCCCCTGGTTCTTGCAATGTTGCCCGAATCGCCCACATTTCTCGTCGCCAAGGGCCGCATGGACAAGGCGCGAGCCCTCGCAGAACGCTTCGATCTGATCGTCCCGCTCGAAAAAACGACCATCAAGAAACGCGGGGGGACTTTCGGCCAGAACTTCGCCAAGTTGTTCCGTGGCCGCAACGCCGTCGTGACGCTCTTGTTCTGGCTCGGATCTTTCGGCGGACTTCTTCTGGTTTACGGCATGAGCACGTGGCTGCCTTCGCTCATGGAGTCCCTGGGGTTCGATCTCGGAAACTCCCTGGTGCTGTTGTGCCTCATTAACGCGGGTGGAATTGTGGGTACGCTCGTCGCTGGCAAGATATCGGACAAGTGGGGCCCGGTTCGAGTCTCGATGCTGTGGTTTTTCCTCACTGCGGTCGGTGTCTGCGCCATGGGTATCAAGTCGAGCATGCTGGTCACTTACGTCCTGGTCTTCGTCACCGGAATCTTCTTGTTCAGCGCGCAGATCATGATCTATGCGGCCGTCTCTCACGTGTTCCCGACGGAGTCCCGCGCCACTGCGCTTGGACTGACGACAGGCATGGGTCGATTCGGTGCAGTGTTCGGGCCGTGGATGGGTGGGCAGCTCTTCGCTCTCGGATTGGAAAAGTGGGGCTTCGTCGCCTTCGGTATTTTCGGGGTCACTTCAGGAGTCATGATGCTCCTGATCTATCTGGTCCTGCGAACCCACGGAGGAAAGACCAAAGAGGCCACGGAAGCGGAGAACGTCGTCATCCAGGCGGGATAGACGCACGACCCGCGGGGATCGTCACGACTGGGCGAACTTCTCCAGCGCGTCCCCGGTCAACCTGTACGTATCCCATTCGTCCTGAGGGAAGGCACCCAAGCTCTTGTAGAAGCCAATCGACGGTTCGTTCCACTTCAGGACACACCATTCGACGCGCTTGTATCCTCGATCGATGGCCGTCTGT
Organism: Kocuria sp. TGY1127_2; assembly: GCF_013394385.1. Taxonomy (NCBI): domain Bacteria; kingdom Bacillati; phylum Actinomycetota; class Actinomycetes; order Micrococcales; family Micrococcaceae; genus Kocuria; species Kocuria sp. TGY1127_2. The sequence continues at coordinate 2,936,263 of NZ_AP022834.1, forward strand.
GCCAGGCTGCGCAATAGCGCCTTACCAGCGCCGGAGCCCCGGGAATCTTCACGAACGAAGAGATCCTCCAAGTAGATTCCGTGGACTCCTTCCCAGGTCGAGTAGTTCAGGAACCACAGGGCGAAGCCGTCGATTCGATGACCCGAACCCGCAGGCGCTTCGGCGACGTACACAAAACGGTCGGATGTTCAGCAAAAACATCGTTCGCCAGCTTTTCCTCGGTAAGTTTCACGGCATCCGGCTCTTTTTCGTACACCGCAAGCTCCACGATGAGCTGACGGATTTCCGCGATGTCCTCCGGAACGGCTGAACGAATGACGGGACTCGACATACTAACCTCTGTGATTGATGAGTACTGGGCTTGCAGAATATCGGAGCCATAAGGGGCTCTACCAATTCGCCCGGCCCGTCAATGTGTGCCGAGCACCTCGGTTTCACGGGAGTAGCGTGTGATCTGGAACAACATAGCCAATGGAGGAATCAGCATGAAAATCCGCGGAGCCGTACTCACGACGTCGGATGCCCAAGGACCATTCGCCCAGTCCCGCCCTCTGCACATCCGCGAGCTCGAATTGGATCCGCCCCAAGAAGGCGAAGTGCTGCTCCGCATGACCGCAGCGGGCGTCTGCCATTCCGATCTGTCCGTCGTGGACGGAAACCGCCCCCGACCCGTACCGATGCTGCTGGGTCACGAGGGCGCGGGGATCGTGGAGGAAATCGGCGAAGGAGTCACCGAACTGGAGCCCGGCGATCATGTCGTCACCGTGTTCCTGCCTCGATGCGGAGAGTGCAAGAACTGCCAAACCAACGGCAAGTTGCCGTGCAGCCGGGGCCTGGAATCGAATAATGCCGGATATCTTCCCGGAGGCGGCCCACAGATTCGCCTCCACGATCCCGAGGGCGGCGATGTCTTCCATCACATCGGCGTTTCGGCTTTCGCCACACATGCCGTCGTCAATCAGGCGAGCGTAGTCAAGGTCGGTTCGGACCTTCCGCCGGAAGCGGCCGCTCCTCTCGGGTGCGCGGTCCTGACCGGCGGAGGCGCCGTCATCAATGCGGGCGAACCTCGGGACGGCGACTCGATCATGGTCGTAGGACTCGGTGGTGTCGGGATTGCCGCACTGTTGACCGCTATCGGCCTCAAGAAGGGCAGTGTCATCGGGGTGGACGCCAATCCGGACAAATTGACCCGAGCCCGCCAGCTGGGGGTCGATGCCGCCTATACCCCCGAGGAAATCATGGAACAGTCGATCAAGGCCGACCTCGTGATCGAAGCGGCCGGTCATCCCAAAGCTTTCGAGACCGCTTTCAACTCCACGGCGTTGGGCGGGCGCACGGTCACAGTGGGGTTGCCTCACCCTGAGGCAGAATCTGTCATCCATCCCCTATTGCTAACTTCGGAAGCGCGCACCGTAGTCGGCAGTTACCTCGGATCCGCGGTGCCGTCCCGCGATATCCCCAAATACGAGGAGCTGTGGAGAAAAGGCGAGCTGCCCGTGAACGAGCTGATTTCCGACCGGATCAAGCTGGAGGATATCAACGAAGCCATGGATACACTGGCCAACGGCCAGGCCGTCCGCCAAATCATCCTCTTCGACGAGGCGTAGTTTCCGGGAGGCTCCGGAATATTTGTCGCGCACCACATCGTTGTTCCCGTGAAGGACCTAGTTTCTGGTTAAAAGGAGTATCCATGGCTGAGTTCAAGCGCATCCCCCGTACCGACATTTCCGTCTTCCCCATCAATCTGGGTGGCAACACCTTCGGCTGGACTTCGGACCGGCAGCAGTCATTCGATGTCCTGGACGCCTTCGTGACCGCAGGCGGCAATTTCATTGATACGGCCGACGTCTACTCCGCATGGGCCGAAGGTCACTCTGGCGGCGAATCAGAGACGGTACTCGGCGAGTGGTTGAAGGCTCGGGACAACAGGGGCAACGTCGTCATCGCGACCAAGGCAGGCAGCCACCCTGAGCATTCCGGTCAGGCTCGTGAAACAGTTTTCGCGGCTATCGATGACTCGTTGAAGCGGCTCCGCACCGACTACGTGGACTTGTTCTACGCGCACTTCGACGACGAATCCGTCTCGATCGAGGACCAGGCCAGGACATACCACGAGATCGTGGAGTCGGGTAAGGCCAAGAACATCGGTCTGTCGAATTACAGCCCTGAACGAATGAACCGCTGGTTCGAATACGCGACGGCTGAGGGACTGACCGTGCCCGTAGCAATTCAGCCTCACTACAACTTGCTCAAGCGCAAGGGCTTCGAACAGGAGTATGCCCCGATCGCTCGCAAGTACGAGACTGCGGTGTTCCCGTACTTCGCATTGGCTTCGGGATTCCTCAGCGGTAAGTATCACAGCAAGAGCGACCTCGAAGGCGCAGCCCGCAAAGGCATGATCGACGACTATTTTGCGAACGCGAGCCTCGACAGCGGAGTCGAGGTCGTATCCGCACTGGAGGAGGTAGCGGCGGATCACGACGCCGAGGTCACGAGCGTAGCCCTGGCATACCTGCTCGCAAAGGGAATCACGGCTCCAATCGCTTCCGCCCGCAATACCGACCAACTTCCGGCCGTGATGGCGGCGGCGTCTCTCGATCTGGACGACGCCGAAGTGTCGCATCTCGATGAGGTCTCGGCACCCTTCGCCTGATCCTGCGGGACTGCTCTGCGAACCGGCGCCCGCACTTCCCACGCCTCGAGCCGCACTGGCTGCATGGGGGGCGATTACCCGCGCCCCACGAGGCGGTGGCCGATCAGGACTGACCCCGCGGGCGCCCAAGGCCAAATAGAGTTAGAGCCGGCCCGTACGCATGAATTCCTCGAGCCGCGCACTATGGACCTCAACGTCGAATCCCGCGTCACTCAGCCAATCGAGGTTGTAGTACTTGTCGAGGTAGCGGTCGCCGGAATCGCATATGAGGGAGACGACGCTGCCGCGCTCCCCCGCGGCCACCATGTCCGAGACGATCTTCAGGGCGGCATAGACCCCGGTACCCGTTGAGCCACCCGCCTTGCGGCCGATGAGCCGTTCGAGCAGAAGGATCGCCGCAACACTGGCGGCGTCCGGGATGTGCATCATGCGGTCGATACTCGCGGGCATGAAGCTGGCCTCAACACGTTGACGACCGATTCCCTCGATCCGCGAGCCCTTGTCCGTGGTCGCATCCGGGTTCTGGTCCCGCCATCCTGCGAAGAAGGCCGAGTTGTCCGGATCCGCCACACAGATACCCGTCGAGCGCCCGGTGTATCGAACGTACCTGGCCAGTGTGGCCGACGTACCGCCGGTACCCGCAGTAGCCACGATCCATGCGGGCTCGGGATGCGGCTCCAGCCGTAGCTGGTTGAAAATCGATTCGGCGATGTTGTTGTTCCCCCGCCAGTCGGTGGCCCTCTCGGCGTAGGTGAATTGATCCATGTAGTGCCCGTCCGTCTCGCGGGCCAGCTCCGTGGCCCTGGCATAGACCTGGTCCGGGCTGTCCACAAAGTGGCATTTTCCACCGTAGGACTCGATCAGCTCTACCTTACGAACGCTCGTCGTCTTCGACATCACGGCAATGAAGGGGACGCCGATCAGGCGGGAAAAGTGGGCCTCCGAGACCGCGGTCGATCCGCTGGATGCTTCGACCACGGGCTTGTTTGGGCGGATCCAGCCGTTGCACAGGGCATGCAGGAATAAGGACCGTGCCAGCCTGTGTTTGAGGGACCCCGTCGGGTGGCTGGATTCGTCCTTGAGGTACAGGTCAACGCCCCACTCTTCGGGCAACGGTACACGGATCATGTGCGTGTCGGCCGAACGCTGAGCATCGGCCTGGACCGCCTTGATGGCCTCGGCGGTCCAGCGTCGAGTGTCATTGCTGTACCGGTTGATGTCTTCCACCACGGTCTTTGAACCGGGATCCTGGCTAGTCATGGGGTTGTCCCTCCGTGCGACCTGAAACTCGTTGAGATAGTTACACATCGTAAGGCCAGCGAACCGAAATACTGGGGAGGCCCACCGTCATCCACCTTCCGACCGGGCACAAGAACCATGCCTCTGTGCCGACGCCCGGTGGGCTCGTGAGAACACCTCTTGACGAGTGTGCCGATTGCGGCGGTGCGATCTGAGTTGGCCGATCTCCCCGGGAACTTCGTTGCTTCGACGTTCTGCACCTCGCTTCCAGCCTGCGATTGGGAGCCAGACCAATAGTCTGGGAAATCTGTCTATTCGACGCGTCGCGGTCGTCGTATGCAACCGTGTGGCTGGGTCACACAGTGTAGGTCATTTACCTAGAACCCGCTCCCATCGTTGGCCATATTCGCGAACCTGGAGTAGTGGCCCTGGAAGGCGACGGTAATGGTCTTGGTCGGACCGTTACGGTGCTTCGCCACGATCACGTCGGCCTCGCCGGCACGCGGTGACTCTTTGTCGTAGATGTCCTCACGGTGCAGGAGGATGACCATGTCGGCGTCCTGCTCGATCGAACCGGACTCACGAAGATCCGAAATCATGGGTTTCTTGTCATTGCGCTGTTCCGAACCACGGTTAAGCTGCGACAGCGCAATCACCGGAACCTCGAGTTCTTTCGCAAGGAGTTTCAGCGAACGCGAGAACTCCGAGACCTCCTGCTGACGGGATTCAACGCGTTTGCCCGAGGACATGAGCTGCAAGTAGTCCAGGACCACCAACTGAAGATTGTTCTTCTGCTTCAGACGGCGGCACTTGGCACGGATCTCCATCATGGACATATTCGGCGAATCGTCAATGAACAGCGGAGACTTGTCCATTCGCCCCATGACCTCGGCAATCTTCGACCACTGGCTGTCTTCCAGAGAACCTCGGCGCAGGTCGGAAAGATTCAAGGACGCCTCGGCGGACAAGAGACGCATTGCGATCTCGTTGCGGGACATCTCCAAAGAGAAAATCACGCTGGCCATGCTGTGGTGGATGGAGGCCGACCGCGCAATGTCCAAGGCGAGCGTTGACTTGCCCACGGCGGGTCGTGCCGCGACGACGATCATCTGGCCGCCCATCAAACCGTGTGTGAGTTCATCCAGCTCGTAGAATCCCGTCGGCACGCCCTGCATGCCGTCGGTCTTGTCCCCATTGGCTTCGATCTCTTCGACCGTCTCACCGATGATGTCCTTGAGGATCACGTAGTCCTCGGAAGTTCTTCTCTCGGCAACCTGATAGACCTCGGCCTGGGCCTGGTTGACGACGTCGTCGACCTCGCCATCTTGCGAATAGCCCAATTGGACGATTTTGGTACCGGCTTCGACGAGCCGCCGCAGTACAGCCCGTTCTCGAACGATATCGGCATAGAATCCGGCGTTTGCGGCGGTGGGCACCGAAGATATCAGGGTGTGGAGATAGGCGGCCCCGCCCACACGACTTAATTCACTGCGCTTGGTCAGTTCGTCAGCGACCGTGATGGCGTCGGCGGGCTCCCCCTTGCCGTAAAGGTCGATAATCGCGTCGTATATGGACTCGTGCGCCGGGCGATAGAAATCCACGCCGCGTAGTACTTCGACGACGTCGGCGATGGCGTCCTTGGACAGCATCATGCCACCGAGCACAGACTGCTCAGCGACATTGTCCTGGGGCGGGGTGCGCCCGAAATCCTGTTCCTGGACCGCTTCAGACATCGATGTTGGTCTCCTCTTCTCGGCCGGTACGGCCAAGACTACGTACTCGGTTGGTCTTCATGCTGCCGGAATCTCTGTGCAGTGCTGGGGCGTTGTTCGCCGGATTCTCAGGTGTTCCGGGACGAGAACCCGTCCCATCCGCCAGAAAATATGGATACGGTCGAGGCTTCGAAATCCCTCTTCTCCCCCAAGGAATCTTAGCCCTGTGGATAACTTGTGCATAAAGCTCTTCGTGTTGTGGAGGTATTGGGGACAACCCTGTGGGTAATTCAAGATAGCAAGACTCGAAGCCCGGAATCTCGCGGAAATAGACGCCCACAGCCTGTGTATAACTATCGACATCCTTCCCTAGACTCACCTCTCACTTGAGGGTTGAAGGTTCGAAATCAACCCGTTGCACCCAAGTTATCCACAAGTAGTCTACCGTTCGCGCCCTAGAGCCTTGTGGCTATTTTCCGTCCCAGGTCCTCCATGAGCGGAAGCGGGTCGGCAATGCAGCGCCGGACATCCGGGTCCACATCGGTCAGCGCGAAGAGCTCTTCGATCCCGACGGAACGAACTTGCTGATCGGATAGGTCCGATGTTCCGCACACTGCGACGGTTCTCACCCCGGCCTCGCGAGCCCGCTCGGATACTCGGGCGGGCGCCTTTCCTTGGAGGGTCTGAGAATCGAACCGTCCCTCCCCAGTAATCACGAGATCCGCACCCTTGAGAGCGTCGTCGAACCCCACCAGGTCAAGGACCAGATCGGCGCCAGACTGCATCGCGCCGCCGAGGACCGCAGTCGAGGCGAAACCAAGACCGCCTGCAGCTCCTGCTCCCGAAATCGAAGAGAAGGCCCCGGGCTGTGCCCCCATCGCTTCCTCGATGAGCTCGGCATACCGACCTAGGGCAGCATCCAGGGCCGGAACCTGGTCCTCTCCTACACCCTTCTGCGGCCCGTAGACCGCCGCGGCCCCTTCGGCTCCGCAGAGCGGATTGGTGACGTCAGAGGCGATGATGAATTCGGTCTCTGCTATCCGATCGTCCAAGCCCTCCAACGTGACGGACGCGATCTCGGCCAGGCCGGCACCACTCGGATCAACGGGTGCTCCCTCTCGGGTGAGCAACCGTGCGCCCAGAGCGGCGAGCATGCCTGCGCCGCCATCGGAGGTGGCACTTCCGCCCAGCCCCAGAATGATCTTACGAGCGCCTTGGTCCAAAGCGGCTGAGATGAGCTGGCCTACGCCGTCCGTCCTGGCGGTGGTGCCGTCAATGGCCCCGGAGTCGACCCCGTGAGCATCCACCAGTCGAAGCCCGCAGGCTTCGGCCACCTCGAGGACCGCGGTCCGGCTGACGGGGTCGAAAGCGTATGCAGCCTCCGTGGGGACGCCATACGGGCCGGAAACGCAACATATATGCTTTTTATAGGATATAGACAATGCGGCATCTATGGTTCCGTCTCCCCCGTCTGCCACGGGAACCGGCACGATGTTTACACCCGGGCCCAGATCACCAACAATCCCGCGGCTTAATGCACCGGAGATATCGGATGCCGTGGCCGATCCTTTGAACTTGTCGCAAGCGATCACGATACGTGTCATGGCTATTTCCTCTCGCCCAGTCCTCAGGCGACCCCGGTCGTGGCGACCATGATCAGGATGAGCGGGTTGGTCACGATCGAGATGATCAGAAGCAACAGGTTGAGGATCTTGCGGCGTCTGTACTTGAACAGCCCAAAGAGGGAGAGAAAACTTGCGAACGCTCCTGCAATCGAGGAAACGACCAGGCATACCAGAAAGAACCCGAGAACGAATGAGTTGGTTCCGGTGTTACCGGCAACGAATCCGAGGACAATCAACAGGATCGCGCCGATCCAAAACGCAGTGGCTATGACCAGCAGCTTGGTGCTCGGCAACCAGTCCAAGCGTTTCCTCTTTCGGCCGTTCCACGCGAAACGACCTCGGGCCCCCTCCGCACGGGCGTCGTCGCTCGCCTCGTCCCACATCGTGTCCCAGTCGGTCTGATTCTCACTATGCGCCATAACCTCATCTTTTCACGGGATTCTTAGGGCGAGCTTTGCCCTTGCGGACCGGTTATACAACGATGCCCGGCATCTCCCGCGGGGAGATGCCGGGCATCACATGATGCGGGGTTTGCGGCGCTTTAATGCAGGCGCCCGCGACCCCCGCTCATGGAACTAGGACGCGACGACGTCCAGCTCGACGCTTGCAACAACGTCTTCATGAAGACGAACGGCCACAACGTGGCGGCCGGTCCTCTTGATGTTGTTCTCGATGGTCACGGCGCGCTTGTCGACGGAGCCGAGACCAGCGGCCTCGATCGCGTCCGCAATTGCGGCGGGCTTGACGGTGCCGAAGAGGCGACCCTCTGCACCAGCCTTGACCGGAACGCTCACGGTTGCTGCGGAGAGCTTCTCCGCTTGAGCCTGTGCGTCCTCGAGGTTGTGCTGCGCACGTGCGGAACGAGCCTGACGGATCGACTCGATCTGGCGCTCGCCTCCCTTGCTCCACACCACGGCGAAGCCGCGGGGCAGAAGGTAGTTACGCGCGTAGCCGTCCTTGACCTCAACAACGTCGCCAGCGGCACCGAGGCCGTTGACTTCCTGAGTCAGAATGATCTTTGCCATGTTCTTCTACTCTCCTTCTCTTTAGCGGCCAGCGCCGGAGTAGGGCAACAGAGCAACTTCGCGGGCGTTCTTGATAGCCTGTGCGATTTTGCGCTGTTCCTGCACGGTCACGCCGGTGACGCGACGCGCACGGATCTTGCCGCGGTCGGAGATGAACTTGCGCAGGAGAGCGACGTCTTTGTAATCGATCTCGGTGACTTCAGCAGCCTTGAGCGGGTTCTGCTTTGGTTTGGGCTTGCGAATTTCAGCCTTAGCCATCGTGGTGCTCCTTAATTGTTGTGGAGCCCGCAGGTTTCACACCGCGGGATGGGTTAATAAATGATGCGGAGGGTGCGCTCCGGTTTAGAACGGCGGTTCGTCGTCCTGACCAGCACTCCAGTCGTAATTTCCTCCGGAGTTCTGGCCCCAAGGATCCGCTGCGGGCGCCTGCTGGCCGCCTCGCGAATTGCCCTGGTTGAATCCATTGCCGCCGTACCCATTGGAGCCTCCGGAGTTGCCTCCGAAACCTCCCTGGTTACCGCCCGCGTCGTTGCCCTGGTTGAAGTTATTTCCACCGGGCCCGCCCTGGCTGCCTCCGAAGTTTCCTCCTCCGGAGCGCTGGTTGCGATTGACCGACGCTGTGGCGAAACGGAGCGAGGGGCCGATGTCATCGACGTCCAGCTCCATTGAGGTGCGGCGTTCGCCCTCCTTGGTTTCATACGACCGAGCTTTGAGTCGACCCTGTGCGATGACACGTTGTCCCTTGGTCAGGGATTCGGCAACATTTTCCGCAGCCTCACGCCAGATCGAGCAACGAAGGAACAGGGCTTCCTGGTCCTTCCACTCGCCGCTCTGACGATCGAAAACGCGCGGAGTCGAGGCGATCGTGAAGTTCGCGACTGCAGCACCCGAGGGGGTGAACCGCAGTTCAGGGTCGGCGGTGAGGTTTCCGACAACCGTGATGATGGTTTCTCCAGCCATCATGACCTCCTGAGTCGTATTGAATATTGTTTCCAGTCAAGCACCGGTGACGACCCGGAAGGGCCGAATCCGGCGAATTTGTGGAAACTTTAGGAGATCTTCTGCTCTTCCGGGCGGATGATCTTGGTGCGCATGATGGACTCGTTCAAGTTCAGAACGCGGTCCAGTTCCTTGGCAACATCGGGCTCAGCAGTGAAGTTGACGACGGCGTAGATGCCTTCGGACTTCTTCTGGATCTCATAGGCCAGTCGGCGACGACCCCAGATGTCGATGTTCTCGATGGTGCCGTTGCCATTGCGGACAACTTCAAGGAACTTGTTGAGGGTCGGCTCAACGGCGCGATCGTCAACCTCGGGGTTGATGATGGCCATGAGTTCGTATTCACGCATGTTTGAACCCACCTCCTTTGGTCTTTGGCGGCTACGGTATTTCCGTAGCAGGAGGTTCGCTTGTGCGTTGCCTACGCGCTCGGGGATTGTCCGAGTCGGCATAGGCTTGACCAAGTTTACAGCACGTGCCGTTCCCTGGCACCCATGGTGGGACCCAATTCACGACGCCGCGCCGTAAAGCGGTACCGCTTCGGAGAAGGCCGCTCCCGTCCGGCTAGAACCGTCGGTTGTTGTTGATCCGTGCCGTCTCACTCGCATTGATGATCCCGACCCTGAAAGGGATCGTGAACAAGTCGATGAACATCAACAATCCCAAAAGGATGAAGAAGAAGTATCCGACGATGACCGGGGCCAGCAACCAGCCCAGGCCGTGGAGGATCAGGTAGAAGATCCCCATGAACGGCGCCCGGAGGTAGAACTTGTGGATTCCGAAAATCCCCAGGAAAAACCACAGGACGTAGGAGAGGATCACGCTTTTCCTCACCACGTAGACCGGTCCTGGATTGTGCCCTCCGCTCATGTATTGCGGCGTGTGGTGTTCGGGCCTCGGGTGGCTCATAGCCCTCCTCCGTAAAGATTTTGGTCGCGTCACCAGCGTATCGCTTGAAAATTGAACCTGGATCGGTCGTTCACTGTCCGCATGTGTACAGAGATACAGCAATGGCGACGGGTTGGTCCCGTCGCCATTGCTCGTGAGATTCCGACGCTTTCGCCGGTACCTCGGTTTACTTCGGGTCGCGCTGGGTGAAGGAGAAATACCCCAGAATCAGCGGGACGACGCACCAGACCGCGTACCAGGCACCGGAAGCAACGTACTTCGGGTCCTGCATCGGTTCGAGGGGGTTGGTCAGGTTGGCCGTCAGCGCAGACGGAATGTAGCTCTGGAAGTCCCGAACCCATTCCCACTGGAACGGCATCAGAAGGAGCGGAAGGATGAACAGTAGAACAACCAGAATGACGATTGCTCCCGCGTTATTCCGAATAATCGCACCGATGCCGATGCCCATCCATGCAGTCAGCACGAACACGAGGATCAGGCCGAGGATATTCATCAGGGTCTGTTCCTCGAAGAGACCGAACGTGATATTCATGTCCGACGTCGAGAGCACCCACTGGCTCACCGCCCATGCCAGGACACCGGAGACGATCGCTGTGATCGCTGCGATGAGTGTGATCTGGACGGTCTTGGCCACATAGACCATTCCGCGTTTGGGCGCCGCAGTCAGGGTCGAAATGACCGACTTCGTGCCGAATTCTGAGGCAATGAAGACCACGGCCATCGACGCAAGAATGATGTAACCGAAGACGTATCCCGAATCCACTGCCTGGCGTGCGAATTCGGCCGGGTCACCTAGTTGCAGATAGTACTGGGGGATCTCTTTACCCTTGGTCATGGCGTCATGCAACGAGTCCGCATAGTCCTTGGCCTGGACCGCGGTCAGCGCGGCGAAACCGATCATGATCAGCGCCGTAATGATCATCAGCACCCAGCTGGATACCAAGGTACGGAATTTGAGCGCCTCTGATCTCAGAACACCGAGGAAGGACAACTTGTACTTAGGAGTTTTTGAGCGCGCGGGCTCAGCGGCCCGCGCATTATGTGTTTCTACAGTGGAGCTCATTGCTTACTTCTCCTCCTGATTCCAGGGGGTCGCCTGTTCGGTGGAGTGGGCAGGTTCGTAGCCGTCATCCTGGGTGGCGGGAGCGACCGTCGGGTTGGACGCGGTGTGTGCACCGCCCGATGCCCGGTCACTTTCGGAGCCGGAGTCTGCGACCGAACCGGCCGCCGCCGAGCCAAGACCCGCATTCGGATCGGAAGAGCGGTACTCGACCGAATCGCTGGTCATGGACATGTACACCTGCTCCAGGCTGGCCTTCTGGGGAGTGATCTCCCACAGCAAGACACCCTGGGACTGAGCACGCTGAGCGACCTCACGGCCGTTGGCGCTCACGAGGAGGGCGTCGTCGTCCTGCTTCTGGACTGCTACCTGATCCTGTCGAAGGGCCTCCGCGAAACTTTCCGGATTGTCGGTGCGAACCAGAACGTGATCCTCGCCGGTTTGATTGAGGAATTCCTTCAACGGCTGGTCCGCGAGGACTTTGCCCTGCCCGATCACGATCAGGTGGTCCGCAGTCTGGGACATTTCCGACATCAAGTGGGAGGACAGGAAGACGGTCTTTCCCTCGGAAGCGAGGAACCGCGCCATCTGGCGCACCCAAATGACACCCTCGGGGTCGAGACCATTGACCGGTTCGTCCAAAATGACGGTGCTGGGATCGCCGAGAATCGCCGTGGCAATTCCGAGACGCTGGCCCATACCGAGTGAATAGCCGCCAACCTTCTTCTTCGCGGCGCTGCTCAACCCGGTGATTTCGATGACTTCGTCCACACGGGAATTCGGAATGCCGTGAGTGCGGGCCAAAGCACGGAGATGGTTGACACCGCTGCGCCGGGGATGGACTGCACGTGCCTCGAGCAGCGCACCGACCGAGGTCAGCGGCGAAGACAAATGACTGTACTTTTTACCGTCCACAAGGGCACTGCCCGTTGTGGGTTTCTCAAGCCCGAGGATCATACGCATCGTTGTGGATTTACCGGCGCCGTTCGGCCCGAGGAACCCTGTGACTTTTCCCGGCTGAACCGTGAAAGAAACGTTGTCAACGGCGCGCTTGGACCCATACTGCTTGGAGAGGCCAGAGACCTCGATCATGGTGGCTCCTTCCTAACCCGGAGAGCCCGGGTCTAACGTCGTCTCACCCCACCCTATAAGCAAATTCCTCCTCGTTCCCTGAAAACTCAAGCAACGAGGGCGATTTCATACCAGAGTATGAATGTGGGTAGAGCTGGCTGTACTCCTGAGGAAACCCCGAAAAGACCGAACACGCCCCCATCCCGAGAAAACTCTCTGCCGTTTCAGGCGATCAAGCTGTAGAGCGCTAAGCCATTTCCTGGCCGCCGCGGTTCTGTTCCGCCCACCATTTCTTCAGGCGACGCTCAGCCTCGTCCTCACCGAGCTTCCCCTCATCCAGCCGCACATTCAGGAGAAAATTATATGCCTTGCCGACCATAGGTCCCGGTGCAATGCCCAGAATATCCATGATCTGCTGACCATCCAGGTCCGGTCGCATGGCTTCCAGTTCTTCCTGTTCGGCCAATTCGGAAATCCGCCGTTCCAGGTCGTTGTACGCGCGGCCGAGCCGTTGGGCCTTCTTCTTGTTCCGGGTCGTCACATCGGAGCGGGTCAGCCTATGGAGCCTCTCCAGCTGGTCGCCCGCATCGCGAACGTAGCGTCGAACTGCGGAATCGCTCCATCCGGCGTCCCCGTATCCGTAAAAGCGCATGTGGAGTTCGATCAGGCGGGCAACGTTCTTGATCGTCTCGTTGTCGAAACGCAGAGCGCGCATCCTTTTCTTGACCAGTTTGGAGCCGACGACGTCGTGGTGTCGGAAACTGACCGTGCCATTGTCTTCGAGCTTCCGGGTACCCGGTTTGCCGATGTCATGCATGAGCGCGGCGAAACGCAAAGTGAAGTCTGGTGACGGAACCGGGCCGTCATCGTCAGTCTCCAAATCCTTCGCCTGCATCAGCACTGTGAGGGAGTGTTCGTAGACATCCTTGTGGTGGTGTTGGGCGTCAGTCTCCAGCTGCAGGGCAGGCACTTCGGGAAGAACATAGTCAGCAAGGCCGGTGCTCACCAGCAGTTCGACTCCGCGCCGCGGGTTCTTGCCAACGATCAACTTGATCAGTTCATCCCGCACACGCTCGGCGGAAATGATGTCGATTCGAGCAGCCATATCCGTCATCGCCGCAACCAATTCCGGCGCCGGGTCGATGTCGAGCCGGGAAACGAATCTCGCGGCTCTCATCATGCGAAGAGGGTCATCGGAGAAAGAGTCCTCGGGAGTACCCGGCGTCCGCAGAATATTGGCCGAAAGGTCCTGAATGCCGCCGTACGGGTCCACGAGTTCAAGACTTGGCAGTCGCAAGGCCATGGAGTTGATGGTGAAGTCTCGCCGGAAGAGGTCGTCCTCGAGTCTCCTGGCGAATGCCACCGTCGGTTTCCGGGAATCGGGGTCGTATGCCTCGGCCCTGTAGGTTGTCACCTCGATCATCGCGTCACTTTTGCGCAACCCGATGGTTCCAAAGGCCCTGCCGATCTCCCAGTGGGCATCGGCCCATTCTCGGGCGACGTCGAGCGTCTCATCCGGTGTCGCGTTGGTTGTGAAGTCCAGGTCCAGCGCGGCCGATCCAAGGAACAGATCCCTCACGGGGCCACCCACCAGGGACAGCTCAAAACCCCGATCCTCGAAGAGTTTTCCGAGGTCCAGAGCTGCGGGGTGAATTGAGGAGCTGTCAAAGAGGTTAACCATAGTCCTTAAAGCGTGCCAGAAAACCGCGGCATCAGTGGGGTCGAAGCGCGGACATGACCCCGGAGTCTAGGTCACACACTCGTGCTCTCAGCACGTGTCAAGGAGTAACTCTGTAAGGTGGACATATGACTTTTCCAGTACCCCGGGCACCGAAGAAGCGGGCTTTCACCCCGCCTTCCCCCTTGCCCACGGTGGAAGAAGTCTCTGCCGGGGGCATAGTCGTCGATCTGAAGACCTCTGGGCAACCCGTAGCGATCATTGCCCGCATCAACCGTGGCGGACGTCTGGAATGGTGCCTCCCCAAAGGCCATCCCGAGGGTCAGGAGACCAATGAGGAGGCCGCCTGTCGAGAGATCGAAGAGGAGACGGGCATCGCGGGAAATGTGCTGGCACCCTTGGGCTCCATTGATTATTGGTTCACGGTTTCCGGGCACCGCGTCCACAAGACCGTGCACCACTTCTTGTTGGAAGCTACGGGCGGGTATCTGACTACGGAGAAGGACCCGGATCACGAGGCCATCGACGTCGCCTGGTCCAACATCGACGACTTGGGGCGTAAACTCTCGTTTCCGAACGAACGTAGGATTGCGGATATCGCTCGGGAATACATCATCCACCAGATCTAGAACCGTGTGGGCTGGGTTCCGGGCCGGTGCCGATCCCAAACTTCATCGATAGGGCTTAGCAAATATGGCACGAACTGGTGCTCGATCTAGCGCCATTATGGCCGCGGGAACGATGGTTTCTCGCCTCCTGGGCTTCGTCAAGACCATGCTCTTGGCCATCGCTATTGGCGCCTCGACGACGACCGGTAACGTCTTCGCCCTCGCCAATACACTGCCGAACTTGATCTACGTGCTCGTCGCGGCAGGCGTATTCAACGCGGTCCTGGTTCCCCAGATCATCAAGGCGTCCAAGAAGCCGGACGGCGGCGCCGACTACATTTCCCGATTGCTGTCCCTGGCCATCATCGGCTTGTTTGTCATTACGGCAATCGTCGTCCTCTGCGCGCGCCCGATCATCAGCATCATGGCCAACGACTGGTCCCAGGAAAAGATCGACTTCGGGACGACATTCGCCCTGTGGTGCTTCCCGCAGATCTTCTTCTACGGCCTGTATACGGTAGTCGGCCAGATCCTCAACGCTCGCGGCGCTTTCGGCGCCTACATGTGGGCTCCTGTTCTCAACAACGTGGTCGCGATCGCCTCGCTGCTGGTGTTCATAGGCTTGTTCGGATCCTGGGGTACAGCGCATCATGACCCCTCCAACTGGAGCGGGGAGAAAACATTTTGGCTTGCGGGAATGGCGACGATCGGCGTCATGGCACAAGCCCTGATTCTGTTTATTCCGCTCAAGGCATTGAAACTAGGCCTCGGTATCAAACTCGGCTGGCGGGGCATCGGACTGGGAACGGCGGCTCGTATCGGCAGCTGGACCCTAGCAACGGGCGTCGTTGCGAATCTTTCTTTCCTCTTCTTGGCCCGTATTGCCACCAGGCCTGAGGGGTCCCAACAGGATTTCAGCCACCCGATCGCGGGCAACAATGTGCTCGATCAGTCGACCATGTTGTACCAGCTTCCCCACGGCGTCATCGGCTTGTCGATCGCAACCGTGCTCTTCAACGAAATGTCCCGCTACGCGGACAACAACGACAACGCCTCACTCGTGGAAACCCTTTCACGCGGCCTTCGGGTCGCTTCGGTCGCGACCATCTTCTGCGCCGTGGCGCTGATCGTTTATGCCGGACCGATCGGGATGCTCTTCGGTGGTGGCGATCCCGCCCAAGGTGCTGTGATCGGCCAGGTGATTTCCGTGATTGCTCTCGGCGGTCCGTTCCTGACCATCGCTTTCATGATGGGACGCGCCTTCTACGCGCACGAAGACGCCAAGACACCATTGATCAACCAAGCGATTTCTGCGGTGATCGTGATCATCCTGGGATTCACGGTCGGCAAATTGCCGCCTCAATACATTGTTTTCTGTCTGGCCGGTCTATACGCGATGCAGAATATATTGGCAACGTTGCTCTTTCACCGGGGGTTACGCCGATGGCTCGGCGATTATGATCTGGCCAGCATCGTCAAGACTCACCTTCGGGTTACCGTTTCTGCGATTGTCGCCGGAGTCGTCGGCTTCGTCGTTCTTCACCTGATGGGCGGCGGAGCCTTTGGCGGCTTCGCCTGGCACAGTCAGATCACGGCTTTTGTCACGATTCTGATCGGCGGTTTGATCATGGGTGTGGTCTACTTCGGGGCCCTACGAGTTTTCCACGTTCGGGAGCTGGACAGCGTTCTCAAACCTCTGAAGGCACGTCTAGGCAGGTAGTTCGGACCACAAGGGCCTGAACGCCGGTATCATCGAACTGTTACTTCGACCCAAATTAGCGCGGGGGTACTTTTGACGCAGGCGATTCAACTCGGCACCGTTCTTGGTGGCCGGTACAAGGTGACCGCTCAGATTGTTACCACCGCGGCACAGGACCACGTTCTGGATGGCAAAGACCAGGTCCTCGAACGCAAGGTTTCGATCCTTGTGGCCAGTCCGAGCCACAGTGATCTGCTCATTGAAAATGCCCGTGACATTGCGACGGGGTCCCGCTCGGGCAGCCTTCAGGTGCTCGACCTCGGCCAATCCGATGATGTCACTTACCTGATTACCTCTCACGCTCGGGCGAATGATCTGCTCGATCTGCTGCTCACGGAGAATCAGGAAGACGTTTCCTCCGAAAATGAAGAACTCGGTGGGGAGATCTTCGGGGGTGGCAACGCTCCCGTGGCTCCTTCGTCGGATTACGAACAGGTGGGGACAGAGACGTCACCTCAGGAGGAAGTTGCTCAGGATGAAGAGGACTCCGCTGCTCCCGTGACGGAATGGACTGACGCTGATTATGAGGCCTTTGGAGAGGAACCTCCCGCTCGGCGTTCCTCCAGTCCTTCCCAGCGCGGGGGAACACTGTTCGATCGCGCGGCAACCGACGTCGCGGGTGGTTCTTCCGCTGCCGCCGCGGCTTCGTTGCGGGAGGAAGACAGTTCATACGACGGCGACAACCGGTACCACTACAGCGATGAAGAAGAATTCGTCCCTGCCGGTGAATACGAGGATTACGAGGACGAAGAAGACCCTGAGGAACCGTATTACGACGAGGATGAGGAGTACTACGACGAGGAGCCTCGTCGTAGAAGCTCGGCGGGTTTGTGGATCACAGCGGCGATCGTCGTCATCCTGTTGGTCGTCCTCGTCGTCTTCGGATTCAACAAGCTCGGATCTCTCGTTTCGAGCTCGGGATCGGTCCCCAGCGGTACCGTGAGCTCCGCGGAGGGCCAGTCCAATTCGGAATCCTCCGGTGAGTCATCTTCTCCGTCGGATTCTTCGGCAACGCCGCAGGTCGCCAACCTTTCCCGTGTCATTCCCGATAACCCGAATTTCATGTCTGATCAGGACGGCACCTTGAGCCAAGCCAATGACGGCAATCCGGGAACGTACTGGACCAGTTATGGTTTTTCGAATGCCAACTTCGGTCAGCTGATCAAGGGAATCGGCCTTGCCGCTCAGATGCAAGAACCGGCCAAGGTCAATCAGGTAACGGTGGATGCGCCCAAGAGTACCGGTGGTCAGTTCTCGGTCTACACGAATGACTCCCCCAGCCTCGATGGCGCCACCAAGGCCGGCCAAGGTTCATTCAAGAACGGTCCTACCTCGGTTGATCTCTCCGACGAGGCCAAGTCGAAGTCGGCACAGTATGTGATTGTCTATGTCACCCAGCTTCCCCAGGTCAGCTCCCCCATCGGCGGCTACAACTATGGCCTCCACGTGGGCGAAATCAGCGTCAAGTAGACCGGGTTCGGCTTTCCGGGCATGGGTTGGTCGGGTTGTGAGTCATTCTCCGTGCCCAATAGCCCTGCGGAATATTCTGAGGGCTCCCTAGGTTTCATCCAACAGATCAACATAGAGCCTCAGTGTCCTTTGAGGTGAGGCTCCCGCATTGGCCAGCGCCTGGCCCGCATGGAAGGAAATAAGTGACCGACAGCGTCTTTTCACAGGGGGCGGCTCCCCTGATCAATCTCAAAGGTCAGGAAGCCGAGACGTCACAACCTCAAGGTCATGGCTCCGAGAAGGTCCATGATGTGGTGATTATCGGTTCCGGGCCTGCCGGATATACGGCGGCCGTCTACGCTGCGCGTGCCAACCTGGATCCGGTCGTCTTCGCAAGCTCTGTCGCGGCCGGAGGTGACCTCATGACCACCACAGATGTGGAGAACTACCCTGGGTTCATCGAGGGTATTCAAGGGCCCGAGCTCATGGCTAACATGCAACAGCAGGCGGAACGGTTCGGCGCAGACATCCAGTATGAAGACGTCGACTCCGTCGAGCTGGATGGAGAAGTCAAGAAGATCACTCTCCAGGACGGCACTGTCCACCGGGCGAAAGCCATCATCATTTCGACCGGTTCTGAATACCGCAAATTGGGCCTCGACGACGAAGCCCGTCTTTCGGGCCACGGTGTCAGCTGGTGCGCAACGTGTGATGGGTTCTTCTTCAAAGAAAAACCGATTGCGGTCGTCGGCGGTGGAGACTCCGCGTTGGAAGAGGCTCTGTTCCTCACCAACTTCGCCTCGAGCGTGACCGTGATTCACCGGCGGGACACTCTCCGTGCTTCCGACATCATGCAGGAACGTGCGCTCAACAACCCCAAAATCACATTTATTTGGGACTCTGCAGTGGTCGGAATCGAAGGGGAGCACAAGACCGAGGCACTCCAGGTCGAGAACCTGAAGTCTGGTCTCACACAACGTCTTGAGGTAGACGGCTTGTTCGTCGCCATCGGCTCCGACCCGCGAACGGATTTGGTGAAGGGCCAACTGGAATTGACTTCCGAGGGCACCATCGCTGTGGAGGGCCGTTCTTCCAAAACCAACGTTCCAGGTGTCTTTGCCGCCGGCGACGTCATCGACCCGACGTACCGGCAGGCCATTACTGCCGCCGGATCAGGGTGCGTTGCCGCCATCGACGCCCAGCACTACCTGGAGTCCCTGTAACTACATATTCTCTCGGTTGTCCGAGTAGTTTCCACCCACCTCGAAAGGATCAGATATGAGCAACGCCAAGGCCGTTACTGACGCTACATTCGAAGAGGACGTCCTCAAGAACGACCGCCCTGTCATCGTCGATTTCTGGGCCGAATGGTGCGGGCCCTGCCGTCAGGTAGGCCCCGTACTGGACCAAATTGCCGAGGAGTATGCCGAAAAAGTCGATGTCGTGAAGTTGAACGTCGATGAGAACGGCGAAACCGCGGCCAAATACGGAATTACTTCCATCCCGGCCATCTACGTCTTCAAAGATGGAGAGCTGGCCAAGACCTCAGTCGGAGCCAAACCTAAGGGAGTACTGGAGAAGGAATTCGCCGATTTCCTCTCCTAGGATCTACCTACGTAAATGCCCGCTTCGTTTCACGTGAAACGAAGCGGGCATTTTTTGTGATTACGCCGTCAGATAAGCAATGAGTCGTGGACGTCCGAGTTCGTTCAGTCCCTCTCGATCTCCGGATCAAGCACTGAGATAATACGATTGAGGTCGTCAACCGAAGCGAATTCGATGGTCATCTTGCCCTTCCGAGCACCAAGGTTGATCTTCACACTCGTATCCAGCTTGTCCGAAAATGCGTCAGCAATGTAATCAAGTCGTTCATGGTGGCGGCTGGGCGTAGCGGCTTTTCGAGGCTTTTGGGTACCCTTCTCTGCCCCACCCGACTGAATAATCTCCTCCACCGATCGAACTGAGAGGCCTTCTGCCACGATGCGTTGGGCCAACCTTTCCATGGCTGCTGGGTCGCTGAGGGACAATAGTGCCCGCGCATGTCCGGCGGACAGGATGCCGGCAGCCACTCGTCTTTGAACCAGTGCAGGTAGCCTCAAAAGACGAATGGTGTTGGAGATCTGGGGACGGGATCGACCAATGCGTGCAGCCAATTCATCCTGGGTGGTGCCGAATTCATTCAGCAGCTGCTGGTAAGCTGCCGCCTCTTCCAAGGGGTTCAACTGGCTGCGATGTAGGTTTTCCAGCAGGGCGTCGCGGAGTAGATCTACGTCCTGGGTCTCGCGCACGATGGCCGGAATTTTTTCAAGACCCGCTCGCTGTGTAGCTCGCCAACGCCGCTCCCCCATCACCAATTCGTATTTTTCATCGCCCGCTTCGTTGCTTGGTCGGATGACGATTGGTTGTAGCAAGCCAATTTCGCGAATCGAGTGGACGAGCTCTTCCATCTCGTCCTCATCAAACTCCTGTCTGGGCTGTTTCCTATTTGGATGAATGTCCTTGACTGGAATTTCGCCAAAATAGGCTCCCGGCACCGGAATCAGGCTTGAGTCCGCTTCATTGGCCTCACGGCTGGGCTGGGCATGGTCTTCGGCAAGACCCGACGCAGTCTGCGGCTTCCTTGTTTCACGTGAAACCTTATCCTCAGATTGTGTCCACGGGGCGTCACCATCGTTGTCCTGTGTCCTCGGACCTTCGTTAGTCGCCTCGCTACTGCTGGAATTACTCTCCGAGGGTTGAAAAAAGAAATCGACCGGCCGCCGGCCTCCTGAGCTCTTCCTCAGGGCCGCACCCATGTCGGCCCGAGGTCCACCAGACTTGCGATTCGGTGCACCGTTGCCGCCTTCCTTTTCCCCGTTCGCTTTCGCATCAGAGGAGGGATTTTTTCCCTTTCCGGAAGAGGGTGCCCCAGATTCCCCCGAGGCGGCGGACCGGCGCCCCTCAGACGTTGTCTTTTTAGCTGGCGCCTTCTTTGCCGTCCCGTTTGCTTCGTTTTGAGACGTCTTTGTAGGTTCATCTTTGGCGGATTTCGGCGAGCCAGTTCCCGTCCTCTTCGTTTGGTTCACGCCATTCGAAGCCCCGTCTTTATTCTTTGGCTCACTCCGGGCAGGTCGGCTTGATGTCTTCTTCGTGTCCTCCCCTTTCAAGGGCGCGTCTTCAGAAACGCTGGCCTCCCGGCTTGCGCCAGGGGCGGATGTTTCACGTGAAACAGATTTAGCAACAGAAGATTCTCCCGGCTGTTCGATATCCACCGCATCGCTCGAATTTTCTGTAGATGTCGTTGGGATCAAAGACCCCAGTCCACGACCTAGTCCACGACGTCGCTCAGCCACGGTGCTCCTTAATGATGCTGTTGGTAGTCACATCATTCTATAGCCCCGTCTCTCGATTCTCGGACTCCAGGACTGATATTGCGCATAATTGTGGAGCACAAAAATAGATGTTGCAGGCTCCTCACTTACCTCGCGGCCTCAAGGTCATCGGATGCCGGTGCTGTACTGCACCGTGGATACACCTCTCGGTCCTTTCCTCAACCTGCCCTTTTGCGGACTGACCCACTGGATGTTTCACGTGAAACAGGCCCTGCTGATTACGAACCTCGGGACCCTACGTCTATCAATGACGCACGGCAGTTTGTTGAACGGGGGCGATCGTATGAACGAAGGTCCTGTGGGGTAAGACTCGAGCTCTTCGACAAACAGCTACTTTGACTACTGTTTCACGTGAAACTCTGTCATAGTTCTCCGTCGGCGGAGGGACCATACATAATTTCCATACTGATCCGAATGTCAATCCGCCTGCCTTCGATGGGAATTTTATCTGTTGCAGAAATGGCGATTTCTGACCTGCGTGCCAGACTGAAGAAACGGTCAGCCCGTGAGCCTGTCCGCAAGTCCTAGGTTTTGCTCAGCCAGGCTTATTTGACCGTTTCACGTGAAACGCTGACTCCGTTAGACGACAATCCTCTGCCGCCGTAGTCCGATTACGCACATCCAGGAGGTGGCCCCATTTCCTGCTCACGCCGACTCTGCTGGAACGATGCAGCAAGGACTAGGTACCCTCAAGGTGACTGAAACAGGTCGTCAGTCCGGGGGAGAGGGACAGCGACTCTGTCCGAATCCATTCGGAGGAATATGTAGTTTCACGTGAAACCTGTTTATGACGACCCGGATGCACACGACTGGAAACGATATCCGGCTGCCATGTAAATACACTAGCTCTGTGGTCTATATGTCAACGGCCCTGAGCAACACAAAGAAGGCCCCGATACCTCCAGGTATCGGGGCCTTCACTGCTGATTATCTTCTATTTCTTACCTCGTTGGGCAATCTCCACAGCCGCTTCCAGATAGGATAACGCACCTGTGGAATGAGGATCGTAGGTGAGAACAGTCTGCTGGTAGCTAGGCGCCTCGGATATTCGGACGGAACGGGGAATGACGGCATCCAATACTTCATTGGGGAAATGCTGCCGCACCTCGTCAGCCACCTGAGAGGCCAAATTGGTGCGTCCATCATACATTGTGAGGAGAATAGTACTCACACTCAGTGTGGGGTTCAGATGCTTTTGAACGAGTTCAATGTTCTTGAGCAACTGGCTTAATCCCTCCAAGGCGTAGTACTCGCACTGGATAGGAATGAGGACCTCCCTGGCCGCGACGAATGCATTAATCGTCAACAACCCCAAGGAGGGTGGGCAGTCGATAAATACGTAATCCAGACGGGGGAGCCCTTGCTCCTCTCGATATGTTCCGTATTCACGTAGCGCGCGGTCAAGCCGCTGTTCTCGAGCCACGAGAGATACCAGTTCAATTTCCGCACCAGCCAAATCAATGTTGGACGGTAGGCAATAGAGGTTCGAGTAGTCAGGGCATTGTTGAACGACATCGCCCATGGCTGTGCCTTCAATAAGCACGTCATAGGTCGAATCGACTTCAATTCCGTGCTCAATGTTGAGCGCAGTAGATGCGTTCCCCTGGGGATCGATGTCCACAACGAGGGTTTCGAATCCACGATCGGCCATCGCGGCCGCGAGATTCACTGCCGTGCTGGTCTTCCCGACGCCGCCCTTCTGGTTACTGATGGTCAGGACGCGAGTCTGGTCAGGGCGGGGGACCGGTTGCTTGGCTAGCTGCTTCCAGCGCTTCTTTTCGTTCATGAGCTCTCTCGCAACGGGGGATTTGAGGCGGTCCGTGATTTTGATCCGCGACGTCATGGAATCCATCGTTTCATGTGAAACATGGCGACCTTGGTCGGGAACAACCGGTTCGGATTGATCTTGCGGATTAGGTGGCATCCCGGAGTCGGGAGCCCTATGTCTTCCTACCACCAATTGTCCCTTTCACAATCCGCTGCATGATTCCACATCACACCAGGGTACCCGGAAAGGCTCTCCGAAAGCAGAACTGTCGGTCATTGTGGATACTCAACCAGTCCCTAAATCAATGGGCGTTACAGTTCGACCTGTACTACGGTGGTTGGCTGCTCCAAGATCGGTTCCCCGACCGTCAGGATCTCCGTCGACCGAGCGCCATATTTGTTGAGCTTCTTCTGCGCCTTTTGGATTTCCTCTTCCGCAGACTTGCCTTTCAACGCCAGGAGCTGTCCGGTTCCTCTCAGGAGGGGCACGGTCATGTCCAGAAGGCCCACGAGCGCTGAAACCGCGCGTGCAGTCACGACATCGACGTCGATCTCTCCGACGAAATGTTCCGCCCGGCCACGCCGCAGATCAACGTTATCCAGGCCCAAGTCCTCGATGACTTCGTCCAGCCAGATGACGCGCCGCTCGAGAGGTTCGATGAGCACAACTTCCAGGTCTGGCCGTGCGATGGCCAGACAAAGGCCGGGGAGGCCTGCACCAGAGCCCACGTCTGCAACGCGTGAATTGCGTCCGATAAGGGCTTCGACGACCGCACAATTGAGCACGTGCCTGGACCACAGGCGGGGGATCTCACGGGGGCCGATCAGACCTCGCTCGATCCCGCTGGTCGCCAAATGCTCGACATAGCGCTCGGCCAATTCGATGCGTTCCCCGAAAACCGCCTGGGCGGCTTCACGTTCCGAACTTGAAAGCTGAATCTCCGAAGAATTCAATTTGCGGCCTCGGTGTCATCCTGAGCCTCGGACTTCATCGACACCACGATATGTCGTTTGGAGCCTTCACCTTCCGACTCGGAGTGAAGTCCGTTCTCGGCGACAAGGTCGTGGACGATCTTGCGTTCATACGCGCTCAGGGGCTTGAGGTGGTAGGCATCGCCGGTTTCCTTGACCGAAGAAATAGCTTGCTTGGCCATTGTTTCCAGCTCGTCTCCGCGGCGGTCGCGGTATCCTGCGATGTCAAGAATCAGTCGTGAACGTTGACCCGTTGATGCCAGCACCGATAATCGAACGAGCTCCTGCAACGCATCCAGAACCTCGCCCCGGCGACCGACCAACAATTCCAGGTCGTCCTCGTTCTCCTCAGTGACCACGGACAGGTACGCACGGTTCTGACGGACTTCGATGTCGATGTCCCCGTCCAGATCGGCGATGTCCAGCAGTTCTTCGAGGTAGTCGGCGGCGATCTCGCTCTCGTCCTCGGTCGCTTTGGGTTCGGGGGAGCCTGCGGCGGAATCGCTCACAGCCTCTGAGCTTGGCTCGTGGCCATTCTGATCTTGATCTTCCGTATGCCCGCTGTGATCGTGAAGCTCGTCCTCAGCCGGAACCGCTGCCTTGTCGGAACGTTCCTCATTCTGTTCGACCATGGAATTCTCCTGCTCCGCACCGTGGATCCGGCGCAGTCATCGGTTCGGGTGCCCTATGCACCGCACGTGACCTGAATTCAGCGTGCCGGGCCCGGAAGATTTCCCAGGCCCGGCACGGCCGCGCTAATTCTTCTTTTTCTTCTTTTGGCGGTTCTTGCTCACCGGTTGCTGTCGCTGGCCACCCTGGGCACGCTCACGCTGGGCCTCGAGTTCGGCCTCGTGCTCCTCACGACTCTTGCCTACGGGAGGCAGTCCTTTGGCGGCGCGACGTTCGTTGAGCTCCTTCTCAGCCTGTGAACCGGCAGTCGGGTTATTGCGGATAACCCACCACTGCTGGCCCATGGCCCAGAAGTTCGAGACGGTCCAGTACACCAGAACACCGAGGGGGAAGTTGATACCGCCGACGGCAAAGATGACGGGGAACAGATACATGAGCATCTGCTGTTGCCGGTACATGGGTGATTCTTTGGCCTGCGCACTCATGTTCTTGGCAGTAAGTTGGCGCTGGGTGAAGAACTGGGTGAGAGACATCGCGACGATCATGATGATCGCGAGAATGACGGTGGACGTGTGGTTGCCATCACCGGGATGCGTCAGGGTCGAGAAGAGGGGTGCCCCGAGAATGTACGCATCGTTGAATTGATGCACCATCTCAGCCGAGAGCACCAGAATGCCTTCATGGTTGCCCGAGGCCGGGGGCACGCCACGCAGAACCTGTAGCAAGCCGAAGAAGACAGGCATCTGCACGATGATCGGGAAGCACGAGGACAACGGATTGGCGCCCCTGCTCTTGTACAGGGCCATCTGCTCCTGGGCCATCGCCTGACGCGAGAGCTGATCCTTCTTGCCCTTGTACTTGGCCTGGATCTTGGCCATTTCGGGCTGCAGTTCCTGCATGCCGCGCATGGACTTGATCTGCTTCATGAACAGCGGAACGGTCAGCAGACGCATGACGAAAGTCATGAACACAATGGCGAGGACCCATGTCCAACCGGAGGCCGGGTCCATGCCAATGGCAGTAAACAAACTGTGGAAGACCCACAGGACCGCGGAAACGATCCATTTGAAGGGCCACAGAATGATGTCGATTGGGTTCATCAGGAATTGACTCCTAGCCCCGAGGCTCGTGGGGCATCGTGTTCTCCGCCGCAGGCGGATGGTTCAACAGCAAAATCTTGGGCTCAGTACCCGGCGCGAAGCTCCGCCGCCCGGGAGGCACGGGGTCCACCCCTCCGGTTGCCCAGGGGTGACACCTCAATAATCGTCTCACGGTTAACGTCATTCCTTTGACGAGTCCGTGAACGGTGATCGCTTCCAGCCCGTACGCGGAGCAGGTCGGAAAATACCGGCAGACGTCTCCATACAAAGGCGAGATAATCCGTCGATACAAACGAAGGAACGCGATCGCAATATTCTGCGGAAGTGTCCAGACCGCTTGACCGGCCCCGTTAGGACGCACGTATTCCGCCGGTGCGTTCGACAGACGCTCCTCGGAAGCCACCTGATCGATAGAGACGTCCCTGCCATGATTGCACGTCATTGCGGTGTACCGGCTTGCCTTGGTTCACATGCTTGAACCGAGCCCGATTCCGGCACCTCAAGTTTTCGCTGAATGCTGCTCCAAGCACTCCGGTAGTCACCTACCAGATCATCCCAGGACGCGTTGGCCGACGCCGGCAGCGCCCTGACGACGATACTCATGCCGCATGGGTTCCATTTGATGGTTTCTGCCACCAGCTCACGCAGTCTTCTCTTGACGAGATTCCGCATGACGGCGTTGCCTACGGCCTTCGATACAACGAATCCGCTGATGCTGGGGGAGGAGTTATGTGTAAGGAGCACATATAGAACTAAGTTCCGGCGTCCGCTACGGACGCCGGAACGTGTAGTCATTGAGAACTGTACAGAAGTCCTCATCCTGTGCTGTTGTGCCAGCACGTCAAGGCTCCTTCAACGCAGACCGGGTTGGCGCTTGGTATTTTGGTCCCCTCGGAGACCTGCACCAGTTGACGCCCCTGAACAGGGGAGTCAGCTATGCCGAAACGGAAGAGCGACCCTTGGACCGGCGGTTAGCCAAGATGGCGCGACCGGCGCGGGTGCGCATACGAAGACGGAAGCCGTGCTTCTTGGCACGACGGCGGTTATTCGGCTGAAAAGTCCGCTTGCTCACTGTGGTAACTCCAAGACTGTTTGTTCGGGCCTACCCCTGGTCTGGGTCCTTGCGGGCGATGTTCATGCAAAGAGGCAGAGGATTGGCGCTTTCGGTTCTCCTGCGCCGTCGGACATCCATTTCCAATTCCGGATCATCCCAAGACGGCGGATTCCGGCATATGGGCATAGTCCAACGCGCAGACGACTAACAAACTATACGAGCAGATCAACACCCTGGTCAAGTCACTTCCGTGGAGAAACGGTGAACTAGACCAAGGACACACACTTGAGGGGCTCTCTTCCCCCAAGGTCGCCCCTCTCAACATGCTGTGCACTCGCCACGATTCACAGCTGTGGATAATCCCAAATTTTTTTGCCGGCCCACAGCCCGCGGTATGCCGGGAAACTACAAAGCTGTGATTACAGATTCCCGCGAATTTGGGCCTCAGAAGGCTTCCTGAATGGCCTAAGCTAGCTAGAGCCATCCACGGTTATCCACATTATCCACAACTGTGTACAAGGTTGTGGAGAACTTGGGTACAACCCGTGGATGAGCCCTCGGCGGACCTTCTTATTCCAGCCCGATTTGCCCGTCTCGCGGTGACAAGTTCGAGTGGAATCGGAAGGGACCGAGGCTGTGCCGGACGTCCCCTCAATACAAGGAGAACA